>NZ_JBLFEN010000002.1:8697-133872 GCF_047345485.1 Hyunsoonleella sp. 2307UL5-6 | reverse complement strand
AAAGTTGTCTTCTGAAAAAATATCGACGATTACAGGATCAGCAAATATGCCAACGCCAGCAGGCGCTTCTTCTACAAAGATTAAAGGAATGCGAAGTTCTGGATTTTGCGCATCGCTAGTTACAATGATATCTGTATTCACAAGATCCTCAGGGTTATCTACTTCCAATTCAAAAGAAATTGTTAGTATAGCCTGTGGCTGAACCACAGCAATATCTTGAGTAACGGCAAGACCATCTACTTGTAAAAAGATATCGGTAAAGTCAAATTCTTGTTCAGAAACCACATCTGATACGTTGATAGGTGCATCACCAATGTTTTGAATGTCGATAACAGCCGCAGCAAAGTTGTCTTCTGCAAAAATATCTACAATAACAGGGTCTGCAAATATGCCAGCAGCACGAATTACTTCTAAACGAGTAGCTATACGAGCATCAGGTGTCTCTATGCCGTTAACGTTGATTAAAATTTCATTCTCAAAAATTCCTAGTTCTTGTGAAGGCGCTGTTAAGGTTACTGTAAAAACTCTACTTTCTCCAGGCGTTAAAGTGCCATCAGTTATATTGATAGCTACTACAGTGTCTGTTGGGTCGTTAAGAGTTAAACTAAAATCTAGAGTATCATCTCCATTATTTGTAAGCGTAACCTCTTGTGTAATAGGCTCTATTTCGTTATTACCACTTAAATTTAAGACTCTAGATATCAAAGTTTCTGAAACTTGAAGAGCCACGGGCGCTACTAGAGTTGATGAAAAATCAAAGTCATTATTTAATTGATTAGAATTTGATGTTCCGTTATGAGAAATTCTTACAGTACCAGTAGGAGTAGCTCCTGGGTTAGTATTACCTGGAGAAAAGCGCGTGGTTACTTCTAAAATATCTCCAATACCAAGCGTGCTACCATTAGGTAAAGATGTACTCACTATTTCAGTATTTCTTCTACTACTCACAACATCTTCTATAACTATTGGTGCAGGACCTAAGTTTTCAAATTCTAATACTCTTGTTTCGCTAACTCCTATTGTAATAGTTGGCTCAAAAGCTTCAGGATTTCTAAAACTAAGTTCTCCTCTTTCGCGAGATAATGTAACATTTAACGGAATTATCACTTGTGTTAAAAGCGGGTCGTTCGTAAAAAATATAACCTCATCATTAATTAATGTGCCAGTAGCTGCTATATTAGGAGCTATTCTAAAAGATTCTATAACAGTTTCTCCAGGTTGCACTATAGCATTGGTTCCTGCTCCGTCAATAATTAAAAATTCATCTGAAGTTGTAGGTAAGTCAAATTCTAAGGGTAACTCACCAGTGTTAGTAACTTCGAAACTTACAATGGCACCAGGGGATCTAGTATCTACATCTATAAATACATTTATAAGTTCACCAAGATTAGATTCGAATGTTGGCTTAGGTAGATCTAGGTTATTTAATTGAACAGGGATGTTCAATACAGGGGCATTGTTTGCATTACTTGAGATTGTAAGTGTAGCATTAAATACTCCTTCGGGTAGCCCATCTGTATTAATTGTATATGCAATTTTTGCAGTATCATTACTAAAAATAACACCTTCTGGAGTACTAATTTCAATGAATGAGTCACTTTCGTGAGTGACTGATATCATATATGATAATGCACCATTTCCTGTATTAGCTATTTCAAAAGTATTGGATAGTGTATTATCTAATAGCAAATCTAATGTTTCTTCAATACGCTCTACGGTGCTAATTATAGGGGCGTTATTACCTTCTACAACAGCAATTCTTAACTGACGTTTTTGAGGAGCAGCGTCTACATTAGTACTTACTTTAAGGGTTGTCATAAACTCTCCAAGCTCTAATTCATCAGTATTAAATGTTATACTTATATTTGTTTCTTCTCCTGGTTGTAACGTGATATCTACTGCATTATTTAATGTTATATTTAAATTATTTGGATTATTTAAAAGACTTGCAGTATATGTAAATGGTGCATCAGATACATTTTGTATGCGTACATTTTGTGTAATAATACTGCCTTGAGTTGCAACAAATTCTCCTGTAGGACTGTCTACAACTAATGCAAAAGTTTGAGGATTACCTAGCTGCCACCCCATATCTTTTAACATACCTCGTGTAATGTCTCCGATATTGAATATGGATTCGGACGGATTCATAATAGGTGTCATTAATGAATTTGGGTCTCCTGTGGGAAATGTATCTTCATCCCAATGTGATGCTGTAGCACCTTGAACAAAATTACTAGGCGCATGTATTCTTGGTCTATTACCAGAAAGTGCTTGTTTTGCGTTTGCGCCACTAGCAAAGACATTATTACCTGTAAAAAAGTTTAAAATTTCTAAACTCGGGTCAGGAAGGTTTACAACATTGCTATTGTTCGAGTTTATTATTAAACTCGTATAAATATTAGGAAGACCTGATAATGATGATCTTACAGTAAGGCCATTGATAGCAGGAGCACTGCTAGAAATGGAGCCTAAACCGTGTAACATTTCGTGTAAAATTAATGATACAAAGTCAAATTGTCCTTCAGGTGTGTTACCATCTGTTCCCAAGAAGAAATCGAAGTTACTATTTATATCTACAATGATATCAAAAGTTTGACTTGGGTCTAGTATTCTTCCAGCTAACGTATTTGCTAATGCGGCTGGGTAATCTACAAATGGTTCTGGAGCACCAGGGAAATTAGCTATAAAATGGGTTGGTGTAGCAGCTGCGAGTACAGCGCCACCAATTGGTCTAGTTTCTGCAAATACCCTAATAGGCACTGAAGATGCTATTTCTCTAGACAAAATATTTAAAGCAAATTGAAACGCATTTACCGCATCTGGATTGGCAGCTAAATTATCTCCTAAGGTTACTGCGAATTCTGCTGTAGGTTCTCTATCTAAAATAGAGCCTATATTTGTAGTTATAGACTCTAAACCATGCCTACTGTGGGCCTCTAATGATCCTGCGGGACATGATATTGTTTTGCCTTCGCTTATTTTCATGCCTGTTTGAGATGAGAGGGATGTTGTTATTAAGGCCATTAATAAAAACAGGTAAAAATGAATAATTGGTATTTTCATTAAACCAATTTTGGGTTTTTGTTGTGGTGTAATTTTCATAATCATCAAATTTTTCTTTTTTAAATTTTTTTTTCGAACACCGTATTTTAATGTTGAAGGTGTATCAAAAAGGTTTTTTACTTTTTTTAAATAGTTTTTTATTTACATTGAGTGTTTAATAATAGTGCCCGAACTATAATTTTTAACTCAAATTTTTTAAATGGGCTTTAGGATTCAACTATAATAATTTAGAGAATATTTTTTTTAATAATCTTGTACTACTTGTTTTCATAACTAATGGATTTTTAATAATTTTAAAGTAAAGCTTAGAACTATTTTTGACGATAACTTTTATTTGCTTTACGAATTAGTGTTTATAATTTTTTTGATACATAAAAAAGGGCGATTACAATAATTTGCCTTCTCCTAATTTAATACTGCAAATTAACTCCTAATCCTTGTTTTTTCTACAGACAATATGTGTGAAACGGAATTTTAAAGCTTAAAAGGGAATCGGATAATATGACCTAATACTCAGTAAAAACAGTGTGAGGCAAGAGTCTTGTTAATAAACTATAATTTTGAACTATTATTTTTTTAAAACGATTGATTAAATCTATTTTTAGGTATTTTGAGCCTCTTGAAGTCTTATTAGGTCTCAATTTTTATAGTAATTAGATGTGTATAAGATAAGAGTAGTTTTGCTCCAGATTATAATAAATGGGGCTTATTGTGATTTTTTTTTTGCTCAGAAAATTCATCCCAAACTTAAATACTTTAGATTCAAAAATAAGTCTAGATTATTATTCTAAATGAGATAATATTGTGTGTGTTAAATAGCAAAACTAAAATTCGATTTGTTATAACATAGGCATTGTAAAGAAAGTAAAATATTAAGGTGACCCGTTGTGCATTTTGAGTTGAAATAAACAGTGTAATGTCAGTTCGAGTGATTTTTTTGATAAACAATCGTATCGAGAACCAATTCATATTAAAAAATCTTATTCTCGATATAAATTTCACTCATTTCAATCGTGAAATTCACTCGAATTGACAGAGTTTTTTCAAAAAACAAAACGGGTTAAGGCGATTTATATTGTTGAAGAAATGTATCATAGTATTACTCGACACGAAAACTATAAGGCACTAGTTTAGTGTAATTTCCTTGATTTTGAACGACATCCTCTATAATTGAAGACGTAATGTAAGAGGTGCCTACCGAATTTAATAAAAAGATGGTTTCAATAGGTATCAAATCTTTATTGTTAGGAGTAATTTTTTTTTAATTTAAATTCAGAATAGGTACTAATCCTCTCAAAATAAATTTTAAAGCATTTAAAGCAAAGATGGATTCGTTTTACAATTTATCATTTATAGCTTATAACAGCACGAGATTAGAAGCACATTGTCTCTTATTCTATAGTGTTTCGGCAGCTAAGTTGCGCATTAATTAATTAATTACCATGTTTTAAAGCATACTCTAATTTTAGGGACATCTTCAGTATTCATACAAAAATCAATAGTGTTTTTAGAATGTTGAATAGCGTTCTTGTTAAAGAGTAAATATGGTATATCGAAAAGCATGGTTTCGGTTATTATCTTCACTGTATAGTTGTTTTTAGTAAAATATTACAGTTATGCCAATAGCTACAAAATGGCTTTAGGAATCACTCGACGGGTTAGTGTTTTTAAGCGCTTGTAGGAGCTCACTTCAGAATCAGGATTAAAATCTAGCGTTGTTTCCCATGAGTTTTCAGGTTTAAACTCTATTTCCATGCCTTTTAGAACACCTTTCGAAACTTTTTCAGAGGGTACAATAACTATACATTCCGTATTTAAATTTGCACTTCTGGGATCAAGATTAAAAGTGCCAATAACAGTTATTTTTTTATCTATAACCATAGATTTAGCATGAATACCAAACGTCGGTACATATTCTAATTTGGTTTGTAATTCACCTGTCATTATACGTTTTCGCTCTTCGGCGTCAGGTTTAAATTCGAAAATTCTCACACCTGTTTTTAATAATGTTTCTCTATCACTTTGATAGCTGCTAAAGGCCTCAATATTATCTGTTGATGCTAAACTATTGGTTAATATTCTAACATTTACACCACGATTTACAGCATCTTCAAATACATCTCTACTGGTTTTTGTTGTTATTAAATACGGGGTTTGAATGGTGATGGATGATGCTGCGTTATTTACCAAATCAACTAATGCAGATGTAGTAATGCCGCCACCAAATAAACTCTTTCCTTTATTGTTTTTTCCAGGCACATCAGAAATAAAATCAACATTATCAAGCCAAACTAAGTCGCCAGATGCTTTAATCGCATTAAATGTTTCAGGTAAATTTTTAATACGTTGCCTAACTTGTGGACAAAAATTCTCAGGATTACAGGCATATTCATGTAATTTATCAAACCTGTTTTTATCGGTTATGTTTTTGGGTTTGTCTGTAATAACATTGGTAACATCTTCACTCAATTTATTATTCCAAAATGTTTCAAAAGAGCTTTTTACGGCCTTAGATGTTTTGCCAATTAAAAGAATATCTCTATCTCTAAAATTATAGTCGTGGTCGTAATCAAAATATTCATTAGCTATATTTCTGCCACCTGTAATTACCACTTTATCATCTACAATAAAAGTTTTATTGTGCATACGCTGATTAGCAGATTTAAAATCGGTTGCAAACTTCCCTATTTTCTGAAAAATATTCTTCCCTAAATTAACACCAGGATTGTATATTTTAACCGAAATATTTTCATGAGAATTAAACATCAGTATATCCTGCGCTTCGGCATCTACCATAATATCATCAACAAGTACACGTACTTTAACACCTCTATCTGCGGCTCTTATCAAATAGTCGCAAGCAATAAGACCAACATTATCCGTTGAAAAAATAAAATATTGAATGTCTATAGTTTTTTCGGCATACTCTGTTAACCACGCTCTGGCTACCATTGATCCGCTACCATCTTCAAGGACGTAAACTCCAGTTTTGTTTTCAATACTATCAGAAAATTCGTTAAGCTCTTTAGAGAGTGAGATACTGTTGTCTCTTTTAATTTTTGAACAAAAATCTGTTGCTTTTACTGAATCGGTTTTATGCTTACAAGACCCTAAAACACTACACAAAATAAGGATTGAACTACTAAATTTAAAAAAAGTATTCATAAAATATTATGATTTCACTCTAACACTATCAGGTACTAATTTGGTGTAATCTCCGTGATTTCTGATAACATCCCGCACAATTGAAGACGCAATGTAAGAGGTGTCTGCCGAGGTTAATAAAAAGATAGTCTCAATAGGCGCCAAATCTCTGTTGGTATGTGCAATTGCTTTTTCAAATTCAAAATCAGCAGGATTACGTAGGCCTCTCAAAATAAACTCCACATCATTTTTTTGGCAAAAGTCAACTGTTAACCCTTCATAAGTAACAACTTTTACTTTAGGTTCTCCTTTAAACGCATCCATTATAAATTGCTGACGTTCTTTAAGTGAAAACATATATTTTTTAGATGAGTTTACACCAATAGCTACGATAATTTCATCAAAAAGTGTGATGCCACGTTTAATGATGTCGTAATGTCCTAAAGTTAGTGGATCGAAAGATCCTGGGAAAATGGCACGTTTCATTTTTGTTCTGTCATTTCTGCGAAGGCAGGAGTCTATTTAAAAGTTTTTGTTTTTATTGTGGGTTCCTGCTTTAGCAAGAATGACAACTATTATCAAAGATACAAATCTTTAATTGGAGTATTATTTACTAATCGCGGTCAATATTAAAAATCTCTTTTTCTTCGTACAGAAACTGTAATTGTTCTTTTGTTAGTGCATCATTACTGTTGGTGTAATTATTGCTTTTATCTATTTTGTATATGGCAGATCGTTTATCAATTTCATAATCATTAAATACTAGAAAAACACTATCGCCTTCAATTTTAGTAACTTTCATTGTTGTGAAGTGACCAGCAGCTTCAGCCTTTATGGAATACACATCTCCAATGTTAGGTGTTTTAATATAATCAGCTTCATCTTCTTTGTGCTTTGCTCCAGAATAACTAAAATAAGCAATTACTAAACCTATAACAGCTAAACCACTAAAGTGCAAAAAAGGAATACCAGTATGTTTTTCTGTTTCGAACTTGCGTTGTATTTGTTCTGGTAATTCTTGTAATTTAAAGGTGCGTTTGCAGCTATTACATTCTAAGACATTGATTTTTCCAATTGGAAAAACAGGAATCCAATAGAGGTAAGCATATTTTCCAAATACACTGTATGTCATTGATGTTTGGTTCTCACAATTAGGACAAGTAACATTTGGGAGCTGCCCATCTTTTAATCTTGAAGAATTTGTTCCGTAAAAAATCATAAAAACTGGTTATGTTATGATTCAAATATAACCAAATAATTTTAGTGAGTGTTGGGCAATTATTTCAAAGCTTCTTCAATCGCATTATCAAATAAATCAGGTAACGAAATACCTGCAGCAGCTGCTTGTTGCGGTAAAATACTTTCTTTAGTTAATCCTGGTACCGTATTCATTTCTAATAAGTGTGGTATGCCATCTTTAAAAATAAATTCGCTTCTGCTAAAGCCTTTCATCTTTAAAATCTCATACACTTTTTTGGCTTCTTTGTTTACTTTGTCTTCTTGTTCTGGTGTTAATCGTGCTGGTGTTATTTCTTGAGATTTCCCCAAGTATTTTGCTTCGTAATCGAAAAAATCATTTTCAGATACTATTTCGGTAATTGGTAGTACTTTAATTTTTCCTTTATAGGTTATTACGCCAACTGAAACTTCAGTACCATCTAAAAAAGACTCTATAATAATCTCATCATCTTCTTTAAAAGCTATCGAAATAGCATTTTGTAAATCTTCTTTTTTATGCACTTTAGATACACCAAAACTACTACCTGCTTTATTGGCCTTTACAAAACAGGGTAAACCTACTTTTGCAATTATAGCATCTTCGTTAATAGTGTCTCCGAGGTTTAAAAAATACGACTCGGCAGTTTTAATACCATAAGGTTTTAAAACACTTAAGCAGTCACGTTTATTAAAGGTTATTTGTGCTTGATACATGGGGCAACTGGTGTGTGGAATACCCAACAACTCAAAATACCCTTGCATATAACCATCTTCCCCTGGAGAACCATGTATGGCGTTAAACACACAATCGAACTTAATTTTAAAACTACCAACATTTATGGAAAAATCGTTTTTATCAATGGGAAATTCCATGTCTTCATCATTCACATACACCCATTTATTTTTAAAAATATGGATACGGTAAGGCTTGTATTTTTCTCTATCTAAAGTTTCAAAAACTACATTACCACTGGTTAATGAGATTTTATATTCGCTGGAATAGCCGCCCATGATTATGGCTATGTTTTTTTTCATTGCTATTGGTTTTGCTTTTGAGGCATTTTTTAAATTGTTTCAAATTTAATTAAAAATATGTGTATTCTTTACTGTTCATTTTGTCTTTATCCACTATTTAACTTAAAAATGTCTAGTAGACATTTTAAATTAAATACATAAAACCAAAAAATCATATCAATCTAAGGAAATTGTTAAAGCACCATTCGTTTTCGAAACTATATGCATGATGTTGCGCATCGTACTTCCGTTTCTTTACTCATTACTTTTGCAGATTGATGCTTTTGACTTTGTGTGAACTCAGGACTTGACTTTCTGCTAATTTATCTTCTGCTTTACATTAATTTTTTAATACTTTAAGATTTTAGAGTATAAGTGGGTTTCCTCTTCTTAGGGAGGATAGGAGAGGCTTTGTGTTAGAGTTGTGTTTTCCATCCTTGGAGAGGTTAGGCGTGGGTTTAAGGCAAGAGTAGTGCGTTAGGGATTTAACGGCATGTTGGAGCTCCTCAGAGAGAGCGACTAGTGAAAGCCCGACCCTTGGGTAACCTGCCTGCGATACCGCAGGTAGGCAGGCGCCAAAAAAATAAAATTTAAAAATGATGCTATGCCTTTACAACCAAATACAAACAATAATTCGTATCTATAATAGTTGAGCTAAAATAATGATGTAAACAGCAAAACAAAAAACAGTTCTGTTTTTATATATTTGCCTAATCGAAAAATCTACGTATGAGTATCTTTAAGTTTTTATTTAGCAAAACATTTTTAAAACAATTGGCTTTAGCTTTAGTAGCTTTGGTGGTGTTGTGTTTTTTAATGCTTACTTGGTTAAAGTCTACAACAAACCATGGAGATTTTGAGATGGTGCCGGAGCTTAAAGGTAAATCTATAAGTGTAGCAGAGATGGAGTTAAACGAAAATAATTTGGTGATGCAAATACAAGATTCAGCAAATTATAATCCAGATTACCCGAAGTTTTCGGTGATAGATCAAGAGCCATCAGCGGGTACAAAAGTAAAAGAAGATAGAAAAATATACCTAACGCTAAACCCTTCAGGTTACCGAAAAGTAGAGGTGCCAGATTTAAGAGAACGTACCTTTAGACAAGCCGAACCCAACTTAGAAGCACTCGGTTTTAAAGTAGGTAAAATTTCTTATATTGATAATTTAGGTAAAGACATTGTTTTGCAACTTAAATACAAGGGAAAAACGATTAACCCTGGTGACAAACTGCCAAAGACATCTAAAATAGATTTGGTTTTAGGTAACGGTAATCGCCCTTAGCATTAGCGCTAACTAATGCAACTATGGAAACACACGGACCACAATTACCAGACGAAGATAACCTTCACGAACATTTTACTTTTACTGTAGATAAAGGACAATCTCCTTTGCGCATTGATAAGTATTTGATGAATTATATTGAAAATATTGCCCGTAGCAAAATACAAAATGCAGCTAAAAGTGACGGTGTTTTGGTTAACGGCGTACCTGTAAAATCTAATTATAAGGTTAGACCAAATGACGAGATACGCGTATTATTTACTCACCCAACGTACGAGGCATTATTGGTTGGTGAAGATATTCCATTGGATATTGTTTTTGAAGACGACCACTTACTTGTAGTTAATAAACCTGCTGGTATGGTAGTGCATCCAGGGCATGGTAATTACTCTGGTACTTTAATAAATGGTTTGATATATAGGTTTGATAATTTGCCAAATAACTCTAGCGAACGTCCTGGACTGGTGCATCGTATAGATAAAGATACCAGCGGTTTATTGGTAGTTGCCAAAACGGAACAAGCTATGGCACACCTGTCTTTACAGTTTGCTGAAAAAACGAGTGAACGCGAATATTTGGCTATTGTTTGGGGGAATGTTGAAGCCGAAGAAGGTACCATAGAAGGAAACATTGGTCGCCATCCTAAAAACCGATTGCAAAATACAGTATTTCTTGATGATGAGGCGGAAAAAGGCAAACCTGCTGTTACGCATTATAAAGTATTAGAGCGTTTGGGCTACGTTACCTTGGTGTCCTGCAAGTTAGAAACAGGGCGTACGCATCAAATACGTGTGCACATGAAACACATTGGACATACGCTTTTTAATGACGAACGTTATGGCGGTAACACTATATTAAAAGGCACCACATTTACCAAGTACAAACAGTTTGTAGATAATTGTTTTAAGGTGCTGCCAAGGCAGGCGTTGCATGCTAAAACTTTGGGTTTTGTACACCCAAAAACGAGTGAGTTTATGCGTTTTGAAACACCTGTACCTAATGATATTGTGCAATGTCTCGAAAAGTGGCGTAACTACTCCAAGCATCAAGAACTTTAGGGTATTTAAATAAATTTAATATCGTAATAAATCGTATCACTTAGTGCGATTTTATTTTTGATGAATCATTCAAAGCTATCTATCTTATTAAAGCAATTTTATTAAGTAATTGTAGCTATTATTAATTCTTATACTCATAACCACGGCCAGGTGTATAAGGCGCACCTGCTTTAACAAGTTTTTCTTCTAATTGCTTAATATCTGAATTAAAAATAACCTCTACGTTTCGTTTTAGTGCTGTAATCGCCGTTTCTGCAATAGTATAACTATCTCTGTGTGTTTTTGTGGGTGCTGATGTTGAATATTTTTGCTCACGAGTTATTTTTCCAATTCGTGTTGCTGGACTTACAGGTTGAGCTATATCTAGTCTACTTTTTACTGGATCTCCATAAAGAGATATGTTGATAGATTTAAGTTTACGTTCAATATTCAACACTTGTTTTGAAAGTTCAGCATAAGGTAACTCAGATCGTTTAATGGCCGCTTTTATATATTTTAATTTTGTATTGGCTTCACTTATAATTTGCTCGCATGCTTTTAAATCAGCTCCAAGTTGCGCTACCTTTTTTTGAAACGCTACTTTTTCAGCTCTATTTTCAGCAGGCATTACCGTATTTTTTAAGCTTTCAACTTCAAATGAAACTGAGCTTGCTAATGTGCTTAGTTCCCCATTTTTAAATATAGCCATTTCTACAGTATAGGTTCCAGGTTCTACGAGTGTTCCTTCATCTTTAGAGGACCATGGGTTATAGAATTTTGATGTATTTAAGTTGATTGGGTTTTGAAGGGTGTATCGTAAATTCCAATGGAATCGTTGTAGCCCTTTTTTAGGTGTTTTAAATACTTTTTTAACGACTTGTCCGTCGCTATTTTTAATAGTAAAAACTAATGAAGGTGCTTGTTCGTCCTTTTCAGATTTTAAAGTATCATAATCAGGATAAGACACGTTTTTTCTGTTTTCAATAAGTGCTTTTTCTTCTTTCGTTCGTTTTTCTTTTAAAGATGTATACGTGTCATTGAAGTAATACGTAATCATAGCTTCGGGGCCTAAATTTGTGGCAGAATAAAAATTATCACCTTGAAAGGCTTTTCCTGGTAATCCTAGTGGTAAACTTTTTTCCCAGGATAAAGCTTTACGAATAGGATATATTTTAGCTACTTGTAATGGCGCTTCATTTTCAATCTCACGAAGAGAAGAGTAATCATCCAAAATATAAAATCCTCTACCAAAAGTACCAAGTACTAAATCATTTTCTCGTTCTTGTATTGCAATATCCCTAACCGCTATAGTTGGTAAGCCTGCACCTAATTTTTTCCAGCGTTGGCCTTTATTAGGAGAGAAGAACGCGCCATATTCGGTGCCACAGAATATTAAATTCTTATCAACATGATCTTCTTCAATAGCATAAATACTTCCCTTTTCGGGAAGATTAGAGCTTATAGACTTCCATGTTTTTCCTTTATCACTCGATTTAAAAATATAAGGCTTAAAATCGCCATATTTATGATGATTAAATGCCACATACATTACATTAACATCATGTTTAGAAAGGTATACGCTATTTACATAAGATTGTTCAGGTGCACCAGAAATATTAGTTATGGCTCGCCAAGTGGTTCCGCCATTTTCGGTAATTTGTATTAAGCCATCATCCGTACCAATAGCAATAAGATTTTCATCAATTGGCGATTCAGATAAGGCTACAATAGTGCCATAAAGCGATGTAGAACCGTTTTTTGCAACAGCATCCACACTAAGAATACGATCAAAAACTTTAAGTGTATTCCTGTCAATTTGTTGGGTTAAATCATCACTAATCACCTGCCAACTATTACCATAATCATCAGATTTAAATACTTTATTTGCCGCAAAATATAAACGTCCTGTAGCATGTTTGCTCACCGCTAAAGGCGCATCCCAATTAAAACGATAGCTATTTTCATTCTCGCGTTCAGTAGGTTGAATACCCACTTTTTCACCGCTTTTTTTATCGTAGCGCACTAAAAATCCATATTGCGATTGTGCATACACTATATTCGGATTTTCAGGGTCAACCTGCGATTCAAACCCATCACCACCGTTAGTAATAAACCAATCAGCATTTGTAATGCCATGTCCTGTAAGCACTCTTGAGGGACCACCAATACTAAAATTGTCTTGTGTACCGCCGTATATGTTGTAAAACGGATAATCATTATCTACAGCTACTTTGTAAAATTGTGTTATCGGAATATTTTCTTTAAAATCCCATGATTTGGCAGCATCAAAAGTTTCATACATGCCACCATCGCAACCCACCAGCCAATGCTTATTATTGGTTGGGTCTATCCACATACAGTGATTATCTACGTGCTTAGTAACTTCGCCCACTTTATTAAAAGTTTTACCACCATCATGGCTTACAGACATCCATGTATCCATAGAATAAATGGTGTTTTCATCTACTGGGTCTGCTATAATTTCTTGGTAGTAATTGCCACTCGTTATGTGTTTTCCTCTTTTTTCCCAACTAGCACCTCTATTTGTCGATGCAAAAAAACCGCCCTTCCCATCAGCTGCTTCTACAATGGCGTATATAATTTCTGGATTTGCAGGCGAAATTGCTAGCCCAATGCGTCCTAATTCGGTTTTTGGTAATCCAGAATTAATGGCCATCCATGTAGCACCACCATCGGTGCTTTTGTGCATTCCAGAACCTGGGCCACCGCCAACATAGGTAAACACATGCCTTCTACGTTGCAGTGTTGATGCATAAAGTATGTCAGGATTTCTAGGATCCATTTGTATGTCGTTAACGCCAGTGTGTTCATCTACAGTAAGTATAGCATTCCATGTTTTGCCACCATCTGTAGTTTTATACAAACCTCGTTCTCCTCCTTTATTCCACAAAGGGCCAATAGCTGCAACATAAACAATGTTAGAATCCTCTGGGTGTACAATAATACGCCCTATATGTTCAGACGTTTTTAGCCCCATGTTTTGCCATGTTTTACCGCCATCTAGAGACTTGTAAATGCCATCACCATAAGACACAGAACGTTGATTGTTGTTTTCTCCAGTGCCTACCCAAATCACATTAGAATTGTTGGGGTCCATAGTAATACAACCAATGGAGTAGGAGCCTTCACCATCAAAAATTGGAGTGTATTCCACACCAGAATTTATAGTTTTCCAAACACCTCCCGCGGAAGACGCTACGTAATATTCAAATGGATTATTCGGATTTACAGCAATATCTGAAATTCTACCCGAAGTAAATGCAGGTCCAATACTGCGCCATTTAAGCCCATCAATAGAAATGTTATCTAAAGGCTGCTTATCCTCTTCTTTGTTTTTCTGAGCTTGACCATACTGCAATCCAAATAATACGAATGCAAATACTAGAACATTTAGGTTTTTCATTGAAGTGTTTTTTGTTTTCTGTGAAGTATTTAGGCGTTAAAATCAACATTAATAGTGTGATTTTAGTTTTCGTAACATTTTAAATATTCCACAAAATTGAGAAATTATTCGATTTTGATGAACTATCATCAACGATAAGGCGAATTTCGTTAATTTTTATGATAATGCCAAGGGTTTGCAAGAATACAAAATCTGTTTTATTGAAGAAAATCAGAAGAACTTTAACTCAAGATACTTTTACCACTATTACATATGTTACTTAGAATTTAAACTTTATAATCTATACTTTGAGTAGGTCTTTTTTACGCTCATCTAGTTTTGTTATTTTACAGAGTGTAATTTTTTTTAGAATTAAATGTTAATGCAGCATTTTTGGAATCGAACTAAAAAAGTATTTCATTGAAAACCTAAAAGATGTGAATTGTTATTTTTTATTTAAAACAATACAGGCTTTTTTAAGAAAATCCAGTTCATTTGCAATCTTTTTCCTGTTTGTGAGGTATACCAAGTAAATCTAGGTGCTAAAAATGCGACTATTACACTACAAATCAAGCCTTTTGTTAGGCTGTCTAAATTTGGAAAGAATACATTTAAAATAATTCGAAATATTAAAAATAATATTAGGAATATACCATAGCTCAAAAGTCTGTCTTTAATTCGTATATTTAATTTTATCATATTTTCTAATATAAAAAATTCAAAATTTTTTAAAAAAAATATGACTTCAAAAATCCACTTAAAATTTGAACGTATAAATTTTAGGTGGATGTATAAGTATTCAGTTTGCCTAATACAACTACTATTTGTTTTTTATTGGGCAAGTATTTAATCCAAAAATGGAGTAAATAGGGCAAAAACTAATCAGACTTGTTACTACAAATATTACTGATAATGCCAATAAAACAATACCAAGAGTTCCAGAGATAACATTTGTAAAATATAAAATTCCCACGATTACTGCGATTAGTATTCTAACAATTTTGTCGGTATTTCCCATGTTTTTTTTCATAGCTATAAATTTTATGATTTAATAGTGATGTGTTCAAAAAGTAATACAATACCATAAACTATGGCTAAACATAATATACATGCTCCAAAAAGTTTATAATACTGCACTTTTTTCATTTCATAACAAAATTAGCTACTCTAATACTTGTGTGCAGTGACCCAAGTCACAATCATAGAATTTTTATGCCATCTGTATTTTGAGAAATCTTTCCTTCGTTTTCCAGTTTTTTTATCACTCTACTAATTACCTCTCTAGCAGTACCTAATTCGTTAGCTATTTGGCCATGGGTAATTTTTATAACGCTATTGTGTTTTAATTTGGCTTTTCGTATTAAATGTTCATAAAGTCTTTTATCCATTTTATCTACAAGTACATGCTGTATAGTATCTAATAAATCGGTGTATCTTAAGTCGTATTGATTGTAAAATAAATCGTTTAATTCCGTATATTCTTTTAACCATTTTGGTAAACTTTCAACCGGTATTAAAAGTATTTTAGAGTCTTCTTCTGTTATAGCAAAAATTTTACTTGGTGTGTTTTTTAATGATGCTGAAAAAGACATGATACAGCTTTGTTGTGGTTGTATGTAATAGAGTAACAACTCCTTTTCATCAAATTTTGAAAACACTTTTACAAGCCCACTGATAATTATTGGTATTACTTTAATGTATTGCTCTTCTCTTATAATTTGTGTGCCTTTTGGGATATCTTTCACCGTAGACTTAGAGAGTAACTCATCTACAAGTTGTGGACTTAAAAAAGATAAGAAGTGTCGTATCGTTTCCATACAGTATTCAGTATTATAAAATTTGTATTGTTTTCAAAAGTTCTTGAATCCCAAACTCAGGACTAGTAAACACTTCCTTTTTAAAATCGGTTAAATAATCTTTAGCACCTTCCATAGAAGCCTGTGCTAAAAACATCACATCAACTTGCGATTCTAATTTTGAGATGTTTTTAGCTATGTTTTTAGTGTAGTCTTCAAAATTGCTAGCTTCAAAATAAGGCCAGAACTCAGAACAATCACAATCAATTATATCAATAGATTTTTGTTTTTCCAGCGCTATTTTCAACAATAAATCCTCACTCACAACTTTTGTTGAATTTGCGGTAAAGGCAAGACCTATTTTGGTGTAATTCTCAACTAAATGCGTAATTATGGGTTTGTCAATTCTTTGTACATCAGTATGCTTATCACTCTCACTACCAAAAGTTGAACAAGTACAAATGATTAATGAAGGATTAGTTTGTCTTATTGCTTCTATTTCTTTATTAAACTGCGTAGTGTTCGTCTTTCCAGTTGAAAGCGCGTCATCTAAAATGGTCTTGTTTACAAAATGTTTAGTCTCAATATTAGGGTTGAATTGTTTTACTAAGGCTTCAAAACGTTCTATATGAACTTTATTAGTGTGTAAAAATGCAATCATAATAATAGTATGTTTTGTAATAGTTAAAAATGATGTAAATACAAATAGTTATAAGTTTGGATTATATCTTCATTATAAATAATAGTAGACTAACATCATAATTACTAAAAATGAGTTGTAAATTTGTGTTCGTATTGAATTAACGTAAATTAAATAAAAAATAAAATGAAGTTAGTTATTTCTCCTGCAAAATCTTTAGACTTTGATACAGAATTGCCAACATCACAACATACAACGCCCAAGTTTTTAAAACAATCAGCGCGTTTAAATACCTTGCTTAAAAAAAAATCTGCTAAAAATTTATCACAACTTATGAGTATTTCCGATGCTTTGGGGCAGTTAAATTATGAGCGCAATCAATCGTGGGAATTGCCTTTTACAGCTGATAATGCAAGACCAGCAGTTTATGCTTTTAATGGTGATGTTTACAGAGGTTTGGACGCTTACACTATTCCAGAAGATAAATTAGATACTTTGCAAAATACGGTTCGTATACTTTCAGGTTTATATGGTATTTTAAAACCAACAGATTTAATACAGCCTTATCGCTTAGAAATGGGAACAAAGTTGCCTGTTGGTACTAAAAAGAATTTGTATGAGTTTTGGAAAAACGATATTACTAAAGCTTTGAATGAAGAACTTAAAGATGATGAGTTGTTTTTAAATTTAGCGAGTAATGAGTATTTTAAAGCTATAGATAAAAAAGTACTAAAAGTACCAATTATTACTGCCAATTTTAAAGATTTTAAAAATGGGAAGTATAAGGTGATTTCATTTTTTGCTAAAGCTGCTCGCGGCGCAATGGCGCGATACATTATTGATACTAACGCACAAACGATTGAAGATTTAAAAGGTTTTAACTATATGGATTATGGTTTTAGTGAAGAAATGTCTACAGAAACAGATTTAGTTTTTACAAGATAAACCATTAAATAGTAATAAAAATAAAAATCACACCATTGGTGTGATTTTTTTTAGGGTAATTAAACTTATGCCTAGTTTTTAGTTTGCTGACTTTTTATAGTTTTTTTACCGATATCAAAGTTATTAGTGATAATATCTGTTTTTCCAGTAGGGTTTGTTGGATTTGTTTGTTCCTTAGTTATTTTAAATTTCTTTTTGTCTTTAATAATTCCCATATTTTTATTTTATCATAATATAACAAATAGTAAGAGGTTTTTATATTAATACTTTCTTAAAGTATTTTAATAAAATCTTAATGTTTATAATAAACTAGAATATCATGCTCAATTAAGTCTTAAAGTACCTTATTTTTAATTAAGTTTATGTTTCTAATAAAAAAAAATAAAATATGTGGTATTACATTGTCATTGCATTACAAGGATTTTGCATTTATCATGCTATAAAAAACAGACGTCCGTACTACTGGATTTTTATTATATTTTTCTTGTCGCTTTTGGGTTGTATTATCTATTTTATTACTCAGGTATATAATAAACGCGATGCCGAAAAAATTACTTCAGAACTTACCAACATTATTAATCCTACAAAAAAGATTAAAGATTTAGAGAAACAGTTAGCGTTTACAGATACCTATCAAAACAGAGTTAATCTTGCAGATGCACATTTAGAAAATAAAGATTATCAAAATGCCATACTACATTATAAAGAGGCTTTAGATGGTAATTTTCAAAATGATTTTTATGTGATTAAAAATATGATTGAAGCGTATCACTTTATAACGGATTATAAAAGTGTTGTGATTTATGGAGAACAAATAGTATCGCATCCAGAATTTAAAAAATCAAGAACACAATTTTTATACGGATTAGCACTCGAAAAAGAAGGTGATTTGGTAGAAGCTGAAAACCATTTAAGAGCTATAGATATCAGGTTTTCATTTTATGAAGAACGTTTAACTTTTGCTAAGTTCTTATTAAATATCAACAAGAAAGAAGAAGCAAAAGAAATTTTAGAAGCCTTAATTTCAGAAGGAGCGCACATGACAAAACCAAATAAAAAGCTGTATGGTAATACTATTGTAGACGCTAAAAAACAATTAGAAACGTTATAATTATTTTACTTTAGCCTTTTTATCTACACTTATTTTTTGCTCAACACTTGGTTTCTTTTTAATGCGTGGGCGTCTTGTACCAAAAGTACCTCTGTTAATTTTGCCTCGTTTTGTTTTTTTATCACCTTTTCCCATTATTTCTTTTTACATTTAAATATTAAATTTAATATACCTTTTTTATTACTAAAAATCAAGTTTTTTGTTCAAACATAAACACCCGTTTCCACCATTCATTCAAAAGGACACTAGAAAATTAATCGTCGGTACATTACCACCTCCAAGATTTTCAACAGGAGAACTTTTGGAGAAAGACGTTAATTTTTGCTATGGTAGTTGTTACAATTCCCTTTGGTTATTTATTGATAAAATTCACAACCTAAACTTGCACTATGATAATTCTGATGAAGCCATTGAAGAGCGAAAGTCATTTTTAATTAAAAATAAAATAGGAGTTTGTGATATAGTAGATAGTTGTGAGCGCAATAAAATTGATGCTTCCGATTTAGGAATGAAAAACATCATACTCAGAGACATAATTAATTATTTAAAACAATATCCCAATATAGATACACTTTTATTTACTGGTGGTAATAGCAAAAACGGACCAGAATATTTCTTTAGAAAACATCTTAAAACCTATAATTTAAAGTTGCAACTAGTTTCGAATGAAGTTCCTAGAGTTCATAAATTTCACTTAGATGATAGGATTATAAAAACAGTATCCTTAACCTCACCATCTAGCTCTGCCAACAGAGCTATAGGAAGTAATCCATTATACAAACAATTAAAAGCGAATAATTCAGACTTTAATACGTTTGATTTTCGTGTAATGCAGTATCGAGAATTCTTTTAATGAAATTGATGAGTTACTAACTTTCTAGTAAACACCTCTAATATGTTCATGAACTTTTTCATCATAAAAACGTTTTAAATCTTGTACTAACTGTTCCGGAAGTGCTGGTAAACTGCTTGTTTTAGCGTTTTGAATCACATGTTTTGTAGCGCTAGCCCCAGGAATAATAGTTGTTACTTCTTTATGGTCTAAAATCCATAGAAGTGATAATTCAGCTAAAGACATACCATCGGGACAAAAGGTTTTTAATTCTTCAGATAATGCAACGCCCCTTTCAAAAGGTAAGCCTGCAAACGTTTCACCTACATTAAAGGCGTCTCCATCTTTGTTGTAATTTCTATGATCATCTTCTGGAAATTGCGTATTAGCATTAAATTTGCCACTAAGTAAACCACTAGCAAGGGGCAATCTCACAATAATACCAACTCCTTTTTCAGCCGCTTGTGGTAATAATTCCTCAACTAATTTTTGTCTAAAAATATTAAAGATAACTTGTAGAGATTGCAGTTCCTCTTGTTCTAAACAGATAAGGCCTTGGTCTACACTTTCTACACTTGCTCCAAAATGCGCTATTTTGCCTTCTTGTTTTAGCGTTCTTAACCAATCAAAAATAGCACCGTTTTTAAGTACTTCGGTAGGTATACAATGTAATTGCAACAAATCCAAACAATCTACACCTAATCTTTTAAGTGATTTTTCTACGCAGCTTTTTAATGTGTCTTCTGTGTAGTTATTGGGATAAACATTGCCAGTTCTTCCAAACTTTGTAGCTACTTTTACATTATGAGACGATGCTTTTAAAAAGTCGCCAATTAAGGTTTCACTTCTGCCATCTCCATATACATCAGCTGTGTCAAAAAAATCAATTCCATGAGTTACAGCTTCATCAAGAATATCAAATGCTTTTGTTTTATCTATTTCTTTGCCCCAATCTGCGCCTAATTGCCAACATCCTAAACCAACTTCGCTTATTTTAAATCCGTTATTCCCTAATAATCTGTGTTTCATAATGTGTTTTTGTTTTTACAAATTTAAGTATTCAAAAAATAATCTTAAAATTAGATGTACCTTCGTGCCTTAATAGAAGAAAGAGGTAAAATACAATATGTTTTGTTATCTCAAACGTCCCATACGGATCTTCGTAAACAAAATATATGTCATTTCAATCTTTAGGCTTATCCGAAGCCTTACTAAAAGCGGTTAGCAAAAAAGGATATACAACCCCAAGTCCTATTCAACAAAAAGCAATTCCACCAGTTTTAGAAGGTAAAGATGTGTTAGCATCAGCCCAAACCGGTACAGGGAAAACAGCAGGGTTTACATTACCTTTATTGCATTTACTTTCTGAAAACCCAAAAGAAAAGTATAGACCTATTCGTGCATTAATTTTAACGCCAACTCGGGAGTTAGCGGCACAGGTTTACGCCAATGTTAGGGAGTATAGTGAGTTTTTAAATTTACGTTCGGCGGTTATTTTTGGTGGTGTAAACCAAAAACCACAGGTAGCAACTCTACGACAAGGTATTGATGTTTTAGTGGCCACACCAGGGCGATTATTAGATTTACAAAACCAAGGACTACTATCTATAAAACGCGTAGAAATTTTTGTTTTAGATGAAGCAGATCGTATGCTAGATATGGGTTTTCTTAGGGATATTCAAAAGGTGATTAAATCTATGCCTGATAAACGTCAAAATTTGATGTTTTCAGCTACTTTTTCAAAAGACATAAAAAAGTTGGCACATGGTATTTTAAACCACCCAGTTCAAGTAGAAGCTACTCCAGAGAATACTACTGTTGAGGCGATTTCTCAAAAAGTATATCGTGTAGCTAAAGCTAAAAAAACGGGTTTAATTATAAAGTTAATTTCAGAAGGTAATTGGAAACAAGTTTTAGTATTTACACGTACAAAACATGGTGCTAATAGGCTTTGCGAAAAAATGGTAAAATCTGGTATTACAGCAGCTGCCATTCATGGTAATAAAAGTCAGGGTGCTAGAACAAAGGCTTTGGCAGGTTTTAAAAGTGGAAACATTAGAGTTTTAGTTGCTACTGATATTGCAGCAAGAGGTATAGATATTCCATTATTACCACATGTTATTAATTTTGAATTGCCTAATATTTCTGAGGATTATGTACACAGAATTGGTAGAACTGGTAGGGCAGGAGCTAATGGACAAGCTTTATCTTTAGTAACTGCTGATGAAACCTCTTTTTTGAGAGGTATTGAAAAACTGATAGGTGAAAAAATTGAAGTAGAGATTGTTGAAGGTTTTGAACCCGATCCAAATGCATCTACCGAACCCATTAAGCAGGGTCAAGGCCGTAATAGACGAAATTCAAGAAATTCTAATAGAAATTCGAATAACTCTAAACGCCCTAAACGTAATAACAATAGGCGCAATTAAGTGGTATGCAGAAGCTTTTAAAAGAAAAAATTATTGACGTTTGTAATAAAAAAATTGCTGCAAAGGGCGAAAATGTAGGACTCTCATTTTACGCCTTTTTTAAAAACAAGAATGACAATCCAGAATTATTAATGGAAGTTGCTGCGTGGTGGATTAAAACACACAAATTAAATCATTTTGAAAAGGCTATAAAAATAAAAAACCTAGTTGAACAACTATAATGGAAACACAACCAAATAATCCATTACATGGCATTAAGTTAGAGCAAATAATTAACGACTTGGTGGCACATTATGGTTGGGAATATATGGGCTATATCATAAAAATCAAGTGTTTTACTGATAATCCATCTGTAAAATCAAGTTTAAAATTTCTACGACGCACACCTTGGGCAAGAACCAAGGTAGAAACAATGTATTTAAAAATGTTGAAAAGTAAAAAAGCTTAAACCAATATTAAAGTGATACAGGCTTAATGTTTTTAACTAAAAATACATAATCTTGATAATCGCCGTTTTTAGCTTCCTCAAAACAAACTAAGTATTGGTTTTCAACTAGATTACCTTCAACATCTTTTACAGCATAAATTCTACATGCGTGAGCAGCATGTTTTTTGAATAATTTCTTATTCCAGATATCTTCAGAATAGGCATCATGCGACGGACTTGTGGTGTAAAATCCAAATGCTATATCCTTTGGATCAAACGTTTTGTTACCGCTTTTAAGTGCAGGAAATAAGGTTTGGTGTTCAGGATATAATTTTGAATTTGCTAGTATATCAACTTCATACTTTACAGGTAAAGTATCTGTAATTATGTAATACCCATAAGGCAATTCAAAAGGAGGACTGTATCTTGCCACAGGTATCACTTCAACTAAACCAGAATTAGCTTTTCTAAAAAGTGTTTGTGGTATTTCATCACCTTGTAGTTCAGGTTTTATGTTGTTTGCCAGCGTTGTCCAGCCTAAATTTATATCAAAATTTAATGTTTTCACCACATCAAAAAGGGGTGGTTCATTTTTACCTTCTAATGCTTTAGTACTTAAACCTCTTAACGGAAATATAATTTTTGATTTAGAATTATGATGAACGATAAGGTCCGCTTCGGCAATACCAATAAAATTTTCATCAGGCACAAAATGTAGTAAAATTTTAGGATTTGAATCTTTCTCAATAGTTTCTGGTAGTGTAGTTTCAACTTTAAAAAAGGTTTTATTAACTCCCGTTATTTCTAATGAAACCTCATTTAGTTTATCGGTTGGGTTACTCAAAATGATAGATTGTGCTTTGCTCTTTTGTCCTTTAATAGCCGAAAAAACAGCACCATCATTTTTTATAATTATAGTACCTTTTTCACTTTTGTTGCAGGCAAATAAAATAATGGCGAATAGCCCAAATACTAACTCTTTTGGCAGTTTCATAAATGTGTCTTATTAATTAAGATTAAGATTACAATGAAAGTAAATTTAAAAATTAGAAATTACTACCAGAAAAGACTTTTATTTTAAAATGATAAAAATTATTTACAAAATAGATTGTATAGATATTGCGATAATATCAATCTAATAATGGTTTTCCTATATCATCAATTTCATTATCCAATTCAGGATTTTTAGGATCTGAACCGTATTTGTTTGAGCCAACATCACCATTTTGAACAGTAAATACTATAAGAATAATCCCTCCAATGTAGGGAATTAAAGAGAGTAGATAATACCACCCACTTTTACCTGTATCATGAAGTCTTCTAACAGTAACGCCAAGTGCAGGTATAAATGTTGCTAGTACATATATAATCAAAGGAATAATTCCGAAACCAGAATCTAACTCAGCACCCAACATGCCACCTATAAACGCTAGTATGAATATGATAATAATATGAAAAAGATTGAACATCCAGTACTCCTGTCGTCTTGCTCTACCGCTAAAATTTGCATAATTGTCTTTAATTACTTTTAAATACCAATTCATGAGTTAAAGTTTGTTTTAAAATTTACAAGCAATAAATATCTATTTAATAATTGAATCAACAAAACCGTTTATCGATTTCACACCATGTTTTGTTACATGTTTCACAAAAGCACTCCCAATAATAGCACCTTTAGCATATTTCGTTGCCTGCGTAAACGTCTCATTATTACTAATCCCAAAGCCAATAACTTGTGGGTTTTTTAAGCCCATATTGCCTATGCGTTCAAAATATGCAGTTTGCTCATCACCAAAGCCAGATTTTGCACCCGTAGTACTAGCGCTACTCACCATATATATAAATCCGTTTGATATAGAATCAATATATCTAATGCGCTCATCACTCGTCTGTGGCGTAATTAAAAACACATTAATTAAACCATATTTTTCAAAAATAGCTTGATATTCATTGTGATACACATCCACAGGTAAATCCGGAATAATCAACCCATCAATACCCAATTCTTTGCATTTTTTACAAAACGCCTCCATGCCATATTGAAACATCGGGTTAAAATACCCCATAATAATTAACGGAATAGAAACCGTTTCTCTAATTCCTTCCAATTGCGTGAACAATACTTCGGTTGTCATCCCATTTTTTAAAGCCGCCGTAGAACTATCCTGTATGGTTGGGCCATCTGCCAATGGGTCGCTAAAAGGTAAGCCTATTTCAATCATATCCACACCGTTTGTTTCTAAATTTTTTATGGTAACAACGGTATCATCAATGTTTGGGTAACCCGCTGTAAAGTAGATTGACAATAGTTTTTTGTCTTCATTAAGTTTTTCAACAATTCTATTCATTTTTTTTAGTTTTTATGGCGTTCCCTTCGCTTCATACCTACAAGGTTTTTTAATGAAACCTTGCAGGAAACGCTTCGGTCGGGCTATCCGCTATATCTTTTTATCGTGCCTCAAAAAAGGATGCCGCTTCTATCCCTAACGCGCCACTGTTATGTGCTTAATCGTATGTTAAAAAAAAGACCTCACAGGTTTTTAAAACCTGTGAGGTCTAAAAAATTAAATTTTAAAATAATCAATATAATTCTGTAAATCCTTATCACCACGACCCGATAAACTCATTACCACCACGTCGTCTGGCTTAAAGGTTTTATGCTTAAAAATGGCAAAGGCATGCGAGGTTTCAATCGCAGGAATTATACCTTCTAATTTCGATAATTCTAAGCCAGCTTCCATGGCATCACTATCGGTAATAGACAAAAATTCTGCGCGCCCCGTTTTTGATAAATGCGCGTGCATAGGGCCAACACCAGGATAATCTAAACCTGCCGAAATAGAGTAAGGCTCTGTAATTTGTCCGTCTTTTGTTTGCATTAATAGGGTTTTACAACCATGGATAATACCTTCTTTGCCTAAAACAGAAGTTGCTGCACTTTCACCAGAATCTATACCTAATCCTGCAGCTTCAACTGCAATAATACCTACATCTGGTTCGTGTAAATAGTGATAATACGTACCCGCGGCATTACTACCACCACCAATACATGCCACAACATAATCTGGGTTTTCACGTCCTTCTTGTTCTTTTAATTGCCATTTAATTTCTTCTGAAATTACTGCCTGAAAACGCGTTACCATATCAGGGTACGGGTGTGGTCCAATAGCAGAACCAATAATATAATGTGTGTCTACTGGATTATTAATCCAATCGCGAATAGCTTCGTTTGTAGCGTCTTTTAGTGTACGGCTCCCAGATAATGCGGGTACAACTTTAGCACCCAACATTTTCATTCTGGCTACGTTTGGTGCTTGTCGTGCAATATCAATTTCGCCCATGTACACAATACATTCCATACCCATTAAAGCACAAACAGTTGCTGTGGCTACACCGTGTTGTCCTGCTCCAGTTTCGGCAATAATTCTCGTTTTACCTAAACGTTGCGCCATTAAAATTTGCCCTATCGTGTTGTTAATTTTATGAGCGCCCGTATGGTTTAAATCTTCGCGTTTTAAGTAAATTTTAGTATTGTATTTTTCTGATAGGCGCTTCGCAAAATACAATGGTGAAGGTCTGCCTACATAATCTTTTAATAGCTGATCGAATTCCTTTTGAAAATCGGGTTCTGCCATCACTTTTAAATAGTTTTGGCGTAACTCTTCTACATTAGGGTATAACATTTCTGGGATAAATGCACCACCAAATTCGCCATAATAGCCTTTGTCGTCTACATTATAATTCATCGTTTTTTTATTATGTAATTTATTAATGAATTCTCTTAAAATCGAACTGTTTTTTAATCCAGGTTCTGTTTCAAATTTACTATTTACATCAATAGCATAACAGTATTTTGAAGCATTACTGTCTTTAAATTTTTTAATAGCATCCATTTGGTCTAGCCCTATACCGCCGCTTAAAAAAAATGGTTTTGTTGATGGGTAATCGTTTAAAAGACTCCAATCAAACGTATAACCATTACCACCAGGAAGCTTGCCTTTTGTGTCGAATAAATAGTAGTCACATACGTTTTCAAAGGGCTCTAAAACCTCAAAATTAAAGCCTTCTTTAACTGAAAACACTTTAATAATTTCAATAGGTCTAGAAATTAAACTCGTAGATTTTAGTATGCTACAAAAATAAGGAGCTTCTTCGCCATGTAGTTGTACGGCGTCTAGTTTAAATTCGTTTACCTTTTTAACAATGGTGTTTATGTCAGCATTAACAAAAACCCCTGTTTTCTTTATGTGTTCTGGAATCTCAGGAATTTTAGTATCAAAGTGCCTTGGTGTTTTTTCGTAGAATATAAAACCAAGATAATCAGGTTGCAATCCTGCAATAGTCTCAATATTGTCTTGGTATTTCATACCACAAACTTTAAGTCGAAGTCCTTTAGAAGGCTTCTCTGATGGAGCGGTAATTGTTTGTGTACTTTTTTTTTCTTCGTTTTTCATAGTCTTTGCTTTTTACATGTTGAGTAAAAGTGCACCTTCTTTGAAGGTGCTATATGAGGTCTTTTATAAACGCTGTTGCACTTGCTCCTGGGTTTTCAGTTTTCATAAAGTTTTCTCCAATTAAAAAACCTTGATAGCCGTATGGTTGTAATACTTTAATAGCTTCAATACTACTTATGCCACTTTCAGACACTTTTACAAAATCATCAGGAATTAGTTTGCTTAAACTTTTACTAGTTTCTAAACTCACTTCAAAGGTTTTTAAATTTCTGTTGTTTACACCCAGCATGTCTAAACTTGGCATTACCGATTTATGTAATTCGTCTTCGTTATGAACTTCTAACAATACATCTAAATTTAGGGTTTTAGCAAATTCAGAAAATTGTTTTATTTCGTCTCTAGTTAGTATCGTAGCAATTAGAAGAATAACGTCGGCGCCATACGCTTTTGCTTCTAAGATTTGATATTCGTCAATAATAAATTCTTTTCTTAAAAGTGGTAAGTTACAGCTTGCCCTTGCGGTTAATACATCGTCAAGAGAACCTCCAAAATATTTGCCATCTGTTAAAACAGACATACCGCAAACACCTGCATTTTCATAACCTTTGGCAACATCTTGAACATTTAACCCGTTGTTGATTACCGATTTTGAAGGGGAACGTCTTTTGTGTTCTGCAATAATTCCGGATGTGCTGTTGCGTAAGTTGTTGGCTAAAGAAATAGTTGGTCTTTCAAATAAAACAGATTGTTCTAATTGAGATACAGGGATTAGACTTTTTCTGAGTTCAACTTCCTTCCGTTTATCTAATGTTATTTTATCTAAAATATTCATTTTTTTATATTTATATCAGTAAGCAACTGAAAACTGCGACTGTGACTGTCAACTCTTTTTTATTTACTCAATTCAATCAACGTGTCTAAACTCGTTTTAGCTTTTCCAGAAAATAAACTGTCTTTTGCTAATTCAAAACCTTCTTGATGTGAAATTTCTTTTGAAGTAGCAATCGCTAGTCCTGCATTGGCACAAACCACATTATTTTGTGCTTCTGTACCTTTTCCACTAATAATATCAACAAATATTTTGGCTGCATCTTCAACAGTATCACCTCCAAAAATAGCGTCTTGTTTTATTGTGTTTAAACCTAAATCTTCTGGGGAAAATAATTTTTCAGAATGATTGGATACAATTTTTGCTTTTCCTGTTAATGATATTTCGTCATAACCATCTAAGGCATAAACAATGCTATAATTATGTCCTGAATTTTGGTGAATGAAACTGTAAAGTCTTAAAACCTCTAAATTAAAGACACCATGTACATGATGTTTTGGAAATGAAGGATTAACTAAAGGACCCAACATATTGAAAAAAGTCTTTACGCCTAATTCTCTTCTAATAGGCGCAACGTTTTTCATGGCAGGATGAAATAATGGCGCATGTAATATGCAAATCCCTGCTTCGTCTAAACAGCGTTTCAAAAAGTTCTCATCGTTGGAGAATTTTACCCCTAAATTTTCCATAACATTAGAAGATCCAGAAGTAGAGGAGACCCCATAATTTCCGTGCTTGGAGACATGTACTCCCGCACCTGCTGTGATAAACGAAGATAGTGTTGATATATTAAAGGTGTTTTTACCATCACCACCAGTACCTACAATGTCTACAGCGTTAAAATCACTTAAATCTATTGGTAAACAAAGTTCTAAAAGGGCATTTCTAAAGCCTGTTAGTTCTTCAATGGTAATACTACGCATCATGTATACAGAAAGGAAACATGCTATTTGACTTGGATTGTACATATCGTTTGATATGTTAACAATTACTTGTTTAGCTTCCTCAGTTGAGATGGTTTCGTGATTTATTAATCTGTTTAAAATGTCTTTCATATCCTCTCGCAACCCTCTCCAAAGGAGAGGGTTTTTTTATTCACAATTATTTTAAGCCCCTTTAGGGTTTGGGGAATTCACCCAATTCTCCAAAATCTTTTTACCATCTGGTGTTAAAACAGATTCAGGGTGATATTGTACACCTCTAACGTCATATTCTTTGTGTCTTAAAGACATCACTTGCCCGTTTGCATCAAAAGATGTTGCCTCCAAACTTTCGGGTAAATTTGGGTTGACGACCCAAGAATGGTAACGCCCCACTTCAATATTTTTTTGTAAATCTTTAAAAATATATTCATCATTAACACTAATGGTAACATTTGTTGCAACACCATGATACACATCGTTAAGATTTACTAAGGTACCACCAAACACTTCGCCAATGGCTTGCTGCCCTAAGCAAACCCCAAAAATACTTTTGGTAGCTGCGTATTTTTTAATGATGGCTTTTAATAAACCTGCTTCATCTGGAATGCCTGGTCCTGGTGATAATACAATTTTATCAAAAGGCTCAACATCTTCCAACGTTAATTTATCGTTTCTGTAAACGGTTACATCACAGTTTAAATCTTCTAAATAATGTACAAGATTGTATGTAAAACTGTCGTAATTGTCTATAACTAATACTTTTTTCATATTTCTGTTCCTGCGAAAGCAGGAATCTTTTTAAGTTACACGTTCTTTTTTATTCTTGTTCATTTTGTCTTGATACATTGCTGAGTTTAAAGCATGCTTTAAACGAAAGTAGCAAGCGAAGCTGAACCAAAAAATCATATCAATCTGAGGAAATTGCTAAAGCACCATTCGCTCTCGAAACTACATACCTGATGCTGCGTATCGCACTTCCGTTTCTTCGCTCATTATTTCTGCAGATTGATGATTCCGATTCTATCGGAATTCAGGACTTGACCTTTTGCTATGTTCTTTTTTATTTCCAAATTATTTTTATTTTTCCTAACTCCTAACTCCTAACTCCTAACTCCTAACTCCTAACTCCTAACTCCTAACTCCTAACTCCTAACTCCTACATCAAAAAAGTAAGAGTAGAGTTCCTCCCCTTTGGGAAGAATAGGAGGGGCTGTTCTTTATATGTCTTCTGCTAATTTAATAGCCTTCGTTAATGCGCCTAACTTATTATAAACTTCTTGTAATTCGTTTTCTTTATTAGATTTTGAAACTAAACCAGCACCTGCTTGCCAGAAAAGTTTGTAATCTTTACTTAAGAACGTGCGAATCATAATAGCGTGATTAAAATTACCCTCAAAATCCATAAAGCCAATGGCACCTCCGTAAAATGCGCGACTTGTTTTTTCGTAATCTTCTATAAGTTGCATTGCTCTGTGTTTTGGAGCGCCGCTCAATGTACCCGCAGGAAAAGTGTCTGCCACCACTTGCATGGTTGAGGTTGTATCGTGTTTTTGTCCTGTTACCTTACTCACTAAATGGATAACATGTGAAAAGAACTGCACCTCTCTATAAGTTACTACTTTTACATCGCTTCCATGACGACTTAAATCATTACGTGCTAAGTCAACCAGCATTACATGTTCGGCATTTTCTTTGTCGTCATTTTTTAGTTTTTCAGCTAAAATTTCGTCTTTATCTTCATCGCCTGTTCGTTTAAATGTTCCAGCAATTGGGTGAATTTCTGCCAAACCTTCATCTACAATAAGTTGTGCTTCAGGTGAACTTCCAAAGATTTTAAAATCGCCATAATCAAAATAAAATAAATAAGGCGATGGGTTTATGCTTCTTAAAGCGCGATAGATATTAAAATCGTCTCCAGTAAATTCTTGAGAAAATCGTCGAGATAACACTAACTGGAAAACATCTCCACGTTGGCAATGTTTTTTAGCTACATCTACATTTGCTCTAAATTCATCATCTGTTAAATTAGACATGATGTCTCCTTTAGCATTGAATTTATAAGATGCAAAGTTTTGAACATTAATCAGTTTATCAATTTCATGAATATTATTTTTTACACCTTCAAAACAATGGGCAAAAATATAGGCTTCGTTTTTAAAATGATTGATGGCGATGATATTTTGATACACCGCATAATACATATCTGGAATAACAACAGAATCGTCTTTCTTACTTATTTGAATATCTTCAAAATAGCGCACCGCATCATAAGCTGTGTAACCAAAAATTCCATTATTAATAAATTTGAAATTTTCTTCAGATTTGGTATCGAATTTTTTAGTGAAATTATAAATTTCATCTACAACATTTACACTATCTGTTATTGCAATAGATGTTGTACTACCGTCAGGAAAAGTCTCAGAAATCACTTCATTTTCAACCTTAATAGTAGCAATAGGATTGAAACAGATGTATGAGAAGTTTTTTTGACTTTTATGATAATCGCCACTCTCTAACAAAATACTGTTGGGGTATTTGTCACGTATTTTGTAATACACCGTAACAGGAGTAATAGTATCTGTTAAAATACGTTTGTGGTGTGTATAAAGGCTAAATTTTTTCATTTGTTTTATATAGAAAAAGGCTTGTCGTGAATGACAAGCCTTTTTGATATTTTAAGTTTTAAATATACTAGGATTTTACTTCACGAATGTTAGTTTCGAAAGCACCACCACCAAGTATTGTTTAAAATTGTTTTCATTTTTACTTTTATAATGCCAAATATAAAAATGAAAATATAATTACGCAATTGTTTACTGATTTTTTTACACAAAAAAACTACCATAAAAATATGGTAGCTTTTTGCAATTATTGAATAGTGAGAGAGTTAGTCTGCTATTAACCGTAATTTACTCAATAATCTAATCAGTTCGGTAGCCTCTTTATCAGATAAAGCACTAACCATTTCTACTTCTTTATTTTCAATCAATATATCGATATCACTTAAGAAGCTTAATCCCTCAGCTGTTATGCTGATATCGATTTTTCTTTTATTTTTTTTGTTAATTTGTTTTTCAACTAATCCTTTTTTTATAAGCTTATCAACTAATCTGGTAGTGTTACTCATCTTAGTAATCATTCTTTCCTGAACATCACTTAAAGAAGCTGCAACACCGTTTTGTCCTCTCAATATTCTCAATACATTAAATTGTTGTAATGAAACATCGCTAGGTTTTAGTGCTTTGTTTAATTCGGCATTTATAAGTCCGTTTGTATATAATACATTAACAATAACACTTTTAGGTAATGAAATATTAGCATTTATTTTTAAAATATCTTCTATGCGCATCACCACTGTTGTATATACAAATGTATGTAAAAGAAATGACTTCAGCTTGTTTTGTTTAAAAATTTGTTAAACAGTATTTTACTAAAGGTGTAATGTTTATTTTAGATTATAATTTTAATAATTATGAAATTACAAATCATATTATTAGCGTTTGTATTTATTACTGCTTGTAAAGACAATAAGGCACATATACAAGATAAAACTACGCTAGTTGAAGAACAACATCATCAAAATGATACTGTAGATTTAGAAATTTACGATTTTGAGGGTTTCAAAACATTCTTAGATAAAAAAGATAATAAAACTTATGTTATTAATTTTTGGGCCACATGGTGCGGTCCCTGTGTAAAAGAATTGCCTTATTTTGAGAAACTAAATAAAGATTATAAGAATGAAGGTGTTGAGGTTATTTTAGTAAGTTTAGATTTTCCACATGTATATGACTCAAAACTAAAGCCATTTATTGTAAAGAAAAATTTAAAAAGTAAAGTGATTGTTTTAAATGATGATAACGAAAATAAGTGGATAAATGAAATTGATAAATCTTGGTCTGGCTCAATACCAGCTACAATTATTTATAATAAAAACGAGCGCAAATTCTTTGAAAGATCTTTTACTTTTGAAGAGCTAGAAGCTGAAGTTAAACAATTAAAATAAAACGTAATGAAAAAAGTATTTAAATTAATTCCGTTGGTTGCATTAGTAATTTTTGTTAGTGCTTTTTCAAATATTTATGAAACACATGGTCATGGTTATGATGTAGGTGATGTTATTGAAGATTTTAAGTTAAAAAATATTGATGGTAAAATGGTCTCATTATCAAATTATAATGATGCTAAAGGTTTTATTATCACTTTCACATGCAATACTTGTCCGTTTTCTATAGCCTATGAAGATAGAATTACAGCACTAGATAAAAAATATGCACCATTAGGGTATCCTGTAATCGCTATTAATCCGAATAATCCAGATACTAAACCAGGCGATAGTTTTGGGGCAATGCAACAAAGAGCAAAAGAAAAAGGATTCACATTTCCGTATTTGGTAGATGAAGGTCAAAAAATATATCCGAAATTCGGAGCAACTAAAACACCTCATAATTATGTTATACAAAACACTAACAAAGGTATGGTTGTAAAATATATAGGTGCTATTGATGATAGTTCTAGAAATCCTAATGCGGTATCAGAAACATATCTAGAAGACGCAGTTGATGCTTTATTAGAAGAAAAAGACATAAAACTTACCAAAACAAAAGCCATTGGATGCTCTATTAAAGTATAGTGTTATTTAAATTATAGATTAAATCCGAAGTTGTAATACTTCGGATTTTTTTTCGTCTATATTTTAAGATGTTTAACTTTGCAATAAATTATATAATAAAATGGAAGATTTAGCACAAGACGATTGGGTACAACAATTAGAAAATGATAATAATGCAATAGTATTAGATGTAAGAACTGATGATGAGGTTGCAGATGGTATTATTCCTAATGCAATTCATTTAGATATTTATAAAGGACAAGAGTTTATTGATGCTTTAGAAGATCTAGATAAATCTAAAAGTTATTATGTATACTGTCGTTCTGGTAACCGTAGCGGACAAGCATGCCAGATTATGGAAGAATTAGGTTTTGAAAAGGCTTATAATTTAGAAGGCGGTATGTTGCAATGGACAGGTGATGTGGTTGACCTTTAATAGAAATAAATTTATGAAAAAGCTTCTTCTCTGTTTTGTAATTGGCATAACTGCTGTTGCTTGCGCAGGATATACCAATACGTATTCTACTAAACTAACACCAAAAATTTTTAACGAAAAAATAAGTAATGATACTGTACAATTAGTTGATGTAAGAACACCAGAGGAGTACAAAGAAAATCATATTCCAAGTGCAACAAACATCAATTATTTATCTGAAAATTTTAATAACAGTTTTAGTGTTTTAGATAAAACTAAACCCGTTTTTATTTATTGTCGTTCAGGAAAACGAAGTAATAAGAGTGCTGCAAAACTAAAAAAAGCTGGTTTTACAACTATTTATGAATTAGAAGGCGGTATATTGAATTGGACACGGCAAGGACTAGAAGTAAATAACTAAAACGGTTTTTTAAAATAGCTTAATTTATACATTTACAGTTTAATAATTATAATACAATACTTGTTGCTAAATAAATAAGATTAGGAGTAATTGAGTCTATAATTTTAAACTCTATTGTTTAAATCTGCTAATGTTTTTCTTTTGTCTTGTTTTTGGGTAATTCACCTTTTTTATTTTTTGAAGTATTCTTTATTCTTTAATTTTATACAAAGTTTTGAATAATCGTTTTTACGAATTTAAAATTTCATATAATTCTACCCTCAAAATTAAGAAAAATGGAAAATGGTTTACTCGTTTTAGGATTAATAGGAAGCCTCTTTCTATGTATTTATGGCTACGCATATGGATCTGTAGCTATAGAAAACATAAGATTAAAAAAGAAACAGCAAGAACTTGAGCATATTGAAAAATTAAATAAAGAAGAACGTTTAAAAAGACAAAAAGCTAGAGAAGAAAAGTTGTTAAAACTTAATAAGCGCAGTGAAGAAATAAGATTAGAACTTAATAGGTTAGAAAAAGTAAACTTACAAAGAGCGACTAAAGATCAACACAAAGTTGAATTGATGAAAGAGCGCATTATGAGCAAAAAACAAAAAGTTAGCTAAGGGTTAAATTCATAGTAGAATAAAAAATATAATAAAAAAACACTTCATTTGAAGTGTTTTTTGCGTTAAAACCTTTTTGAGGAAGCTCTTACAATTAGTTCTGGCTTTAAAATCATTTTGTTTAAAGTTACCTCTTTTTCAGGGTTTGCAATACGTTCTAAGAATGTTTTTGCAGCTAGTTCTCCTATTTTTTCACTGTGTTGTTCTATAGAAGAAATACCAGGATTAACAATAGCAGAAAATGGTTCGTTGCTAAAACCAACCAATGCTATGTCTTCCGGCACCCTAATATTCTCATCTTTTAAAACTTCTAAAGCGCCAAGAGCAGCATAATCGCTTGATACAAATACACCATCTGGTTTAAGAGGTAGATTTAATATTTTTTTCATGATCTCTTTGCCCTCTCGCTTACTTAATTTGCATTCGTAAATCAGTTCATCTTCTACATTTAGGTTGTGTTTTTTTAATGCATCAACATAACCTCTAATTCTGTTTTTGTATATTCTAGTATGACTAAATCCACTTATATGAGCTATACGTTTACAACCCTGTTCCACTAAATGATCAATAACAATTTGGCTACTCATATAATCATCAATTCCAACGTAATCAACATTTAAATCATTTTCACCTCTATCAAACATTACTAACGGAATACCTTTTTGTTTAATTTTATTGTAGTAATTTAATTTTATAGTTTCATTAGCCATTGATGCTATGATACCATCTACTTGAGTAAAAAGAAGTGCATCAATACTACGGCATTCTTTTTCAAAAGATTCGTTTGATTGAGAGATAATTACATTGTAACCTTCTACATTTAATATGTCTTCTATTTTTTCAATTATAGAAGAGAAAAAATTACTGTTAGCTCGGGGGATAATAACGCCAACAAGATTACTTTTTCCTTTTCTTAGGGCACTTGCTAAATGGTTAGGCTGGTAGTTTAAATTTTCAGCAACTTGTATAACTGCGTCTTTTGTTTGTTGGCTTATTCTAGGGTGGTTATTTAAAGCTTTAGAAACAGCAGAGGGTGTAATACCCAAAACGTTGGCAATATCTTTAATAGTTGTTTTTTTTTTATTTCCCAATTTTTATATATTTTTGTTCCAACGTTTGAACAAATATACTATATTTGTCCGAATTTAAAATAATACCAACTAAAAACACTTCGATTTACTCTGTATTTATTTGATTTATTTAGACTTATTTTTTAATTCTTTAAATAAGAGTTTGCAGTGTATATTTAGTTTTAATATGTTCAATCGATGGAACATTTAAAAAAAAGACAACTAATTTTAATTTAAAAAAATGGCACAAGTAGTAACATTTGGAGAAATTATGCTAAGATTAGCTCCACAAGGATTTTTAAGATTTTCACAAGCAAATAACTTTGATGTTGTTTACGGGGGTGGAGAATCTAACGTTGCAGTTTCTTTAGCAAATTATGGCGTAAATGTAGATTTTGTAACACGTTTACCAAAAAATGATATTGGTGAATGCGCTATGATGGAAATGCGTAAAAGAGGCGTTGGTGTAGATAAAATTGTTTATGGAGGCGATCGTTTAGGTATTTATTTTTTAGAAACAGGTGCTGTATCTAGAGGCTCAAAAGTAGTTTATGATCGTGCGCACTCTGCAATGGCAGAAATTGAGTCTGGAATGATAGATTGGGATAAAGTTTTTGATGGTGCTGAGTGGTTTCATTGGACGGGGATTACTCCAGCCATTTCGCAAGGGTCTGCAGATGTTTGTCTTGAAGCTGTTAAAGCAGCAAGCGCAAAGGGGCTTACAATTTCTACCGATTTAAATTATCGTGCTAAGCTTTGGAAATATTGTGACGATGCACATAGAGAAGCTGTTATGACCGAGTTAACCTCTTATTGTGATATAGTACTTGGGAATGAAGAAGATGCCGAAATGCATTTTGGAATTAAACCAGAAGGTATTAGTGTACAAACTGAAGGGCATAACGTAAAAGCAGAAGCTTTTTTATCAGTATGTGAGCAAATGATGAAAAAATTCCCTAGAGCTAAAAAGGTAATTACAACGTTAAGAGGTTCTATTTCAGCATCTCATAATACATGGGCAGGTGTTTTATACGATGGAAAAACATTGTTTCAAACTCGCCAATACCAAATAACTGATATTGTTGACCGCGTAGGCGGTGGAGATTCTTTTATGGGAGGTCTAATTTATGGATTGTTAGAATATCCAGATGACGATCAAAATGCTTTAGATTTTGCAGTAGCTGCATCTTGTTTAAAGCATACTATAAAAGGTGATGCTAATTTAGCAACCATAGATGAAGTTAAAAAATTAATGGGTGGAGACGCCTCTGGTAGAGTAGCAAGATAAATTAATGTTTATGCGTTTAACCGTTGAGTTGTTTATTCGACGCAACGATTAAACTAATAAACATATTAACATTTTATATAATGGCACAATTTACAAGATTAGAAGTTGCAGCAGCAATGAAAGAAACAGGTATGATTCCTTTATTCTTTAATCAAGATATAGAATTAAGTAAAAACGTTTTAAAAGCATGTTATGATGGTGGTGCGCGCCTTATGGAGTTTACAGCTCGTGGTGATTTTGCTCATGAAGTTTTTGGAGAATTAACAAAATATGCAATTGCAGAATTACCGGGTATGATAATGGGGGTTGGCTCTGTTACTGATGCGGGACAAGCATCGTTGTTTATGTCTTTAGGTGCTAATTTTGTTGTTACACCTGTATTAAGAGAGGACATAGCTATAGCGTGTAATAGAAAAAAAGTATTATGGTCTCCTGGTTGTGGTACATTAACCGAAATTACTAGAGCGGAAGAATTAGGGTGTGAAATTGTTAAATTATTTCCTGGAGATATTTACGGGCCTCAATTTGTTAAAGGCGTTAAAGGGCCTCAACCATGGACTTCTATCATGCCAACTGGTGGTGTTTCTCCTACTGAAGAAAACTTAAAAGGATGGTTTGATGCAGGAGTTACGTGTGTTGGTATGGGATCTAAATTAATTTCAAAAGAAATTATAGCAAATAAAGATTATACTAAATTAGAGCAAGATGTTAAAGCTGCTCTTGCCATAGTAAAAATGGTTAGAAAATAAATTTAGAATATAATATTTTCTTGATTTTTATAAAAAAAGAGCTATTGGTCACTATAAAAAAGTGGTTAATAGCTTTTTTTTGTATTACAAATGAAACTTTTCTATTTTGTGATCCTAATTTGTACTCTTTTAGAGTGCCTTTTATTTTAATTAAATCCCAAATTTAAAAAAAGTGAAACATTTTATATTCCTATTTGTATTATCCCTGATTTCTACGTTTTCTTTTTCTCAAGACGAAGTCGTTAAAACTAAATTTATAGAAAATGGACGCATCCGTAAGAGTATGGCTGCAAACTCCCAAGCAATTTTACCATTCAAAAGAAATCAAAAGTGTATAGTTTTAGAATATTCTGGTCAAAATACTTATAAAATTAAGTATGATGAAACATCTGGTTATGTAGGTGATGAATTTCTGGATATTACAGAAGATATGATGGATTTATTTTACGATTTTGAGGAACGTGAAATGGAAAAATTAATAGCTGAGGAAGAAATCCGAAAGCAAAAAATTCAAAGTATCATTAATAAAAAGGAAATAGGGAAGCAGGATTCAATTGCTAAAATTGAAGAAGCTAAACTGCAAAAAAAAATAGAATTACAGCGCGTAAAGGAGCTGAAAGAGAAGATGGTTAGAGATTCTATTGCTAAAATAGAAAATGAAAAAAAACTAAGAACATTAAAGCGTAAGCAGGACTCTATAGCCCAATTAGCAGCGATTAAAGCCAAAGCATTAGCGTTACAGCAGGACAAAGAGCGAGAGGGATTACTCGCGTTGGTAAACAAACGCAAACAAGATTCTATAGCAGATGCTGAGGTTAGAGTTCGAAAAGAATTGGAACGACAAAAAGAAATAGAGCGTAAACAATTAGAAGCTATTAAGGTACAGCGTAAGCAAGATTCATTAAAAAATGTTAAAGCCAATATAGTAAGGAAATTAGCAAATCAAAAAGAGTTAGAACGTAAGCGTTTAGAAGCATTAGTAGCGCAACGTAAACAAGACTCTATTTTAGAGTTTAAAGCAGCAGAAGCTAAAGTATTAGCACTTAAACAAGCGCAAGAGCAAAAAAGAATAATGGACCTTACAAACAAACGTAATCAAGATTCTATTGCAGTAGTCAAAGAAGCTGCAATAAATGAACTGGCGCGTAAACAAGAGTTAGAGGCTAAACGTAAGCAAGACTCTATACTACAATTAAAAGTTGCTAAAACCAAAGCACTGGGTCGCCAACAAGCCCTAAAAGAAAAGCGCAAACAAGACTCAATTAATAGTCAAAAACTAGAGGTAGAAGCTAAACGCAAGGTTGCATTAGAAAATGCTTTAGAAAAACAAAAACAAGAAGCTTTAATTGTTAAGAGAAAATTAGATTCAGTTTCAAAAGCTACAGCAAGAGAACAACAACTACTTGCTCGTAAATTAGAGTTAGCTAGACAGCAGCTATTAGAATTAAAAGAAAAAGGGAAAAAAGACTCAATTGCTAGAATAGAAGCCGGTAAGATGCGTGAGCAAAATACCGAATCCAACAAAAATAAAATAGTATCTGAAAATGAGGAACAAACAAAGAGCAAGATAACTATAAAAGAACAACTTAAATATAAAGATAGTTGTTATTATCAAATAAACGATTTTGATAAATTTTACAACGTTACTACCGTAAGAACCAATGAGTATGAAGTTGGCGCTAATTTTACAATAGAACTCTATAAACAAGCAGCAAGAAAAAATGTGTTTTTTAATCTTTCTAGAAGTTTGGGTTGTGCTAGTTACTTGCCAAATAAGCGTTCTAGTGTAACAATTACTTTAGAAAACGGGAAAACGGTGTCGTTTTATCATTCCTGGGATATTGATTGTGGTGATTTTAGTTTAAAAGCCAAATTAAATACTTCTAAAATATCAATTTTAAAGAGCTCTCCAATACAATCAATATCAATGAAAGGTACAGAAGGAACTTGGGAAATATTAAACGTGACCTATAAGGAGTTTTTTATAGATAGATTACAATGTATCGACTAGCAAGTTGCTCTTATATAACATGAAAAACCCTCAACTATTTTTTTATTTGGTTGAGGGTTCTTATTCAAAAATTATTTTGAAACTAATCTAAAATTTTAGGAACACCAGCATCTAATAATTTTTTTTCAAGTCTAGGAATTTCTGTTTCGATAAGCTTTATAAGCCGTGGCTTAATTTTATTAAAAAGTGTTTTAGCCATTTCTAAACTTTGCATTTGTGTTTTAGTAGGGCCGTAAGTAGTGGTAAAACCTCGTCCCGCTACAGATAATCGTGAGGCTATAGATTTTACGTCTTTTTCTTTTATTTCCTTTTTTGAAGCATTGCCATAAAGTAACTGCTTTAGTGTATAAACTTCTTGTTTTAGTTTATAAATATCAGTTTCTAAAGTACCAGGGTTTGTTTTAGCATATATAGTTGCTTTATTATAGGCATCTAGCTTTTTAGCTACTATATTAAATTTATTTAATTGTACCTCAAAATCTGTTTTAAAAGTTTTGTAGGCATCTGCATACGCCTCAATTTTGTGTTGATTTGGATTATTAAGGATATTTTGTCTAATTCTTACCACCTCAAAAGTTTGTGAGGTTGCTAAAGATTTAACAGCACCGTTTATTTTAGTATACATAGACACTGAATAAGTGCCTTCACTCGCAAATTGATTAAAATAGTAGTCGTTAGGGTTTTCTGGAATTTTATTCAATTCAACCGAAGATATATTAGGTGTTTTTAAGTTCCAAGCTACTCTATTAAACCCTTTTTTATATGGTGCGTTAATTTTTGTAATAAAATTATCATTACTATCCCTAACAACTAAAATAATTGAAGCACCTTCTTCATTAAGCTCTTCATCTAAAGCATTCCACCCCTGAAAAGGAATATTCTTATCTTCTTTTTTTAGTGCTTTTTCTAATTTTTGGCGTTTAGCTTTTAAGCTTAAAAAATTATCTGGTAAGTAATAAGTAAAAATAGCACCATATTCTGGGTTTTTTGATGTAAAAAAGGAACTGCCTTGGCTAGAAGTGCCACCACTTATAGGTTTGTATTGTAATGCTTTTTTAGGTTTGAATAAAGTTGCTTTTGATAATGCATCTGAATCTAAATTTCTAAGAGGACTGTAGTCGTCTAGAATGTAAAAACCACGTCCAAAAGAAGCAACTACCAAATCATTTTCTCGTTTTTGAATCGCTAAATCTCTAAATGAAATGGTTGGTAATCCTTCTGAAAACTTAGTCCATTTTTCGCCTTGATTTAAACTTACATAAATGCCATACTCAGTAGCCAAAAACATTAAATTTGGATCGATATGGTCTTGTACAATGCGCCAAACCATAGTGTTTTTAAGAATACCGTTTGTGATGGATTTCCAAGATTTTCCACCATTAGTAGTTTTAAGTAAATAAGGTGTGTAGTCTCCAAATTTATGGTTGTCTAATGCAATATATGCTGTGTTTAAATCGTATAAATCAGCTTTGATATCGTTAACAAAAGCAGATTGTGGTACGTTTGGCATACTATCAACCATAAGTTTTGTCCAGTTTACTCCACCGTTTTTAGTGTATTGAACTATACCATCATCTGTACCTGCGTATATTACATTTTCATCTAAAGGCGATTCTGCAAGCGAGGTAATAGTATTGTAGGTAGACATGGCATAAACATCCCAAGCAGCATCCCAGCTTTGTTGCTTACCCATAATAGGTAAGGCTAATCGTTCTTCATTTTTTGTTAGATCTTTTGAGATAGGTGTCCAGCTATCGCCTCTATCATCTGATCTCCAAACGCGTTGTGTACCAAAATATAGGCGTTTAGGGTTGTGGCTACTTACTAAAATTGGAGAGTCCCAATTATTACGTTCATAGGGTTCGTCAATACCTTCTTGCGGTTTTATATACACAGCCTCACCAGTTGTTCTATCTACTCTATGTAAATTACCTTGTTGAGATTGCGCATAAACAATATTAGGATTTCCTGATTCTGTTGCAGGTTGATGACCATCGCCTCCTAAAAGTACAAACCAATCAGAATTTGAAATTCCATTTGTTTTAAATGTTCTAGAGGGGCCACCTTGCGTATTGTTGTCTTGAGTACCACCAAAAATATTGTAAAAAGGCTCAGCATCATCTACAGCTAATTTATAAAATTGAGTTAATGGTAGGTTGTTTACAAATTTCCAAGATTTAGAATTATCAAACGATTCATATATGCCACCGTCTGTACCAATAAGCATATAATTTGGATCATCAGTTTTAAAAGTCAATGAATGATTATCTGAATGTTTGTCAGATTCATTCATAATATAAAATGTTTTACCGCCATCCTCAGAAACTTGTGCTCTTACATCCATTAAATAAAGTTTGTCAAAAATATGTGGAGATGCAATTAATTCTTGGTAGTAATGCGGCCCTGTAGCACCAGAAACTGTGTTAGACATTTTTGTCCAGCTTGCCCCCTTGTTACTTGACCTGTATATGCCACCAGTGCGTCTTTCTAATTCTATAGCAGCATAAATAACATCAGGATTTATTGGTGAAATGGCTAAACCAATTTTACCCATATCAGTTTTAGGAAGTCCTGTTTTTAATTTAGTCCAAGTTTCGCCACCGTCTATACTTTTATGAATGGCAGATCCTGAGCCTCCACCAAGATAAGCTGCAACATTTCTATGGCGCTGCCATGTAGCCGCATAAAGTGTTTTCTCGTCTCTAGGGTCTATAATCACATCTGTTACGCCTGTCCATTCATTATCACTTAAAACAAGCTTCCAAGTATCACCACCATCAATTGTTTTGTATAAGCCACGTTCACCACCAGAACTCCAAAGCGGTCCTTGAGCTGCAACCCAAATTTCATTAGAGTTTTTAGGGTTTACAATAATTTTAGAAATATGTTCAGATTTTTTTAAACCTTTGTTTTGCCAGGTTTTTCCACCATCTTTACTTGCGTAAATACCATGGCCAATACCAATATGTCTTCCACCAACATTTTCTCCCGTGCCAACCCATATAAAGTTTGAGTTGTTGGGGTCTATTGTTATACAGCCAGTTGAATAAAATGATTCTTTATCAGTAAGTGGTATCCAAGTGGTTCCAGAGTTTTCAGTTTTCCATACACCACCAGAGCCCACTGCAATATACCAATTACTAGTGTTATTGGGGTCTATAGCAATATCTGCAATACGACCCGACATAAAAGCGGGACCAATACTTCTAAATTTTAATCCTGATAACGTAGAATCTATTTTAGTTTCTGAAGTTTTTTGAGCAGTTACAGTAAAAGAAGCGCATAACATTAGTAGTAAAGTAATGCATAGTTTTGAATTAGTCATGTTTTGATTTTTTATCAAATTTAACTATTGACCTAAAATAACTTTCAATGTTTAATAAAAAAATAACATTTTGAAAGGACAATATTAAATTTTAAAGTAAACCTGTTAGTATATAGTTAAGAAGAGTGGCAAACTATTGTAATGAATTTTTATGATCCTTTTTAATTAAGTTAAAAGTTGTAGTATTTGCTTACTATATGGATGATTTACTGTTACTATGAAGTGAATTATTAAACTTATAAAGAAAGAGTATTAAATTTTTAATCTGTTTATATCAGATTTTATTGTATTTTCGAGTAATAATTTTTGTAAAAAAATATTTTAAATATAATGTTTTTTTCTTTCAAAAAAATATATAAATTTTCATTTGACGGTTTATTTTTGATTTAATCGATTATTTAATTTCAGAACTAATTTGTTTATTCAATAGATAACCGATTTTTTATTTTAGATAATTAAAATATTTCATAAAATATTTCTTTCAATAATTTCTTTGATTTTTATTTTAAAATACATAGCACATAAATTTTTTTATATGAATAATAATTACCTTTCAAAAAAAATAATTGATTTAAAGAGTTTAAGTTTTTTTTTAATAATCGTAGCCTTTTTATTTCAAGGAATCTCTGCAAAAGCTCAAAACTGTTCTCCTAATGCGGGGCCAGATTTAATTATTTGTGCATCAGATGCTTTAATCCTTTCAGGTTCTGTTTCTAGTCCTGGAGGTAGTCCTTTTACAGGATCTCAATGGGTGCAAATTAGCGGGCCTTCTGTTATTATTGATAATCCTAATGCGCTTACTACAACAGTTACAGGTTATATAGGTGGTAATACTTACGGATTTAGATTAATTGGTAATTGTGCTATAGGTGGCGATAATCAAGATGATATGTTGGCTACTGTACGACCTTTAACTGAAGCTACTATAAGTAATGGAGATATAATTTCTTGTCCATCTAACGGAACCATAGTTTTAAATGGTAGTGCCCCTCAATTCGGAGAAAGTGTTAGTTGGACTACATCTGGAGCTGCAGGTGTTATTTTTAGTGTAGATGATCAAAATGTAACATCTATTACATTACCAGAAACCAGTTGTGGTGTATCTACAGTAAGATATACTATAACTAACGAGGATGCTTTGGGGCCTAACCTAGATTGTGTTTCTTTTGCAGAAATTACAGTTACTAATAGTGGCGGAGAACAAGTTGTAGACGCTGGTCCAGATCAAAATTTAAACCAATGTTACACAGCTACGCAGTCAACAAACCTTTCTGGAAGTTCTGGAGGATGCGGCTTAAACGGCCAACAAGGTACTTGGTCATTTGTAAGTGGCCCATCATCTCCTACCATAGCATCACCAAACAATGCAAATACTTCTGTGTCGCCATTGCAGGCAGGAACATATCAGTTTAGATGGAGTGTAAGTGGGCCATGTGTTAATGGTAGTGATACGGTAACAATAGTTGTACCAGATCCTACACAAGATGTTACCCAATCTAATATAAGTAATAATAATATAGTTTTTTGTGATCCTACCATATCGCAAACCACTTTAGTTGGTCCAGAACCTACATTTGCAGGAGAAGAAGTTTTATGGGAGTACAATGGATCAGATCTAGATATTGTTCTAGATGATCCTACAAACCCAACAACTTTGGTCTCAGGTCTAGATAATGGAAACGACCCATATACGTTTACATATACCATTACAAACCCGAATACATCAACAGTTGATATGCCGGCATGTAATTCAGTTGGATCAGTAACGGTTAGATATAGTAATGCTACTCCATCTATAACGGCAAATATGGGTGATGATATTATTGGGGAGTGTAATGTGTTTCAAATACCAATACCAATTCAAACTTCGGGAGGTACTAGTACAGTTTACAGTATAGTTAGTGGTCCTGTAGACAATTTAAATGCGCCTCAAGAGGTTACCTACCCAACGGCTTTCCAAGGTTTTGATTTTGGAAGCTTTTCTGGTGGTGTTTTTACTTTAGATTTTTTAGACCATTTTGGCTTAACGAGCGTAGCTCAACTTCCTACAGGTACTTATACGATAGCTTTTAGAAGAGAAACTACAGGTAATTTGCTAACTGAATGTACAGACGCGACTAGCACTATTAATGTTACTATAACACGAAGTGCCACCTCACCATCTGCTGGAGGAGATGTTGTTTTAGATTGTAATTATGATGATACTTTAGGTGCCAATTTATCAGGTAACCCAATAACCGTAGGAACATCTATTTGGTCGCAAATTGGAGGGCCTGCAACGACAACTATTAGTGACCCTTTTGCGCAAAGTATAAATATTACTGGTATTACAGTTCCTGGTTTATATACATATAGGTATAATGTAACAGGTGGTCCTTCTGTAGGATGTCAAGCAACACCAGATGATGTCACCATTAGGCTTAACGCAACAACTATTGATACACCTGCAATAAGTACACCAACTCCAGCGAATATCTGTTTTGGTTCAAGTTTTCAAGTTGATGCCAATACGCCTTCTGCTGGTCAAATAGGAACTTGGTCAATTAGTCCTGCTGGTCCTACTTTTATTGATGTTAATGATCCTAGTACCCAAATAGAAAATTTAGCAGCAAATGAAACATATACCGTAACGTGGACAATTGCTTTAGAAAACGCTGTGGGCGCAACGTGTCCTACACCAGAAAGTACAACGATTACTATAAATACTAATAATACGCAGGGGCCGCAAAATGTAGATGCAGGAGCAGATGATTGTCAGGATGCTAGTAGTTTATCTTATGTCTTATCAGGTAGTCTTCCTGTAGCACCAGATGAAACTGGTGTTTGGTCAAGTCCTGATGCAGGTGTAGTCTTTACACCATCAGCAAATAGTAATGATGCAACAGTAACAGTACCATCAGTAGGTTCATATGTTTTAACTTGGACAGTAACTAATGGTGTTAATGGATGCCAATCTGTTTCTGATACTGTAGAAATAACTATAGCAGATAATCCAATATCAAACGCAGGACCAGATCAAACAGATTGTGCTTCGACATTTACAATGGATGCTAATGATCCACTTCCTTCGGGAACAACAGGGCAATGGATTTTAAATGAAGGTCCAGGTGGATTTACCTTTGTAGATGATACTGATCCTGATACTGATGTGACTTTTACATTTTCAGGAACTTATGTTTTTGATTGGGTAGTAACTCGTGGAAGTGGAAACTGTCCTAGTGGAACGGCAACTAGTAGTGTTACTTTAAATGTTGGTATCCCTACAAGTATTCCAAATGTTTTAGAAGATGATATAAATGTATGTAATGCAACTACAACAATACTTCAAGCAGACCCAGTAGGCAATCCTGCTGAAGAAATAGGGTATTGGACTGTAGAGTCAGGGTCACCTAGTGTTCCAACGTTTTCAGATGTAAATAGTCCAACAGTGACTGTTTCTAATTTAGTAACTGGTACGTATAATTTTAAATGGAATATAGTGGGGAGTCCACTTTGTGCTCCACCTTTATCTGCCGACGTAGAAGTAGAAGTGGCAGCTCCAGCAACAGCAGGAATGGACCAGCAATTATGTGCAGCTACAAGTGTTTTATTAGAAGGAACAACAGGTTCTACAGGAACTTGGACACAAACCTCTACTACTGGTACAAATTCTATAATAACAACTACAGGTCCAAATACAGCAAACGCTACTATAACACCCGGAACAGAGTATGTTTTTCAATATGAACCAGATGATGTTACTTTTAATACCAACACAGGATCTGGACCGGCATCCTGTGATCCTGGAGTAAGCTCAGTAACTATAGGTACAATTCCTCAACCACCAGAACCTAATGCAGGTCCAGATCAACAAAAATGTTTAGACGATCCTGTCGCTAATGAGGTTAGTCTTGCAGGGTCAGATCCTTCTTTAATTCCTGGAACTCCTGCAGTTACTGGTCGATGGGAAATTGTATTTCCTGTTGGCGGAGGAGGTGCAAGTTTAACAGATGATACGCAGTTTGACACTACTATGAATATTGTAAATCCAGGATTGTATATACTAGAATGGACTTATACTAGAGGGGCTTGTATAAAGTTAGCCGATGTAGTTAGGATTGAAGCTTTTGAAGCACCAAGTGATGCTATTGCAGGAGCAGACCAACCAAATGCATGTCAGTTTGATGCCCAGTTAAATGCAACACCACCAGCAATAGGAATTGGGGAATGGTCTTTTGCAAATCCAGGTGATGATCCATCTGGAGGTGTTATTGTAATTGATAGTCCTAATTCTCCAACAACAACATTGTCAAATGCACCTGATAATATTAACACACCCTATATACTTACATGGACAGTGTCTAACGGAGGGCCTTTCCCATTAAGCCCAGGTTCACTTTGTGACCCCAAAATGGATACAGTAGAAATTACGTTTCCTGATGCAAGACCTTCGCCGGCAATAGCAGGATTAGATCAAGATATTTGTGCAAGTCAAACAACAATGAATGCATCGCCACTAGCCGAAGGCACCGGGACTTGGAGTCAAGTTTCAGGCCCGAGCGCTGCAACCATACTGTCACCAAATTTTGAAAATACTACCATAACAAATTTAATTATGGGAGCTTATGTTTTTGAATGGTCTGTAACAAATGGAGGTTGTACGTTAACAGATACAGTAAGAGTTGTTGTTAATGAGCAATTAGTAAATGTAGATGCTGGACCAGATCAGCAAGTTGCAGTATCAAGCTCTGTTAGTATGAATGCAACTCCAGCAGGATCTGGAGTTACTGGAACTTGGAGTCAGGTTTCAGGGCCATCAACAGCAAATTTTATCGATCCAAATTCTGAGACTACGCAAGTATCAGGCTTAACTCTAGGAACTTACGAATTTCAATGGACACTTTCAAACGGTGTCTGTACTGATATTGCCGATACTATGATTTTAGAAGTTGTTGGTATTTCAGATTTAGAACTTACTAAAACAGTAACACCGGCATCAGTTAATGTTGGTGATACAGTAACATTTCAAATCGATATTTTTAATAATGATGCGGATCCTTTAAATATGGATGCCACAGGTGTTACAATTGAAGATGTATTACCAACAGGTTATAGTTTAGTGCCAGGTACAGTTTCTAATTCAGGCAGTTTTGATGCTGGTACGCAAACCTTAACTTGGTCTAATTTAAATATATCTAATGGTGCTACTTTAAGTTTAACATTTGATGCTACAGTTAATGCTTCAGGGTCTTACTTAAATACATCACAGATTACAGATAGTACTAATATTGATCCAGATAGTGATACTGATAATGACGATGGCGACCAAAGTGAAGATGATGAAGATAGTGCTACAATAACAGTACAATCAGCAGATTTATCGGTTCAAAAAGTAGTGTCACCAACCAACGTTAGTATTGGTGATACAGTTACTTTCACAATAACCGTGTCTAACGCAGGAGCAGATACCGCTACAAATGTTGAGGTGTTAGATCAATTACCTAGCGGATATACATATCAAAGTGATGATGCTGGTGGAAATTATAATCCAACTACTGGAGTTTGGACAACCGGGTCAGTTACAACTGCTACAGATCAAGTGCTAAATATAACAGCAATAGTAAATGCCCCAACAGGTACTTCAAATGAATATTTAAATACAGCTGAAATTACAAATAGTGACCAAGCAGATCCAAACAGTACACCAAATAATGATAATGGAGATCAAAGTGAAGATGATGAGGATAATGCTGAAATAATATTAGAGCTTGCAGATTTACAGATAACAAAATCTGTTTTACCTCTTTCAGGTTCAGTAGGCGACACAGTTACATTCTCAATTTTCTTAGAGAATTTTGGTCCTGGTGACGCTACTGGTGTTGCTATTGAAGATTTGCTACCATCAGGTTTTGATTTAGTTCCAGGAACAATTTCAAATTCTGGGGTATTTGTTGTAGGTAATAATTCTATAGTTTGGAATGACTTAGCTTTAGGTAATGGTTTATCTAGAACATTAACTTATGATGCGGTTGTAAATGATACAGGAAATTATACAAATAGTGTTCAAATTACGGCGAGTGATTTAGATGATCCAGACAGTGATCCAACAACAGATGATACAGTGGATGAAGATAATGATGATGGTGATAACGACCCAACAACAGGAGGTGATGATGACGATGAAGACACAGTAACATTTGTAATTGAAGAAGCGGATTTAAACTTGGTTAAAACCATAGCACCTACAAGCGCAACTGTTGGGGATACAGTAACGTTTACGATTACAGTTGATAACGATGGCGGGAATGATGCTACCAATGTAGAAGTTGTAGATCAATTACCAGCTGGTTTTACTTATATAAGCGATGATGCTTTAGGTGATTATGATTCAGCCACAGGTTTATGGACTATTGCCACTATTGGAAACGGTAGTGCAGCAACACTAAACATTACAGCTACAGTTAATGCACCAACAGGAACGGTTGGTGAATACAATAATAGTGCTGAAATAACTTCTAGTGATCAATCCGATCCTGATAGTACACCAGACAATGATGATGGTGACCAAAGTGAAGATGATGAGGATAATGCAGAACTTACTATTGATACGGCCGACTTAAGCATCTCCAAAGCAGTAAGCAACGCCACACCAAATGTAGGCGATGTAGTGACGTTCACGATTACATTAAGCAATGCAGGCACAGTAACAGCTACAGGCGTAGCAGTACAAGATGTGGTGCCAGCAGGTTACAGTGCGATAGCAAACATTAGTGGCGCAGGTACAGAAACAGTAACGAACCAAGTAGATTGGTCGGGATTAACCGTATCAGTAGGAGTAGATACGTTAACCTTGACTTTTGATGCTACAGTAGATGCCCCAACAGGCGCAGCGAACGAGTACATTAATGGTGTAGAGATTACGGCATCAGACCAGTTTGATCCAGACAGTGATCCAACAAGCGATGCAGATACGGACGACAATGGCGATGGCATCCCAGACGATGACGAAGCCGAAGTAGGCGTAACGATTCAACAGGCCGATTTAAGCATAGCCAAAGCGATAGATAACACCAGTCCAAACGTAGGCGATACGGTAACCTTCACATTAACGGTTACCAATGCAGGCCCAGATATAGCCACAGGTGTAGCGATAGAAGATATCTTACCAAACGGATACACCTTAGTAACAGTAAACGATGGCGGCGTGCAATCAGGTAACACCGCAACCTGGACAGGTTTAACCGTAGCAGCAAATAACGGCACTACAGTAGTAACGTACGAAGCCACAATAAACGCCCCAGGCGCAGGTATAAGCTATACAAATAGCACGCAGATTACGGCCTCAGATCAATATGATCCAGACAGTGATCCAACCACAGATAACACAGTAGATGAAGACGGTGATGGCAATGGTGATGACGATGATGAAGATACATTGACTATAGCCCCAGTACAAGCCGATTTAAGTATAGCAAAAGGTTTAGCCTCAGGTAGTGCCACACCAAACGTAGGAGATACTCTAGTGTTTGAATTAGTAATTACTAACGAGGGGCCAGATGCAGCCACAGGCGTATCAGTAGAAGATGTATTACCAATCGGTTACACTTTAGGCACTGTAAATAATGCAGGAACAGGCGTAGGCAATACAGCCACATGGACAGGATTAAGTGTGCCATCAAACGGGAGTATCACGGTAACTTACGAAGCTACAGTGAATGCCCCAACAGGAGCAGTAGACGAGTACCTTAATAGTGTACAGATTACTGCAAGCGATCAGTTCGATCCAGACAGTGATCCAACCTCGGATAATACAATAGATGAAGATGGTGATTTAGATGGCGATGACGATGATGAAGATACCTTCAATATTACGCCACAAACAGCAGACCTATCACTAGACAAAACAGTAGCCGATACCAACGGTGCACCAGTAAACGTAGGCGATGTACTTACGTTCAGTATCGCAATAAGCAATGCAGGAACAACAGCAGCCACAGGCGTAAGCATTGACGATGTATTACCAATAGGTTACAGCTTAGTAGCTGGTAGTATCGACAATGGCGGTGTGTTCAATACAGGAGCAACCACCATCACATGGAGCGGACTTAACGTACCATTAGCAGGCACAACAGTAAGCTACCAAGTTACAGTCAATGCCCCAACAGGAGCAGCGGGCGAATACAGAAACGTAGCAGAAGTCACTGATAGCGATCAATTTGATCCAAATAGTGATCCAGACAATGATGATGGCGACCAGAGTGAAGATGATGAAGATGCAGAAGAAGTAACTCCAGCACAAGCCGATTTAGTATTAGCTAAAGGCATAGCGGCAACAAGCAGTGCGACACCAAATGTAGGAGATACAGTAACATTTGAAGTAACGCTAACTAATAACGGACCAGACGAAGCGACCAATGTAAGCGCCAGTGATGTTGTACCATCAGGTTACAGTAGTATTACTAATATAGACAACGGCGGCATAGCGACAGGCAACCAGATCGATTGGACGATAGCAAGTATCGCAAACGGCACAAGCATCACCTTAAGTTACGAGGTAACGGTAAATGCCCCAACAGGAGCAGCAGGTGAGTACAGTAATGTGGCAGAAGTTACAGGTAGCGATCAGTTCGATCCAACCAGTACGCCAGATAATGATGATGGTGACCAGAGTGAAGATGACGAAGATAGTTTCACTATCACACCACAAACCTCAGACTTAAGCATCTCCAAAGCAGTAAGCAACGCCACACCAAATGTAGGCGATGTAGTGACGTTCACAATCACATTAAGCAATGCAGGCACAGTAACAGCTACAGGCGTAGCAGTACAAGATGTGGTGCCAGCAGGTTACAGTGCGATAGCAAACATTAGCGGAACAGGGACAGAAACAGTAACGAACCAATTAGATTGGGCGGGACTAACCGTACCAGTAGGCACAGATACGCTAACCTTAACCTTTGATGCTACAGTAGACGCCCCAACGGGAGCAGCGAACGAGTACATTAATGGTGTAGAGATTACGGCATCAGACCAGTTTGATCCAGACAGTGATCCAACAAGCGATGCAGATACGGACGACAATGGCGATGGCATTCCAGACGATGACGAAGCTGAAGTAGGCGTAACGATTCAACAGGCCGATTTAAGCATAGCCAAAGCAATAGATAACACCAGTCCAAACGTAGGCGATACGGTAACCTTCACATTAACGGTTACCAATGCAGGCCCAGATATAGCCACAGGTGTAGCGATAGAAGATATCTTACCAAACGGATACACCTTAGTAACAGTAAACGATGGCGGCGTGCAATCAGGTAACACCGCAACCTGGACAGGTTTAACCGTAGCAGCAAATAACGGCACTACAGTAGTAACGTACGAAGCCACAATAAACGCCCCAGGCGCAGGTATAAGCTATACAAATAGCACGCAGATTACGGCCTCAGATCAATATGATCCAGACAGTGATCCAACCACAGATAACACAGTAGATGAAGACGGTGATGGCAATGGTGATGACGATGATGAAGATGAATTAACCATAGTCCCAGCACAAGCCGATTTAAGTATCGCCAAAGGTTTAGCCTCAGGTAGTGCCACGCCAAACGTAGGAGATACTCTAGTGTTTGAATTAGTAATTACTAATGACGGACCAGATGCAGCCACAGGCGTATCAGTAGAAGATATATTACCAATCGGTTACACTTTAGGTACTGTAAATAATGCAGGCACAGGCGCAGGCAATACAGCCACATGGACAGGATTAAGTGTACCATCAAACGGTAGCATCACGGTAACTTACGAAGCTACAGTAAACGCCCCAACGGGAGCAGCAGACGAGTACCTTAATAGTGTACAGATTACCGGTAGCGATCAGTTTGATCCAGACAGTGATCCAACGACAAATAATACAATAGATGAAGATGGTGATTTAGATGGCGATGACGATGATGAAGATACCTTCAACATTACGCCACAAACAGCAGACCTATCACTAGACAAAACAGTAGCCGATACCAACGGTGCACCAGTAAACGTAGGCGATGTACTTACGTTCAGCATCGCAATAAGCAATGCCGGAACAACAGCAGCCACAGGTGTAAGCATTGACGATATATTACCAATAGGTTACAGCTTAGTAGCTGGTAGTATCGACAATGGCGGAGTGTTCAATACAGGAGCAACCACTATCACATGGAGCGGACTTAACGTACCATTAGCAGGCACAACAGTAAGCTACCAAGTTACAGTCAATGCCCCAACAGGAGCAGCAGGCGAATACAGAAACGTAGCAGAAGTAACAGCAAGCGATCAGTTCGATCCAAACAGTGATCCAGACAATGATGATGGCGACCAGAGTGAAGATGATGAAGATGCAGAAGAAGTAACCCCAGCACAAGCCGATTTAGTATTAGCTAAAGGTATAGCAGCAACAAGTAGTGCGACACCAAATGTAGGAGATACAGTAACCTTTGAAGTAACGCTAACTAACAATGGTCCAGACGAAGCGACCAATGTAAGCGCCAGTGATGTTGTACCATCAGGTTACAGCAGTATTACTAATATAGACAACGGCGGCGTAGCAACAGGCAACCAGATCGATTGGACGATAGCAAGTATCGCAAACGGCACAAGCATCACCTTAAGTTACGAGGTAACTGTTAATGCCCCAACAGGAGCAGCAGGCGAGTACAGTAATGTAGCAGAAGTTACAGGCAGCGATCAGTTCGATCCAACCAGTACCCCAGATAATGATGATGGTGACCAGAGTGAAGATGACGAAGATAGTTTCACTATCACACCACAAACCTCAGACTTAAGTATCTCAAAAGCAGTAAGCAACGCCACGCCAAATGTAGGCGATGTAGTGACGTTCACAATCACATTAAGCAATGCGGGAACAGTAACAGCCACAGGCGTAGCAGTACAAGATGTGGTGCCAGCAGGTTACAGTGCGATAACAAACATAAGCAGTACAGGGACAGAAACAGTAACGAACCAAGTAGATTGGACGGGATTAACCGTACCAGTAGGAGTAGATACGTTAACCTTGACTTTTGATGCTACGGTAGATGCCCCAACTGGAGCAGCGAACGAGTATATCAATGGTGTAGAGATCACGTCCTCAGACCAGTTTGATCCAGACAGTGATCCAACAAGCGATGCAGATACGGACGATAATGGCGATGGCATCCCAGACGATGACGAAGCCGAAGTAGGCGTAACGATTCAACAGGCCGATTTAAGCATAGCCAAAGCGATAGATAACACCAGTCCAAACGTAGGCGATACAGTAACGTTCACGTTAACAGTAACCAACGCAGGTCCAGATATAGCCACAGGTGTAGCGATAGAAGATATCCTACCAAACGGTTACACCTTAGTAACAGTAAACGATGGCGGCGTGCAATCAGGTAACACCGCAACCTGGACAGGTTTAACCGTAGCAGCCAACAACGGCACTACAGTAGTAACGTATGAAGCCACAGTAAACGCCCCAGGGGCAGGTATAAGCTATACAAATAGCACGCAGATTACGGCCTCAGATCAATATGATCCAGATAGTGATCCAACCACAGACAACACAGTAGATGAAGACGGTGATGGCAATGGTGATGACGATGATGAAGATGAATTAACCATAGTCCCAGCACAGGCTGATTTATCATTAACTAAAATAGTTGTTGATGGCGATACTACGCCACTAGTAGGCTCTGAAATCACATTTGAAATTAGAGTGTTTAACGATGGTCCTCAAGACGCTACAGGAGTTGAAGTACTAGATTTATTACCATCAGGTTACGACTTTGTATTGTATAGTTCTACATCAGGAGTATATGATGAAACGACAGGACTATGGACTTTAGGAACTGTACTTTCAGGAGAATCAGAAACATTATTAATTGATGTTTTAGTTAATGCAACAGGAGACTATTTAAATATAGCGGAAGTAACAGTTTCGGATGTATTCGATATAGATTCAGTGCCAAATAATGATGATGGCGATCAAAGTGAAGATGATGAAGATAATGCTATTGTAACACCAGTAGAATCGGTTTCAGATCTTTCACTTGAAAAAGTTGTGGTAGATGGAGATTTAACACCATTAATTGGTTCGGAAATCACATTCCAAATTACAGTAACTAATGATGGTCCTGAGGATGCAACAGGAGTTCAAGTCACAGACTTGTTGCCTTCTGGATATGACTTTGTACTGTTTAGTTCTACTGCTGGTTCTTATAATGAAACAACTGGATTATGGAATATAGGTAATATAGCTAACGGCGCATCAGAAACCTTACTTATAGATGTATTGGTTAATGCTACAGGTGATTATCTGAATATAGCACAAGTCACTTCATCTGATACAACAGATTCAGATTCAACGCCAAATAATGATGATGGTGATCAAAGTGAAGATGATGAAGATAATGCGATTGTAACACCAGTTGAATCAGTTGCAGATTTATCCTTAACTAAGGATGTTGTTGATGGAGACACAAATCCTTTAGTAGGATCAGAAATCACATTTATTATAACCGTAACAAATGATGGGCCAGAGGATGCAACAGGTGTTGAAGTCACTGATTTATTACCATCAGGTTTTGATTTTGTGTTGTTCAGTTCAACATCAGGTACGTATGATGAAACCACAGGAATTTGGAATGTTGGCAATATTGCTAATGGTGTAACTGAAACTTTATTAATTGATGCGTTGGTGAATGGTAGCGGTGATTATTTAAATATCGCTCAAATATCAGCATCTGATGTTGTAGATAATGATTCTACACCAAACAATGATGACGGCGATCAAAGTGAAGATGATGAAGCTAATGTATTAGTGACACCAGTTGATGCTATGGCAGATTTGTCCTTAGAGAAAACAGTTGTAGATAATGAGATTATGCCTAACGTTGGCGACGAAATCACATTCCAAATTACAGTAAGTAATGCGGGGCCTGATGCAGCTACAGGTGTAGAAGTTATCGATTTATTACCTCAAGGTTTCGACTTTGTGAGATTTAGTGCAACATCAGGAATTTATGATGAAGTAACTGGATTATGGACGGTTGGAACAGTACCAAATGCAAGTTCGCAAAGTTTATTCATTGATGTCATTATTAATGAACCTACAGGGACAGCAGGAGAATATTTAAATGTTTCTGAAATTACAGCAAGTGATGTGATGGACCCTAACAGTGCTCCAAATAATGATGATGGTAACCAAAGTGAGGATGATGAGGATAGTATTTTGGTGATGACAGAAACTGCGGATTTAAGTTTAACTAAGTCTGTAAGTAATATGAATGCTAATGTTGGCGATATAGTAACCTTCACACTTCAAATAAACAATGCAGGAGTTGATGGGGCAACAGGTGTAGCTTTAGAAGATATACTACCAATTGGTTACAGTAATATCACTAACATTAGTAATGGTGGAGAGCTTATTGGGAATATCATAACATGGTCTGGATTAGATGTGCCGTTAACGGGATTAACAATTACTTATGATGCTACAGTAAATATGCCAACACTGCAAGCAGGCGAATATTTAAATATTGCTCAGATAACTGGTAGCGATCAATTTGATCCTAATAGTGAGCCTGATAACGATGACGGCGATCAAAGTGAAGACGATGAGGATAGTGCATTTATAAATACGCCAATTGTTGACTTAGCTGTTACAAAAGAAGTAAACAACGGTAATCCGTCTATAGGTGAAGAGATTATATTTACTATTTCGGTGTCTAATCAAGGAGGTATAAATGCAACGTCTGTAGAAATACTGGACGTTTTACCAAGCGGTTACGAGTTTGTTTCAGCATTAGCATCTTCTGGAAGTTATACAGAGGCTTCAGGATTGTGGATTATTCCTGAAGTACCAGCAGGAGCTACTGAAACATTACAAATTACTGTAGAAGTAGTGGATGTTAATGATTATGTTAATATAGCCTCACTTCAATTCTTAGATCAAATAGATTCAAATGAAAACAATGATACAGATGAAGCTACTATAGATCCACAATGTTTACATGTTTTCAATGAATTCTCACCTAACGGAAATGGTAAAAACGAATTCTTCGTGATTGATTGTATAAATAATTACCCAAATAACGAACTTCAAATTTATAACAGATGGGGTAACGTGGTTTACATCAAAGAAGGTTATGATAACACATTTGACGGCATATCTAATGGTAGAGCAGTGGTAAATAAAAACAAGAAGTTACCTGTAGGTACATATTATTATATTCTTGATTTAGGTGACGGATCTGAACCAAGAGCAGGATGGCTATACATAGTAAGATAATTTAAGAACACAGTATATTTTAAAACACAAGAATTTAAAGATGAACTTAAAATTTAAAATAGTATTTGGTCTAGCTTTGGCGTTTGCATGTTGCCATGTAAACGCTCAGCAAGACCCTCAATACACAGACTATATGTTTAATACATTAACTGTAAATTCTGCCTATGCTGGTTCTAGAGGTCACTTAACGGCCACAGGTTTGTATAGAACGCAATGGGTAGGGCTAGACGGTGCACCAGAAACCCAAAATTTTAGTATTGAATCTCCAGTAGGAAAAAATGTGGGATTAGGGGTTGTTTTGGTAAACGATAGATTAGGACCATCAGACGAGTTTTTCTTAGATGCTAACTTTTCATACACCATTAATTTGAATTATGGGAGTAAGTTGTCCTTCGGAATAAAAGGAGGTTTAAGATTCTTGAATGTAGATTGGTCTAGAGGATCATTCCAAGAGCAAGAAGATGTATTTCAACAAAATATTGATAACAGATTTTTACCAACTGTAGGTGCTGGTGTGTATTGGCATAACGATAATAGTTACCTCGGGCTTTCAGTACCCAACTTTTTAACAACTGAACATTACGATGGCGTACAAAACGCTATAGCTGCAGAGCGTTTACACTATTTCTTAATAGGAGGTAAGGTGTTTGATTTAAGCCCAAGAATAAAACTAAAACCAGCCTTTTTAGGTAAGTTCGTTGTGGGCGCACCAATAATTGTAGATTTATCTGCCAATGTAATGTTTGATGATGTGTTTAGACTAGGATTAGCTTACCGTTGGGATGACTCGGTAAGTGGTTTAATAGGGTTTCAATTAGGACCTAAATTAATGCTAGGTTATGCTTACGATGCTACCACAACACGCCTGAATAATTTTAACTCTGGAACACATGAGATTATGTTACGTTTCGAACTTAGATCTAGAGAAAAACAATTAAAATCACCACGATTCTTTTAAATATGAGCTACATGAAAAATATAATTACACTCTTATTTTTAGCTACTGCCAGCATCACACTAGCACAAACTTCAAATGAAAAAGCTGATAGGTTGTTTGATAGAATGTGGTATAAAGACGCCTCTTCTTTGTATGAGTTAGAGCTTAAAAAAGCCGAAAGGAAAAATAAAGGCTTCAATGTTACAAGCGATTCTACGTATGTAAACCTACTGAAAAGAGCAGGCGATTCTTATTATTTTAATACAGATATGGAAAACGCTCACAGATGGTATGATAAATTAGTTTCAGACTTTTATGCTGATGTTGATGCCGAATATATTTTTAGATATGCACATACACTACAAGGTATTGGTAAGTATAGAGAAGCAAAACGCTGGATGAAAGAGTTTTCTAAAAGAACAGAGAATGAAGATGACCGTTCGCCAAAATTTAGTCAGAAGAACATAACGGTTGAAGATATTTTAGATATAGAACCACGATTTGTACTTAAAAATGTATCAACCAATACAAAGTATTCAGATTTTGGACCCATGTATTATAAAGATAAATTGGTGTATTCATCAGCAGTAGATAGTTCTACATTTCATACTAGAATTTACCATTGGAATGAGCAGCCCTTTTTAAATATGTATTTAGGTGAGCTAAATTCAATAGAATCAGATTTAAAACTAATCGATGAGTTTTCAGATAAATTAAACACGCGTTATCATGAAGCTACATTAGCATTCTCGCCAGATGAAACCAAAATGTATTTTACAAGAAATAATTATAATGGCGATTTAGGACGTGATGGTAAAGGCACAAATCACTTAAAACTGTACAGTGCAGAATTGCGCAATAATGCGGATAGTATACCTACATGGCAAAATGTAAAAGAGTTGCCATTTAATAGTGAAGATTACTCGGTAGGGCATCCAACGGTAAGTAAAGATGGAAAGTTATTATACTTTGTTTCAGATATGCCAGGTTCTATTGGTGCAACCGATATTTTTGTTGTAGATATATTGGAAGTTAATTCAAGCACAGCACAAGATAGTACATTTACAGGCTATTCTAGACCAAGAAATTTAGGCGATAAGGTAAATACTGCAGGACGGGAAATGTTTCCATACATTACCAATAATGCATTGTATTTTGCTTCGGATGGTCACTTAGGATTAGGAGGACTAGACGTATATGAAAGTAGGTTGTTTGATGAACAATTTCAGAATCCTGTTAATCTTGGAGCACCTCTTAATAGTAAACTTGACGATTTTGGATTTATTGTTAATGAAGAAAAAGATAGAGGATTTGTATGCTCAAACCGATTAACGGGTAAGGGCGACGATGATATTTACTCTTTTGTGCGTTTACCTGCACCAGATGGTCTATTATGTGAACAAGCCATACGTGGATATGTATCAAACACCATTACGGGTGAGCGTGTTTCTGATGTAAAAATGACGCTGTTTTCAGAGTCTGGAGAAACATTAGAAACCACTATAACCAATGTAGCTGGCGCGTACAAATTTAATACTGTTTTAGATTGTGCCACAAAATTTAAAGTTACTGCCGATAAAACGGGTTACGAGCCTAAAAATAAACCAGTAGTTACGTTAAATGAAAACGGAGAAACTGTTGTGGCATTAGGTATGGAAACACTTGATGAACTTATTGTTGAGGAAAACGGACTCTTAAAAATTAAAATTGGTATTATTTATTTTGATTTAGATAAGTCTTTCATACGAAATGATGCAGCTATAGAGCTTAATAAAATTGTGTTGCTCATGACACAATATCCTAAAATGGTGATTACAATTGAATCGCATACGGATGCAAGAAACTCGGATGCATATAACTTAAGCTTGTCTGATAGAAGAGCAAAATCCACTCGAGAATATATTGTAAGCCAAGGTGTAAATGCTAGTAGAATTGATAGTGCTACTGGTTATGGCGAATCTCAATTGATAAATAATTGTGCAGATGGTGTAAGTTGTACCGAAGCGGAGCATCAACTTAACAGACGCTCTGAATTTATTATTGTAAAAATGTAGCTTTTAAAACGGTAAATCGCTCAATTAACGTATGTAGATAAAACCAAATATGAATTAGAACATTCGGTAAATAAGAAACAGGCATTTATGCCTGTTCCTTATTTTAGATACTTATGTATTTTTTCTAGTAAACTAATTTTATCAAAAGGTTTAGGTATTACATCATTTGCACCAGCTTGCTTAAAACGCTTTATATCTGCTTTAAACACTTCAGAAGACACTACTACAATAGGTGTTTTTTTATATATTTTTGAGAGTTTACGTATAGATGTTGTTAAATCCATAGCGCTATACCCCTCAACAGTATTAGATAATAATATTAAATCTACATCTTTATCGATAAGATTGGGGATAAGATCTTTACCTTTTGATATGATATTTAAATAAAAATCACCCGCATTGGCTAGTATTTTCAATATAGATAATTGAATCAATTCAGAATCTTCAACCAATACTATATTTTTCTTATTATCATGGTTAGCTTCTAAATTTTCTATTAGCTTTTCCTTTAAACTTTTGTTATATCTCGTAATTTTAAAATTAACGTTACAGATAAATTTACTGCCTTTGCCTAATGCACTTTCAACAGCAATATTACCATTCATTTTTAAAATTAAATGTTCAACAATAGATAAACCTAAACCAATACCACTATTGTTTTTTATATCAGTAGACAATGTTTTGAATCTAGAAAAAATAGATTCATGATGCTCTGGAGCAATTCCTATACCTGTATCATTAACCACAATCTGTAAATTGGCTTTATTAGCTCTTTCGTAATTTAAAGTTATTTTAAGTTCAATTATCCCCTTGTTGGTGAATTTAATAGCGTTGTTGAGTAAATTTCCTATAATTTGTTTCAGCCTATAAGAATCACCGAGTAAAAATTCAGGGAGTTTAGGATCTAGAATAATATTAAATTCAAGATTTTTTTTCGTGGCAAGATGGCTGTAACCTTCAGTAATCTCATTTAAAAGCTGCTTTAAATTGAAAACTTTATCAATTAAAATTAGTTTATTAGATTCAATTTTCGAGGTATCTAAAATATCTTCAATTCTATGTTTTAAGTCTTTATTAGCAGATTTTATAATATTAATATAGTTTTTTTGTTCAGCACTTATATCGCTATCTATTAGTAAATCACTAAAAATTATTGATGCGGTAATGGGGTTTCTTAATTGATGACTAAAATTGGCTATAAAGTTGTTTTTAAACGTCTCTTTTTCTAATAAATACTTATTCTTAAGCTCTAAAACTTGAGAGTTGATTACAGATTCATTTCTGGTTTGAGCTATAAGTTGATAATTATTATAATGCTTAGTTAAGTCTTCTATTATAATAAGGTTAGCGTTATCTTTTTCTGTATGAATGGTAACATCAGCAATTATTGAAATGGCGCCTATATTCAAATTTACACACGAAAATTCAAAGCACTCATTTCTAATTGTCAATATATTTGTGAGTACTTCAAAAAAAGGATGAGTATTTTGAATTTTGAGAGACGGCTTAATAGTAAATAACGTATTGTCAGTCTCTGTAATATTTCCAAAATTATCAGTTAAAATGTACTGAAAATTATTTTTATAGTATTTTTTTTTAAAGCTGTTTAACATGTAATGAAACTCTTAAATTAACGCTTTAGCTAATTTAGAAAAAAGAGTTTCAACTCTACTACCAGATTTAGCGCTTACAAAAAAATCGACATGAGGTTTAAAAACATCGCTGTATTGACTTAAATATTGTTTGTTTACCAAGTCCATTTTATTGCCTACTACTTTTACGGGCGTTTTTGGATAGTTTTCGTTTAAAAAATCTAATTCAGATTTTAAGTTTTCAAAAGTTACGGGTCTAGATAAATCAAACACATAAATAAAACCATGAGTTCCTAATAAGTAAGATGAGCGTGTTTTTTTAATATCATCTTGCCCTTCTAAATCCCAAATAATTAGAGAAACAGATGTGTTGTTATCTGTAATGTCGATAGTTTTTTTCGATATGTGAACACCAATAGTTACCTTATAATCCTCAGAAAATGTATTTTCTACAAAACGCCTTATTAACGAGGTTTTACCAACCCCGAAATGCCCAATTAAAACAATTTTTTTAGATAGTGTCATGCTTAAAAAAATCTTCTAGTTTTTGCGTAAGTACTATTTTATCATCTAAAACATCAACCACTTTTTGTTTGCTTACAAAATTAAGAATTTTGTTTTCTAATTTATCTTTAAAAATCACGTTATAGGCTCCAGATACCACCACAGCTACATAAAATGAAGAGAAGTTTTGTAGATGTATATGATACAAATCATATTCTATATATTGTAGGTTTTGGCTTTCCTTTTTAAAAGCATCTTCAACAAAGCTTTTTATGGCTGTTAGCATTCCAGCAACCATATCTTCATCTGCCATTTTATCTTTTGAGTGTTCTGCTAGCACAAGTCCAGAACCTTTTTCGATAATAATAACTTGTTCTATTTTTGTGTTGGTTTGTTCTTGTAAAATCAAATCAGATTCTTCTACACCCGAAGCTTTAGATTTTGCTTTTCTAAAAAAGCGCTTAAAAGAAAAGGTGTTATTTACTTGTGTATTAATTTTTTCTGAGAGTAATTTCATTTCATGTTGTACATAGCGCTTAACCATTTTTCCAAGTATCGGAAAAAGCGCTTCAACAACAGCATCTTTAGAATTTTTTATTTCCTCTTTTAAAGCTTCGGTAATTGTAGGGCCAAGTGTATTTGGCATTTCTTTTATAAAAGTCTTTAATTTTTCATCAATTATAGGATCAACCTTTGTTGATAAAAGCTTTGGCTCATTAACCGTAGTTTCTAGAATTTTAATTTTTTTCTCAATAGAAGATGCAAATTCTCGCTCATCAGTAAGCAAGATATCCTTAATGATACTTAATTTTTCATCTTGGTTCATCGCAATTTATAAGTTAATCGCTTAATTTTTCTCCCATTTTTATAAATAACTCACTTAATAATTTACGATTCACTTTTTTATCGTCAATAGTATCTAGTTTGTCGTTTATAGAGTTTTCAAGATCAGTAATTCTTATGTTTATATCAGTACTAAGAGAGTCAATATTTTGCAGAAGCTCAGATTCTACAGTACTAATTAAATTTTGTAATTCTTCCTTTTTAGCTAAAATATCAGCTTTTAGTGCTTCAAATTCAGAATTATATTCTTGAATATTCTCACCAAAAATAAGCTCTTTTATGGCGTCAATTTTAGAAGTAGCCTCTTTAGAGGTTCCATTTAAATGTGCTTTTGGTTCTTGAGTTGCTTCTTTTTTCATTTTGTAGGGAGTGTTAGCTTGTATTACAAAAGTAGGTTAAAAAAGGATATATATGTTAAAATATTGACTTTTTTGATCCTCATATTGATTTTTTTTTTTAACTCAAAAAAAAAAACCAACTAAATATTAGTCAGGTTTTTGTGGAGTCGGAGACAACGACCATAATTTCAACTTTATAGTGTTCACAGGGCTTTTAAAAGGTGCTATATTTAGAGGTAACGGAATTGGTCTCGATTTAACAAACTTTAACATTTGGGTTGTCCGAATTTCTCAAAATTCATCAAAATGGCACAAATTTTATTTTTTCGATTTGTAATTTACGTTTCGCGAATTGCAAATTAGTCTTTAAATAATAACAATCTTGTTAAAATAGAAAAGTAAAGATTTTCTTGATTCTATATGCAATTAAATATAAAAGTGCGGGTTCAATTAATATTATATGTAATTACATATAGTTTATTTAATTTACACTTTTGCTTTCAATTCATAAGCTTTATTAACCGGGTAGTTTTATATACCCTTAAAGGTATATTTAATAATTATTATTATAAATTATACCTAATGAGGTATAAAATTATTATATTGCATCATCTTACACCTTTATGGGTATAATTATGAAAGATTGGAATCGACATAACGCTATTGCTGACTTCGTTAGAATAAGTAGAAAAGAAAGTAAAATGACACAGTTAGAGTTGTCTGACCTGACTGGTGTTGGACTTCGCTTTGTGCGAGACCTAGAGCAAGGAAAACCAAATTTAATGACCGATAAAGTAAATCAAGTATTACTATTTTTTGGTCATACATTAACACCAACACCTATAAGCGATGAGACAAGGAGAAATTTGGGTGAGTAACCAAAAAGCAGGAATGCTTACTGAAAATGACGAAGGTTATTTATTTCAATATGATAAAACCTATTTATCATTGAAAAATGCAACACCTGTATCATTAACATTTCCGTTGCAGGAAGACCCTTTCGTATCAGATATTTTATTTCCATTTTTTGACGGACTAATTCCAGAAGGATGGTTGCTAGATATTGCACAGAAAAACTGGAAACTTAACCCAAGAGATCGCATGGGATTATTACTAACCACCTGTCGTGATTGCATAGGTAACATAAGTATTATAGAAAATGAGTAGTTGTTTAGCTTGTCATAAACCATTAGCATCAGGAGATCATCAGTATCACCCTGCTTGTCTTGCTCGTTTCTGGGAAAGTGATACACCTGTATTTCAATTAGACTATGACGTGTCACAAATAAATGAGCTTGCTGAAGAAAACGTTGCACAGCGTATTATAGTAACAGGTGTGCAGCCTAAATTATCAATGGGCTTTACAAAAACAGCTACTGAAGAACGTTTAACCATAGTTGGCGCTTTAAACGGGAGATATATTTTAAAACCACCTTATTCTACTTATCCACAAATGCCAGAACTAGAAGCCTTGTGTATGCTAATGACCCAAGCCTGTGGCATTGATACCGTTCCTTTTTTATTACTGCCTTTAAAAGGTGGAGAGTTGGCTTATATAACGAGACGTATAGATCGCAATGCGCAAGGCGATAAGTTTGCTATGGAAGATGCGTGTCAATTTAATGAGCGACTAACAGAACATAAATATCGTGGTTCTTATGAGCAAATCGCTAAAGGTATTATCGCCTACTCTAAAAACCCTATAAAGGACGTTGTTCACTTTTACGAACAAGTGATTATTTCTTTCTTAATAGGAAATAATGATATGCACCTAAAGAATTTTTCGCTTATTGCAAAAGAACCCAATGCATACGAACTCGCACCAGCTTACGATATGATTTCAGCAGAATTATTATTGCCAGACGATTTAGAAGATTTGGCATTGAATCTTAATGGAAAGAAGCGAAAGTTAAAACGAAACGATTTTAATGAAGCTATGTTAAAAGCACATATACCAGAAAAAGCAATTGAAAATCTTTGGAAGCGTATTGAAAAAGGGATGCAGGAATGGTCTGGATTGATTGACTATAGTTTTCTTTCGCAACATCAGAAAGAGAATTTTAGGAGTTTGATTCATATTAAAATGGAAAAACTTGAGATAAAATTATAATTTTTTTCAATATAATTTTCTTCCGAAGGTTTTAAATTTAGCCGATTCAAGCAAACGTAAAATCAAAATTAAAACTTGGTATAATTATATAGAAGATAGATCAAGATATGTTTAGTGAGACCTGTTTTAAAATTCAAAAAAGATTACCAATTCGGTCACCTTTTATATGGTTTTAAATGATATTATTTGATATCAAATAAAACAAAAAACCCTGTAAATCATATGACTACAGGGTTTTAATACTCTAAAAGTGGAGTCGGAGAGAATCGAACTCTCGTCCAAACAAGTAACCAAAGAGCTTTCTACACGTTTAGTCTTTTCTTAGTTTTTAGATGATAAGCTGGTTAAAGACAACCCACTCACCACTTAGCTTCTTTAGTTTCAAAAAGGCAACAAAGCACCACCTTTTCTATATTAACATTTACGATGCCTCAAAATAGAACGCCGTTAATCAAGGCTTTCCGGAGACATAAAGCTTTCCCGCCTTGCGGGACTAGGCCAATCCTACTATAATTCAGATTATGCAGCTAAAGCGTAGTTATTCTCGCCGTTTAAAATTTGGTCTAGCCTTTTACGTGTTTCAATGCCATTACACGACGTGCTTACCGTTCAATTAATCTCGCTGTCAAAACCAGTCGACCCCGTTATCAATTAAATTTATCATTTCGAGTAATTCCAATTTTTGTCGGAATTGTATCGAGAAGTTGGGCGTTACCCACAAGGGGTCGGGCTTTCCGCTATATCTTTTGCAAAAAAGCAAAAGGATGCCGCTGCAATCCCTAACGCAGGGGCAAATTTATCAATTTCTTTGTAAAACCTGCCAAAATTTGTGTTTTTTTAAAAGTGCTGTTTCACAACAAATAATAACTCAAAAGCTGTACCACAAGTAATTTATGTAACAAACCAGACAAATTTTCGCAAAAAATTAATAATTTTAAAATAAAAATATGATACAAATAGGCACACAAGTTAAATGGAAACGGCACCGCAACAGGAAAAGTTAAAGAAACCTACACTAAAAAAGTTACTAAAACCATAAAGGGAAACGATGTAACTAGAAACGGTGAATCAGGGAATAAAGCACTTTATATTGAACAAGATGATGGTGATTATGTTTTAAAATCTGAAAGTGAAGTTGAAAATGTAGACTAGTATTATTTTTTTTGAAATGTTAAATTAGTAAACATCCAATAGCCTAAACTCAAAAAGAGCCCAAATAAAAAAGTAAATAACCAAACGTCTATGTTTTGAAAGGGTTTTAGTATAATATTAAAAATATCTACAAAAAGGTACTTTGGGTTACTTAAAATCTCCCAAGAGTTATAGCGTAAAAACCGCCCAAGATACACGCCAAAGCCATTTAGTAAACAAATAGTAAAAATAACGTATGTTATCTTAGTATGATTTAAGTAAGATTTTAAAATAGCCATCATATCAGAAACTGAAAGAAAAAACAATAATAAACCATTGCCAGCAAATGATAGGATAACTAAAATATCTAACCATAACGAGGCAGTGGTGCTTATTTTTAAATGCAATAAATCTGTAATAATATATGGCGCATTGGGTAAAAAAAGCAGCCAAACCCCAAAACAAAGTACCAACCATAATTTATTAGGTTTGGGGATGCTTACCAAATATGTGGTTATGGTGTAGGGAATGACTGCTAAAAATAAATTCCAAACCAAAAACAAGTAAAAGTAGGAGTGTGTTAATTTCATTCTAATCATTAAAATGAGAATGCTAAAAAGTATCGAAACTGTTAAAACAGATATAGTTTTAAAACGATTTGATAAAAGGTTTTTAATAGTTTCCATGTGGTATTAATTTTAAGTCTATAAACAAAACTGCTATTGCGCCAAAAGCATAAGCCATTACATCTGTAAAATGAAACGTGCTTCCTAAAAGTAAAATAGCAATGCTATTATTTTCCATACCAAGTAGGCTAAGTATATTAAGTAGTTGGAGCAACTCGATACATAGGGCAAAAAGAAATACAGCTATTGCTAATTTTATTGCTTTTATTTTAAAAAAACTTTTAAAAAAACAATAGATTAAAATAACTACTAAAAAGTCACCAACGGTATGACGAATAAAACCTGTTTTTAGGTATATGGCTATAAGTACTTCTGTTATAAAAAGTAGAATTGTTAGTAGTAAGTAGGTTTTGTTGTGTATTAACGTCATATAAATTTTATTAAAATTCTAAAGTATAAAAGTGCCACAGGAATATTGAGTAGTACTATACCGATTGTTTTAAAGATTATAATTTTATGTGTTTTTGTATTTAATAATAAAAAAATAAGAGCTAAGAGACTCAAAATATTTACAATTGTAGCTATCGCAATAAACGCCACTCCAGGTCTTATAAGAGTATTTGACAATGTGTACATTTGTAAGGCAAACAAAATTGTGCCAATTATAAAGCTTACAGCTGCAATAGCTTTGCTAGTTGTTATTATATTTTTCATAGTAGTCTTTTGCGTTAGCGATTAAAACAATATTCTTTTTTTGAGGTACCATGAAAGATAAAGTGAATAGTGCAACCTCGCTTTTTTTAGCGAGGGAAACCTGCCTACCTACTTTAAGAAGGTAGGCGGGCATCCTAAAAAACTAATTAATAAACTAACCGTTGTTCCAATCTATTTTTCGAGATACAAACATGACGATGGCTAGAATTAGGAATAAACCAATACTACCTACTAGTAGTGCATAATTTTCTAACTGTATGATAACGTAGATAAATGTATATAACGCACTTAGGGACGCACCAATAAATAGCGGGAACTTAAATGTTTTTAATATAGATTTTGAATAAAGTGTAATGAGTGCAATGACTGATATACCAGCTACCAAATAGGCTTTTAAAAAATTACTGTGCTCTGATATAGAAACTAATAATGTGTAAAACATAGTTAAAGCGAGCCCTATCATAAGATACTGAAACGGATGAATGTTTATTTTACTTAGTGTTTGGATAAGGAAAAACACTAAAAATGTAAGACCAATAACCAGAAAACCATATTTAGCTGAGCGTTCGCTTTTTTGATACTCGTCTACCATAACCATAAATTTGGTACCAAATGCAAATTGATTAAGATTTGGGATTTTTTTAAGGTGTTGTTGAGAAAATGCTCTGTTAATATACAGTACTTTCCAATCTGCTTTAAAACCTTTTTTAGAGATGCTTTTAGTTTCATCATTAGGCAGGTAGTTCCCAATAAAACTGGGGTCTGCCCAATTAGAAGACATCTCCATTTTAGTAGTCTTACCTATAGGAATTAATTCTAGTTTTGTGCTTCCATTAAATTTTATAGAGAATGTAAAATCTGTTTTTTTAGTTTTAAATGCGTCGCTTCCATTTATAAAACTAGATTCTAAAATATCGAGGTTACTATTATTGTTTTGGTTAAAGTTAGTTTCAAAACTATAGGCTTTATTATTTAGTTTTATTTGCACTTCACTTTTTATACCTTTTAAATTGGATGTTTTAATTACAATACTTGCTTTATCCCAAATAATATCTTCTGATTTTATGCCTTTAGAAGTTAAATCTACAGGGATATACTGCCCGTTAAAATCCATTTGTGTTGTAAACACTGCAGACTCAAAGTTACCTCGTTTTAAGGTTTTTGAGTTTACATCTACCTTAGCATTAAGATGTTCAGGAAATATGTAAGCATATTTTTTATGGATTTGTGTTTCCTTAAAATAGGTTTTGGTCTTTTCGTTATATGTTTTAGTTTCGGTGTAAGTTTTATAAGGTAATTTTATCATAGGGCCATATACTAACACATTATTACCCCATTTTTGGTTAATTTCATTTACCACATCTTGTTGTCTAAAAGCACGCTCATTAATTAGATTATTAATAAAGGATAGTGGAATAAGTAATATAATAACAAGAAAGCCCACCATGAGCATTCTTGCTGTAATAGAGGTTTTTAACCATTGACTAAATTTATTTTGTTGCGGTGGTAGGTGTTGTATTTCCATTTTTTTAGAGTTTTTAATATTTAAACTAGATTGGTAATAGTATTTTGATTATATCTGTGTGTGTTTTTAATAATTTTTTCTGATTTTTTGAATTCATCAAATACAGATTTATAGAAAAAAGAAAAGGAAAATCCACCATTGAGTAATACATCTTTATGGTATAACCATACTATCATTATTGTTGCAATCATTAAAATTTTGTGAAACAGCCTACTGTATATTTTACTTATTAATGATTTGTTACTATAGAAATGACTAAGGGTGTAAGATTGAAAATTAATGTGCATATCTTCATCTTGTAAAATTTGATTACATATTGCTTTTAGTGTTTTTGAATTGGTACAATCTCTTAGCGCTATGTAGTATATAGCTGCTATTATTTCAGCAGTTAAAAGCACAATAATTGAATTTTCAAGCGATGATAATTTTCGTAAATTTCTATAAACACCATCTATCCAATGTGATTTAATTTTGTCTATTTTATGAGTTTCCATGTATTTACCAAGTACTAGCGCATGTTTTTGTTCTTCTTTTATAAATAGTTTTATAGTTTGTAGGTAGGTTGTGTCACCTTGTTGTTTAGCATATTGAATAAGATGTTTGCCCTCAGAATTTTCACCCTTTTGAAATTGTTGGATAGAACTTGTAATTATGCTTATTTCTTTTGAAGTTAATTCAGAATGTACACACCATGTAATATGGTTAAATTGGTTTTGGTTAGTTTTAAAATGATTAAGCCAATAATTAAAATTACTAATGGATTTCGTAGATGTATGATTCATTTTATTTAATTTTAAAGTACTTTGAAATTCAAAGTATATTTATAAAAAAAATTATTTCTGTTTATTTATGATAGCTTCAAGGGCTTCAATATGTTTTTTAAATGCTGCTTTACCAAGTGTGGTGGTAGAGTAGCGGGTGTTTGGTTTTCTACCAATAAATTGTTTTTCAACTTTTATATATTCAGCTTTTTCAAGGGCTTTTGTATGGCTTGCTAAATTACCATCTGTAGCGCCTAAAAGTTCTTTCAACATATTAAAATCGGCATACTCGTTCACCATAAGTATAGACATGATGCCTAGTCTAATACGATGATCGAATAGCTTATTTATGTTGTTTATAATACTCAATTTATATCTTATATTTTATGTAATTTATGCTTAGAGATATCTTTGTATATATTGTAACATATATATGATATGCCAATTATAAATGGTAATTCAAATAACATTCCAATAAAAAATAAAAATGGTGACCCCATACCATTAGATCTTTCACCTCCGAAGGGAATTAGATAATATAATCTTCGTAAAAATTGAAAATAAATTAAACTTACCCATGGCATTATTAATATAACAGTTGCCCAAAAGAAATATTTATTTGTGTAATAATAAAACCCTAATATAAATAAAACTATTCCGTAGATTATTATTGATATTAAAAGATGAGTTGATTTTTGAAATAACAACGAAATGAATATTGTTATAATTCCTAATACAATTATAGAATTCTTTTTGTCTTCCATAAGTTTATTTCTTAACATCATATTTAAAATGCATCCAACTGCCATACACAATATGCATTACACCAAACCCTATAACCCAAAGCCAAAATCCGTATCCTGGTTTCCAAGCACCAATAAGCCCTAATACAATTTGGATATAACCTAAATACTGAATATCGCCAATACTGTATTTTGAGGCATTAACTAGCGCTAAACCATAAAAAATTAACATTAAGCCACCAGATTGCCCATATTTTCCTTGACCTAAAATGATTAAAATATAAAGTCCGCCAACAATAAGCGGTATCAAAAAATTAAACACTAAACGTCTAGAGGTATTGTCCCAAATTTTAGCACCATGTTTTTTAGCCTTTTTTGTTGTTAATAGTATGCCAGTACCAATACTTAATACAGCAACCATGCATAAAATTAGTATACAGGTATCAAAAACCCAACCATCTAGTTTTAATACACCATAGCTATAATCTGTAACTAACCAATATACAATTGCAGCACCTATTAGTGCATAAATACCAGCAAGTATACCAGATAATCCGCTTAGTGAAATAAATCTAGACGATTTATTCATCATATTTTTTATCTCACTAATGTCTTTTAAATAATCTTTTGACTCCATATAAAAGTACTTTGAAATACAAAGTAAATGAATTTAATTGGATAATTACTTATAAATTTTCACTAATTTTATGAAAACTATAATAAGATAATGAATCCTGCCGAAGAATACATATTAAAACAAGTAGAACCCTACAAATCTATCTTATTGCAATTGCAAGCTATTATTGAGGCAGTAATTCCTAATTCTGAGATGTTATACAAATGGCGCATTCCCTTTTTTTATAACAACGGAATTCCAATATGTTTCTTAAATCAATCTAAAGATTATGTAGATTTAGCTTTTTGGCATTTTGAAAGTATGGATAATTATACAGAGTGTTTTGTAGCTGGAACGAGAAAATCCGTCAGGTCTTTACGTTACAAATCTATTGCAGATATTGATGATACTATCATAATTTATGTTCTTAAAAAGCAACTAGAAGTAAATACAAATCCTTTTAAATTGATTTTAAAAGCAAGAAAAAAATAGTATCGTATATCTATTAAAAATTATTTTTTGAAAGCTATTTTTAATTATGTGACCCATCACAATACGGTGGGTTTTTAGTTTGTTTACAAGTGCACAAGTATGCTGTTTTATCTTCTTCAACTGTAAAAACCATTGATGGTGTTGCCTTTGCAGCTCTGTGAGATCCGTTACAAAATGGTTGATCGTCACTGTGGCCACAAGTACACCACGCATAGTTTTTATTTGCTTCTAATTCGCATGCTATAGGAGCATCGCCAGCTCGTTTGTTATTTTCCATGATTTTATAGTAAATGTTAGTGCCTAAAATACTATTATTTCAAACTATTTACAGTTTTTCTTATGGAAACTAAGTTAGTTAATAACGATTCTAAATTATTTAAGTGTAGCATATTTGCTCCATCACTTTTAGCAGTTGCAGGATCGAAATGTGTTTCTATAAATAAGCCATCTACATGATTTACTACACCAGCTCTAGCAATAGTTTCTATCATGTCTGGTCTGCCTCCTGTAACACCTGCTGATTGATTTGGTTGTTGTAAAGAGTGTGTTACATCTAAAACAGTAGGTGCAAATTTTCGCATAGTAGGAATGCCTCTAAAATCTACCACCATATCTTGGTATCCAAACATAGTACCTCTATCAGTAATCCAAGCCTTGTTACTACCAGCGTCTTTTACTTTTTGTACGGCGTGTTTCATGGCCTCGGGACTCATAAACTGGCCTTTTTTTAAATTCACTACTTTACCAGTTTCGGCAGCAGCTACAACTAAATCGGTTTGGCGTACTAAAAATGCAGGAATTTGTAATACATCTACATATTCAGCAGCTTTGGTTGCGTCTGTAACTTCATGAATATCAGTAACTGTAGGTACATCAAATGTTTCAGAAATTTTTCTCAGTATTTTTAATGCTTTTTTATCACCTATACCTGTAAAACTATCAATTCTGCTTCGATTTGCTTTTTTAAAACTCCCTTTAAATATATACGGAATCTCTAATTTGTCTGTAATGGAAATTACTTTTTCAGCAATACGTAATGCCATATCTTCACCTTCTATAGCACATGGGCCACACAGTAAAAAAAAATTATTAGAATTGGAATGTTTAATTTTTGGAACTTCGCTGAGATGCATTTAATTAAAATTTAACCACAAAGTTACATATTAAATGCGTACTTTTCTATAATTTCTTATAAGCCTAAATATCATTGAAAAATTAATAGCTATTAAAAGCCCAACAAAAATAATAAGCTGTTTGAATTTAGGTGAGATATGTAATAGATTAGTGGAGATTTTTAGTATCCCAAACCAAAACATTACTAAAAAAATTAGATACAAACTGTCTTTTAAACTTGATATTTTCATAGAAAAGAGGCTTTGTTAATTATACTATTTGAGAGGCATATGTGTTTTAATAAATAACGAAGATGTCATTCACAAATTTCATAGAATATTAATTATAACATATTTTTAACTATCTGACAAATAACACGTACCTTTGCACGCTTAAAATAAGGCACTATTATGGCTAATATTAAAAACATTGCAATTATTGCACACGTAGATCATGGTAAAACTACTTTGGTTGATAAGATTATGTATCACTGTCAGTTGTTTCGTGAGAACGAAAATACAGGCGATTTAATTCTTGATAATAACGATTTAGAACGTGAAAGAGGTATTACTATTACTTCTAAAAATGTTTCTGTAATTTATAAAGACACTAAAATTAATATTATAGATACACCTGGTCACGCCGATTTTGGTGGTGAAGTAGAGCGTGTTTTAAATATGGCAGATGGTGTACTACTTTTAGTAGATGCTTTTGAAGGGCCAATGCCGCAAACGCGTTTTGTATTACAAAAAGCCATTGATTTAGGTTTAAAACCATGTGTGGTAGTAAATAAAGTGGATAAAGAAAACTGTACCCCAGATGAGGTACACGAAAAGGTATTTGACTTGATGTTTGAGTTGGGTGCCGAAGAATGGCAATTGGATTTCCCAACTGTTTATGGTTCTGCAAAAAACAACTGGATGAGTGATGATTGGCAAAATGAAACTGAAAATATTGAGCCATTATTAGATATGGTTATTGAACATATTCCGGAGCCAAAAATTGAAGAAGGCACAACACAAATGTTAATTACGTCTTTAGATTTTTCGTCTTTTACAGGAAGAATTGCTATTGGGCGTTTAACGCGTGGTGAGTTGAAAGTAAACCAGAATATTTCATTAGTAAAAAGAGATAAATCTATAGTAAAATCTAAAATTAAAGAACTACACACGTTTGAAGGTTTAGGACGCAAAAAGGTTGAAGAAGTTAAAGCTGGAGATATTTGTGCTATTGTAGGGTTAGAAGGTTTTGAGATTGGTGATACGGTTGCCGACTGGGAAAATCCTGAAGGTTTAAAAACCATAGCTATAGATGAGCCTACTATGAGTATGTTATTTACTATTAATGATTCACCGTTTTTTGGAAAAGATGGTAAATATGTAACCTCTAGACATATAAAAGACCGTTTAACTAAAGAATTAGAAAAAAACTTAGCACTACGTGTTGAAGAAACTGATAGTGCCGATAAATTTATGGTTTTTGGTCGTGGTGTATTACATTTATCTGTATTAATAGAAACCATGCGTCGTGAAGGCTACGAACTACAAATAGGGCAACCACAAGTAATTATTAAAAATATTGATGGTGTAAAATGCGAGCCTGTTGAAGAGATGACGATTGATTTACCCGAAACAGTATCTGGTAAAGCTATAGAAATGGTAACAATGCGAAAAGGAGAAATGCTTAGTATGGAAGCCAAAGGCGAACGCATGGTTTGCGAATTCATAGTACCATCTAGAGGAATTATTGGGTTACGTAACCAATTATTAACGGCTACTGCAGGTGAAGCTATTATGGCGCACCGCTTTAAAGAATATCAGCCATTAAAAGGCGGTATTCCTGAACGTCAAAATGGCTCTTTAGTATCTATGGAAAAAGGACAAGCAATTCCTTATTCTATCGATAAGCTACAAGATAGAGGTAAGTTTTTTGTGGATCCAGGAGAAGATATTTATGAAGGACAAGTAATTGGTGAGAACTCTCGTGGAGATGATATGACGGTTAACGTTACTAAAACCAAAAAATTAAGTAATGTACGTTCATCAGGAGCCGATGATAAAGCCAAAATTGTACCCGCAATTAAATTCTCTTTAGAAGAAGCATTAGAATACATACAAAAAGATGAATATGTAGAGGTTACACCAAACCATTTGCGTTTAAGAAAGATTTACTTAACAGAAGTAGAACGCAAGCGTAATAAGTCTATTTAATAATACAATTTTAAATGACATTTTTAGGTATTGAAACGGTAGAATGGTTAGGATATATAGCTATGGCTACCGTTTTAGTATCTTTTTTAATGAAATCTATCATTAAATTAAGACTTGTAAACGCTTTAGGTTGCTTACTTTTTGTAGCTTACGGTATATATTTACAACCCATTTCTAAGCCGATAATATTAACTAATATTGCCATTTTAGTTATTAATTTATACTATATTTTTAAAAAGAAATAAGTATCTAATTAATAACAATATTTCTCTAAAGTTTCGTTTTGTATATTTGAGGGCTATGTAACAGGGCTACAGAGTAGCTTTTAGTTATTACAGTTTAAATACCGTCTCTTGAAAAACTTAATTAGTTATATTAATAGTAAAGTATTAGTAAAAGTAGCTTCTTTAAAAACTGCTGCAGTATTTACTAGGATTATTGCGGGTTTGTTAACCTCTAAAGCTATAGCTGTTATTATTGGTGCAGAAGGACTAGCATTAGTCGGTAATTTAAGAAATTTTGTTGCCTCTGCTCAAACATTAGCTACATTAGGTTTTTATAAAGGTATCGTTAAGTATGTAAATGATTTTAAGGAAGATTTAGTTAAGCTAAGTAAAACACTTTCTACGGTATATTACTTTGGGTTTATAACAACAATTTTAGTATCCTTTTTCTGTTATTTTAAAGCAGAAACTATTAATGAGCTTATTTTTCCAACATACAATAATTACGTGTATGTGATTAAAATTTTTGCAATAGTATTGCCTTTTTATGCTTTAAATATGTTTAGTTTTTCTATAATGAATGGCTTCTCAAAGTATAAAATTCTTATCATTATAAATATAATAGGCCAAGTTTTAAGTTTATGTGTGGCGCTTTTATTGATATATCAAAAAAACTTAGACGGGGCTTTAATTTCAGTAGCTATTTCTGAGTCTCTCATTTTTTTAATAACCCTTGTTGGAATTATTAATAGAAAAAGTTTAATACCCTTAATTCATGTAAATCAAGTAAGTATATCGTATTTTAAAAAACTTAGTTCTTACAGTGGTATGGCTTTATTTTCGGCGGTAATATTACCACTGGTTATTTTAGCTATTAGGTCTCATATTATAGATACAATTGGATATAAAGACGCAGGTTTTTGGGAAGCCATGTTAAGAATATCTAAGTACTACTTAATGTTTGTAAGCGCATTGTTAGGGTTTTATGTTATTCCCAGATTTGCGGAGATAAATGATGTTAGTGAGTTTAAAAAAGAGGTGTTTTCGCTCTACAAAAAAATAATTCCATATTTTGCATTAGGGTTATTACTTATTTATTTACTCCGACCATTTATTGTTAGAATAGTTTTTACAGAAGAGTTCGACCCTGTTACAGATTTGTTTATGTGGCAAATTCTAGGAGATTTTGTTAAAGTACTATCAATGATTATTGCTTATCAGTTTTTAGCAAAAAAAATGTTTTGGCACTATATCATCACAGAAGCCTTTTTAGTTATAATTTTATATACAACTAGCATCTATTTTATAAAAATATATGGTGTTAAAGGCGCTGTAATAGGTCACTTTGTTAGTTATTTGATGTATTATGGTGTTATCTTACTTATTTTCGGCAGCTCACTTTTTGGAGTGGAGTCTGATAAAACTATTAAATAGTGCTTAAAAAGTTTTTAGAAAACTCATTTATTAAAGTTGTTTCCTATAATAGCTTTGTTGTTGTGGGTAAGGTTATAGCATCCTTTATAGTTTCAAAAGTTAGTGCTATTTATTTAGGGCCAAGTGGTTATGCAGTTATTGGAAATTTACGAAATTTATTGCAAGGTGTATTTGGTATTACAGCAGTTGGTTTTGGTAGTGGTGTAGTAAAGTATGTAGCTGAAAGTAAAAGGGATAGAAAACAACTTAATGTTGTCATTACATCTGCTATTACGTTAAGCTTTTGCTTGTCCTTACTTGTAAGTATAGTATTATTTGTTTGTTCTGGTTATATAAGTAAAAAGGTATTGTTAAGTAGCGAATGGACTTTCGTTATTAAATACCTTGCTTTTTTATTACCTATGGCTTCATTAAGTTTTCTAGTAGTTTATATAGCAAACGGTCTTCAAAACTATAAACTATATACTAAACTTGTAACTGTTACTAACATTTTAAACGCATTAGCTACAGTTTTGCTTATATACTTCTTTAATTTAGAAGGTGCACTTCTAGCAGCTTTTACCGTACCTGCTTTAAGTTTTATATCTAGTTTAGCGTTTAAGGAGGTTAGAGTTTTACTTGGGAATATATTTGATTATTTGAACAATATATCTTTTAATATTCTTAAATCTATGGGTACTTATGTGGCTATGGCTACATACTCAGCTGTATTAATAAGTGTTTCCTATTTTTTTATTAGAACCAAAATAATAGCTTTTTCTAATGCAGATACTGCTGGTTTATGGGAAGCAATGAATAAAATTTCATCATTTTATATGATGTTTTTTTCCTCATTATTTACATTGTATTTACTGCCTCAATTAGCTAAAAACAAGACGGTTTTAGGGTATCAAAAAATAATGAAATCCTATTTTAAGTATATAATACCACTTACAGTAATACTATTTTTGGTACTATTTTTTTTAAAAGGTAGTATTATAACTTTATTTTTAACATCTGAATTTGAAAAGATCGAACAATTTTTTTATTTACAACTAACAGGTGATTTTATAAAGATAATAGCATTTTCTTTAGCTTATCAGTTTCATGCAAAAAAAATGGTAAAGCTTTATATTATTTCAGATACAGTACTATATGTTACTTATTATTTGATAAGCTTTTACTTAATAGATACATATGCTATTCAGGGTGTATTTTATGCCTATATAATTAGCGTGTTTTTATATTTATTAGTTGTTGTTTTAGCGTTATATTTTAATAATCTTAAATATTTGAAGGTTAATGTTTAAAAACATATCATTTTTAGTCTTACCATTAATATTAAAATATCTCTTTTTAGTTAGTTTTATTGATTGGGTATTGTTAGATATTCAAGATGTTTTAGAAGATGTTCTATTTTTTGTTGTAATCCTATTAATATTTTACAGCAGAATTACAAAAAAGCAGTTGGTTAAAGATGTTGTTTGCCTCTTATATCTGTTTTATTTGGTGTTAGAAACAACCTCTTATATTGCAGTTTCTTCAAATTTTTCATCGTCTTTTATGTATCTTTTATTAGAGTCTAATACTGATGAAATTACTGAGTTTACAACTGCCTATTTTAGTTTTCCAATACTTTTATTCATTATAATATTTACACTATTATTTTTTAAAATCAGAAAAGTTACAGTTAAAAATTATACTCGCTATAGTAGTATAGTTACGGTTTTAAGTGTTTTTTTGATCATTATCGTATTAAAATTTTCTGGTTTAATTGAAAGTAATGCCTACCATAATGCTATAAGGGGCACATATGGTTATATAGATTTACAGCGTAGTATTAAGTTTAATAATGACATAAAAAATACAGATATAACTATAACTAGTAATAATGAGGTTTTAGTTGTGGTTTTAGGCGAATCTACAGCCAGAAATCGTATGCAACTTTATGGGTATAATAGGGAAAACACACCAAAATTAAATGAAATAAAGGATAATTTGTACACATACAACAATGTAATTTCAACCGATGTTTTTACTTTAAAAGCAGTACCTAAAATTATAACATCTATAGATATTAATCCTTCAAAAGAAGACGCAACACATTTAGTAGAGGTTTTTAATGCAGCAGGATACGATACCTATTGGCTCTCTAATCAAAGGCCAATAAGCTATCACGATAATGCCATTAGTAAAATAGCGTCATCTAGTAAATGGTTTAAATTTTACAATCATTTAAAAGATAAGCATGCACTAGTTTTAGATGAAGTATTACTCCCTGATTATGAAACTATATTAAAAACACCAGGAAAGAAAGTTATTTTTACTAGACTTATAGGGACACATTTTGATTACAATAAGAGATATCCACCGAGTTTTAGTAAATTTAAAGGCAATTCTGAGTCTTTATCTAAAGAAGAAAATATAAACAATTACTATGATAATGCAGTACTTTATAATGATTACATCGTATCAAGATTAATAGAATTATTGCAACAACAGAAACAAAAAAGTGCGTTACTTTATATTTCAGATCATGGAGAGAACGTTTATGATGGCACTGATTTTTTTGGGCGTTCTGAAGAAATTTTAACAAAAAGCATGTTTGAAATTCCATTTATACTATGGACTTCAGATAATTTTGAATACCCAAACGACTTTGTGTTTAAACCAAGCAGGAAGTTTATGGCAGATCATACTTATGAGAGTATAGGGCATATATTTGGTGTTCAGCATAAAACTATGAATACAGAAAAGAGTGTTTTTAGTAAATCGTTTAAAACAAGAAAAAGGCTAGTTATAGGTAAAATTGATTTTGACACATATTTTAAAGTAAATAATGAGTAAAAAAATATGTTTATTGGTGTCTAGCTTAAGCTCTGGTGGTGCCGAAAAGGTAGCGGCAAATTTGTCTATAGCTCTTGAAAAACGAGGATACAGTATTACCATTGTTTCCATGCAAAATCATATAACATATAATTATAGTGGAAGGTTATATAATTTTGGAGTAGTAAAAGAAGAATTTGGTAAGTTAAAAGCCTTTGTAAAGTTTATAAAGTTTTTTAAACAAAATGAATTCGACTGTGTTATAGATCATCGTTTGCGTGATGTTTACTTAAAAGAACTGGTGTTTTCTAAAATAGTTTTTAAGCACTTAAATGTTATTTATTGTATTCACAATTATCATTTACACTACTATTTTTCATTTTTAAATATAATATGGCTTGCTAAATTACCTCATGTAAAACGTGGTAGCTTTGTAACAGTTAGCAATAGTATTAGAGACCGTTTGTATAAAAAACTCAGTATTACAGGTAAAACTATCTATAACTTTATTGATACTACCCAATTATTAAAATACTCACATAGTATTAGTACTGATAATTCCTATATAATTGGTATCGGTAGATTAACTGATGTAAAACAGTTTGATGTTTTAATTGAGTGTTATCAACAGTCAAAATTGCCCAAACAGAACATTAAACTTTTTATTGTTGGAGATGGCCCTGAACAGTCTAAGTTGAAAGGGTTGATTAATAATTCAGAATTTAAAAATCGTATTAAAATAATGCCATTTACTAATGAGCCCTATCCGCTAATACAAAATGCAAAGGCTTTAGTATTATCTAGTAAGTTTGAGGGTTTTCCTATGGTGTTGCTTGAAGCACTAAACCTTGGTACGCCACTAATAGCTTACAACTGTAATAGTGGGCCAAATGAAATTATTAAACATAATTTAAATGGTATTTTGGTAGAAAATCAAAATAAAAAGGCATTAGTAGCTGCATTAAATAGGCTATTGGATGACGCATTTTACAATAAGATAAAAGCAAATACATCACTTGGCTTGGAAATATTTTCAGAAGAGGCTATCATTCAAGAGTGGGAAACAACTTTTGTAAACCATAAGTAAATATGTTTAGAATAATAAAATAGTGGTGTTGGCATTATAAACTTAATTTTTTGGATTAAGTTTAGATTAGAAATAGAAACTTTATCCTTAAATATCTTAACTAGTTTTTTGTTTCTTTCCATTTTATATAACATTATAAGTTTAAAATGAACAAAATCTATATAGGGCTTCAGTGTTTTATAATTCTCTTTGGTTAAGTATTTTGAGTAATCTGGTATTTTGCGCTCTATTTTATTATTAGGAGCGGTTAATTGGTTTTCAAGACCTTTAAGGTAATATACTTTGCTAGCATTATAATGTACCAACTTATATTTACTAAAGCACCTTATAGAAAAATCTTCTTCTTCTCCGTAGTTTATATGTTCATTATAATAGCCAATGGTGTCAAATACTTCCTTTTTGATGACTAAACTGCTATTAGAAAAAAAATTTTTTTTGAAAGTAAAATAATTTGAAGTTGATATTACTTGATCGACATCAAAGGGTTGTGCATTTAAATTTGGTGTTTGCCAAGGTCTTAGAATAGCTGAAGCTGTAGTATAAACACTTTCTGTTGGGTTAATTGTAATTAGTTTTTTTATGGTCTGTAAATAATCTTCACACCATAAATCATCTGCATCTAAAAACGCAATATAATTGTGTTTAGAAGCTCTAATACCGGAATTTCTGGCAGCAGATAGTCCGAGATTCTTTTGATGTATAATTGAAACAAAATCAGACTTTAAATTAGTTACAACAGTTACGCTATTATCTGTACAACCGTCATTTACAACTATAATTTCAAAATTTTGGTAAGATTGTGCCAATACGCTTTTAAGAGTGTTTTCTATATAATCTTCTTTGTTGTAAAGTGGTATAACTACAGAAAAAAAAAGTGTATCAAACATTATAAAGTAGTTGTTTTGTCTTTATAGCAAATGTATAAAAGTTTGTACAGTTGCAATACATGAATATTTGGAGACGTACTCAATAAATTTTTTTTAATGGTAGTGCTAAAATGTTTAAATAGAAATACCATGAACATATTAAGTTTTACTTTTTTTAATTTTTCAAAAACATACAATAATTTTTGAGTTTGTTTAGGTATCTTAGTATGTTTTATAATCCAAAGTAAAGTTGTTACAGCTTCTTCTGTTTTATGCAAATAGGTTTGATTATTTTCTAACCCAAGATGATACACTTCATTATTTAAGTGTAAAACTTTAATATTATGTTGTTTTAAAAGAGCCGCAAAATAGTTATCTAAACCGTAGCTTTTTCTTTTGATTTTAGAATTAATAGCATTAAAAACCTCTTTTTTAATCAAAAAATTTGCTGAAATAATAAGCTGGTATGGTTTTTTATTACGCTTACTAGCATCAACTTCTTCAAATTTTTTTCCATATTTCCATCTAAGCATATTGTTTTGATTTGGTGGCTCATCAACATATGCGAAACCTCCAAAAAATGCATCGTAACCAGATGAAATTTTATTTAAATATAATGCTATAAAAGATTTTGATTTTGGGAGTACATCTGCATCTAAAAATAACAACCAATCAAATGTAGCTTGGTTACATAATTGTTGTCTAGCCTGAGTTCTACCTACATTTACATGCGTATCTATTATCTTTGTGTAAGTTAGTTTTTCAACAGTATCTCTGTTTTCCATTATGTACGCGTTGGATGCGTCATTGAAACAAATAATTTCAAAATCAATTCCAGCATTTGTTGCTTGATGATGCAATTCGGTAACTAATTGAGAGATGCCGTAATTATAAACGGGTATTAGTATAGAGAGCATTATTTGCTTAGTATTAAAATAGTCTCGGGTTTAAAGCCATAATATAAACTATTTTCATCACTTATAAAGTTTTTTTCTTCAACCGAAAAACCAGAATGTTTAAGTCTCTCTATTAAACCCTCTATTGAATAGATTCTAACATGATCAAACTGTCCAAAATGTTTAATTCTATCCTTGGGCGACGTAATGCTATAATCTTCATATATAGCACCCTCTTTGTAAGGGGTTTGAATGTATATCGTTCCATTGGGTTTTAACACTCTGTAAAGTTCACCCATTGCTTTTTTATCATCAATAATGTGCTCTAAAATATGATAACAAATAATAGTGTCAAATTGTGCTGCAGGCTGCTCAATATTAGTAATATCAAACTTATAATCAGCCAAAAAATCATTCCCAAAATTTGTGCCGAAATATGTAATACTTTTAATTTTATTTAAATTTCGGTAAAGACTTCGGGACGGTGAAAAATGTAACACATTACCTTTAAGTCTGTTAGTATTAAGTAAATGCCAAAGCCTTCTGTTTCTAGATAAACTCCCGCAAAAAGCACACATGAGGTCTGTGTTTTCTAATGCAATAAAACGGCTTGACTCTTTATTACAAACATTACATTTATGAGATTTTCCTTTGTAAAATGCGCCATAAAAAGAACGAAAGAATAATTCGTTTTTAAAAAGGAATTTTTTTGGAATGCAGGCTTTTACTGTTTTTTTAATTAGGTTATACATTTACTATCCTTTTCGTTGCACCACCTCATATACCTGGTTTTCATCGCATTTTAGCGTTTTGCTAGGGTATTTTAAAAGCAACGCATAATCGTGTGTAGCCATAAGTATTGTGTTGCCATTTTTATTAATATCTTGTAGCACTTGCATTACTTCTATACTGGTTTGTGGGTCTAAATTTCCTGTAGGCTCATCTGCTAAAATAAGTTCAGGATTATTTAATAATGCTCTTGCAATAGCTACACGTTGCTGCTCGCCACCAGAAAGCTCATGCGGGAATTTAAATCCTTTGGTTTTCATACCAACTTTAGTTAATACCTCTTCTACACGTTGGTTAATTTTATCTTTGTCTTTCCATCCGGTAGCTTTTAAAACAAAAATGAGATTATCATTTATAGTGCGGTCTATCAATAGTTTAAAATCTTGAAATACCACACCTAGTTTTCGTCTTAAATACGGAATGTCTCTTTCTTTTAAAGTTTTTAGGTTGTAATCCACAATAGCACCTTCACCATCTTTTAAAGGCAAATCGCCATAAAGCGTTTTCATAAAACTACTTTTTCCTGTGCCTGTTTTTCCTATTAGATACACAAACTCTCCTTTATGTATTTCAACATTTACACCAGAAAGCACTAAACTTTCACCTTGGTAAATAGAGGCGTCTTTTAAATGTAAAATAGTTTCTGGCATGTAAAAAAAATTTGTAATTACAAGTTTAAAGCTTAAAGTTTAATGGCGCAAACCCTTAACAGTTTTTCTTTTTATTTATTGTTTTTTCTTAAATATTTCACCTTTATTTTTTGATGTTGTTTAACATTTAGTACTCAAAATATAATTCTAGCATAATTGTTGCGTTATAGATTAAGAAAATATACAAAATGTATATTTTGGTTTTAAAGTAATTAGTTGTTCTCTTAAAATGAGAATCTAAAACCTTTGTTTATCTTTGAATTTCATCAAACAAAAATAGATACTAAATGCATCTTAAACGTTTTATTTTAATCTTAACGCTATGCTTAGGATTACAAGTATTTGCCCAACAATCTGCGGTATATACCAATAGTTTAGCCGATTTTCAAAAGGCATTGAGCCTTTATAATAATCAACAATATCAGGCTGCAAAGTCGCTGTTTTCACAAATCAAAAAAACTACAGATAAAGCGGGTGTTAAGGGAGAATGTGCCTATTATATTGCCAATTGTGCGGTGCGCTTAAATCAGCAAAATGCAGATCAATTAATTACAGATTTTGTAGAAGATTATCCTACCAGTACAAAGCGAAATACAGCGTTTGTAGATGTAGCAGATTATTATTTTACAAATGGAAAATACGCGTATGCTAGAAAATGGTATGCTAAGGTTGATGAAGGTGCGCTATCTAGAAAAGAACGTCAAAAATTTTATTTTAATAATGGCTATACAGCGTTTGTAACCAAGCAGTATAAAGATGCCAAAACGTATTTAACTAAGGTTGAAAACTCTTCTGAATATGGATCGCAAGCCAAATATTATATTGGTTTTATGGCTTATGAAGGTGATGATTACGATAGTGCTAATGCGTATTTTGAGCAAGTTGAAGACCAAGAGCGCTACAAAGAGAAATTATCATATTATCAAGCCGATTTAAATTTTAAATTAGGTAAATTTGAAAAAGCCATAGCCTTGGCCAAAGATAGATTAGACACTAGTGATGCTGATGAAATATCAGAATTATCTAAAATAATAGGCGAAAGTTATTTTAATTTAGAGCAGTATGCAGAGGCTATTCCGTTTTTACAAGCTTACAATGGTAAAAAAGGCAAACGCCAAAAAAAGGCAAAGTGGAATAATACCGATTTTTACCAATTAGGGTACGCCCATTACAAACAAGGTGATTATAATAAAGCGATCTCAGAATTTAATAAAATTATTGGAGGCACCAATAGTATTGCGCAAAATGCCTACTATCACTTAGGCGAAAGTTACATCAATCTAGATAAAAAACAAGAGGCTTTAAATGCTTTTAGAAATGCATCTCAAATGGATTTCGATTTAAAACTTCAGGAAGATGCTTGGTTAAACTATGCTAAGATTAGTTACGAGATTGGTAATCCCTATCAATCTGTACCACAAGTATTGGCCGGTTACTTAGGTAAATATCCAAAAACGTCTTATAAAGTAGAGATTGAAACACTATTAATTGATTCCTACATCACTTCAAAAAATTATGAAGAAGCGCTTAATCTTCTAGAAAATAAAAAAAGTTTTGAAAATAAAGCTGCTTACCAAAAAGTAGCATTTTATAGAGGTTTAGAATTGTATAATGATACGCAATATATAGAGGCTGAACAATTATTTGATACATCTTTAAACCAAGCTATAGATGCAAGTTTTATTGCGAGAGCCACGTTTTGGAAAGCAGAAACCGATTATAATTTAACCAATTATGAAGATGCTTTAGTTGGCTTTAAGCAATTTATCCAACAATCTGCAGGAATAGATGTGCCAGAACTAAATAACATAGATTATAATTTAGCATACACGTATTTTAAGTTGAAAAATTACAATCAAGCCTCAAATTATTTTGATCAATTTATAGCAAAACGTAGTGATGATAAGGTTAGATTAAATGATGCTTATCTAAGATTGGGCGATGGGTATTTTGTATCAAGTCAATACAATAAAGCGATAAGTGCTTATGAAAACGCTGTGAAAATGAATGCCATAGAATCTGATTATGCGTTCTTTCAAAAAGCCATAAGTACAGGTTATGCAGGAAATTCTTCAAAAAAAATAAAAGAATTAGAACGCTTTATTGGCGAATATCCAACATCTAAATTACGAGACGATGCTTTATACGAACTAGGAAATTCTTATGTAAAAGCAAACCAAACGAATAAAGCTATGGCGCGCTACAATAAATTAAACTCAGAATTTAAAATGAGTTCGTTTGTACCAAAATCATTGTTGCGTCAAGGATTAATTCATTATAATGCTAGTAAAAACGAAGCTGCGTTAGTGAAATTTAAACGTGTAGCTAGTGCATATCAAGGCACTCCAGAAGCGGTGCAAGCAGTGTCTACAGCACGATTGATTTATATAGATTTAGGACGTGTAAACGAATATGCCGCTTGGGTTAAACAATTAGATTATGTTGAGGTAACCGATGCAGATTTAGATAATACTGCTTACCAAGCTGCAGAAAAACAGTATTTAGAAGGTAGTACCGATGCCGCGATACAGCAGTTTAATAATTACCTTAATAGTTTTCCTAATGGCATCCATAGTTTGCAGTCGCATTTCTATTTAGCACAATTATATTACAAGAAAGATTTAATTGCTAATGCGGCACCGCATTATAAATTTGTGGTGGAAGCGTCTCAAAGCGAATTTACAGAAGAAGCATTATTAAGACTATCACAATACCATTTAGAAAATAAAAACTGGAATGAAGCTATACCGTTATTACAGCGTTTAGAAGTGGAAGCAAATTTTCCTCAAAATGTGATTTTTGCACAATCTAATTTAATGAAAGCCAATTATCAATTAGAAGATTTTGATAACGCTGTAACATACGCAGAAAAGGTATTAAAAAGTGCAAAACTAGATAATAAAATTAGGAGTGATGCGCATATTATCATTGCACGATCTGCAATAAAAACGGGTGATGAAGCCAAAGCAAAATTAGCTTATAGAAATGTACAACAGGTGGCAACAGGCAAAACTGCCGCAGAGGCACTATATTACGATGCTTATTTTAAACATAAAGATGGCGATTATAAAGCCTCTAACACATCAGCACAAAAACTAGCAAAAGATTATTCTGGTTATAAATATTATGGCGCGAAAGGGCTAGTGGTTATGGCTAAGAATTTTTATGCCTTAGATGATGCATATCAAGCCACATATATTTTAGAAAGTGTCATTGATAATTTCACGCAATTTACCGATGTTATTGATGAAGCAAAAACCGAATTAAAACAGATAAAGCAAGAAGAAGCCAAAACAAATGCATCAATTGCGCCACAGGATTAAAAATAGTTAACAGCTTTAAAATTCAGAAATCAAAAATTGTTAATCGTCAATCTTAAATCAAAAAACACATGCGAAAGCACATACAGCATATAATATTACTTTTAGTTACACTAAACACTCTAGTTTCATTCGCTCAGAAAAAAACTAATGATACTATAAATACAGGAGTTATAGATGTCGTTAAGCCTTATGCACCATCCATTTCAGATGCCTTTAAGGTTAAAGAAGTACCATCAACTAACGATGATGAGGCTATCAAGAAAAAGGATATTAAATACAATATTTTTTCATTTCCTGTAGCCTCTACATTTACACCAGCAAAAGGGAAAGCAGCGACTGTAGAAAAGGCAAAACCAGTAAAATTATTTGATAATTATGCCACATTAGCTGTAGGTTCTTTTACTACAATTGTAGGCGAAGTATATTTAAACCACGCCATTAATAGAACCGAAAGTGTTGGTGGTTATCTTAGTCATCATTCCTCGGGTGGTGGTATAGAAGGCGTTCAGCTTGATGATAATTTTTTAAATACCACGTTACATGCTAATTATACATCTCAGCTTCGCGATTTAGCGTGGACGGTGCAAGGTGGGTTTCAACACCAACGTTTTAATTGGTATGGTGTGCCTCAATCTCAAATAGCAACAGCATTAAACGATGGTGTAAACCCAGAGCATACCTTTTCAAATGCACATTTTGGCGGCGATATAACTTTTCAAGATACCTATATCAATTCTGGGAGTTTCTATTTTAGACGCTTTTTTGACGATCAAGGCTCTGGAGAAAATCGTTTTGTAGCAAAAGCAAAAGTAGATATTCCTGTAAATGGAGAAGAGGTATCTACCGCTGTTACTATTGATTATTTAGGTGGTACGTTCGATAGGGGCTTTACTACTACAAACGAGGTAGAATACGGGAATATTACCGTAGGTATTTCACCCTCATACCAATTACGTCAAGACGATTTAACTGTAAATCTCGGCGCATCAATTAACTATTTAAACGATAGAGCTACTGGCGATAATACATTATTTATCTATCCAAATATTACAGCAACTTATAGATTAGTAAACGATGTGCTTATTGCGTTTGGAGGTATAACAGGTGTTTTAATTCAAAATTCGTATTACGATTTTGCAACCGAAAATCCTTTTGTATCACCAACGCTTTTTGTACAGCCAACAGACCAACAATACAATGCCTACGCAGGGTTAAAAGGTAAGTTGTCTAGTAATATGAGTTACAGTATTAACGGCCTCTATAAATCTGATAGGAATAAAGCGCTTTTCAGAAATAATGAGATTACCCTAAGGCAAAATCAACCGTATTCTTATGGAAACTCGTTTGGTATTGTGTATGACGATATTAAAACCTTTGGAGTAGCAGGCGCTTTAAATGTAGACGTTAACAGAAATTTTACCCTTGGTATAAAAGCAGAATATTTTACATATAACACAACCAATGAGGCCGAAGCATGGAATTTACCAGATATTGTGGGTTCTTTGTTTTTAGACTATCAAATAGACGAACATTGGTTTGCAGGTGCAAATTTAATATACACAGGCGAGCGTAAAGATCAGTTTTTCTTAAACGATGGTGTTACTGCTACAACACCGTTTACGCAAACTTTAGATAGCTTTTTTGATGCCAATGCACACGTGGGATATCACATAAACGATCAAATATCTGTGTTTGCAAAAGCCAATAATATAGCTAATAATGAGTATCAACGCTGGCAAAATTTCCCAGTACAAGGCATTCAGTTTCTAGCAGGTGCTACCTTTAAGTTTGATTTTTAAATACACTTTTTTTACCATTCCCGCTAAGTCGGAAATCTCATCAACCTAAACTCTCTTGTGCTGCATTTATTTTAGAATTTCAAGATCTCGTGCTGTCATACAGAACAACATGATGAATCTCTTTTTTTTTGGCGTTCCCCTATCGGGTCAGGCTTTCCGTTACAAGTCCTCGCACTTCCTTCGTCAGGCTGTGGGCTTTCCACTACAATCCTTAACGCGCTTATTTGCTAAATGTATTTTAAAATCAGGGAGACTTTTTTTTTCAGAGGTTCGTTTAACGTTGTTGTGTAAGGATAGTTGCGCGTTTAAGCCACTGACTTAGTAAAAATGGAACGAGCCAGAGGGAAATCCGCAGGATTTTCCGAGTAGGCAGGAACCAAGCAATTATTTTTATACAATGTTAGCAGCTTTAATTATTTTGAAAAGTACAAAAGTGCATATCCTTCGAATTCTTCTGTAATTTCCACTATCATTTCGGATTCTGTAAGCTTCTTTAAAGTCATATCTTTTAAAACGTATCCATCATTAGTGAATTTGATAATATTGTTTTCTGTATCCAATTCATATGTTCCATTAAAGGAACTAACAATGGAGTCCGAAGAAGCATTTATTACTACATTCTGATACTTTCCATCTTTTTCAAAAGTTAGGTTTTGTATTTGTTTGGCGGTATAGCCAGTACTTTTTTCGGTTTCAGTCCATTTTCCGTAAACTTCAGAGAAATCAATCTTATATTCGGATTTACAAGAGTTTATGAGAGTGGTAATTAAAATCAGTAGTACTATTTTAAAATTAGTCGATATCATTCTTAGGTTTTAGTCTATTTTGTTGTTTATTGCTGCCAACGTGCTATCGGATATACGTCCGTTTTGATGACTTATATCCGAAGTTAGGTGATTATTTTTACAAAGTCAAGCGAAATATATTAGTTTTCTATGTATTTTGTTCATACATAAATAACAAAGTTACTCTTAACTTAATTCTATGGTTTCTTGTATATTAAAACACCTAATTTGGTAACAATTACTGGTGAATAAAATCCGCGAGGGCTTTCGTAAATCATCTAAAACAAGCTGTAAATTGGATACTGTGTTATGTGTTGTTATTTTAAAATAGAGAATATCCAAATACTACTGATAATGTTTTATAGTCCGCAAACCAATTTGAATAATTACCTAACAAATGTCTGGGTGTTTGATGCCTTAACTCTATGCTGTATTTATCATTATACTTATAACCTAAACCAAAAGCCATATTATATGCTGTTGTAATTTCCAATGAATCAATTTGTGAATTATTTCTATTTAAATCATAAATTAAAGAAGCATTTATAAAAATTTTAGAATTATCACTTAAAAAGAAGTAATGTCTTACGCCAGTATGGAATTCAATAGAGCTATAATTAATAATTACATTTCCTAAACTTCCGTTAGTTGATTCTTCTACTATAAAACTTTGATAAGTTGGCTCAATTATAAGTGACCATTTATTTTTATTAAAAGGAAGAATAAATTCGGCTTCTATTCCAAAACCAAAACCTAGTTCGTTTTTAATATTAGTATTTTTATAATTAGATTCTAATGAAGAGATATTTAATCGAGGCCTGATATTCAAATTAAATAAATCTCTTTTTTTCTTTTTTTCAAAGTTGATGTATTCTTGATTATTACAGCTGTTATGCGCTACAAAAAAATTGACCAAATCTGATTTTCTGTACTTTAATTTTTCTATTCTGTTTTTTGTAATGTCAGAGCATTTCAAATTAGCCCATAGCTGGTTTCTAAATCTATTATTTATGCCAACTTCATATTCAGGAGTTATATAACTTTTAAATACTAATTGTTCAATGTTAGATTTTTCGATGCTGTAAAAATATCTTATTAAACTAGCATCAACGTAACTATATAAAGTAGATTTTCCTTCGACCAATACTTTTAAAAAGAGTTCTTCTTCTTGAAATGTAGGTCTTCTATCATTATCTAATTCATCAACTTTGTTACTAGACCTATCAATTTTCACCAAGCTTCTTACATATTTTGAAGCGTTAAGTATTGCAAATTCTTTAACTGATTTTATTGTTTTTTTAATTAATTCGCTATTTTCTGATAACTTATATTTGAATTCAGTTGGATTACTTTCCCAATCAAGATTTTTAATTAAGCAATTAACTTTTTGATTGTTATTGTCAATGTAATATCCGTTTTCAAAAGAAATTTGGGAGTAGCAATTAAAACTTAAAATTGTGGTTAAAAGAAATAGTAATTTTATTTTCATCATTATTTAATTTATTAATATCTAAGTTGTTTAGTTTTAATAACACATAACGTGTTATTGGATATACGTCCGTTTCAATACTGAAACAAAATTAAGCACTAATAACTTATATCTGATTTTTAAACGAATTTAGATGATTATTTTTACATAATTAAGCAAAATATATTAGTTTTCTGTATATTTTGTTTACACAGCAATAACAAAGCCACTCATAAATTAATCGCGCCAAATAATTAAACTATTCATAATTCTTTTTGAACAAACAATACATCTTAGTATTTGCTATAAAGTATTTATTGGGCGTTCCCCTATCGGGTCAGGCTTTCCGTTACAAGTCCTTGCTCTTCCTTCGTCAGGCTGTGGGCTACCTACCTGCTAGCAGACAGGTCCACTACAATCCTTAACGCGCTTATTTGCTAACTGTATTTTAAAAACAGGGAGACTGTTTTTTTTGGGGAGGTTTGTTTAACCGTCTGATTTATTAGTAGTTGCGTGAGTTAGCACTTAACTGTGCAAGTACGTTACAAGTTGGAAATTCTATAGGAATTTCTAAAGTAGCAGAGAACAAGCAATTACTTAGAGTCATCGTTGGGTGTAGTTATTTTTTTAGTTAAAGATTTTAAAAATTCGTCCGCTGTCATCACAGGTAATAACGATTTTTTAAAGTCCTTTCCATTTCTTGTTATTATGATTTCACATTCCGATTCTGTAGCACTAAAATATTGTAAAGCATCTTCAAAATCCTTTATCGAAGAATTAAGTCCCTTTTCAATCGTTTGTTCATCCAGAGAGCATATTTCACAGAGTATCTTAAACTTTCTTAATTTTCCCCTAGCAATTTCTCCATTCTCAAATTTTGATATAAAATAGTTTACTGTTGCGAATGAAATAGGTGAAACAACCATTGTTAATTTTTCCTTTTCCGCTAAAGTTGCAATTTTCGCAATCGGTTCATAAAATGGTTTTCGCTCTCCTAAAAAGTCTAGCATTACATTAGTATCTATAAAAATCCTTTTGCTCATTTATATTTTTCAATTAAATAATCAGAATATTCTTTTTTACAGTCCAAATTTGCTGGAATTTCAGTTCCTGTTGAGATGCTTTTCACGAAAGGTGAAATCTCAAATTCAGAGGTGTCATTTTCTGAAGTTAACGAATGTAAATAAGCCTCTACAATTCGGGATAAACTCATTTTTTTATTGGCAGCATATTCCTTGGCTTTTTCAATAATCCTTTGATTAAGCTTTAAAGTTAATTTTGTGTCCATAACAAATTATTTTATACGTACAAATATATTAAAATAATCCGTACAATTGGATTTAGCGATGATTTTTGTTGTGAGGTTTAATTACACCTAACATACTATTGAAGATAGTCCGTTTCAATACTGAAACAAAATTAAGCACAAATAACTTATATCTGATTTTTAAACGAATTTAGATGTTTATTTTTACATAATTAGGCAAAATATATTAGTTTTCTGTATATTTAGTTTTCGTAGTAATAACAAAGCCACTCATAAATTAATCGCGCCAAATAATTAAACTATTCATAATTCTTTTTGAACAAACAATACATCTTAGTATTTGCTATAAAGTATTTATTGGGCGTTCCCCTATCGGGTCAGGCTTTCCGTTACAAGTCCTTGCTCTTACTTCGTCAGGCTGTGGGCTACCTACCTGCTGGCAGACAGGTCCACTACAATCCTTAACGCGCTTATTTGCTAACTGTATTTTAAAAACAGGGAGACTGTTTTTTTGGGGAGGTTTGTTTAACGGTCTTGTATATGGCTCGTAGCGTGCAAATTATAAAATTATTTTCGGATGAAGCACGAGCCGAATTTTTTAATTTTTCTTATTAGCTTTTTTCTCAATAAGCCAAATTAAAAAATTTGGCGGACTAGCAAATATACCTTAACTTCGATTAAGCAACTAACAAGCTATGAGCTATATACGTTGTTGGCAGTAGGCTTTATTTTTTCGGATATATTATGTGATTTCGGTCATACCAAACCACATAAAAAACTCCTTTGTATAAAAATCCAACTGCACGTGCTTCTATTTTATATTGTAAGTCAAATTGGTAAAGTGTCGGAAGTTCATTTTCTGTCATTCCACGATAGCTTGGTGCTAATACTTTTAGAAAGTCAGAAGGATTTAAGCTAACTTTTTTGTCTAATAAGTTGATGGAATGAAATCTTAACGCTTTGGTCAAACGCATTCTTTCGTATGTGAAACTCGAAACTTTTTTTAAACCCTCTAAAAATCCCAATAAATCATCTCGGTCATTAGACTTTACATTAAAACACAATTCTGTTTCGTTAAGTGATAAATAGTCAAATGCAAAAATTGGCTTTAAATTTTTTACGGAATGAAAAGGTATTCCTTGCTCTCCGACTTTATATTTAGACAATGAATTTATTGCACTTTCGAGTTGATTTTTAGGGTCTGGAATATCAAATCCTTTTCTCTTACTCTTTTTAGCCATTTATGCAGTCAATTGTGCAGAATAAAATTCTTTCATTCTGTCTTTTGGAATAACATTCGTGCATCTTTCGTGAGGTGGAAAACCTTGTCTTGCTTCAATCCAAGGTTGCTCACTATGTGTTAACATTTCAAGTTCAAATGAGCTTAAAGTTCCATACTTGTTTAAAACTGAATAGATAAGTTCAATTTGGTCTTCAGTCAAATCATTTTCTTTAGCGACTTTCTCAATTCTTTCTTCTGACGAGTCAAGCTCATCATTAATTACTTGAATATCATTATATCCAAACTGTTTTAAGTCTTGATATAATTCAGGAACAACGGGTCCGTGAACCCAAGCTTCAAAGTTCTCATCTATCAATTCAGAATTGAAATGAACTAAATGCCAAGCCTCAACATAGTAAACAAGTTTCTGTAATTTTTTTGGTGATACAGAAACTCCTTTGCTGTTAACGTAGTCAGTTATTATATGTCCTAATGCGGTCGCTTTCATTTTGCAAAAGTACTAAATATTAAAATCTTAACCTAAATTATTCAATTAGTAATGTTTTTCCAGCTTACTGCCAACGTGCTATCGGATATACGTCCGTTTTAATAACTTATATCCGAAGTTAAACGAAGTTAGGTGATTATTTTTACAAAGTCAAGCAAAATATATTAGTTTTCTGTATATTTTGTTTATTCAGAAATAACAAAACTATGTATAATTCAAACGTGCCAAATAATCAAAATGTCCCCCTTCCAAAACTAATTCACAATTAAGACCAACAGTTTTACAAGCCAGTTTTAAAGTTTTAAAATCTAAATACAACCACTTTATGGGTGTTTCTTTTTCGTTCTTATAAGATAAAAAATAGTCAAGTTCGCCATAGTATCCAGCATTCATGTCCATCCAATAGCCACCATCTTCATCTTCGTACATATATCTAATATCCGAGGAATCGATTAAAATTTGGCCGTTAGGGTTCAGCAAACGTTTCAAATGTTTTAAATATTTTGACACTTGTTTCATTTCCTGAAAAATACCCGTACCATTCATCAATAACAAAATGGTATCAAATGTATCAGTTTCATTTAAAAGCGATTTGGGTTCAGCATGTAAAACACCTCGTTTTTTAGCAACTGTAATGGCACCTTTAGAAACATCTATAGCTTTAACAGTATGCCCTTTGTGTTGCAAATACAAACTATGACTGCCAGCGCCACATCCCACATCAAGAATATTACCTTTTGCTAATTGTAGTGCTTGTTGTTCAATTTTGGGCATGTTTTTGAAATCACGAAATAAATAGGGTAGTGGTAATACATCTTCATCAGAAATATTTGTAGAGGTTATTATATCCTCAGAATAATTCCCATTGTGGTAATCTAGTAATGCATTTCCAAAAATATCTTTCATCTTGTTTCTAATGTCAGTTCGAGTGATTTCATTTTTATGAAATCGTATCGAGAACCTTTGCTTTAGTATAACTTCTCGACTCAAAATTACTAATTATGATGGTGAGAACGAAGTACTTGGTAATCTCCTCTTTTTATTCACCAAGCTACTTTACTAATTAAACGTCGTTCAGATATTTTCAATCAAAACATATTTTGATTTTCAATACTCTTGATAATGTCGAAAATTGGTATTTTTACCCAATGCAAGATATTATAAACAATCTCCCAAAGCAGGCCAAAGATAAGCATAACGAGAACAAAAAATTCTTTACAAAACTTAAAAAGAAATCGCCTAAAAATTTAGATTATGTAATGCAAGACTTGCACGACGAAGAATTTAAACGCACCGATTGTTTAGAATGCGCCAATTGTTGCAAGACTACAGGCCCATTATTTACAGATAAAGATATTGAACGTATTTCAAAATTTTTCAAACTAAAACCACAGCAATTTATTACCCAATATTTACGATTAGATGAGGAAAACGATTATGTGTTACAAAGCGTGCCTTGTACGTTTTTAGGTGCAGATAATTATTGCTCTATTTACGATGTGCGCCCAAAAGCGTGTAGAGAATTTCCGCATACCGACAGAAAAAAGTTTCAGCAAATTTCGAACTTAACATTGAAGAATGTGGCTATATGTCCTGCGGCTTTTAATATTGTTGAAGCGATGAAACAGCATATTAAGTTGTAATTTGTAATTTCAGTCTCAGTCTCAGTCTCAGTCTCAGTCTCATTGTATTTAGGAGAAAAAATGAGTGCTACATCAGTTGTTAAGGTTTAGTAATGGCCTTTTTTTAATGATGTTACACTTTTGCAAGAGATTTAAAGTTTTTTTATATTTAGAAAAAACAATTTTGGAAAATTTGCTAAATTATTTCGAAACTATTCCTTCGCATCACCGCGCCATAATTATTGTTGGTGGTCTTACTTTTTTTTTGCTTCTAGAAGGTATTATGCCACTATTTGGTAAACCTTATAAAAAATGGAAACATGCTATACCTAATATTTTCTTTACTATTACTACAATTGTTGTTAATTTACCATTGGCTTTTTTGTTACTAAAAGCGTCCGATTGGGTTACAGCGAATAACTTTGGTATTTTAAATTGGTTAACAGAAACACCATTGTGGTTGTATGTTATTATAGGGTTATTTCTTATGGATTTAGTTGGTGCATATTTACCACATTTGGTAGAACACAAAGTAAAACCATTGTGGATGGTGCATTTGGTTCACCATACCGATCATAATGTAGATACCACTACGGCAAACCGCCACCACCCGCTAGAAAGTATTATCCGTTATGCTTTTACGCTAATTGGCGTTTTTATTATTGGTACACCCATTGCTTTGGTAATGTTGTATCAATCTTTATCGGTTGTTGCTACACAATTTAATCATGCCAATATAAGTTTGCCAAAAAAATTAGACAAGATGCTAAGCTATATTATAGTATCTCCCGATATGCATAAAGTGCATCACCATTATAGGTTACCTTACACCGACTCAAATTACGGCAATATTTTCTCCATTTGGGATAGATTATTTGGTACATTTATGACATTAAATCCTGATAAAATTATATATGGTGTAGATGTATTTCCTGATGAAAAGAAGAATGGAAATATAACCGAATTATTAAAACAACCTTTTCAGAAATACGAGAAACCAACCATACATTCAGATACTTAATATAACGTTTTGAATGCTAGTTGCTTTTAGTAAAATCACTCTTATAATTTATTTTGAGTTTAGACGATGTGGTGAGTTTCTTTGTGTTTTAGTTAATAATTAAAGCTCTAATTATAAATTAAATACTGCGCTCTTATTTTCTTAAAAGCCTGCAAGTCCTCTTTCCAAGTTGCTTTAATAGCTTCCTCACTTAATCCAGCTACAATTTGCTGTTGCAATATGGTTGTGCCCGCATGCTTAGTGAAATTATCAGTATTAAAAAACTTAGATTTATCCATTGAATTTTCATAAGCTTTTATAATCCATTTTAAAGTCATTTCGCTACTAAGTTCCGCATCTTGCAAATCTTCACCATAACATAATGTATTTTGATGCTTTGGGTATTTAGCACCAAAATTAGCAATAGGTGTATACCTTAAACTCATAGTTTCTGGATTGAGAAACGGCGCGCCATATCTTTGAAACTGAAATTCCGTACCACGACCAGCATTTATAGTGGTGCCTTCAAATAAACCTAAACTTGGGTATAGTTTTATAGACTGGTCGTTAGGTAAATTAGGTGAAGGTCTTATAGGTAAACTATATGCAATGTAGTGCGAGTAATTTTTAATAGGTATCACAGTAATATCACATTGTAAACCATCAGCTAACCATTTCTTACCATTAATCATTTTAGCATATTCGCCAATAGTCATACCGTGTACAAGTGGTATCGGGTGCATGCCTAAAAAACTTTTATGTTTATTATTTAAAGTTGGTCCGTCTATATAATGCCCGTTTGGGTTAGGTCTATCAAAAATTATTACAGGAATCCCAGCTTCGGCGCAAGCTTCCATCACATTATGTAGCGTGGAAATGTAGGTGTAAAAGCGTACACCAACATCTTGAATATCAAACACCATAACATCCAAACCTTGTAAATGCGCTTGGGTTGGTTTTCTATGTTTCCCATGTAGCGAAATTATTGGTAGTTTTGTTTTAGTATCAATACCATCTTTAACCTGCTCTCCTGCATCAGCTTTTCCACGAAAACCATGTTCTGGCGCAAATACTTTTTTAATAGCAACCTTTAATTCTAAAAGCGAATCTACCAAATGCACGTAAGAGGTACTGCGATTAGCTTTTGGCGAGCTGGTAATCTCCTTAAAAATTACCGAAGTTTGGTTAGCCACAACTCCTACACGTTTACCTTTTAATAGTGGTAAATACAACTCAGTTTGGTTAGCGCCAACCGCAACAGTTGTATCTTCCTTAACTTGTTTTATGATGTTGTTATCAGAATTAAATGCAATAGTTTCTTTTTTAACTTTAGAAGCACAGGAAACCGTTACTAAAACAAATAATAAAACTGTATTTTTGAAAACATTAAATCGCATAGAGTAGTTTGAATTACGAGTATTTTATAGCTAAACGCATTATTGGTAGTAAAGCGTATAAAAGTAGCATATCGGCACCAATAATAAAAATTGGTATTGCGGCCATTGCTATTGGTATGGTGGTAATGATGATAGCTATTGCAACCGGTATCGGACTTCAAGAAAAAATTAGAGAAAAAGTGGTGGCGTTTAATGGGCATGCTACTATTACAAATTACGATAGTAATGCGTCTCAAGAAAGTATAGTGCCAATTTCTAAAACACAAGAATTTTATCCTGAGTTTAATACGGTAGAAGGTGTTACGCATATACAAGCGGTAGCTACAAAATTTGGAGTGATTAGAACTGAAACCGATTTTGAAGGTGCTATTTTAAAAGGTGTAGGAAACGATTATAATTGGCAGTATTTTGATGAGTTTTTAGTAGAAGGACGTTTACCGCTTTTTGAAAAAAAATGGAGTGAAGAGGTGTTAATCTCAGAGTATTTGGCCAACCGTTTGGGATTTAGTTTAGGCGATAAATTTCAGATGTATTTTTTAAAGGACGATACAGAGAAACCACCAAATATCATCAGTTTTAAAATTGTTGGGATATACAGTTCTGGATTTCAAGAATTTGATGCACAGTATCTTATTGGTAATTTAAAACATATACAACGTATCAATTCTTGGACAGAAGACCAAATTGGTAATTTTGAGGTGTTTATAGATGATTATGATGATATTGAGCGTATGGGTGTAGCTATTTTTCAAAATACACCGTCAACACTAAATACAGCAACTATTAACGAGAAGTTTTATTCTATAATTGAATGGGTAAAGATATTTGACAAAAATATTTACGGTATTATTGGTATTATGATATTAGTAGCAGGCATCAATATGATAACTGCCCTTTTAGTTTTGATATTAGAACGTACCCAAATGATTGGAATTTTAAAAGCCTTAGGAAGCTCTAATTGGAGTATTAGAAAGTTGTTTCTCTATAACGCGTCTTACTTGATAATTTTAGGCTTGTTTTGGGGTAATATTTTAGGTTTAGGTGTGTTGTTTGCTCAGAAGTATTTTAAGATTCTTAAAATGAACCCAGATGTATATTATGTTACCGAGGCACCTGTATATATTAATTGGAGTTATATTTTTGGCTTAAACATAGGTACGTTAGCACTGTGTTTAGTAATGCTTTTAATTCCTTCTTACATTATTACAAAAATTTCTCCAGTTAAGGCGATTCGGTTTGAGTAGTGTCGTTTTTTTATTTTGAAGACTAATTTTTTATTCTATTTAGTTTTACAGGTTTTATTATAGTGATTAATAAATTTGACTAGATTAGATAAGTTTATTTTTTTTAGTTCCAAATCGTTAATTAATTCAGGGCAGTCTTTAAAATAATCTTTAGATTTTTTTAAGAATCGTTTATTGTTTTCTACTTTTATTAATGTAGTACTGTTTTCTTTCAAAATATAATGTTGAACTATGAGATTATATGCTTTACTAAAGCTACTTAAATCAGAATATCTAGGGCTAACTGTAATGCTATTCCCATTGGAAAGAACATGGTTTTGAGAAGTATTTACAGGTTTTGTAGCTGAATAGTTTAAGTTAGTTTTAGATAATTTTTCTCTTGTTGTTTCTCTATCATAATCAGAATAAAACAAATCTGATCCATTTCTTTTTGAAGCTACATAAATACTGATGTTGTCTTTATAGATTAATTCTACGAAAATTTTGAATTTATTATAATTATGATTTAAATACTGAAATGTTCTACTATTTGTAGAATCAGGATTAGTAATAATTAAATCTATTTCTTTATAATTGATTTTTTTACTTTTTCCTTTTTTTTCTTTTTTAAGTCTTGGATAGAATTCAGAACTTGCAAGCCATAAAAAACCGATATCTGAAGAACCGTTTTTGTAAATAATTTTACTTTTAATAGCAGGGGTTCCTCTTAATGGTAGATGTTGAGAATAACTTTTGAAGGTAATTATAGCCAAGAGAAAAAATGTAATTTTATTCATTTCTGTTTGTTTTACTTTGTTTTTAGCTGTATGATTTTCAGTAACTAAAAGCTATTCACTATCTATTTATTTTCAAGATAACTATTTTTTATAAATTGATATTTCTAAAATTAAAAAAACGTAAACGTATACAGCTAAAACAAATAGTGATAAGTTTTGATTTAGTAAAGATTGTTTTTAGATACGTTCTTATCTTTTTCGAAGGACTTTTTCAATTTCTCTAATTCCGATTTTTTTTCAAACGTATTCATTTGTGTATTTCCTTTAATTTTATGTTTAAGAGAATCATAGTGCTTTTTAAGAAATTCCAAATGGTCATTTTTTCCGAAAGCATGTAACCTTAATTCTTGCATAGTTTTAAATTTAAAATTTGTTTCTCAATAAATGGCATCTTTAATGATATAAAGCTACAATTTTACATAGTTCTATCACAAAATATTTCAAATTCTATCTGGCCAAATATCAGGCAATTCACCGCTAAAACCCATTTTAGGTAGTGTATCAATCTGTGTCATTTCTAAGGTGCTCAATTCAAAATCAAATAGGTCTATGTTTTCTTTTATTCTATGGGTTGTATTGGATTTTGGTATCACAATTATCTTATGCTGTATGACCCATCTTAAACAAACTTGTGCTACAGATGTATTATGCTTTTTTGCTATATCTTTAAGAATGGTGTTTTTTAATATTTTACCTCTAGCCAGAGGAGACCAAGCCTCAACAGTAATAGTTTTAAAGTTACAAAAATTTACTAACTCTTGTTGCCGATACCCAGGGTGAAATTCTATTTGATTTACGGCAGGCACCACATTAGCAGTTTGTAACAAAGCCTCTAAATGTTGCTTAAAAAAATTACTAACACCTATAGATTTTATCTTACCTTCTGCTTGTAATTCTTCCATGGCTCGCCAAGTATCGGTATTGGCTTGTTGCCAGTTTTCATAGTTTTTAGCATTTGCAGGCCAATGTATCAAGTATAAATCGATGTACTCAAGGTTTAGTTTTTGTAGCGATCTTGCAAATTCTTTTTTAGTAGAGGCATAACCTAAATTTTCGCGCCATAGTTTTGTAGTAATGTAAAGTTGTTCTCTAGGAACGTTACTAGCTTTTATCCCTTTTCCAACCGCATCTTCATTTCCATATATAGCCGCTGTATCAATTAAGCGATATCCATTTTCTATGGCGGCGGTTACCGATTGTATACCTTCTTGAGCAGTACATTTGTACGTACCAAAACCTACCAAAGGGATGCTGTGGCCGTCATTTAGGGTTAAATATTTCATTAGTTTTCTTTTTAGTTGAGGTTATTTTTTTCATTCACTAAAATAATTTTATGATCTTAAAAGTTTTCGATATTATTTTTTGTGGCTTAAATAACTAAAACAGATATACCTATTAATTTTAATCTAAAAAAAAGTGCCGTGACATAAATTATCAGTTATCATCAATATCACTAATATGATGCTCAAATGCTTTTACCGAAATTTGTATTTCTAAAATTAAAAGCGATAGAGACGCAATAAGTAATAGTAATGCGATACCAAAACTCCAAACGGCAATTGTTTGTTGCTCTATATAAATTAAAAACATGGTAATTACACATAGTAAAAGACTACTAATGCCTAAAATTTGCATAGATCGTGTAAGATACACGCGTCTTTTTATATTTTGTATTTGTGCAACAAGTGTTGGGTCTTTACTTATTAAATATTTATCGTATAAGTTTCTAACAACGGCGGTGTAAGCTATAAACCTATTGGTGTAGGCTAGCATTATTAAAGATATTGCCGAAAACAGTAATGCTGGTGTGGTAAGCGTTAATTCTTCCATATTTTTTTTAATGTGTAGCCAAAGTTAGTCAACTTTTTATATTTTAGGCTGGTGCAAGAAGACTTTCTACATTATATCTGGAAACATAAAATGTTTCATCAAACCGATTTAAAAACGGTAAATCAAGAAGTTATTAAAATTAACACAGTTGGTACGCATAATTTTAATGCTGGCCCAGATTTTTTTAATGCAAAACTTAGTATTGGCGAGCAACTTTGGGCGGGTAATGTTGAGATACATATAAAATCATCAGATTGGTTTTTACACAATCATGAACAAGATAAGGCTTATGATAACGTAATTCTGCATGTGGTTTGGGAGCATAATACTGAGGTGTTTAGGCAAGATAATTCTGTAATCCCAACTTTAGAATTAAAAGCATACATACCGTCAGAAGCTTTAGCAAATTATAATAAGCTTTTTAATGCGAATCAAAATTGGATTAATTGCGAAACCGATTTCGCTGGTGTTGATGATTTTACCATATCGCATTGGTTAGAGCGTTTGTATTTTGAGCGTTTAGAACGAAAATCTAAAGATGTTTTTACGCTTTTAGAAACCTCAAAAAACAATTGGGAAGCCGTATTATTTAAAATGCTTGCTAAAAGTTTTGGACTAAAAGTTAATGGAGATGCTTTTTTGAGTGTAGCAAATTCATTCGATTTTACAATTTTAAGAAAATCTCAGTCAAAACTAAATACTATTGAAGCATTGTTATTTGGGCAATCAAGGCTATTAGAAGCAACAGTTGAAGATCCCTATTATGTGACGCTTCAAAATGAATATCAGTTTTTAAAACAAAAATTTAGTTTAGATAATTCTCTTGTGGTATCGCCATCGTTTTTTAGATTACGCCCTAATAATTTCCCAACCATCAGGTTATCGCAATTGGCTAATGTATATCATAATCATCAAAATTTATTTTCAAAAGTAATTGCTGCACCATTAATAGAAGATATTTATCATTTGTTTTTAGTAGCAACTTCAGAATTTTGGATGTCGCACTACACGTTTTCAAAAACAACTAAAACCTTTAAAAAATCAATTTCAAAAGCATTTATAAATTTATTAATAATTAATACTATTATACCTGTAAAATTTAGCTATGCCAAGTTTCAGGGTAAATCTATTGATGCTGATATTTTAAATATTATTGAACAATTGCCTTCAGAAAAAAATAATATTATAGATAAATTTAATGCGCTTAAAAAAGTGTCAACGCAAGCACTACAATCTCAGGCACTACTTCAGCTTAAAAATGAATATTGTAATAAAAATAAATGTTTAAAATGTGCTATTGGTAACAAACTTTTAGCAAACTAAACTTTTAAAAGAATAAACTAAAGATTAACTTGCACTTATGAATATTTTTTACAGGATTTTACTGTATTTACAAAAACACGGATATCATGTATGTCAACGTATTGCTGATAGATTTGGTATTCGCGCAAAGATAGTACGGACCTCGTTTATGTACATCACTTTTGTAACGGTAGGTTTTGGTTTTGCACTGTATATGTTTTTGGCGTTCTGGATGCGTATTAAAGATCTTATTTATACTAAACGCTCTTCGGTTTTCGATTTATAATAGCCTATGAATCCTATAGTAAGACTTTTTAGATCTAGAATATACACAGCACTTATACTACTAGTTTTTATTTTGTTAATCGGTGTGTTTGGTTACCGATTTATATCAGAATACTCATGGGTTGATGCCTTATACATGACAGTAATAACAATGACAACTGTTGGCTTTGGTGAGGTTACTCCGTTGGATAATGAATCTAAAATATTTACTATATTCTTAATTTTAGCAAGTGTTATTATTGTAGGTTATGCCTTGTCTATAATTACAGAATATATATTAAGTAAAAATGATTTTGAAGGATTAAAATATAAAAAGATGCAAAAGAAAATAGATGGTTTTAAGGATCATGTTGTCATTTGTGGCTATGGTAGAAATGGTAAACAAGCTGCGAGAAAGTTAGAAGCGCATAACAAATCGTACGTTGTAATTGAAAAAGATAAAGAGGTTGAAGAGCGCTTGCAGTATGACGATGTACCTTATGTAATAGGTAATGCAAATGAAGATGAAACCCTACTTTTAGCAGGTGTAGATAGAGCTTCAAACTTTATAACCGCACTTCCTAGTGATGCGGATAACTTATTTGTTGTTCTTTCAACAAGGCAATTAAATAGTAGTATAAACATAATAAGTAGAGCATCTCAAGAATCGTCTTATAAAAAATTAAAGTTTGCTGGAGCAAATAATGTGATTTTGCCCGATAAAATTGGTGGAGATCATATGGCATCCTTAGTAGTAGTGCCAGGTTTAATGGAGTTTATTGATAATTTGGCTATTGTAGGTAATGCTAATATTAATATAGAAGAGGTTGCAGTTGAAAAACTGTTTAATACTAATAGTAAAGCTACACGCACCATAAAAGATTTAGATTTACGTAAAAAAACAGGCTGTACAGTTATAGGTTATAAAGACGAAAACGGAGAGTATACCGTTAACCCTGAAGCCGAATTACATTTAGCACCAAATTCTAAAATTATAGTATTGGGCAGGCCCGAGCAAATAGAGGTGCTGAATTCAGAATATGATATTGAATTAGAAGAATAATCACATTTAGCATAATATGTTTTAAAAAATGATTTTTTTTTAGCATCTTGCTGTCTTCTTATGCACATTTTTCAATAAAACACTAACACTTTTTAACTATGAAGAAATATCTTCTTTCAATTTTTACACTAACATTACCTATAGCAACTTTTGCTCAAGAAGCAGAAAAAGGCATTGACCAAATTATAGATGAAAAATTTGGAAATGCCACAGGATGGTTTGTAGATGCTGTGTTTTATCAAATACCTTTTACCGATACAGTAAGTGTTTATTGGGTGTTGTTTCCTTTAATTATTGGTGCTATATATTTTACCATATATTTTAATTTTATAAATTTTAGTGGTTTCTTAACCTCTATAAACATTGTACGTGGTAAGTATGATGATTTAGAAGGAAGAGAAAATCATAAAGTTGAAAAGGGAAAAACATCATTTGTAGACGACGAAGATAACCCAGATACTATAAGAGTTGAAGGGCATGATGGAGAAGTGTCACACTTTCAAGCATTAACCGCTGCTTTATCAGCAACAGTAGGTTTAGGTAATATTGCAGGTGTAGCAATAGCAGTATCAATTGGTGGTGCAGGTGCAACGTTTTGGATGATAATTGCTGGATTTCTTGGTATGGCTTCTAAATTTGTAGAATGTACACTTGGTGTAAAATATAGAGATATTGCAGAAGATGGTACAGTGTATGGCGGACCAATGTATTACTTAACCAAAGGGCTAAAGTCTAAAGGTATGGGTGGTTTAGGTAAAGTGTTGGCGGTATTATTTGCAATTTTTGTGATAGGAGGTTCTTTTGGTGGTGGTAACATGTTTCAAGTAAATCAAGCATTTCAATTAGTAGAAAATATAACAGGAGGAGAACAATCCTTTTTACATGGCTATGGGTGGGCTTTTGGTTTGGTTATGGCAATTTTAGTAGGCATCGTTATTATTGGTGGTATTAAAAAAATAGCTAAAGTAACCGATAAAATTGTACCATTTATGGTAGCTATTTATGTAGCTGCTGCGCTATATGTAATACTGTCTAACTTTAGTTTAATTGGTACTGCTTTTGCTGCAATTTGGAATGGTGCATTTAGTCCAGAAGGTATCGCAGGTGGAGCAGTTGGTGTTTTAATACAAGGGTTTAGGCGTGCAGCATTTTCTAATGAAGCTGGTATAGGTTCGGCATCTATTGCGCACTCAGCAGTAAAAACAAAATATGCTGCTAGTGAAGGCATGGTAGCGCTTCTGGAACCATTTATTGATACGGTAGTAGTGTGTACTATGACGGCAGTGGTATTAATTATCACAGGATTTGTAGATCCGTTAAATCCACCAGCAAATGATGCGCAAGCCATTTTACTTACCTCTAGTGCATTTGAGTCTTCAATCTCATGGTTTCCTTATGTGTTAACAGTTGCAGTAGTGTTATTTGCATTTAGCTCTATGATTTCATGGTCGTATTACGGCTTCCAAGGATGGACGTATTTATTCGGAAGATCTAAAAAAACCGAATATACTTATAAAGTCATCTTTTGTATTTTTGTAATTGTTGGTGCAGCAGCTAGTTTAGGCTCAGTTATCGGTTTTTCCGATGCTATGGTATTTGCTATGATGGTGCCCAATATGGTTGGCCTTATATTACTCGCGCCTAAAGTTAAGCAAGAACTTAAAAAATATATGGAGGCTATAAAAAGTCTTAAAGCATAAATTATTATGCGTAATTTTAAATCCCATTTTCTATTCACTAAAGAACAACGAAATGGGATTTTTTTATTGTTATTTATCATTGTTGTATTGCAATGTATTTATTTTTTTGTTGATTTTTCTTCGGAAGATGTATTAGTAAATCAAGAGAGATTAGCGCAATACGAAAAAGAAATAGACTCATTAAAAGCGCTTAAAATAGCGCAAAGTAAACCTGGAGTCTATCCATTTAATCCAAATTATATTACCGACTATAAAGGATCTACTTTAGGAATGACTACTACAGAGATTGATAAGTTGTTAGCCTTCAGAAAAAAGAATAAATGGATTAATTCTTCTAAACAATTTCAGGATGTTACAGGTGTTTCAGATAGTCTTTTAGCACAAATCTCACCATATTTTAAATTTCCTGATTGGGTTACAAACCCCAAGCCAAAATCATCTTACACTAAAACATACCGTACTTCACCAAAAACGTACATTCAGAAAAAAGATTTAAATACAGCTACAGCACGTCAATTACAAGGTGTTAACGGTATTGGTAAAAAATTATCAGAACGTATTGTAAAATACCGAGATAAATTTAAAGGTGGCTTTATTGCCGATGTGCAGTTGCAAGATGTTTATGGCTTATCCCCAGAAGTTATCTTAAAAATTAAAGAGGATTTTACGGTTAAAACACCTAGAGCAATTAAAACGCTAAATATAAATATGGCAACAGTTGATGATTTGGTGTCTATTCATCATATTGACTATGAAATAGCATACAACATCATAGAATATCGTAATCTGCATGAAAGTTTTAAAAATTTAGATGAATTATCAAAAGTAAAAGACTTCCCCACAAACAAATTAGAGATAATTCAATTATCTTTGCACATTCAATAAATGATTACATTAAATTTTCCTATTCTTTACAAACCAAACAGGATTTTAATGTTTATTTAAAAATTAATGTATGACACGTATGTACTTCACTGAAGAGCATAATCTCTTTAGAAAAAGTTTACAAGATTTTCTTAAAAAAGAAGTAGTTCCACATATTGATGATTGGGAAAAATCAGGAAAAATAGATAAATCTGTTTGGTTAAAATTTGGTGAAATGGGGTTCTTCGGAATCAATTATCCAGAAGCATATGGCGGATTGAATTTAGACTTGTTTTATACCGTAATTCTATTAGAAGAACTTCAAAAGGTTAATTCTGGTGGATTTGCAGCAGCCGTTTGGGCGCATGTATATTTAGCCATGACGCATTTAAATGCTGAAGGCGATGAAACAATAAAACAAAATTACCTTGCGCCTAGTATAACAGGTGAAAAAATAGGATGCCTCTGTATTACAGAACCCTTTGGCGGTAGTGATGTTGCAGGTATGAGAACCACTGCGGTAAAAAAAGGAGATACTTACGTTATAAATGGCTCAAAAACATTTATTACTAATGGCGTTTATAGCGATTATTTAATTATAGCCGCAAAAACACATCCAGAATTAGGTAATAAAGGGATAAGCATACTTTTAGTAGATAGAGATACCCCTGGCGTATCTGCAACCAAACTAGATAAGTTAGGTTGGAGGGCTTCAGATACTGGCGAAATAGCATTTGATAATGTAACTATACCAGCTAGCAATTTAATGGGAGAAGAAAATAAGGGGTTTGCTTACATTATGCAACATTTTGCTTCAGAGCGATTAATAATGGGAATAAACGCCCATGCTCGTGCAGAATATGCCTTAGAATATGCTATGCAATACATGAGCGAGCGTACAGCTTTTGGTAGAACTATTGATAAATTTCAAGCGTTGCGCCATACCTTATCAGAACTACATGCCGATTTAGAGATAAATAAAGCCTACAACTATGCTGTAGCTAATGCACTAGATAAAGGCGAATATGTTGTAAAAGAAGCCACAATTTCTAAATTGAAATCCACTAAAATGGCTGATGAGGTCATTTACCAATGCTTACAATTTTTAGGTGGTTATGGTTATATGGAAGAATACCCAATGGCACGTTTATTAAGAGATAGTAGGTTAGGACCAATAGGAGGTGGAACATCGGAGATACTTAAGGAAATCTTAGCAAAAATTATTATTGATAAAAAGGAATACAAACCTTCAACATAAACTATTTTAGAGTCACATTTCGTGTGTTTGATTTTTTATTAAAATTGCACTAACATGAAGAGCGGTTTAAAGTTGAGTATTGCTGGTAGGTTATAAAAAGTAGGTTGGACTTTTGTTCATGCATTCTTATTTTTAATTAAAGAATTCATAAGTGTAAATACTACGTCATATTTTTTGTTTTTAGAATTCCTATTAAGTATTAAACCACAATCTTTTAACAATATGTGCTTAATGGAAGGTGTTTTAAATTAATAAAAAAGGTTGTCGCTGTAATACATAACGTGAGTTTGTATGCTGAGTTCTTTTTCAAAATAATAAAATCCTGCACATTGTAGGATTTTTCTTTGTTATAATATTTAATAAAAGGTTGTATATTTATATAATACAAAGCGTTTTGTACTATAAATATAAATTACAGCTTTACGTTAGTTCGAGTCTTTCCGGTGGCATAGAGATTGTATAGATAACAATATAAGCATTTAAATGACCTTTAAAGCCTTTACAGACTATCTTCTTCTAGAAAAAAATTATTCTAAGCTTACTGTAAAAGCATACCAATCAGATATAGAGTCTTTTCAAAATTTTATAACTAATCATTACAAATCAAAATCTATTACAAATGTAAACTACCCACAAATACGAACATGGATTGTAAGTTTGGTAGAAACTGGATTAACCAATAGAACTATAAATAGAAAAATATCATCTTTAAATACATATTACAAGTTTTTACTAAAAGTTGGAGATATCAGTCAAAATCCATTATCAAAACATAGGGCATTAAAAACGAGTAAAAAAGTTCAGATACCATTTTCAGAACAGGAAATAAAAACAGTTTTAGATGATCTTAATTTTGATAATTCCTTTGAAGGCTTAAGAAACAAACTTATTATAGAGTTATTTTATTCTACAGGTATACGGCGTATTGAACTTGTGGAGTTAAAAACATCAAGTATTGATATTTTCGCAAAAACTGTAAAAGTACTTGGAAAAAGAAATAAAGAGCGTATTGTGCCGTTATTAAATTCAGTAAAAGAAACTTTGAAAAAATATTTAGAAGCGCGAAATAATTTAACAATAATAACGGATTCAGGTCATCTTCTATTAACCAAAAAAGGCGTTAAAATATACGAAACACTTGTTTACAGAATTATAAATGATTATTTTAGTCAGGCTTCTGCGAAAGTAAAAAAGAGTCCACACATATTAAGGCACTCTTTTGCTACACATTTATTAAATCAGGGAGCAGACCTAAACGCTGTTAAAGAGCTTCTTGGTCATACAAGTTTAGCAGCAACTCAAGTATATACTCATAATAGTATAACTGAGCTTAAAAAAGTGCATTTAAAGGCGCATCCCAGAAGTAAAAAATAAAGTCTTTAAATTTAAAAATAAACCACGATATATAGCGTTGCGGTTTTAGTAAAAGTTGTTATTCTCGAGACGTCGGGAATCTTGTTGTCTAACCAAAATAGTGATAGAATTAAATACACTAATCTAAAATTGTGTCATTTTGGGCATAAATTTAAAAAGGTATAACTATGTTACTATTATTAAATCAAACCAAATGAAAGTAAACACACAATCTATTAATTTTAATGCAGATAGAAAATTAATTGATTTCATTCAAAAGCGAATGGATAAATTAGAAATGTATTATGATAAGGTTATAAAATCTGACGTGTATTTGAAAGTAGAAAACACTAGTGATAAAGAAAATAAAATTTTTGAAGCTAGAGTAAGTGTTCCAGGAGATAGCCTAATAGTAAAAAAACAATGCAAAACCTTTGAGGAGGGTGCAGATAATGCAGTTGCATCGTTACAAAGACAGTTAAAAAAGCGAAAAGAAAAATTAAGAGCATATTCTTGATAATTTTTTTAAAAAAATGTTTTGAATAACTAAAAATATATATACATTTGCAGTCCGTTAGAAATAACGGGCTTTTTTTATGTGTTAAAAGCGTAAAAACGCCGATGTAGCTCAGCTGGCTAGAGCAGCTGATTTGTAATCAGCAGGTCGTGGGTTCGAGTCCCTCCATCGGCTCTTAAGCAGTTCTTTTTAAAGCGTGAATTTTAAAAAGAAAAGTTCTTTAAAATATTGAAAATAGTAATTGGGGAGATACTCAAGCGGCCAACGAGGACAGACTGTAAATCTGTTGGTTTTCACCTTCGCAGGTTCGAATCCTGCTCTCCCCACAATAATTTTAAATAAAATAGTAGCTGTTAAAAATTTATTTTTTAAAACTGTTTTTTAAAATTATTTGGATTGGATATCTAGTCCAGGATAATCACGCACAGCGAGATATCCTAATTAAAACCAAGCAAACATTACAGTTTGCAAAATTGCGGGAGTAGCTCAGTTGGTAGAGCGTCAGCCTTCCAAGCTGAATGTCGCCAGTTCGAACCTGGTCTCCCGCTCAAAATACCCTTGAGGTATGTAGCTTTCGTAAGACTATATTATAGTTAACGTAAACAACAAAAGCCGACGTAGCTCAGGGGTAGAGCGTTTCCTTGGTAAGGAAGAGGCCACGGGTTCAAATCCCGTCGTTGGCTCAAAAATAAAATAGAGTACACTAATATTATTATATAACTAAGATTTAAATTATTTAAAAACATGGCAAAGGCAACTTTCGATCGTTCAAAACCACACTTAAACATTGGTACTATTGGACACGTAGATCACGGTAAAACAACTTTAACTGCTGCTATTACTAAAGTATTAGCTGATGCAGGTTTATCAGAAGCAAAAGATTTCGATCAAATCGATAACGCTCCAGAAGAAAAAGAAAGAGGTATTACAATTAATACATCTCACGTAGAATATCAAACAGCAAATCGTCACTATGCACACGTTGATTGTCCAGGTCACGCGGATTACGTTAAGAACATGGTAACTGGTGCTGCTCAGATGGATGGAGCTATCTTAGTTGTTGCTGCAACTGATGGGCCAATGCCACAAACACGTGAGCATATTTTATTAGGTCGTCAGGTAGGAATTCCTCGTATCGTTGTTTTCTTAAACAAAGTTGATATGGTGGATGACGAAGAGCTTTTAGAATTAGTTGATATGGAAGTTAGAGATTTATTAAACTTCTACGAATATGATGGTGATAATGGTCCTGTAATTTCAGGTTCTGCTTTAGGTGCACTTAACGGTGAGCAAAAGTGGGTTGATACTGTTATGGAATTAATGACTGCTTGTGATGAGTGGATTGAAGAGCCTGTTCGTGATATGGATAAGCCTTTTTTAATGCCTATTGAAGATGTGTTTTCTATTACTGGTCGTGGTACTGTTGCAACTGGTAGAATAGAAACTGGTGTAGCAAATACAGGAGATCCTGTTGAGATTATCGGTATGGGAGCTGAGAAATTAACTTCTACTATTACTGGTATTGAAATGTTTCGTCAAATATTAGATAGAGGTGAAGCTGGAGATAACGCTGGTATATTACTAAGAGGTATTGAGAAAGCTCAAATCTCAAGAGGTATGGTTATTACTAAACCAGGTTCAGTAACACCACATGCTAAATTTAAAGCTGAGGTTTATATCCTTAAAAAAGAAGAAGGTGGACGTCATACTCCATTCCATAATAACTACCGTCCGCAGTTTTACGTTCGTACAACTGACGTAACAGGAAACATTGCGCTTCCTGATGGTGTTGAAATGGTAATGCCTGGAGATAACTTAACAATTACTGTTGAGTTAATTCAACCAATTGCAATGAATATTGGTCTACGTTTCGCTATACGCGAAGGTGGTAGAACTGTAGGTGCAGGTCAGGTAACTGAAATTTTAGACTAAACACTAGTTTAATATATAAAAAAGGACTCAAGGTATTACGCCATAGGCGTAATGCCTTTTGACTTATATTTACGGGTTTAGCTCAGTTGGTAGAGCACTGGTCTCCAAAACCAGTTGTCGGGAGTTCGAGCCTCTCAACCCGTGCAAGAATTAAGAGTATTAAACTACTCATGAATTTAAATAGGATAATAAGTCCTAGAAAAATAAATCTTATGGCTGGAATTATAACATACATAAAAGAATCTTTTGAAGAACTAAAGAATAATGTGACGTGGCCTACGTGGGCAGAAGCACAGCGTTTAACAGTTATAGTAGCAGTGTTTTCTATTATATTCTCTTTAGTAATATGGGGTTTAGATATTTATTTTTCTGAATTAATTACAGGTGATTTATTTAAAGCCTCAACGTATTCAGAATATCTTAAAACTGGTTTCTTTGGTGTATTACGTATAGTTTGGTTTGTTTTATTAACTGGTGGTATTTTTTATGGACTTTCTTCTTTTTTAAGCAAGAATAAATAATAGATTTTATGTCTGAAGTAAGCGAAAAAAAGTGGTACGTTGTTAGAGCTGTAAGTGGTCAAGAAAATAAAATTAAAACTTATATTGAGAATGAGATAGCTCGATTAGGTTTGCAGGATTACGTCGATCAAGTATTAGTTCCTACAGAAAAAGTGATTCAAATACGTAATGGAAAAAAAATTCAGAAAGAGAAAGTATTTTTCCCTGGATATATAATGGTACAAGCTAATTTAACTGGAGAAGTACCTCACATTATAAAGGGTATAACAAATGTTATTGGTTTTTTAGGAGAAACAAAAGGAGGAGATCCTGTACCGCTAAGACAGTCTGAGGTAAATAGAATGTTAGGTAAAGTTGATGAATTAGCTGTAGATGAAAATATACATGTCGCTATTCCATTTACAAGAGGAGAAACTGTAAAAGTAATAGATGGTCCATTCAACGGGTTTGATGGTACTATTGAAAATATAAATGAAGAAAAGCGTAAGCTAGAGGTAATGGTAAAGATTTTCGGAAGAAAAACACCATTAGAATTAAGCTATATGCAAGTAGAAAAAATTTAATAATTGTTACATATCCAGATAAGTTTAGTGCTTCCAAACTAATCTTATCAAATTTAAATTTTAAAAAATGGCAAAAGAGTTAGGTAAAGTAGTTAAGCTACAAGTTAGGGGAGGTGCAGCGAATCCATCGCCACCGGTTGGACCCGCTCTAGGTGCTGCTGGAGTAAACATTATGGAGTTCTGTAAGCAATTTAATGCTAGAACTCAAGATAAAGCTGGTAAAGTATTGCCAGTTGTTATTTCTGTTTACAAGGACAAGTCTTTCGATTTCGTAATCAAGACGCCTCCAGCTGCAGTACAATTATTAGAAGCGGCCAAGGTGAAAAAGGGTTCTGGAGAACCAAACCGAAAAAAAGTAGCTAAAGTGTCTTGGGATCAAGTTAAAACCATCGCAGAAGACAAAATGGTAGATTTAAATGCATTTACTGTTCAGTCTGCTATGAAAATGGTTGCAGGTACTGCAAGATCAATGGGAATAACTGTAACTGGGAAATTCCCTTCTTAATCTATTAAAGACATTAGAAAATGGCAAGATTAACAAAAAAGCAAAAAGAGGCTTTAGCGAAAATAGAAAAAGGTAAACTGTATTCTGTTGATGAAGCATCTGCATTAATTAAAGAAATTACCAATACAAAATTTGATGCATCTGTAGATTTAGCAGTGCGCTTAGGAGTAGATCCAAGAAAAGCAAATCAAATGGTAAGAGGTGTAGTGTCTCTTCCTCATGGTACTGGTAAAGATATGAAAGTATTAGCATTAGTAACACCTGATAAAGAAGCCGAAGCTAAAGAAGCTGGAGCAGACTATGTTGGTTTAGATGAATACCTTGATAAAATTAAAGGAGGCTGGACAGACGTAGATGTTATAGTTACTATGCCAAGTGTAATGGGTAAATTAGGGCCGTTAGGTCGAGTATTAGGTCCTCGCGGTTTAATGCCTAACCCAAAAACTGGTACTGTAACTATGGATGTTGCAAAAGCTGTAAGTGAAGTAAAAGCTGGTAAAATTGACTTTAAAGTTGATAAAACAGGTATTGTTCATGCTGCTATTGGTAAAGCATCATTTAGTGCTGATAAAATTGCGGGTAACGCAAATGAATTATTAACAACATTAATGAAACTAAAACCGACAACAGCTAAAGGGGTTTATGTAAAAAGCATTTTTATGTCTTCTACAATGAGTCCAAGTTTAGCTATTGATCCTAAAATTGGTTAATTAAGTTAGAACTTTAAATTATGACAAGAGAAGAAAAATCGCAAGTAATTCAAGACTTAACTGCACAATTAGCTGATAATGCAAATATCTATTTAACCGATATTTCAGGATTGAATGCAGGAACTACTTCAGACTTACGTCGTGCTTGTTTTAAAGCAAACATAAGTATGGCTGTTGTTAAGAACACATTACTTGAAAAAGCAATGGATGCTTCAGATAGAGAATTTGGAGATCTTCCTTCGGTTTTAAAAGGTAACACCTCAGTAATGTATTCTGAAACTGGTAATGCACCAGCTAAAGTAATTAAAGCTTTTAGAAAAAAATCAGAAAAGCCTCTATTAAAAGGTGCTTTTATTGAAGAAGCTGTTTACATTGGTGATGACCAGTTAGATATGTTGGTAGATATCAAATCTAAAGAAGAATTGATAGGAGAGATTGTAACATTACTTCAATCTCCTGCTAAAAATGTTATTTCTGCACTTAAATCAGGTGGTGGAACTCTAGCAGGTATCATTAAAACATTATCCGAGAAAGAAGGATAAATAAATAAGTACGCACTTTATTACAATTATATTATTATTAAAAAATTATTAAAACGATAGAAAAATGGCAGATTTAAAAGATTTCGCAGAACAATTAGTTAACTTAACTGTAAAAGAAGTTAATGAGTTAGCTACTATATTAAAAGATGAGTATGGTATTGAGCCTGCTGCTGCAGCTGTTGCTGTTGCTGCTGGTGGTGGTGCTGCTGGTGGAGACGCTGCAGAAGAGCAAACTGAATTTGATGTAATTCTTAAAGCCGCTGGTGGTTCTAAATTAGCAGTTGTAAAGTTAGTTAAGGAATTAACTGGTTTAGGTTTAAAAGAAGCTAAAGGTCTTGTAGATGATGCACCTTCAGCAATTAAAGAAGGTGTTGCTAAAGACGAAGCTGAAGCTCTTAAAGGTCAATTAGAAGAGGCTGGAGCTGAGGTTGAGCTTAAGTAAGCTTAATTACTCAACAATACAAAGGTTTAGGTTTATCCCGCGAATGCGGGATATCGCCTAGACCATTTTGCGTATATAACGATATACTCAAATAAATTGAAAAAACAGCCTGTTTAGTAGGTTTAATAATTGGCTGTTTCTCTAGTGTTTAAAAGCGCTATCAAAATATTTTTTAATCAAAATTCCGTCCATTGATGTTGTCAACACAAGCTGAAAGATTAAATTTCTCCTCTATTGTAAATAGAACAGAATATCCAGATTTCTTGGATATTCAGATTAAATCCTTCCAGGATTTTTTCCAATTAGAAACAAAATCTGAAGAAAGAGGTGATGAAGGATTATACAATACCTTCATGGAAAACTTTCCAATTACAGATTCTCGTAATCAATTCGTATTAGAATTTTTAGATTACTTTGTTGATCCACCAAGATATGCTATTGAAGAGTGTATCGAAAGAGGATTAACGTATAGCGTTCCGCTAAAAGCAAGGTTAAAGTTATACTGTACAGATCCTGAACATGAAGATTTTGAAACCATAGTTCAAGATGTATACTTAGGAACGATACCTTACATGACCCCAAGTGGTACTTTTGTTATCAACGGTGCAGAACGTGTTGTGGTGTCTCAATTACACCGTTCACCAGGGGTTTTCTTTGGTCAGTCTTTCCATGCTAATGGCACAAAATTATATTCAGCAAGGGTAATTCCTTTCAAAGGATCTTGGATTGAGTTTGCTACAGATATTAATCAGGTAATGTATGCTTACATTGATAGAAAGAAAAAATTACCTGTTACTACGTTATTTCGTGCTATCGGTTTTGAGCGTGATAAAGACATTTTAGAAATTTTTGATTTAGCTGAAGAAGCTAAAGTATCAAAAACAGGATTGAAAAAATACTTAGGACGTAAATTGGCTGCACGTGTTCTAAATACATGGCATGAAGATTTTGTTGATGAAGATACAGGCGAAGTTGTATCTATTGAGCGTAATGAGATTGTGCTTGATCGTGATACAGTTTTAGATAAAGAAAATATTGAAGAAATTCTTGAAGCTGGTGTAAAAACCATTTTATTACATAAAGAAAGTAATGAGCAAGGTGATTATGCCATTATTCATAATACGCTTCAAAAAGATCCAACAAACTCTGAAAAAGAAGCTGTTGAGCATATTTATAGACAATTACGTAATGCAGAACCGCCAGATGAGGAAACTGCACGTGGTATTATAGACAAGTTATTCTTTTCAGACCAACGTTATTCTTTAGGAGAAGTAGGTCGTTATAGAATGAATAAAAAATTAGGTTTAGATATCGGCATGGATAAGCAAGTGCTTACCAAAGAAGATATAATTACCATTATAAAATATTTAATTGAGCTTATTAACTCTAAAGCAGAGATTGATGATATTGATCACTTATCAAACCGTCGTGTTCGTACAGTAGGTGAGCAATTATCTTCTCAGTTTGGTGTTGGTTTAGCACGTATGGCACGTACCATTCGTGAGCGTATGAATGTACGTGACAACGAGGTATTTACACCCATAGATTTAATTAATGCGAAGACCTTATCTTCTGTAATTAATTCTTTCTTTGGTACTAACCAGTTATCTCAATTTATGGATCAAACCAATCCATTGGCGGAGATTACACACAAACGTCGTTTATCAGCTTTAGGACCTGGAGGTTTATCAAGAGAACGCGCAGGTTTTGAGGTGCGTGATGTACACTATACACACTATGGACGTTTATGTCCTATAGAAACACCTGAAGGACCAAATATTGGTTTAATTTCATCTCTTTCAGTATTTGCGAAAGTAAATTCTATGGGATTCATTGAAACGCCATACAGAAAGGTAGAATCAGGTGTCGTAGATATTAAAAATGCACCTACATATTTAAGTGCAGAAGAAGAAGAAGAAAAATTAATTGCTCAAGCAACCGTTCAAGTTGATGATAGCGGTAAAATTTTACATGATAAGGTTATTGCACGTATGGAAGGTGACTTCCCTGTAATTGATCCAAATGAATTACATTATACGGATGTTGCACCAAATCAAATTTCATCTATTTCGGCATCATTAATTCCATTCTTAGAACATGATGATGCAAACCGTGCATTAATGGGATCTAACATGATGCGTCAAGCAGTACCATTATTAAGAGTAGATGCACCAATAGTTGGAACAGGTTTAGAGCGTCAAGTAGCTTCAGATTCTAGAGTATTAATCAATGCCGAAGGCTCAGGTGAAGTATTATATGTTGATGCTAATGAAATTAAAATTAGATACGACCGTACTGATGATGAAGCTAAAGTAAGTTTTGATAGTGATATCAAAACATACCCATTAGTAAAATTTAGAAAAACGAATCAAGGTACTTCTATCAACCTAAAACCAATTGTTGTAAAAGGAGATAAAGTATCTAAAGGTGAAGTATTATGTGAAGGGTATGCCACTCAAAAAGGTGAGCTAGCACTTGGTAGAAATATGAAAGTAGCCTTTATGCCTTGGAAAGGGTATAACTTTGAGGATGCAATTGTGATTTCTGAAAAAGTGGTTCGCGAAGATATCTTTACCTCTATTCATATTGATGAGTATTCTCTTGATGTAAGAGATACAAAATTAGGTAATGAAGAATTAACTAATGATATTCCAAATGTTTCTGAAGAAGCAACAAAAGACTTAGATGAATACGGAATGATTCGTGTTGGTGCTGAAGTAAAACCTGGTGATATTTTAATTGGTAAGATTACACCAAAAGGTGAATCTGATCCAACACCGGAAGAAAAATTACTACGCGCTATATTTGGAGATAAAGCAGGAGATGTTAAGGATGCTTCTTTAAAAGCGTCGCCTTCATTAAATGGTGTTGTAATTGATAAGAAATTATTTGCTAGAGCAGTAAAAGATAAGCGTAAGAGAGCACAAGATAAAGATGATATTTTAGCTCTAGAAGCTCAGTATGATAGAAAATTTGACGAGTTACAAGACGTATTAGTCGAAAAGCTATTTTCTATTGTAAATGGAAAAACTGCTCAAGGTATCTTTAATGATTTAGGTGAAGAAGTACTGCCAAAAGGTAAAAAATTCACATTAAAGATGTTAAATGCTGTTGATGATTATGCACATTTAGTATCAGGAAAATGGACGACTGACGATCATACTAATAAATTAGTTTCAGAATTAATCCACAATTACAAGATTAAAGAGAACGATTTACAAGGGGCGCTACGTCGTGAGAAATTTACTATTTCCGTTGGTGATGAATTACCAGCAGGTATTATAAAACTAGCTAAAGTTTATATTGCTAAAAAACGTAAACTTAAGGTTGGTGATAAAATGGCAGGACGCCACGGTAACAAAGGTATTGTAGCACGTATTGTACGTCAAGAGGATATGCCATTCTTAGAAGATGGAACGCCTGTTGATATTGTATTAAACCCATTAGGTGTACCATCACGTATGAATATTGGGCAGATATATGAAACTGTATTAGGATGGGCAGGTCAAAAATTAGATCGTAAATATGCGACACCAATTTTTGACGGTGCTACTATAGATCAAATCAACGGATTTACAGATGAAGCTGGAATCCCAAGATACGGGCATACCTATTTATATGATGGTGGAACAGGAGAGCGTTTCGATCAACCAGCAACTGTTGGTGTGATTTACATGCTTAAACTAGGACACATGGTGGATGATAAAATGCACGCACGTTCTATTGGACCTTACTCATTAATTACGCAACAACCGCTTGGTGGTAAAGCACAATTTGGTGGCCAGCGTTTTGGTGAGATGGAAGTTTGGGCACTTGAGGCTTACGGAGCATCAAGTACCTTACGTGAAATCTTAACTGTAAAATCTGATGATGTAATTGGTAGAGCCAAAACTTACGAAAGTATTGTTAAAGGGGAGCCAATGCCAGATCCAGGTTTACCAGAATCTTTTAATGTATTAATGCATGAATTAAAAGGTTTAGGTTTAGACATCAGATTAGAGGAGTAGTTAATTAATTAAATTCATTTCAACCATATATTATGGCAAGAAAACAAGATAAAAATACAGTTAAGAGATTTAATAAAATCTCAATTGGTTTAGCATCACCAGAGTCTATTTTAGCAGAGTCTAGAGGTGAAGTTTTAAAACCAGAAACTATCAATTATCGAACACACAAACCAGAACGTGATGGTTTGTTTTGTGAGCGTATTTTTGGTCCTGTAAAGGATTATGAGTGTGCTTGTGGTAAATATAAAAGAATACGTTACAAAGGTATTGTATGTGACCGTTGTGGTGTAGAGGTAACAGAAAAGAAAGTACGTCGTGATCGCGTAGGGCATATTAATTTAGTTGTTCCTGTGGCTCATATATGGTATTTCCGTTCTTTACCAAACAAAATTGGTTATTTATTAGGCTTACCATCTAAGAAATTAGATATGATTATTTACTACGAACGTTATGTTGTAATTCAACCAGGTGAGGCTAAAAATGAAGAAGGAGAACCATTACAAAAAATGGATTTCCTTACCGAAGAAGAGTACTTAAATATAGCTGAAGCTTTACCACAAGAAAATCAGTATTTAGAAGATTCAGATCCTAATAAGTTTATCGCTAAAATGGGAGCTGAGTGTTTAATTGATTTATTAGCGCGTATCGATTTAGAAGGATTATCTTATGAATTACGCCATAAAGCAAATACTGAAACGTCTAAGCAACGAAAAACAGAAGCTTTAAAGCGTTTACAAGTTGTTGAAGCTTTAAAAGAATCAAATAACAACAGAGAGAATCGTCCAGAATGGATGATTATGAAGGTTGTGCCAATTATTCCACCAGAATTACGCCCATTAGTGCCGTTAGATGGTGGTCGTTTTGCAACATCAGATTTAAATGATTTATACCGTCGTGTAATTATTCGTAATAACCGTTTGAAAAGATTGGTTGAAATAAAAGCACCAGAAGTTATTTTACGTAATGAAAAACGTATGTTACAAGAATCTGTTGATTCATTATTTGATAACACACGTAAATCATCAGCAGTAAAAACAGATTCTAACAGACCGTTAAAATCATTATCAGATTCACTTAAAGGTAAGCAAGGGCGTTTCCGTCAAAACTTACTAGGTAAGCGTGTTGATTATTCTGCACGTTCTGTAATTGTTGTTGGTCCAGAATTAAAATTATTTGAATGTGGATTGCCAAAAAATATGGCAGCAGAACTATACAAGCCTTTCGTAATTAGAAAACTAATTGAAAGAGGGATTGTAAAAACTGTAAAATCTGCAAAGAAAATTATAGATAAAAGAGAGCCAGTAGTTTGGGATATCTTGGAAAATGTACTTAAAGGACATCCAGTATTACTAAACCGTGCGCCTACTTTACACCGTTTGGGTATACAAGCGTTCCAACCAAAATTAATTGAAGGTAAAGCAATCCAGTTACACCCACTAGTGTGTACAGCATTTAATGCGGATTTTGATGGTGACCAAATGGCAGTGCATTTACCATTAGGGCCTGAAGCTATTTTAGAGTGTCAGATGTTAATGTTAGCATCTCATAATATCTTAAATCCAGCTAATGGATCTCCAGTTACCGTACCTTCTCAGGATATGGTACTTGGGTTATATTATATGACCAAAGAGCGTAAATCTACACCAGAATTACCAATTAAGGGTGAAGGTTTAACATTCTACTCTCCAGAAGAGGTAGAAATTGCTTTTAATGAGAAAAGAGTAGATTTAAATGCTGGTATTAAAGTAAGAACTATTGATATTAACGAAGATGGTAAGTTAGACAGAATGATTGTTGAAACTACTGTTGGGCGTGTACTTTTTAACCAAAACGTGCCTCAAGCAGCAGGATATATCAATCAAGTTTTAACTAAAAAATCTTTAAGAGATATTATACATGGTATTCTTAAGGTTACTTCTGTTCCTGAAACAGCAGAATTCTTAGATGCTATTAGAACTTTAGGTTTCAAATTTGCATTTCAAGGTGGATTATCATTTAGTTTAGGTGATATTATCATCCCACCAGAAAAGCAGGGTATGATTGATAAAGCCAATGGTTTAGTTGATGGTATTACCGGAAACTATAACATGGGACTTATCACTAATAACGAACGTTATAATCAAGTAATTGATATATGGACATCTACAAATGCTGAATTGACAGAATTGTCTATGAAGCGTATTAGAGAAGACCAACAAGGATTCAACTCAGTGTTTATGATGCTTGATTCTGGAGCTCGTGGATCTAAAGAACAGATTCGTCAGCTTACTGGTATGCGTGGCTTAATGGCAAAACCTAAAAAATCTAATGCAGGTGGTGGTGAGATTATTGAAAATCCAATTCTTTCAAACTTTAAAGAAGGGCTTTCAATTTTAGAATACTTTATTTCTACGCACGGTGCACGTAAAGGTCTTGCAGATACCGCTCTTAAAACTGCAGATGCAGGATACTTAACACGTCGTTTGGTTGATGTATCTCAAGATGTTATTGTTAATAGTGTTGATTGTGGTACTTTAAGAGGTGTTGAAGTTGCACCATTAAAGAAAAACGATGAAGTTGTAGAAACTTTAGAAGAAAGAATTGTTGGTCGTGTAGCATTAAATGATACATACAATCCTTTAACTGATGAGTTGCTAGTAGCAGCAGGACAGTTAATTGATGACCCTATCGCAAAATCGATAGAAGAGTCGCCAATAGAGACCTTAGAAGTACGTTCACCATTAAGTTGTGAAGCTACTAAAGGTATATGTGCAAAATGTTACGGACGTAATTTAGCTACCGGTAAAATGGTACAAAGAGGTGAAGCCGTAGGTGTTGTAGCAGCCCAATCTATTGGAGAACCTGGTACTCAGTTAACCCTACGTACGTTCCACGTTGGTGGTATTGCAGGTAACATTTCAGAAGATAATAAACTTGCGGTTAAGTTTGATGGTATTGCAGAAATTGAGGATTTAAAAACTGTAAAAGGTGAAGATTCTGAAGGCAATATTGCAGATATCGTAATATCAAGAACATCAGAAGTAAAACTTGTTGATAAGAAAACAGGTATTACTTTAAGTACAAATAATATCCCTTATGGTTCTACCATTTTTGTTAAAAATGGTCAAGAACTTAAGAAAGGTGATGTAGTTTGTCAATGGGATCCATATAATGGTGTAATTATTTCAGAATTTGCTGGTAAAGTGAAGTATGAAAACATTGAGCAAGGTGTTACCTACCAAGTAGAGATAGATGAACAAACAGGATTCCAAGAAAAAGTAATTTCAGAATCTAGGAACAAAAAGTTAATACCAACACTTCATATTGAAGATGGAAAAGGAGAAACTATTCGTTCATACAACTTGCCAGTAGGTGCCCACTTAATGATTGACGATGGTGAGGATATTAAAGTTGGTAAAATTTTAGTTAAGATACCTCGTAAATCTGCAAAAGCAGGTGATATTACTGGTGGTCTTCCTCGTGTAACAGAATTATTTGAAGCGCGTAACCCATCAAACCCAGCGGTTGTAAGTGCAATTGATGGTGTGGTATCTTTTGGTAAAATTAAGAGAGGTAATCGTGAGATTATTGTAGAATCTAAATTAGGCGATATTAAAAAGTACTTAGTGAAACTATCTAATCAAATTCTTGTACAAGAAAATGATTATGTAAAAGCAGGTATGCCATTATCTGATGGTTCTATTACACCAAATGATATTTTAAATATTAAAGGGCCTTCAGCGGTTCAGCAATATTTGGTAAACGAAGTTCAGGAAGTATATCGTTTACAAGGTGTGAAAATTAATGATAAGCACTTTGAGGTTGTAGTAAGACAGATGATGCGTAAAGTTAGAATTATAGATTCTGGTGACACTATCTTCTTAGAAGATCAATTGGCACATAAAGATGATTTTATTATTGAAAATGATGAGATTTTCGGTATGAAAGTTATTGAAGATGCTGGCGAGTCTACAAATTTAAAAGCAGGTCAAATTATTTCACCTCGAGAATTAAGAGATGAAAATTCTATTTTACGTAGAGAAGATAAAAAACTTGTTGAAGCAAGAGATGCAAAACCAGCTACGGCAACACCTATATTACAAGGTATTACCAGAGCTTCGCTTCAAACTAAATCATTTATATCTGCAGCATCGTTCCAAGAAACAACAAAAGTGTTGAACGAAGCAGCGGTTGCAGGAAAAGTAGATACTTTAGAAGGACTTAAAGAAAATGTAATTGTTGGTCATAGAATTCCAGCAGGTACAGGTATGAGAAATTATACTGATATTATTGTAGGTTCTAAAGAAGAATTTGATGAAATGATGCAGGTAAAACAAGAAATGAATTTTAACTAAAAAAAACCCAGATTTCGTAAGCCGAAGGCGCAGCGAATTCTGATGGTTGATTTTTTTCCGAACTTGTTTCGGGATCTTCATCTTTTTGAAAAATAATATTAAAAACAAAAGCCTTCAGACAATAAAACTGAAGGCTTTTTTATTAAAATAATGAGATTATGGCAGACGAAAAAGACAAACAAAAACAAGGACAAGGGCAAATTAATATAGAGTTAGATGAGAAAGTAGCTGAGGGCACTTATTCAAACTTGGCAATTATTAATCATTCTGTATCAGAATTTGTAGTAGACTTTGTAAATATTATGCCTGGTGTTCCTAAGAATAAAGTAAAATCAAGAATTATACTAACACCGCAACATGCTAAGAGACTATTAAAAGCGTTAGGTGATAATGTGTCTAGGTTTGAAAATGCCCATGGTGAAATTAAAGATTACGAACAACCACCGATGCCATTGAATTTTGGACCAACAGGTCAAGCCTAATTTAAATTTATCTTATTAATATTACTTATTCTTAGGTGTTCGAAATGTTTTTTTCGAACAACCACCGATGCCATTGAATTTTGGACCAACAGGTCAAGCCTAATTTAAATTTATCTTATTAATATTACTTATTCTTAGGTGTTCGAAATGTTTTTTTCGAACAACCACCGATGCCAT
>NZ_JBLFEN010000002.1:1511-8597 GCF_047345485.1 Hyunsoonleella sp. 2307UL5-6 | reverse complement strand
ACTTATTCTTAGGTGTTCGAAATGTTTTTTTCGAACAACCACCGATGCCATTGAATTTTGGACCAACAGGTCAAGCCTAATTTAAATTTATCTTATTAATATTACTTATTCTTAGGTGTTCGAGATGTTTTTTTCGAACAACCACCGATGACATTGAATTTTGGACCAACAGGTCAAGCCTAATTTAAATTTATCTAATTAATATTACTTATTCGTAGGTGTTCGAAATGGTTTTTTCGAACAACCACTAATTCGATTTGTTTTTCAATAGTTTTTAATAATCAATAAAATGAACTACTATTGATTTTATTTATAATTAAAAAAAATTGAGCGTTAAAAGCATAAGTTTAAGGCTGAATCATTATTTCCTAATGTGATTGTGTATTGGGAAAAATAAGATCTTTTAAAATTCTTTATATGGGATTTGCAGACGAAATTATTTTCAGAATCTAAATAAAGTTTAAATTTTTATATACTGAAGCGCACCAGATGGACATTTTTTTATTTGTTGAATAATTGTATCAGTTGCGTCTTGATTGAGATTTATCCAAGGGATAATATTATCACTAAAAACATGTGATAATTCTTTTGCGCAAATGCCTGAAAGTTTACATATACAAGGATCGTAGGTTACATTTATCTCTTTGTTACTAAATTTTTTAGCCTCTATTTCCATAATTTTATCAATTTGGGGTTGATATTTACTTCACAAATTATAAAATGATATTTTTTTGTGATTAAAAACTCGTCAACTTACTTAAAATAAGATATTAACGACTATTTTAATTAAATATAATTGTAAGTTATTGATATTCAGATGTAAAATGAAATTTTATACTTGGGTATTTTTGTTGTGTCATTTGTAAAGAGAATACAGAATCTGCCAAAAACACCAATTGTTCTTGTTTGTCTTTTGCTAAAAAACGTTGTTTTACTCTTTTAAATTCTATAAATTCTTCATTTTTTTCATCCGTAGGCTCTACCCAACATGCTTTATGCACATTTAAGTTTTCATAAGTACATTTTGCACCATATTCGTGTTCAAGTCTATATTGAATCACTTCATATTGTAATGCGCCAACTGTACCAATTACTTTTCTTCCATTTAATTCTAAAGTAAATAATTGTGCAACGCCTTCATCCATAAGTTGGTCTATCCCTTTATTAAGTTGCTTAGATTTCATAGGGTCAGCATTATTAATATATCTAAAATGTTCTGGAGAAAAACTTGGAACGCCTTTGTAGTTTAAAAGTTCACCTTCGGTCAAAGTATCACCTATTTTAAATGTACCTGTATCTTGTAAACCAACAATATCTCCTGGGTAAGAAACATCTACAATCTCCTTCTTTTCAGCAAAAAAAGCATTTGGACTTGAAAATTTAACCTTCTTATTATGTCTTACATGTAAATAAGGCGTGTTTCGTTTAAATTCACCTGATACTATTTTAACAAAGGCTAATCTATTTCTATGATTAGGATCCATATTAGCATGAATTTTAAACACAAATCCGCTAAACTTTTTCTCATCTGCCTTTACCAAACGCTCTTCACTTTGTTTAGCTCTAGGTTTAGGCGCAATTTCTACAAAACAGTCTAGTAATTCTCTAACTCCAAAATTGTTTAATGCAGATCCAAAAAACACAGGTTGTAAGTGTCCTTCTAAATATGCCGTTTTATCAAATGAAGGATATATACCTTCAACAAGTTCTATTTCTTCTCGTAATGTATCTGCTGCAGTTTCTCCTACCAGACTATCTAATTCTGGTGAAGATAAATCAGAAATTTCAGTAGTTTCTTCGATATCTTTTCTACTATCTCCACTAAATAGGTTAACATTCTTTTCCCATAAATTATAAATACCTTTAAACTCATAACCCATACCTATTGGGAAACTTAAAGGGGTTACTTTCAATCCTAATTTTTGCTCCACTTCATCTAATAAATCAAAAGCATCTTTTCCTTCTCTATCTAATTTATTAATAAAAACAATCATGGGTATGTTTCGCATACGGCAAACTTCAACAAGTTTTTCTGTTTGTTCCTCAACTCCTTTAGCAACATCAATAACTACAATAACACTGTCAACAGCAGTTAGGGTTCTAAAGGTATCTTCTGCAAAATCTTTATGTCCTGGTGTGTCTAAAATATTAATTTTTATACCGTCATATTCAAATGCTAAAACAGAAGTAGCTACAGAAATTCCACGTTGTCTTTCAATTTCCATAAAATCGCTAGTAGCTCCCTTTTTTATTTTATTACTTTTTACAGCACCTGCCTCTTGTATGGCGCCACCAAAAAGCAATAATTTTTCGGTTAAAGTGGTTTTACCCGCATCAGGGTGGGATATGATTCCGAAAGTACGCCTTCTTTGTATTTCTTTTAAAAAACTCATATATGATTTTACAAATAGTTTTCAAAGATACTATTATTAGGGGTTTTAACTACCACTTATCTATAAAAGCTATGCTTTCAAAGAAGCTAAATGTGCATTAAGCGAAATTTCAAATAGTTAAATTGAGTTTATTTTATTTTTGTAGAAATTATAAAAGTGACTTTATCTTTATATTGTGTCCTAATTAATATAAGTGAAATATAACCTAATGAATGGCAATAAAGTTTTTAACTCAATAACATATTTTTTTCAATTTAATATTTTGTTAAAAAAATTTGTCTTTTTTATTAACATATGTTAAATTCGTCGTTTTAACGGTAAAATTTACAGTTTATAGTATTTATAAAACATTTGTCTCTCAATTATGCCGAAATTTTTATTAGAAAAACTGTAAAACAATAAATTTATTTACTAATTAAACATAATATGCACTTTAGCGAGTACAATTACATTTATAAAACAAACATCCCTATTATAAAAAATGTATTTTGAATCATTTTTATATAAATATTATCAAATAAACTATTAACTCATCTATTAGCATTATGACTAATTTTACTAAATTACTTTTTATAAAATCTTTAATTTTATTCTTAGTATTATATTTATTACCAAATAAACGCTTAATAGCACAAACTCAACCTACGTTTGATCTCTCACAAGGGCCAACTTTATTAGCTAATGGTGCTGCCGATGAGCAAATAGGTGCTAAATACATATATCAAAATGTTGAAACTTCTGCTGATGGTATATTTATTGATGCTATAGTTACTATTGTTGATAAAGTAAATTTAGATGAGCCTTTTGCAGGTTCATTTACCGTTGATTCTACTTTAGGGGCAGACGATAGGTTTGAACCAACAGTAAATACTGGGCCTGGAGACGGTTATGTAGAATGGCAAATAGAATTTGTTTTAGACGGAACAGTTACTGATGCAAACGATGTTGGTGTTAGAGCTAGATTAGATACATTTGAATTAGAAGCTATAGATGTTGATGGGTTTGAGTACCTTGAAGTAATAGTGACAGATTCTTACACAATAGAAGGTGGCACTACACCTCCTACTGATTTAGTGGTTTCTCAAAATGGCCCTTGGACAAGATTTCAAAGTGATGCTGATTTTGCAGCAGGTATTGATGTGGTTAATACAGAATTTATTGTTACGGTAAATTATACAAATATTAGTGTAGTTAATTTTAGAACAGGGAGTTCTAATGACAGTGGTGATAGACAAAATTCTATAGGTTTTTTAGGAGAAGTTACCTTTGATGTTGATGATACAACTGATGTTAATGATCCTCCAGTAGTTGTTGATAATCTTGGAAACATAATTAGTTCTAATGCTACATTTAGTACTAATGTTTTAACAGGATCTAGTGATCCAGATGGAAACTTAGACCCGACTACAGTACGTTTAACCGATCCTAATGACCCTGCTAATCAAGGCACAGTTGGAAACCCATTAGTGATACCTGGTGTTGGTACTTATACTGTTGATGATACTGGTAATGTTAGTTTTGTTCCTGAAACAGATTATATAGGTGATGCTTCTATTTTATTTACAGTAGAAGATGATTTAGGCGTGAGCTCAGATCAAGGAAATTTACAAATTACAGTTGTTGATCCATGTGATGCTATAGCATCAGGAAACCCTGATAACGATAGTGATGGTATTAGTGATGAATGTGATTTAGATGATGATAATGATGGTATTTTGGATACAGATGAAGGCTGTGTTCCTCCATCGACAACGGTTGAAACAACACCAGTGGTTCCAGTTAATCTTTGCAGCGGGCTTGTTTTTGATGAAACAAGGTCCTTTATTAAAGAAGCTGTAGCTGTGGGCTTTACAGATACCACAACAAACGGTGATGGATTTGGACCTGATGTCGTTGAAGGCTTTAGCCCCAATATATGTATGGTAAACCTTGGTCTTGGCAGTCCTGTTCCTCAAGGATTTGAGTGTTTTTTTGGTGCAAACGGAACTTCTGGTGCAAAAAATGTGGTAGGGGCAGATATGTATTTATTTGATGCCGTGTTTAGTCAAGATAATTTTGAAGTAACCCTTGAAGACGTAGATGGGAATATATACGGGCCAATAACTATTGCACATGGAACTGGAGGTGTGGTTGATTGTGGCTCGGGAAACCAGTTTGTTCGAATAAATTCTCAAAGTAATATAGAAACGGCTGGATATACAGTAGCCTCGCTTCCTGTAGAATTTACTGATTTTGGTGTGCCCAATGATGTGGTGATTAGTAGTTTTACAGTGGTTTCTTCAATACAAGGAGATCTGATTATGGCAGCTATTCCATTTGTAAATGACCAAGGAAATAGTGCTTTTGTAGAAAATGCAACTTCAGATCCATTCATTTGTAGAGATACAGACGATGATGGTTTAGTTGATAGTTTTGATTTAGACAGCGACAACGATAACTGTAGTGATGCTAACGAAGCTTACGCTGATAATAATGCTGATGGTGGTGATGGCGGACAATTTGGAACTGGAGATCCATTAACGCTTGCCGGAGGTGGTGTAAACGCAGATGGTACAGTGGCAGACGCTGCTGCTACCTACCCAGGAACAAATGCTAGTGTAACACAAGCAACACAAGTAACTGTTGATGCTACAGCACTAGTAGATAAAACTGCTATGGATGGTGCAAGTTCAATTTTTGAAATGTTACCAGCAACTGCTGTTACTACTTCAGTATTTGCAGGAGGTACACCAGATTATAGTGCAGGATCTAACACCACATCTGATATCGTTTATCAGTGGTATATTGGTGATCCAGATTCAGGTGGTGTTGCAATTTTGGCTTCGGATACTAATTATTCAGGAGAAGATTCCTCGGCTTTAAGTATAAATGATGTAACCGGATTAGATGGTACACAGTACTGTTTGTTAGTTACTCATAATAATAATGTATGTGTTAGAGAAATTAACTGTGCAACACTTACTGTAACGCCAGCCGATAGTGATGCTGATGGCGTTCTAGATGTTAACGATATTTGCCCGGGAGGTGATGATAATGCAGATAATGATTTAGATGGTGTTCCAGATTTTTGTGATTTAGATGATGATAATGATGGAATATTAGATGCTGTAGAATTAGAGTGTAGCATCTCAGATACAAGAAGGGTTGTGTTTATTGTAGATGATTCTGGTTCAATAAGTAACATAGATAGAGCTGATTTAACAGTATCTTTACAGAATCTTGCAGATGATTTAGAAAGTAGAGGTAACGTAGAAATTGCAGTGATACAATATGGTGGCCCACTAGAGGGAGATTTTGGAAATCATACTTATAATATACGTTCTAATTATGTCTCAAATCCTACAATCTCAATACCTAATGACCCTAGTCTTGCTGAAGATCATTTGCCGGAGTCTATAGACCAAATGATTGATGATGGACTATTCGATACTGGAGGTCAATTAGCTAATCCTTCAGCCTTTTTTATATTTACCGATGCTTCACGTAGTAATTTCTTTGGATTACCCTTTCCTGGTATTACTGCTTTAGTAAATGAGGGTGATGCTACATCGCCAGAAGCATTAAATGATTTTGGAGAATACCTACGTTTATCAAATACTTATAATGCTACGATATCAGTATATCAAGCAGCTAGTGTTGGTCAAAATTCAGATGGTGTACAACAAAAAGGAGGTATTTATATTTTAGAAAATGACTTTACAATATCAAATGCTAATATAGATGCAATTGGTGCTTCTATATTTAATAACTCATCATGTAATAATAATGATACAGATCGTGATGGTATAGTTGATAGTTTCGATTTAGATAGCGACAACGATAACTGTAGTGATGCCAACGAAGCTTACGCTGATAGTAATGCTGATGGTGGTGATGGCGGACAATTTGGAACCGGAGATCCATTAACGCTTGCCGGAGGTGGTGTTAATGCAGATGGTACAGTGGCAGATGCTGCTGCTACCTATCCAGGAACAAATGCTTCTGTTACCGCAAGTGATACTATTTCTTCGGTAATAATAACACCAGATCCAGCCGAAGTTTGTATTGATGATGACATTACATTAACAGCTACAGCTACAGGTATTAGAGTTACTGACTTTGGAGCTACAGGTGCTACATCAGATGATACTACAACCCCTTTAGTTGCTGCAAATTTCATTTATAGATGGTACAAAGATTCAGCTCCAACTACAATTTTATCAACTTCAAGTACTTTAAATATAACAACAGCTGAATTAGCAGATGCCGGGGGATATACTGTTGAAGTAACTACAAATAACAATTCTTGTCCAGAGGAAGATAGTATTACATTAGTTGTAAATACTTTACCAACCGCAAATGCAGGAGCAGATGCAACAATAGATTGTACAAATACAAATGCAACATTAGGAACTGCAGCCCAAGCAGGCTTTACATATGCATGGACTCCAACAGCAGGATTAGATGATGCAACTGCCGCACAACCAGTAGCGACACCAACTGCAACCACAACATATAGTTTAGTAGTAACAGAAACGGCAACAGGTTGTTCAAGTACAGCAGATACTGTTATTGTAACTGTAGATAATGATTTACCAACCGCAAATGCAGGAGCAGATGCAACAATAGATTGTACAAATACAAATGCAACATTAGGAACTGCAGCCCAAGCAGGCTTTACATATGCATGGACTCCAACAGCAGGATTAGATGA
>NZ_JBLFEN010000002.1:0-1411 GCF_047345485.1 Hyunsoonleella sp. 2307UL5-6 | reverse complement strand
TGCAACTGCCGCACAACCAGTAGCGACACCAACTGCAACCACAACATATAGTTTAGTAGTAACAGAGATAGCAACTGGTTGTACTAATAGTGATGATGTAACTGTAACAGTAAATCAACCACCCGTAGCCGATGATGAAACCATCACTAATGCAACAGTAAATACTGATATACCAGTAGATGCCTTAGATGGGGATGAGGATCCAGATGGAGACAACAACAACTTAGTAATTACCGAAATAGAAGGCACATCAATAAGTGTAGGTAACCCAGTAACCTTAGGAGATGGCACCGTAGTTACCCTATTGCCAGATGGTACATTAAGCGTTACACCACCAACAGATAGTACCGATCCAATTAGCTTTGTTTATACAGTAGAAGATGAAGACGGACTAGAAGATGAAGGTCAAGTAGATATCACTTTTTCTCCTTGTCCTTTCCCGACCGATACAGATGGTGACGGACTAACAGATTGTGAAGAAACCACAGGAATCGACGATCCAAGTACACCAGCAGATCCAACAACGTTCCCAGGCGGCCCAACAAGTGATCCAAATGATCCATGTAGTCCAATCGGAATAGATACAACAGATACAGATGGTGACGGACTAACAGATTGTGAAGAAACCACAGGAATCGACGATCCAAGTACACCAGCAGATCCAACAACATTCCCAGGCGGCCCAACAAGTGATCCAAACGATCCATGTAGTCCAATCGGAATAGATACAACAGATACAGATGGTGACGGACTAACAGATTGTGAAGAAACCACAGGAATTGATGATCCAAGTACACCAGAGGATCCAACAACATTCCCAGGTGGCCCAACAAGTGATCCAAATGATCCATGTAGCCCAATCGGAATAGATACAACAGATACAGATGGTGACGGACTAACAGATTGTGAAGAAACCACAGGAATTGACGATCCAAGTACACCAGCAGATCCAACAACATTCCCAGGTGGCCCAACAAGTGATCCAAATGATCCATGTAGTCCAATCGGAATAGATACAACAGATACAGATGGTGACGGACTAACAGATTGTGAAGAAACGACAGGAATTGACGATCCAAGTACACCAGACGATCCAACAACATTCCCAGGTGGCCCAACAAGTGATCCAAACGATCCATGTAGCCCAATCGGAATAGATACAACAGATACAGATGGTGACGGACTAACAGATTGTGAAGAAACCACAGGAATCGACGATCCAAGTACACCAGCAGATCCAACAACGTTCCCAGGTGGCCCAACAAGTGATCCAAACGATCCATGTAGCCCAATCGGAATAGATACAACAGATACAGATGGTGACGGACTAACAGATTGTGAAGAAACCACAGGAATTGATGATCCAAGTACACCAGAGGATCCAACAACATTCCCAGGTGGCCCAACAAGT
>NZ_JBLFEN010000019.1:0-3952 GCF_047345485.1 Hyunsoonleella sp. 2307UL5-6 | reverse complement strand
ACAATGTGTAAAAAAAATACTATTTTTGTGACTTACATTGATAAAGTACTCGTTTGCTTACTTACGATTTTCCTTCGGAAAATCGCTGCCCACAAACCCGTACTTTGTTTACACTAAAACGTTGTAGCACATTTAAGAAATCCAATGGCAATCTATCAATTTTTAACATTTGTACTTCCTAAAAAATCGATTGAGGAAAAATATGGAGAGATTCCAAAACAGCTTGAAATTAAACACGCTGAATGGGAAAAGTATTGGGATAATTGGGATGTGGATTCAAATGAAACACCTGAACCTGAATTTAAAGATGCGATTTCAACGAAATGGTGGAAAAAAATACAGGTTAACATTGATGAATTGAGATATGAACTAGACAAAATCATACCAAGAGCTTCTTGGGACAACGAAAGTTGGAAAATAGAAAATGGAAAAGTTGACCACGATGTTGGAATTGACTTTAATAAAGAAGAACAGTTTATAGAGGACTTTAGATTCCGAACTGATTTGAGAGACACAGAGTTGAATTTCTTGAATTCAATGTTGAGTTTATGCGAGCGGAACGAATGGATTTTAATGGACGAAAACGGAAATCTATGTAATCCGAATATTAAAGAATTGGCGGAATTAATTAAGGATTCAAATCCAGACAGATTTATGAGAAATCCGATTGAATTCCTTGAGAACTTGAAATAAAAAAAATGAAACCTGAATTAAGATATATAGAGCTTAAAAGTGGATTCGGAGATAATGGACCTGCTTGGATTGGAATGGCTGAATTTTCAAAAACTGGTAGAACAGTTTATTTCAACGGAAAGGCTTTTAAAAATTCAAATGCTCGTGGAATATCTGGAAACTACTATGACATAGAAAACGGAGACGAATATTGGATTTCTGGTATTAAGAAAAATGGAACAGACCGACATTGGGCTGGTCGCGGAAAAATAATAATTGACAGAAAAGTTGTTGACCTTTATTTAAGTCTTGTTGATTTCAATGTTTTGGACAAAAATCGATTTGAATTAGTTAATATTAAACCAACGGACAAACAAAAGTTTGCAGAGTTGGAAAACGAAAAAATGAATTAAAAAAACGTGCTACAACAATGGCTATAAGTAATTGCTTGTTCTCGCCTACTTTGGAAATTCCTGCGGAATTTCCAACTTGGTGTGTGCTTGCAAAGTTAAGTGCTAAACCACGCAACTACTCATAGCCGAGACCGTTACCACCAATTTAAAAAATGAACATATTACTGTTTTCAGCTTTCCTACTTATCCTTATTTTACTGATTAGATATTTATCTCAATCGGACAAAAAAAATGGATTAAAATTGCTCTCAGTTTTCGGAATTGTAATCGGACTTTCAGCCTTAGGAATTAACTCCTTATTTGACAGTACTTTTGGTGCCTCTACTCCAGTTAATATTCGGACTGAAAATCTGACCGACAAAAACTTAAAAATATATGTAATAGCTTTTTGGAATAACAACTGGAACGGAACTGGAAACTATGTCACTTTTGACAAAAAATTAAAGCCAAATAAAACGTCTGACTTTTGGTTTGACAATGACGGAACGACAGAATTTTGGCTTGTTGGAAAAAACGAAAATGGCGGAATTGATTACTTGAATGTTGTTGGAGAAAAAGAAAGTCAGTTTGATTTTAAAATAACAGAAAATCAAAGTATTGACCTAGGCAAAATATTAATCGCAGAAAAATTAACATTAAAAACGGACAAAAGTGAGCAATTTAAACGTTTTGCTTTTTGGACAAATATTATATTAATCGGACTTCTAATTTTGAGTCTGATAAAAATAAAAACTGGTGGTAACACCGTATAAAAATAATGCGTAGTTTAGTGCTTAATCAAGAGTTCGTGCGCTTTTGTTACGTCTGATTTTCCTTCGGAAAATCCTCCCACACAAAACCGCACTATTCTTATACATAAACGTTAGGCAACATTAAAACCAAATCAACGAATGAAAAGAACAATATTTTTATTATTAGCAATTCTACCAATTTTGACTTACGGACAAAGTGAATTTTGCGAAAAGAGCTTTGGAGAAAGTTATTATCCACTAAAAATTGGATTTGAAAAATATTTGACTTGGGGAACAGCTACATATGTTGAAAAAGTAACTGGAACAACAGAAAAAGACGGAATTGAATACTTTAATTACGAACAAGATTTTGGTGGCGGAACATCGTATGATTTACTTTTAAGAAAACAGAATGACACAGTTTTTATGTACAACGAAAAACAAAAAAAAGATGTCATTTTGTTAATCGAAAGACCAATAAAAGGAACAAAATGGGAATCTGGTAAAGTAATTGAAATAGATGGTTTTTTTGAATCACCATTTTGTAATTACAAGAATCTTTTAGTAATAGAAAATAAATACCCTGATGGTAGTAAAGAAAAAAGGTTTTATAAAAAAGGACTTGGACTTGTTGCTGTTACGACTAAAAAGGGAATAAAAGGAATGTGTGTTCCGAGTAAAGAAGAAACTATAGCATTAACCAAACCATTATCTGCTTATGAGTGTACAGAAAAAGGAGACAAAGAGGCTATTGGAAAGTGTACAATGACATACATTCATTCATATTTAATTGGAGAACTAAAAAAGAGAAAATTAAAAACACCAAAAGAGGAAGGAATATTAAAATTTGATTTACATATTGATAAAAACGGAAAAGTTTCGCAAATAAAAAGTCTGAATTCTCTAAAAGGGGGAAATCAAGCTAAAAAACAAATTATAGACATTCTTTATTCATTGCCGAAATTAAGACCAGCAATGACATCAGAAAAAAAATCAGTCGGAACTAAACTTGAATTATCTATTCCGATTAAAACAAAATAACGTTGCCTAACAATGTGTATAATTAATTGCTAGTTCTAGCCTACTTACGAATATTCCTGCGGAATATTCTATTCGGTTTTTATTTGCTAAATTAGTTGCTAAACCACGCAACTAATCATACACAAACACGTTGCCAGTAATTTGAGAAACAGAACTAAATGGGAGTTTGGAACACAGAAATAAAAGGAAACGATACTACACTTGACATTTATTCGAACTTTTTCGATAAGTACAATAATGGAGGAAATCAAGTTTGGGTCTCGAACGAAATCAAAGCGGAATTTGAAGATTATTTTTCAGATTCAGACGACAGAAATAATTCATTATTCGGACTTGCATTAGCACAATGGGAAACAAAATCTTTAGAACCTGAAATTTATAAAACCGTTAAAGAAATAATTGAAAACGGAACGGATTTGGACTTATGGAAAGAACTTGGAGCTGACAAAAAAACTCTGAATGACAGAAAATCGGAATTAGAAAATTTCTTAAAACTAATCTCGACCGAAAAACCAAAAGCGAAAAGACGAGTAAGACCAAAATTTGAGTTTACTACAAACGAACTCGTTAAAATTAGAACGATTGACGGAACAAAGGAATTTAGGATTAACGAAGAGTTTACAAACGGAAAATATATCCACACAAGCGGAATAATGGAATGGAATTCTGGTGGTGGAGCTGGAATAATGTATTACACAGGAGAAAGTAAAAGCATTTCTGCCAAATGGACTGACAATAACAATCTGGAAATAATTCACGAACCGAATTTGACTTTTGACAAAAAAGAGAAAGAATCATTTTTTCGAGGAGATAGAGTGATAATAAAATATAAAACGGAATAAAAACTACTGGCAACACCGTGTATAATTAATGGCTAGTTCTCGCCTACTTACGAAAATCCTCGCGGATTTTCTATTCGGTTTGTATTTGCTAAATTAGTAGCTAAAACACGCCACTAATCATACACAAAACCGTTACCTGCAAGCTGAAAAAAATCTGAACTATAAATGAACATACTGCAAAAAATAGCCAGAAAGATAATAAAACAGTCATTTGACCTTTCTGTTTCAACAATCGAGTTCTTTAGCAAAATGG
>NZ_JBLFEN010000018.1:0-4666 GCF_047345485.1 Hyunsoonleella sp. 2307UL5-6 | reverse complement strand
GGAAAACTACATTTATCATGATAAAAGTAGCAATAGATTGTTTGTAAAAAAATTAGAAGGAGCGGTTACCAAATTTAGACTCTACAATATAACAGGACAAAATGTAATGGAACTTACAGATGTAGATAGAACAGTGTTAGAAAATGGACTGCAATTACCTACCATGTCAACAGGTACTTACATCGCAGTGTTTAGAACAGATACTAATAATATAATTACCAAGAAAATTATAAAACCTTAACTTACGTTTAATAGTTTATTTAAAGTAATAGGTATAATTTATTATTAGCATAATTTATCTTTTTATCGATAAAAAAATACATTTTAACGACATAAAAAGTATTTTTTGCATTTTTTTTATTTACATTTGTTTATAGATTTGGAAGTCCCTCCTCAATTTTTCCTTTTCTAAAATTAATTAAATCCATTTTACTAAATATTACGTTAGTATATGTTGTAACATCTTAATACTAAATAGTTAGTGACTATTTCTAGTTTTAAGTGTCATAATATTACTTGACCTAAATATATGTTAATGGAAAAAAAATTACTTACGCAAACTAAAATAGCATTACTCTTAGTAATTCTTATTAAAAGTACATTAGTTTTTGGTGCGTCTTTATCCAGTACTATAATTAGTGCTGAAAAGCTAACAACATCAGATAAACTACGCCTAGATAAAGTTAATAATATTGCTACATATTTTGATGTAGATGCTACATTAAGTCAAACCGCAGCTACATGTGCAAATAACGGTACTATCACTGCAGTTGCAAGCGGCGCTACTAGCACTCCTAGTCTGTATTTATTCAAAATAACAAATGGACCAACAGCCAACGGGCAAACATATCCTTTTGTAGATCAGTTTCATGAATCTACGTTTACATTTAATGATTTGTATCCTGGAGTATATCAGGTAACTATAGAAGATGCAGGAGATTCTAGTAATCCAATCTTTGTTGGAAATATTACGGTTATTGATGAAACTCAGCTTTTAGATTTTTCAATGAGTTCCACTAGACCTACTTGTCCAAATGAAAGCACAGGGTCTATAACTGTTAATACATCATCTGGTGCTGGTCCTTACCAATACCAAATTATTGATGGTCCTGCAGGAACTACAACAGCACCAATAGATAACGCTAGTACAACACATATATTTAATAATTTACCATCTGGAAATTATAGAGTTAGAGTATTTGATGCTTGTGGAGATTTTCAAACTAGAAATCAAATGGTAAATAACGCGAACTCTTCAAGTGTGTTTCTTGACGATAGCGACATAAATAGAATATCCTGTACAGAAGCAAATTATAGTGTTTTTATTTCAAGATTTTCAAGTCCTTCAGATTATACCTATGAGGTTGTTGGAGGTGCTCCTGCAGGTTACGATTCAACAAATACCACAGGAGTTTTTACTTTGCCGATAGATCAAGCGCCCTATACCATTTCGGTTACAGGTACTTGTGGTCAAACAAGTTCTTTAACTCTCAACAATCCAGCTCCTAGTTTCTTTATTCAGGTTTTAAGTAAATCATGTACAGATTGGGATTTACAATTAACCGCCAATAATTGGATGGTTGGTCCATTTACTTATACTTTAACTAATACACCTGTAGGCTACATTGGGCCAACAACAAATGCTACAGGAAATTTTAATAATTTACCTTTTGGAAATTATGATTTTGAGGTAACTGATAGTTGTGGCTCTATAAGTACAGGTTCTAGCTTGGTAGAATCGGATAATACAGCAACAGATTCTTCGTTCGATGTTACAGCAGATGCTCAAAATATAACATGTAGTGATTGGGATTTGCGCTTAACAACAAATAATGCTGCTGTAGGCCCTTTTATCTATACGCTAACTAATACACCTGCAGCTTACACAGGACCATTAACAAATACTACTGGGAATTTTGATGATTTACCCTTTGGTACCTATGAATATTCTGTAACAAATAATTGTGGAGAAACTGAAACAGGATCAATAACTGTAGATCCAGAAGCTATTAACATAACAAGCGTTTTATTACGACCTGATTCCTGTAATGAGGATTCAGGTAGCGTGATTATATCATACAACAACGGGGATGCTATAGGTCCATTTGCGTTTGAGTTAACTACAGTACCTGCTGGATTTACAGGAAATGCTGGTCCTATAAATGGAAATCTTTTTGATGATTTAGTTATTGGTAATTATGTGGTAACTGGTACTGATGCATGTGGTAATACTGATACATTCGCTTTTGAATTTAGAGAAGAAGATACATTAAGTGTAGAATTTGATATAAGTGTCATTCAAGGCTGTATTAACTCACATTCTGTAGAAGCTTCTGTTACTACAAATGCTAGTGGTTTCTCAAGAAGATTAAGATTAAGAGAGGCCGCAACAGGGAATTTAATAGCATCTAGAACGACATTTTTTGGTGGCTCCGTAACTTTTAATAATGTTTCAAGTGGAGATTATTATATTGAATATGATATTTTTGGAGGTTGCGATGTAGATTCTGAGGTTTTTACTATTGAAGCTTATGAGCAACCAAGACTAACCCCACTTAGTAGCTACGTTTGTACAAATAACGGTTTTGTTACAGTTTCGGGAGTAACCGAAGGTGGTGTAGGGCCGTTTACCTATAGCTTAATAAATAATGCTAATAGTCAAGTGTTAGAAACAAATAATGAATGTTATTTTACTAACTTAGATGCGTCTTTAAATTATAGAGTAAGAATAGAAGATAATTGTGGTAACTCAAGTTCTGCTCAAGTTACACCTATAGTTGTTGGATTAGGTTTAGAGTTTCAAGGGCAAACTTGTGCATTTATCGGAGAGCCTTTTTCAATATATTTAAGAGAATATACTGGCGTAAGTTATAATTGGACGTTTCCTGACGGCTCTACATTTAGCGGTAGTGATCCACGTTCTATAATTGGTACTATAACAAGTAGCGATTACGGGTTATATACTATAGTGGCATCTACAGATGATGGCTGTAGAACACAAACACTTAATTTAGATTTTGATCAATGTCCGCCACCTTCTATAGATTTTGATGGTGTAGACGATTATATATCTGCCCCAAGTTCTTTTAATCTTAGCGATATGGAAGAATTAACCATTCAATTTTGGGTTAAAGCCAATAGTGCCTCTCAAGTTTCAGCTGGTATAGTAGGTCAAAGAGATGTTTTAGAAATAACAAAAGATACAAGTTTAGGATATAATTTTACTGGACAAGCTAGCTCTGGCAGTTTTTCTAAAACAGAATGGCTAGATGATGCAGATACATGGCAACATATTTCTATTGTTTATAATTCTGGAGAAATTAAAACCTATTACAATGGTCATTTAGATCATGTAGAGTCTGGTTCTGGAGTTACACGAACAGCAAGTAGTAGTAGCCCTTTTAACATAGGAGGAAGAACAGGTGTTGTTGATGGTTCAGATTATTTTCACGGATGGATAGATGAAGTTAGAGTTTTTGATAAAGCATTAACAGACACCCAAATACAACAAACAGTATATCAAGAAATAGAAAATAATAATGGTAATGTAAGAGGTGCAGTAATTCCTAAAGATATAAAAGATTTTAACACAGATGAACCATTATTATGGAGCAACTTAAAGCTGTATTATAAAATGGGTACTACTTTTACTACTGATGATAAAGTTATCGATTACTCTGGTAATGAAAATCATGGTACTATATTTAATATTCGCACATGGCAAGAAGAAACTGCTCCAATGCCTTATGTAACAGCACAACACGGAAACTGGGAAGATTCATCAACATGGTTACATGGCGATGTTTGGGATATAGCATCTGGCAATGTATTTCCTAACGGTACACGTACAAATTTAATAACAAGTTCTATAGTAAAAATTAGCCATAATGTGACTTTAAATCATGATGTTGAAGGCGTAACCCAAATGGGACTTATTGTTGATAACGGAATTGCGTTGACTGTAACAGGCGATAAGTTTATAGAAAACCTATCGTATCTAGATCTTAGCGGTACTATTGATTTATTTGGAGATTCTCAGCTAATTCAAAAAGAAAAAAGTGATTTGGTCACCTCATCTCAAGGTAAGATATTAAGACGACAAGAAGGTACTTCAAGTGCATATTGGTATAATTACTGGACTTCTCCTGTAGGTACTTTACGCGCTACAAGTTATAGAGATAACAATACAGCTTTTAATAACCCAAATAATTCTCCATTTAATTTGCGTATGTTAAAAGACGATTCAGGTTTTAACTGTAATTTCACTTCCGCTTATACAGCTAATGGAAACATAAGTACATTCTGGTTGTATACATACATTAATGGATTATCCTATTACGATTGGGCTAAAATAGCAACAAATACAAACATAAGTCCAGGAGTGGGGTACACTCAAAAAGGTACAGGTATACCATTACCTAGTCAGCAGTATATTTTCGAGGGCAAGCCAAACAACGGTACAATATTAGTTAATGTAGAAGATATAGGTGGAGCAGGATCAGTAGCAGGCTCAAGTAAAACGGAGTTTTTGTTAGGAAATCCATATCCATCAGCAATAGACGTTCATAAATTTATAGATGATAATGCAGGTATTATAGATGGCACCTTACAACTTTGGCAACAATGGAGTGGTACATCCCATAATTTAAATGCTTACAATGGCGGT
>NZ_JBLFEN010000017.1:0-5231 GCF_047345485.1 Hyunsoonleella sp. 2307UL5-6 | reverse complement strand
TATTAATCAACAAAGAGAATAGACCATTTTGAGTATTAGAGATTCTAAATTAGTTGTTAAGCAAACAAGTCATACAAGACTTAAAAATTTAACGATGAAGAGTTTGATCCTGGCTCAGGATGAACGCTAGCGGCAGGCCTAACACATGCAAGTCGAGGGGTAACATTGTAGCTTGCTACAGATGACGACCGGCGCACGGGTGCGTAACGCGTATACAATCTGCCTTGTACTGGAGAATAGCCCAGAGAAATTTGGATTAATGCTCCATAATGTGGTTATTTCGCATGGAATTATCATTAAAGGTTACGGTACAAGATGAGTATGCGTCCTATTAGTTAGTTGGTGTGGTAACGGCGCACCAAGACAGCGATAGGTAGGGGCCCTGAGAGGGGGATCCCCCACACTGGTACTGAGACACGGACCAGACTCCTACGGGAGGCAGCAGTGAGGAATATTGGACAATGGAGGCAACTCTGATCCAGCCATGCCGCGTGCAGGAAGACTGCCCTATGGGTTGTAAACTGCTTTTATACAGGAAGAAACCTCCCGACGTGTCGGGACTTGACGGTACTGTAAGAATAAGGATCGGCTAACTCCGTGCCAGCAGCCGCGGTAATACGGAGGATCCAAGCGTTATCCGGAATCATTGGGTTTAAAGGGTCCGTAGGTGGACTGGTCAGTCAGAGGTGAAATCCTGCAGCTTAACTGTAGAACTGCCTTTGATACTGCTAGTCTTGAATCATTATGAAGTGGTTAGAATATGTAGTGTAGCGGTGAAATGCATAGATATTACATAGAATACCAATTGCGAAGGCAGATCACTAATAATGTATTGACACTGATGGACGAAAGCGTAGGTAGCGAACGGGATTAGATACCCCGGTAGTCTACGCCGTAAACGATGGATACTAGCTGTGCGGTTTCGACTGCGTGGCTAAGCGAAAGTGATAAGTATCCCACCTGGGGAGTACGTTCGCAAGAATGAAACTCAAAGGAATTGACGGGGGCCCGCACAAGCGGTGGAGCATGTGGTTTAATTCGATGATACGCGAGGAACCTTACCAGGGCTTAAATGTAGATTGACAGGTTTAGAGATAGACTTTTCTTCGGACAATTTACAAGGTGCTGCATGGTTGTCGTCAGCTCGTGCCGTGAGGTGTCAGGTTAAGTCCTATAACGAGCGCAACCCCTGTTGTTAGTTGCCAGCGAGTCAAGTCGGGAACTCTAGCAAGACTGCCAGTGCAAACTGTGAGGAAGGTGGGGATGACGTCAAATCATCACGGCCCTTACGTCCTGGGCTACACACGTGCTACAATGGTAGGGACAGAGAGCAGCCACTTCGCGAGAAGGAGCGAATCTATAAACCCTATCACAGTTCGGATCGGAGTCTGCAACTCGACTCCGTGAAGCTGGAATCGCTAGTAATCGGATATCAGCCATGATCCGGTGAATACGTTCCCGGGCCTTGTACACACCGCCCGTCAAGCCATGGAAGCTGGGAGTGCCTGAAGTCCGTCACCGTAAGGAGCGGCCTAGGGTAAAATCGGTAACTAGGGCTAAGTCGTAACAAGGTAGCCGTACCGGAAGGTGCGGCTGGAACACCTCCTTTCTAGAGAAAGACGACTAATAAAGTATCATAACTATTACAAAGAATAGTTTATTCTCATTGCTGTTAATTTAAAAATAAAGATTTAGTAGAGTCTCATAGCTCAGCTGGTTAGAGCGCTACACTGATAATGTAGAGGTCGGCAGTTCGAGTCTGCCTGAGACTACTAACTACTAAATAAAAAAGGAAAATCTAGAAGAAGACTATCCACCAAAAGTCGGCAACAAGCTACTGCATAGTGCAGACTGTGGACTGTCAACTAAAAGAGACGGGGGATTAGCTCAGCTGGCTAGAGCGCCTGCCTTGCACGCAGGAGGTCATCGGTTCGACTCCGATATTCTCCACAGGGCCGAAGTGTTAAGAAAATGTCTATTAGACATTTTTAACGTAGGAGCCAGATGGCGCGTATGCGTTGTCGTAAAGTTCATTGACATATTGAAAAAAGATACATGAAAAATACGATTAGAGAGATCTAATCTATTTAAGTAATAAAATAGGATTAATTAGAGTCACGCGAGCGATATCTAATTAGTCATATTATAGTTATCAAATCGTTTTGATAGTTATAATAAACTCATTAAAAAAGCAAAAAGTACAATAAGCTACAAAAGAGCGTATGGGGAATGCCTAGGCTCTCAGAGGCGATGAAGGACGTGATAAGCTGCGAAAAGCTGCGGGGATTGGCACATACAAATTGATCCGCAGATATCCGAATGGGGCAACCCACTATATTGAAGATATAGTATCCTTAGGGAGGCAAACCCGGAGAACTGAAACATCTAAGTACCCGGAGGAGAAGAAAACAAAAGTGATTCCGTAAGTAGTGGCGAGCGAACGCGGATTAGCCCAAACCAATGTTGTTACGGCAATGTTGGGGTTGTAGGACCACGTTATTCGAGTCGTGATGAATTAGAATTGGTTGGAAAGCCAAACCATAGAGGGTGATAGTCCCGTATAGGTAAAGAGCGATTAGATAGTGGTATCCTGAGTAGTGCGGGGCACGTGAAACCCTGTGTGAAACTGGCGGGACCATCCGTTAAGGCTAAATACTCCTGAGAGACCGATAGTGAACTAGTACCGTGAGGGAAAGGTGAAAAGAACCCTGAATAAGGGAGTGAAATAGAACCTGAAACCATACGCTTACAAGCGGTCGGAGCCCTTTGGGGTGACGGCGTGCCTTTTGCATAATGAGCCTACGAGTTACCGTTGCTAGCAAGGTTAAGCACTTCAGGTGCGGATCCGTAGCGAAAGCGAGTCTGAATAGGGCGTTTTAGTTAGTAGTGGTAGACGCGAAACCGTGTGATCTACCCATGGGCAGGTTGAAGCTGTAGTAACATACAGTGGAGGACCGAACCGGTTGACGTTGAAAAGTCTTCGGATGACCTGTGGGTAGGGGTGAAAGGCCAATCAAACTCGGAAATAGCTCGTACTCCCCGAAATGCATTTAGGTGCAGCGTATTATTAGTTTTATAGAGGTAGAGCTACTGATTGGATGCGGGGGCTTCACCGCCTACCAATTCCTGACAAACTCCGAATGCTATAAAATGATGTAATGCAGTGAGGGCATGGGTGCTAAGGTCCATGTCCGAGAGGGAAAGAACCCAGACCATCAGCTAAGGTCCCCAAATGTATGTTAAGTTGAATAAACGCGGTTGAACTGCTTTGACAGCTAGGATGTTGGCTTGGAAGCAGCCATTCATTTAAAGAGTGCGTAACAGCTCACTAGTCGAGCGGTTCGGCATGGATAATAATCGGGCATAAACATACTACCGAAGCTATGGACGATAAGTGGTAGGGGAGCATTGTAGTGTCGTCGAAGGTTTGTCGTGAGGCATTCTGGAGAAGCTACAAAAGAAAATGTAGGCATAAGTAACGATAATGCGGGCGAGAAACCCGCACTCCGAAAGACTAAGGTTTCCTCAGCTATGCTAATCAGCTGAGGGTTAGTCGGGACCTAACGCGAACCCGAAAGGGGTAGTGGATGGACAACAGGTTAATATTCCTGTACCCGCTCTCATTAAAAGTGACGGAGGCGAATATTTGGTGCGTGCTGACGGAATAGCACGTTGAAGCCAGTGGTAACACGGTGATAGTACACTAAGACTTCGGTTGCGGTGATAATCCAGAGAATCGACTTCCAAGAAAAACAAGAGTAGCGGCCCGTACCCTAAACCGACACAGGTAGTTGGGATGAGAATTCTAAGGAGCTCGAGAGATTCATGGCTAAGGAACTAGGCAAAATAGACTCGTAACTTCGGGAGAAGAGTCGCCACCCTTCGGGGTGGCCGCAGTGAAAAGGTCCAGGCGACTGTTTATCAAAAACACAGGGCTATGCTAAGTTGAAAGACGATGTATATGGCCTGACACCTGCCCGGTGCTGGAAGGTTAAGTGGAGATGTTAGCTTTTAGCAAAGCATTCAAATGAAGCCCCAGTAAACGGCGGCCGTAACTATAACGGTCCTAAGGTAGCGAAATTCCTTGTCGGGTAAGTTCCGACCTGCACGAATGGTGCAACGATCTGGACACTGTCTCAGCCATGAGCTCGGTGAAATTGTAGTATCGGTGAAGATGCCGATTACCCGCTGTGGGACGAAAAGACCCCGTGCACCTTTACTATAGCTTAGTATTGGTTTTGGATAAGTAATGTGTAGGATAGGTGGGAGACTTCGATGCAGCGTCGCCAGGCGTTGTTGAGTCATTGTTGAAATACCACCCTTTGCTTATCTAGAGTCTAACCTTCATAAGAAGGGACAGTGCTTGGTGGGTAGTTTGACTGGGGTGGTCGCCTCCAAAAGAGTAACGGAGGCTTCTAAAGGTTCCCTCAGCACGGTTGGTAATCGTGCGTAGAGTGCAATGGCATAAGGGAGCTTGACTGAGAGACCTACAAGTCGATCAGGTACGAAAGTAGAGCATAGTGATCCGGTGGTTCCGCATGGAAGGGCCATCGCTCAAAGGATAAAAGGTACGCCGGGGATAACAGGCTGATCTCCCCCAAGAGCTCATATCGACGGGGGGGTTTGGCACCTCGATGTCGGCTCGTCACATCCTGGGGCTGGAGAAGGTCCCAAGGGTTGGGCTGTTCGCCCATTAAAGTGGCACGCGAGCTGGGTTCAGAACGTCGTGAGACAGTTCGGTCTCTATCTACAGTGGGCGTTAGAAATTTGAGTGGATCTGACTCTAGTACGAGAGGACCGAGTTGGACTAACCTCTGGTGTATCAGTTGTTCCGCCAGGAGCATTGCTGAGTAGCTACGTTGGGAAGGGATAAGCGCTGAAAGCATATAAGCGCGAAACCCACCACAAGATGAGATTTCTTTAAAGGGTCGTGGGAGATTACCACGTTGATAGGCTATAGGTGTAAAGGCAGTAATGTCATAGCCGAGTAGTACTAATAACCCATAGGCTTATTGTACGCCTGTTTTTTTATAAGTTCAATAATTATTACAAACCATGTTCTTTATTCAATATGTTAAGATATTTGTTTATCCAAAGTGATAAACGCTGGAAGCTAAAGGCTAAATGCCAATAGCGAACAGCTATAACTTAAGGTGGTTATAGCGATGGGGCTCACCTCTTACCATTCCGAACAGAGAAGTTAAGCCCATTAGCGCCGATGGTACTACATT
>NZ_JBLFEN010000016.1:0-6201 GCF_047345485.1 Hyunsoonleella sp. 2307UL5-6 | reverse complement strand
AGACTTGGCAAACTTTCCACCGACAATAGCTTGGAAAAGAGACCAACCCGAGTTATTTCATAGTAAAAGGGGAGCGGTTATTCCGCCATAAATCTACCTTTATAAAATTCCGCTATGTTGGCTTATATAAAAAACGCACTATTGACACCAACGTTTATGTATAAGGAAAGTTGCGTGTTTGTGTGCGAGGATTTTCCGAAGGAAAATCAGAAGCTAGCAAACGAGCAACTAACTTTGGTTTAGCTAAAACTAGCAATTTTTTTTATACGGTGTTACCCAACGTTTTTTTATTATTCATACAGTTCATTAATCGTAATATTCTTTTTTTCCTTTAGATAATTACTAACGAGTTTATTGTAGCAATTCAGGTTGTTATAAACCATACATCCAAGGTCAAAATTTTCTATTCCGTATTTTTTTATGTTTTCGGTTAGATTTCCCGAACCAACTAATCCGCTCGAAAAATATTTAAGTTCGTTATTTGCTAAATCAGTAGTAAATCTGTCAGTTATTTTTTCGCAATCCAATTCGTGATATTCAGTCAATATTTTTTCGGTTCTTTTCATTCCAAAATAGTCCACGGTCAGTTGAGTTGTCAGAATAACAAATAGAATTCCAATTCCGAGTGCAGTTAAATTCAATAATTTGCTTTTTATCTTTAAATTCTTTGGAAGGAAAAAAAATGTAATTAATAAAATCGCCAATATTGCTGGAAAGTAAAATTTTTGATAAAAGAACTCATACATTTTACTGTAACTGAAAATTCCTAATCCAAATCCAATTAGAGTTAAAGTCAGAATAATGTTTTTCAGTTTTGCGTGCATTTTTGGTCAAATGTTGGGTAACGGTTACGTATATGAAATGTTGCGTGTTTGCGTGCGATGATTTTCCGAAGGAAAATCAGAAGCTAGCAAACAAAGCAACTCCCATTGGTTAAGCACAAAATAGCAATTTTTTATATACAATGTTACCCAACGTTTTTTAAAATATAAAATATCCTAAACCTAATGAAATCATAGAATTTTTTGAATCAAAAGTTTCAACTACTTTAGAAAATCCATGATTTAATCTTAATTGAATAATTATTTTTTCCGATGGGTTAAAGCTGACACCTAAATTTGCAGAAAAATCGAATCCGTTTATTATTAATTCAGAGTCTGGATTAGAGTCAGATGAACTTGGTGTAATAGTATTTTTATCTGAAAGAAGGAACGAGAATTGAGGTCCAATTTCAACATGGAATTTATCTGAAATAAGATATTTTAAATTCAAAGGCAAGTCTATATAATTTCGTTCTGAAACAAAATAAAATTTCCTTTGGTCTCCAATTTTGGTTCCATCTTGTCCTTTTCTTTGGCTAAACAATAATTCAGGTTGAAGAGCAAATTTGTCAGAAAGAAGTATTTCCGAAATAAATCCAGCATGAAAACCAAAACTATCTGCTAATACTATTTCCCCTCCGTCTGTAAATCCGGAATAATGAACTCCAAATTTTAATCCAATTTTAGTTTCCGATTGAGCCGAAACTTTATTAATAAGTAGTAAAGTAATAAAAATTAAAAAGACTTTTCTCATGTTTAAGTTGTTTTCAAATGTTGGGTAACGTTTTAGTGTAAACAAAGTACGGGTTTGTGGGCAGCGATTTTCCGAAGGAAAATCGTAAGCAAGCAAACGAGTACTTTATAAATGTAAGCCACAAAAATAGTATTTTTTTTACACATTGTTGGTTTTAAGTAGTGCGCCAGTATTAAGTGCAATTACGGAATAGCGCAAAACAACCGCAAACCCCAAGGGCATAATGAGCAAAAAACACTGTTTTTAGTGCCAACCAGAGACTTGGCAAACTTTCCACCGACAATAGCTTGGAAAAGAGACCAACCCGAGTTATTTCATAGTAAAAGGGGAGCGGTTATTCCGCCATAAATCTACCTTTATAAAATTCCGCTATGTTAGCTGATATAAAAAACGCACTATTGACACCAACGTTGTTGTATATGGTTTGTTGCGTGTTTTAAGCACCTAATTTAGCAAATAAAAACCGAATAGAAAATCCGCGAGGATTTTCGTAAGTAGGCTAGAACTAGCAATAAATTATATACGGTGTTCTACGCAGTTTTTTATTTTTTATATGTTCCGCTGAAGAAACATCTCATTCCGTGTAAATCACAGTTCTTTTCTTTTACTGTGACTTGGTTCTTTTTAAATTCAAAGGTCAATCTTTTACAATTAGAACTGTTGTGTATTGCAATTCCATTTGAATTGATTTTCGCAATTCCTTTTAATTCGCCAGTACATCCAGCTTGATGAGCAGTAGAAATATCAAATTCAATTTCATTGTTTTCGGTATATTTTATAGTTAATCTACCGAATGAAATTCCGCCATCATTGAACGGACTATTATAAGTTCCGTTATAATTTGAATATTTGGAATCTGATATCGCCTTTTTAGAACTCTCGTAATTGTCGGAAGTCAGTATTAAAGTAAATTCTTTCGCAGAATCTCCATTTGGTTTGCTCCAAGTTCCGCTTATTTTATTTTCATTAATAAGTTTTCCGTCCCAAAGTCCAGTTTGATTGCCTTTTTGGTCAAATTCATTCAGAATTAATATACTGTCTTTTGAAATAGTTCCTTTAATTTCAATGTCAGTTCCAACTTTGTCGTAAAAATATGTTCCGTTTATTTTTCCGCTTTCAGAGTTCAATTTTATGTGTAAAGGATATTTATTGTCAATTTTTCCAGCGAATGTTTTTATAAAATCAAAATTCGGTGTTTCCTTTTTTGTTTTCTCTTTACAAGAAACCAGAATTAAAATAAGTAAGCTAAATGTGTAAGTTTTTAAATTCATATTGTTGGTTTGGTTAAATTGCGTAGAACGGTCTCGGCTATGAGTAGTTGCGTGGGTTAGCACTTAACTTTGCAAGTACACACCAAGCTGAAAATCCGCGAGGATTTTCAGAAGTAGGCGAGAACAAGCAATTACTTATAGCCATTGTTGTGCGTTCGTTTTTTTATTCGGTTAACAATTTCAAATCCCAAATATTCTTTCAGTTTCGGAAATTTGTATCTATAATATTCATTCCAATAGCTTATCATTCTACTTTCAGTCTGTTGCCAATATTTAGGGTTTTCATCTCTAAATTCAGCGTAATAATCCAAAGTGTTTTCGTTTATTTTTTTGTCAATAATCGGAAGCAATTCATAAACGTATTCGCCAATTAATTGGATTATAAATGGAACTGTCCACTTTTCTGCACTATCAGATATTAAATTCAGTCGTTTTTCTCTTAAATATCCATTGTGATGACGTAAATAAATACAATTTAAAATGTCTTTTTGTTTGTCAGTCAAAGACTTTTCCAATTCTGGTTTTGGTTCGTTAAAGTAAAGTCTATAAGGAATTGTTAGGGTTTCGTTGTCAAAATCAATATTCAATTCCGATTCGTGAATCAGATTGTCAATTTTGTGAGTTTGTCCGTCACATAATTTGACTTGATTATTTTCAAATGGTAAGATTTTCAAAACTTCTTTTAAATCCGAATGCAATTTTTTAGGAAAAGATTTGGTAATTCTTTCCTTGTATTCAGAGTTCAAATTTTTCTTAAATATCTTTAGCATTTTCGTTTTCTCAAATGACGCACAACGGTCTAGTGTATGATTTCGTTGCGTGTTTAAGCACTAAAGTAGCAAATAAATCACAGATAGAAAGTCCGCGAGGACTTTCGTAAGTAGGCTTTAACCAGCAATGAATTATACACATTGTTATATGCAGGTTTTATCCCAGTTTTTCTTTCAAACGCTTTTCAATCCGAAAAATAAGATGGAAAACAAAATCGAAATAGAATTTGGCATTTTCTTTCGCAAAATTCTCCATTTGTAAAGCTTGAAAAGTCGGTATGATTTTTTGATTTATACTTACTTCTTTTAAATCAGCATTTGGATTTGTAAAACTTCCTTGAAACATTGGCGAATTATCAGGTAAATCAGCTAGAATTTTACTTGAGTCAGCGTGCGAAAAACCATTTCTCATTAACTCACGAATTATATCGAATAGAAAGCTCTTTTCTTTGTCTGAAATCAGTTCAAGTTTTTTACATTTTTCTATTGAGTTTCCTAATGGTATTGAACCATATTTTTTATTCGGCTCTTCAAACACGTCGTTCCATTTTTCAATCGGTATAGGTCCAATTCCTGTATCATTTTTAATCAAAGCAAGTTTTAGAAGACGTTCCAGTAAGTTGTTTGTCAGCGTTATTGTAGCTCTATGAAATTCAAGAATTAGGCATTTGTTTATCTCAAAAATCAGTGTGTTAAATTCACAGAAAATTTCGAGATTAAAATCAAAATATTTAGCTAATTCCGGAAAGTTTTTGTCCAGTTTTTCAATAAAGCTTTTTTCGAAAACTACTTTCTCCATTTGAGTGATTTTTCAACTTGCATATAACGTTTATGTATAAGAATAGTGCGGTTTTGTGTGCGAGGATTTTCCGCAGGAAAATCAGATGTAACAAAAGTGCACGGACTCTTGATTAAGCACTAAACTAAGCATTATTTTTATACGGTGTTAGCAAACGTATTTATTCCGCTAACAATCTTTTCAACTCTTCACAATTTCTAAATATATATTCGGTCAAGTCGTTTATAAATAGCATTACACTTTCTTCAAAAGACATATCATAAATCTTTTGAGTTTTTTCGGCATATTCCGCTGAAATTGATGAGACAATTTGAGTAAATTCCTCCGCATTTATTTTTTCCATTTTGGAATTTTCAAGTTTTTCACAAGATTTATTCGAAACCATTTCTATTAAGTCACGTTTCCGTTTGTTCTGTTTTTTTTCTTTTTTACTTAAAGACTTGTTTAGGTCAATTTCAACTTTCGGCAATAGGTTTTTGTCTAAATAATCAGTTTGTTCAGTTGTAAGTCTATTTTGATTAAAATAAAATTCTACAGATTTACAGGTCTTAAAAGCCAATATTTTACTCAACTTATTTTCCACTCCAATTGTAACTATTGCCTTAATCGTTTCGTCAATATTCAGATTGTCATTTAAATCGGTAATGACAATAATTCCTTCGCTAAATTCAAAACTTTCTTCTGTGTACAATTTTTGAGAGAAAACAATTTTATAAGAAACGGAACTTTGGGACTTAATTTCCGTTTCGATAGTTTTTAGTTCGCTTTCGCAATTAACATCTGCTGTAGTTTGGGCAAAATTAATTGCTGATAGTAAAGAAAATAGGATTAATAATATTTGTTTGCTGATGTTCATTTATATGTTTGCTAACGGTCTCGGCTATGAGTAGTTGCGTGGTTTAGCACTTAACTTTGCAAGTACACACCAAACTGAAAATCCGCGAGGATTTTCAGAAGTAGGCGAGAACAAGCAATTACTTATAGCCATTGTTGTGCGTTCGTTTTTTATTTCCATTGTCTGTTTTTCAGGTTGGTTTTCTTTAATGAATATCCATCGTTAAAAAACAATTTTCCATTATCTAAAGTCATTATTTTATCAGTCAAAAATCTTGGAACAGCATTTAAGTCCAAATCCCTTACAATAATTTCTATTTCGTTATAATTCGGATTGTCAATTTCTATTGTTTCTTTTTGTCCTAAATAATGATATGTAATTGTTTTTATTTTTTGAGCTTCCAATTCCGCAATTCCATTCACGTCTGCTGCTTTTCCCTCGTTTTGGTCATTAATTACAATAAATGCTGCTGCAAGTGGTAATTCCAAATCTCGGATTGTGATTTTCACGTTTTCAATTCGGTCGGGATTTATTTTTCCACTATAAGTCGTACTCGGATTTTTTGGTTGTTCAAATGTGTTCAGTTTTATACTGTCAGTAGATATTTGTTCCCAATTTCCTTTTACTACAGTTCCGCCACCAACATCCATAAAAATAAAATACTCAAATGTTTTGTCCGATTTTAACTCAATTTGAGTGCAAGCAAAATAGCTTTTTCCGCATTTTCCATATAAACCAACTACTGATTTATTCGTTGAACACGAACTTAAAAAAAGTAAAATTAAAATCAGTTTAATGTATTTCACGGGTTTTTCTTAAATGACGCACAACGGTCTCGTATAACCGTCAGTTACGGGTTAATATGCGTTAATTTTCGGTTTTGCACAGACTTTAGCAATTCCGAGTGGATTCGGACGTAGTCGAATCCGCCGTAATTGCGGTTATACATTG
>NZ_JBLFEN010000015.1:0-6361 GCF_047345485.1 Hyunsoonleella sp. 2307UL5-6 | reverse complement strand
AATGTGTATAATTCATTGCTAGTTATAGCCTACTTACGAAAATTCCGCTGGAATTTTCTATCCGTGATTTGTTTGCTAACTTTAGTGCTTAAACACGCAACGAAATCATACACAAACACGTTGCCAACCATTTAAAAGGAAGCTATAGACATAATAGATAATAAGGGAATGACAGATAAAGAAAATATGAGTGAATTTGAAATGCCAAAAGGGTATTTGGAAGAAAAAGTATCTACCGCACCCGCGACAGAAAAACTAGACGCTGTTCTAAACTATTTGAATGACAATAGAAAGCCTGCGTATCATTATGGATATGGACTTCCTAACAATTATACGAAACCTAAAGGCACTTACTTATCTAGTCAAGATATATTAAACGTATTAGATAAACTTGAAAGAGATAATATGGTTAGAATGAAAATGATGGGCGACGGAAACGGAAATGATGTAGAGCATTATTGCATAAGTTTAGATGGAGAAGTCCTTTTGCAAGACGGTGGATATTCTCAAAAGCTAATAGATGACCGAAATAAAAAAGACAAAGTAGAACAGGATTTAAGAATATCTCAAAGAAATGAAAAAACAGTAAAAAACGCGTCAGTAGCAGCAGTTATAGTAGCGGCATTTGTTTTCGCATTTCAGATTTATGAATTTCTCTTTGCAACTTGTCACGCTTCTTAATGGCTTTGGATTGAATAATAGATAGCCATATAACTTTAGCTGAAAAATATAACAATAACACCCCAGAAACAACAAAAATAAGACCCATTAAAAACCGCATATGAATAAAAAAATATCTAGATGAAACCAACCTATTGAAAATAAAAAACGGATTGGCAACACCGTGTATAAAAAATAAGGGTTTGGTGTCTTGTTAAAATTAATTTTTGTTTGCTCGTTTTTCGCTAATCTGAATGGAAGTTTTATACTTAACCCTTACTTTCCATACACATTAACGTTGCCAACAATTTGAACTCACTCAAATTCTGAAAAATGATTGACGAGAAAACCAAAATCGAAAATTTTGATATTCTATTAAAGAATATTGATGATATCGGGAGTTTTAATATCTCATTTACCTTAGAAAAAGGACTAGGCATTAATGCCGATAATCTTGAAAGGGAAAAATTAGGATGGTTTTTAGATTTAACCAATGCTATAGAGAATTTCGGTATGGCGCATAGATATTTTGAGGAAACATATCCAGTAACATACAGACTGACCGAAAAAGGCATTAAAGCAAAAGACTTGGGCGGACATTTAAAATATAAAAAGTCTGTTAACAAAACTCCTTTGACTTTGTACCAGAAAATATATTTACCAATATTCATTTTGTTTGGTTTGCTAAGTGTTTACAATCGATTTTTTCCTGCTGTTTCAAAATCCGAATTTCAGAATTTAAAGACTGAATTTCAGAATACAAACTATCGATTTGATTCTCTAATTGATGAGAATACAAAAAAAACATCAGCCAAAATAAAGTTGCTAAATGACACATTACAAACCAAAAATTCTGGCGATTTAAAAAATGATTGAATTTCATAATATTTTGAATTTAAAAAGTTAATAATTTGAATAATAAAAACAGTTGGCAACATCGTGTATAAAAAATTGCTAGTTTTACCTAAACCAATGTTAGTTGCTCGTTTGCTAGCTTCTGATTTTCCTTCGGAAAATCCTCGCACACAAGCACGCAACTTTCCATACACAGCACCGTTGGTGTCAATAGTGCGTTTTTTATATCAGCTAACATAGCGGAATTTTATAAAGGTAGATTTATGGCGGAATAACCGCTCCCCTTTTACTATGAAATAACTCGGGTTGGTCTCTTTTCCAAGCTATTGTCGGTGGAAAGTTTGCCAAGTCTCTGGTTGGCACTAAAAACAGTGTTTTTTGCTCATTATGCCCTTGGGGTTTGCGGTTGTTTTGCGCTATTCCGTAATTGCACTTAATACTGGCGCACTACTTAAAACCAACAATGTGTAAAAAAAATACTATTTTTGTGGCTTACATTTATAAAGTACTCGTTTGCTTGCTTACGATTTTCCTTCGGAAAATCGCTGCCCACAAACCCGTACTTTGTTTACACTAAAACGTTAGGCAACATTTGAAATACATCACGTTTAAAAAACAAATACATTTATGAAAACAAAAATTATTCTTAAAGAAACTAAAGAAATTGTAGCTCAACCGAATTTAGAAATAATACCTAGAATCGGAGAAAAAATATATCACAATGATTTATTATTTAAAGTAACTGACATAATTCATACTGCTGACCAAATCAATCTTTTTGTCCGACAAGTGGATTCTGAACATCAGGACTATGACGTAATTTGGTAATAACTATTTTATCTAAATAGGATTCATATTTGGTTATATGAATTTTTAATTCATTGATAGCTATTTTAAGCTCATACTTTAGACCACTTGTTAATGGTTCTGTTAAAAAAGGCATCTGAATTGACCTAATTTGTTTTACTGCTAATTCTGTTTTGTTGTCCATTTTTCTGTTTTTTAAATTTATAATCCGATTAATAAAAACGTTGCCTAACACCGCATATAAAAAATGCTTATTTTAGTGCTTAATCAAATGGTCTTTGCTCGTTTGCTAGCTTCTGATTTTCCTTCGGAAAATCCTCGCACACAAAGTCGCACTTTCCATATGCATAAACGTTAGCAAACATTTGAAAATGACAATCGAACAGAATATTGATAATTGTAGATTTAACGGCAAAATTGACTCAGTTGTAATTGAAAATATTGAAAAATCACTCGGATTTAATATTCCAAAAAATTATCGCCATTTTATAGAAAATTATGGTTCTGGAAATATTAATGGATTTGACTTTTTTGGAGCGTATCCAAATGTTGACTTTGAAAATGGAGCTGTTTTAAATATTCTTTGGAGAAATTTGGGTGACAGAAAAGATTACGGTTTAAATCCAAAACTGCTTTTGATTGGGGATGCTCTTTGTGGCGACTATTTCTGTATAGATATCGAAAACTTAAATTCTCCGATTTACATATGGAATGTATCTTTAAGTAATGAGGAAACCAATAACTTAGAAATTATTGCTACGGATTTCGATGATTTGATTGAAAAAATATTTAATGAAAAATTATAAAAAACGTTTGCTAACAAAGTGTAAAAATAATTGCTTGGTTCTTACCTACTCGGAAAATCCTGCGGATTTCCCTCTGGTTCGTTCCATTTTTGGTAAGTAAGTTACTTAATCACGCAACTATCCTTACACGTAAACGTTGTGCGTAATTAGAGAATGAACGATATTACAATAGACAGATTTGAGAATAAGCCAGAATTCACTTCTGATTTGGCGGATTTTGACAATTCTAAAACGGAATTGCATATTCGTGCGGATGTAAAAAACAGAAAGCTATTAAACGAACTGAATATTGAAAAACTTTGGTTAATTGGAGCTAAAGAAAAAGACATTGAACAAATCTTTTCGCTTCATCAACCGAAATACGTGAGTCTTTACCAATTTCTGGCAAAAGATTTAAGCTGTTTAGAGAATTTGAAGAAGTGCGAAACTCTCATAACAGAATGGAATACAAAAGCGACTGAACTTTGGAATATCGAATCTAATCCGAACTTGAAAAAATTGGCGATTAGAGATTATTCTAAAATTTCGGACTTGTCAGCATTAGAGAAAGCGACTAAAATCAAAAGTTTGTCATTAGATGGTGGAATAGATAAAAAGTTAAAAGTGGACAGCTTAAAACCGCTATCTAAACTTCCTCAATTGGAATATTTGAGACTGACTAACATAAAAGTCGGAGACGAATCTCTCGAACCAATTGCAAATCTGAGAAATTTAAAAATACTTGAACTTTCCAATCAATTTCCAACAAAAGAATATGCAAATCTTGCAGTCAAATTGACCAAAACGGAATGTTCAATGTTTCGACCTTATCACGAAGTCGAGATAAAAGATGAAAATGGAAATTTGGTTTACGACAGAATGATTATCGGAAAAAGAAAACCATTTCTTTTATCGACAAAAGACCAAACTCGAATTGAGAAATACGAAAAAGAATTTGAAAAACTAAAAAATAACTACGCACAACAATGGCTATAAGTAATTGCTTGTTCTCGCCTACTTTGGAAATTCCTGCGGAATTTCCAACTTGGTGTGTACTTGCAAAGTTAAGTGCTAAACCACGCAACTACTCATAGCCGAGACCGTTGGCAAACATATAACCGAACAATGAAATTCATCTATCTAACTATAATTTTACTTCTGACTTTTAGTTGTTCAAACGAAAAAGATATAGCGGAATTTGAAAAAGTTTTGGGACAAGAAAACAGTGAAACTCTGACTTATCTTGTAAACGACTTTGAGACTAACTTTCTCAAAAGGCAATATCCGAATTTAGATACTAAAAAAGCCTACAAACAATTCTTAAATGAATTATCAAAAGGACAAACCGAATACTGGAAAAAAATCTCGGAAAGTAGTCGAGAATATCTTGAAAAAAGTAATTTGAGATTAGAAATTTACAGCGTTCCAGATTCAATTTGGATTGAGCGTAACCCAGAAAAACTGACTTTGAGCAATAACAATATTCCGATGTTAAAAATCAAAAGGAAATATTTAATGCCAGACGGAACTCTCGGATACAGTACGTCAGAATCATCTTTTCGATATAAGGAACCAATCAATGAAGATTCAATAATCGAATCTCGAAAAAATTGGATTGATATAAATTATGTTGGTAGTTATTCGAGAGCTTTAAATTCAATTTCAAATAAATCGGATTTTCTAATTGATTATCTCGATATTCGAGAAGCAGCTGGCACGATTGACCCAAAATTTATTGCTGACCGAATGATAAAATCTAAAGTTAATGTGACCGACTATTTTATAAAACGATTAATAATAACCGAAATAGTCTATTGAAAATAAAATACGATTTGCCAACACCGTGTATAATTAATTGCTTTGGCAAGTGCTTATTTGGAAAATTCCTTCGGAATTTTCTCTGGCAAGTTTTTGTTTACTAAATTAGTTGCTTAACAACGCAACTAACCATACACAATAACGTTACCTGCAAGCTGAAAAAACACTCGAATGAAAAAAAAAGACTTAATACTTATTATTGGATTTTCTGCTTTAATGCTTTTCATTCTTTTTTCATTACCCTACTTATTTACAAGGCCAAATATTTTAGGAATCGATTTTAGCGAAACTGGAAATATTGGAGATACAATTGGAGGAATAATGGGACCTTTTATTGCTATTATCGCTGCAATATTAACCTTCTTTGCATTTTACATTCAATATCAAGCGAATGAACAACAAAAGAAAGATTTAAAAATTGAAAGATTCGAAAATAAATTTTATGAATTACTAAGATTACATAAAATAAATGTTGACGAAATGAAAATCACGGATAATATTGTAGGACGAAACTGTTTCATTTATATGTTTCGAGAATTACGCTTTTGTTATAAAATGTGTGTATTTGCTCAACACAATACTGTACCAGAAAATGAAGAAGAATTTAAAAATATTAATCTAATGTCATTTTCATATAAATTATTCTTTTTTGGAGTAAGTATCAATTCAGAAAAACACTTTTTTGAATTTATGAATAGTGAAGAACAAAAGCTATTTAGATATGTAAAAAGCCTTTTAAATTCATCAATTCGAGAATCATATTTGGAACATAGAAAAACTGACAAAATAAACCCTTATGTTTATAAATTTTCATCTTCTGACCACACAGAAAACTCTATTGAGTTTAGTTACTATCCATATGAAGGACACATCAATAAATTAGGACATTATTATAGGCATTTATTCCAAACAGCTAAGTTTATTAAAGAAAATGAATTCCTTAAGACCTCTGAAAAATATGGTTACATAAAAACACTAAGAGCTCAATTGACAGATTTTGAGCAATTATTACTCTATTATAATTCTTTGGCTTGGTTTAAAAATGAATGGTATGAACTTTTCACTAAATACAGATTAATTAAAAATATTCCTATACCATTAGCTGATTTTGACATTAATCCATTGGAATTATATAAAAAAGAAATAAAAGAATATTCTGAAAAAGGAAAAGCTATGTTTGAGTTTCACGAATAAAAGCCTGCAGGTAACACCGTATAAAATTAATTGCTAGTTTTAGCCAGTTTACGAAAGTCCTCGCGGACTTTCTATTTGTGATTTATTTGCTAACTTTAGTGCTTAAAACACGCAACTAATCTTATACAACAACGTTGGTGTCAATAGTGCGTTTTTTATATCAGCCAACATAGCGGAATTTTATAAAGGTAGATTTATGGCGGAATAACCGCTCCCCTTTTACTATGAAATAACTCGGGTTG
>NZ_JBLFEN010000014.1:0-8287 GCF_047345485.1 Hyunsoonleella sp. 2307UL5-6 | reverse complement strand
AAAATAGTCTAATAACGTTCTTTCTTTTGCTACTTTTTTTTCTTTACAACTAATTGTAAATAGAACTAATAATAATGTAATAAAAGTTTTGTTCATTGGTTTGGTTAAATGCACTACAACGTTTATGTATAAGGAAAGTTGCGTGTTTGTGTGCGAGGATTTTCCGAAGGAAAATCAGAAGCAAGCAAACGAGCAACTAACTTTGGTTTAGCTAAAACTAGCAATTTTTTTTATACGGTGTTAGCTGTAGTTATTTTTTTTACTCCTAAAATAGTTGTTAATATTCCAAATACAAACAAAGCCCAATACATAAAATCATAGTTTAGACCATAGATCCAATCAAAAAATGGGTCGCCAAAAATTGAATATAACATAGAACATAAGTTATTTAAAAAATGAATAATTATGAGGTAAACAATATTCTTTGTTTTCATATAAATTATGCAAGCAATTACACCATAGATAAAGGTTGGAATTAAATTATTAGGGGTTGGATAATGAATAGCTGAAAAGCATAAACTCGAAATCAAAATAGCTATCCAAACCTTATTTTTTTCAAGAAGTTTTGAAAACAGAAATCCTCTAAAAAATAATTCTTCAAAAACAGGAGCAATTAAGATACTTGAAATTCTAAAATATATAAAATATGTACTAAATCCAGAAAATTTATAATATGGTTTTGTCTCTGAATTCAGATAAAAATCTATAATTCTATTAAAATCAATTATCGGTTGTGTTGCGAATCCAAGTCCAATTACTATTATCAATAAATATGGAATTAAAGTGAAATCCAATTGTTTAATATTTAACTCTGATTTTAAATTCGGTCTAGGTCTCCAAAAAAAGTAAGCAACAATTATAAAAGAAATCCACATTAAAATATAAGCAATACCAATGATATGTTGTTCAGTTCCTTTTTTAATTAAGTTAGTGTATTCGTCAAGTCCGATAAGACTAAGTTCAAGCATAATTCCTATTGCTAAAAGTAATGCAGTTAATAATATAGCTTTGATTATTTTCAATATTCTCGGTGTTTTTTTAATTACAGCTAACGTCTCTGTATATGGCTCGTAGCGTGCAAATTATAAAATTATTTTCGGATTAAGCACAAGCCAGATTTTTAAATTTTACTATTTATCTTTTTTATTGGAAATCGTCAAATTTAAAAATTTGGCGACTTTCCATATATGCCTTAACTTTGGTTAAGCAACTAATTAGCTATGAGTTATATACGTTGTTGCCATTAGTTTTTTACACCGTATATATGTCCTTTTCCGATTTCTCCTTTGTCCTTGTTAACAATTGTTGGTTTAATCCAAATAAGTTTACTTTCTTTAAGTTCAGTACCAAAAGGTTGATTTCTCCAATGTCCTCTTCTCCAATGTGGATTTATAGTTGTTAAACTACTTTCGCTCGCAATTCTCTTATATGATTTCCCAATGAGGTTGATTTTTGTATAACCAAACTTGGTTAACTCTTGCTCTAAAACCTCTTTTTTTCTATTTGTATTTGACTTTTTAATTCGGTCGTTTAAATGACTTGGGATTCCTGCTCTATATTCTTTTTCTATGTCTGGTTTGTCGGAAGAAATATAGATTATGCAATTAATTATTAGATTAAGATTGTCTTTTAGTCTTTTGTAATCCTCTAATTGAAAATTTATTTCTTTCTCTTTGTATTCTTTTGTTGTTGTTTCGCTTTCTGTGGTGTCTTTTAAAATTTGATGAACAACTTCTATTGCATCTGTTATTGTAGATTCGCTCGATTCAAATGATAGTTCTGATGTTAATTCTAACAAGTCAAGGTTTGTTCGTTTGAATTCAAGTTCCTTTTTTGATTCTGAATAACCACACAAATAAAATCCGATGTGATAATCGTGCATTAAATCGTGTTCATTATCGTCTTTAAACTCAATGAAAATTCCATCAATTATTGCGTCATCATCTTTGTCAGACGTAAAAGGTCTATTTAATTCTCTAACAGATATATAAAAACTATTAAACGGAAATTTTATATTCTTAATTTGAATATCTGAAACATCTGTCTGTTCCAATAATTGCAATAATTCTTTTGTGAAATGAAAAATGTTAGAGCCTTTTTCTTCAAAATTCCGATATGACAATACAGAAAAATATTTAGACATCCTTGTGTCCATATCTAAATCTTTACCGAAATACTTGTCAATTACTTCATCTTTTTTGTAAGCACTTCCCAAAGTATTTTCTACAGATTTCCAACTGTTAAACAGATTATCAAAATTTTTTGTTTTATTTCTAAAACGAATCGGATAGTAGAAATCGTAATTATTCATTTATTCTCGATGTTTCTTTAAATTAATGGCAACGGTCTCGTATAACCGTCAGTTACGGGTTAAATTAGCGATTATTTTCGGTTTAGCACAGCCGTTAGCAATTCCGAGTGGATTCTGACGTAGTCGAATCCGCCGTAATTGCGGTTATACATTGTTACCTGCAGGCTTTTATTCATCATCCCTTCTTTTCCTCAAAGCAATTATTTCCAATTTTAAGTCAGATAACGCAATTTTCATATTCTCAGCTAGCATTTTGTCAGAGACTTTTTTTCTTTCTTTTTCGGTCATACTTTTTTCGTACAGTTCTGGCGAAGGTGGAAGAGGGTTGACAATTGGATAGTCAAAACTTCTACTTATTCCGCACATATTTAGACGTAAAAATCCGTCTTCCATATTTCCATAAACAATCCATTTCCCATTTTCCTGAACATAAGGACTGCAATATTTCCAATTTTTTCCGATATAAATATTTCCGATTGAGTCTCCACCATCTAATGATTCCGTTACCTTTATTTTAAATGACAAATTTGAATCGTTTACTTCAATCACTTCTCCAATAAAAATACATTCGGAATTTTCCAATTCATATTTCTGCCATTCGGAAAGTTTTTTAATCGCACAAGTACAGGCAAAACTTTTTAATGAAATCAGAAGTAAAATTATAACTAAATGTTTTTTCATAGTTTCAATTTTCAGCTTGCAGGTAACGTGTTTGTATAAGATTAGTTGCGTGTTTTAAGCAACTAATTTAGCAAATACAAACCGAATAGAAAATCCGCGAGGATTTTCGTAAGTAGGCTTGCACTAGCAATTAATTTTATACGGTGTTAGGGCAAGTTTTTTTCAAATTCCTTTATAGCTAATTCATTAAATTCTTCATCTAAACGAATATCCTCAAATAGTGGCCATTCCATAAAATCATCTTTCATTAGGTCATCAACAATTATTGCTTGATTGATTAATGAAATTGTTTCTTTGTGTTCGTTTTTTAATAAGTGTTTTGCTATTTTAAAGATAGGTGACATTGAACTTGTTCGAATACCTTTTAGTTTATTATTCAAAATAGTGTCCTTTCCTAATCTCTTTAAAGCAATACAATTATTAATTTTAGCTCTTAAAATATATGATTCTTCATCATCATTTCTAGGTTTAATGTTCTTGTCAATATATTCGCATATTTTTAACACAAGGTCATTTTTATTAGCTCGTAAGAGTTCGAAGGTTAAATCCATTAATTCCCCAACTGCTTCTGTGACGTTATCTTTACTCCATTTACCCCAACAATTCATTATTAAGATAATTCCAGCTAATTTAATTTCAGCTATAGAGCTTTTCAAATAGTCTGCTTTTATTTCTAATTGATTTCCAATCTCAACATTGAATGGATTTCCTGTTCTTGAAAGATACTTCTTATTTACAATCGAATTATTATGAACTATTAAATGTCTTCTTTCTCTAATTTCATTTATTAGTTGCCAATCGATTAGGTTTTCAGAGAGGCTTACATCTAATTTTTTAAAGTAATTTTTAATTTCGTCAAAAGATAAATCGAGTAGTATTTTTTCAACTTCTCTGAACAGTATGTCATTATATGCTTCTTCAACTGTTGAATAATTTTTTAATTCATTAAGTGAAAAAGAGATATTTTTTTCTTCTATAACCTCTTTATTTGTTGTGAAATGAAAAGTTAATAAATCAGCAAATAAATATTCAAAATGATTATTTAAAATCAGAAAAGCTCCATTTGATAGTATTTCAAAGTTTTTGTCTTGAAGTTTTGGTGTTTTTGTAATTTGATATAAGAAATCCTCTAATTTTTCGACAGGTACCTTTTCTTTAGAGTCAGTTTTTTTCTCTTCTTGTTTTTCCTCTTTCTCTTCTTGTTTTCCCTCTTTTTTTTCTTTGAGTAGCTCTTTTTTATCTTCTTTCTCAATTTCCTTTAAAAAGTCCTTAAGTCCCTCTTCTCCAAATGTTTTTAAAATTGCATTTTCTAAATGTGACTTTCTAGATTCTAAAATTGATTTATCTTCTTCTAGAGCTTTTAATTTAAAAGTTTCAAAAAAAGCTTCAACACTTTCTATATTTCTGGTAAACTGTTCGTAAACATTACTTATTGTTGTTTTGTCAGAGTGTTTGTCTTCTTCTGTAACTTTCATTTATTATTCTGGTTTTAAATTTGCCCTAACGGTTAGTATATGAAAAGTAGGCGATTTATAAACACTAAACTTACGGTTAAATACAAATTTTGATATGAGCTAAAAGCTTTGTAAATACTGCTGTTTCGCCTATTTTTTATATACATTGTTACCTGCTGGCTTTACATTTCCTTTTCAAATTCAGATTTCCAATATTCATTATGTTTGTTGACATATTCTTTTAAACCTTCTGTAGGATAAAATGAATACTCAAAGTTATATTCAGTTTTGTTTTCGATATTACTGAATAAATGGTGAATATATTGGTAATGAAATAGTTTACTTTTACTTAAACCTTCCTGTTTTTTTCTAATAAATTCATCTTTGTCATATTCTTTTAGAAAAAGAGAATAATAATATAATGCTTCGAGGTAATAATATTTAATATGTGAAAGATTATTTAATGCCTTTTTGAAATAATCATTCTTTTTTTCATCACTATTTGAATTAAAAGCTAGCATCAATTCTTTCAAACCTTTTGTATAAGGGTTTGTAACTACTAATTTTGAAATTGTTTTTTTGTCTAGTTTTTCAATTTTAGATAAAGTGTATGTAGACTGCATAATTTCTAGATGTTCATCCATATATAATGAATCAATATATTTTTTTAATTTTTCAGCATCACAACTATTATGCATTAATTCATACTCAAAGTAATAAAACCCATCTTTCTTTCTAGATATGTTATCTGTTATACCTAAATAGAAAAAGTGAGCATCTGAAAATGATTTTATATAATCGTTTTTAATATATGATTCGATTCGGCTAAGAGTATGTCCTTCCATACTATGAATTCCACTAACAATGGATTTGTATCTCTGCTCAATATAATCTTCTTCGTCAAAAATTCTATTACCCATTTCGGCAACAGAAAGAAATTTTAATAATTTATCATATGATTCATCAAATTCAAAATGAAAATACCTCTTATTTAGAGCTAGTACTTTAATAAGGATATCAGCGTTTGGTAAATCCGAAAAGTATTCTTTAACTAAATATAATTTATCCAAATATTCATTTACTTCTTTTTTACTTATAAATTGGTCTTCTACACCATATATGAAATTTAACAAGTATTTTTTTTCTGGCACAGAGCTATCTTCGCTTATTTCAATATCAGGTATATATGATAAAACATTTAATAAATTGTTTTTAAATAAACTAGATAATTTCAATGATTCCGATGTTGATTTTTTCTTTTCTATAAATTCAATTAAATCTAGTATAAAGCAGTTATAGCTATAAGCATCTAAACAGAATTTTTTCTTTTCTTCCTGTGGTATTTTAGAAAATTTGAAATTTGAAAACCTTCTTATTATTGGCTGAAGTTGTAAGGTACCATTGTAATCTTCAACTAAGGATTTATCTCTTAGGGTTCTTAAATGCTTGTCACTAATTTTAATTTTCGAAGTACTTTTATTAAAACACTTCTTAAAATCAGATAAACTTATACCATCAGGAAACAGGCTTAATAATTGAAATGCTATTTTCTCTTTATCGTTTAATGTACAATATGAATAATTTATTGATTGATATATTGATTTTGTTCTTTCAATATTTAAATCAGCATTGTCTTTAAACACCGAAGTATAGTCTTCATTTGTAGATTCAAAAAAGTGAGCTTTTAATTGTCTTTTAAGCTCCGAAATATGTTTAAACTTGGTTCTTGATTTAGTTACAAGTTTAATGGCAAGAGGGTTGTTATTAAGTAAATCTTCTAATATATCAATTCTTAATATTCTAATTTCTTCCTCATTATAAATTAAACCGTAGTTTTCTTGAAAAAGAACTAGTGCATCATCTGTAATCAATGGTGTTAATGAGTAAACATCTTCAAAATCTTCATTTTTATTTATTGTTTCTCTTGAAGTAATAACAATACTTGCATAATCAGTTACGAACCTAAGTAGTTCATTAACTCTAGTTAATTCATCATTATTTAGAGAGTTTTTAATTGTTTCAAAATTGTCAAGTATAACTAATAAGTCTAATTTATTTTGACTGTAATTTTGAATAAGATACTCTTTAAATTCAATAATGTTATATAAATTAAATCCTTCTATTAAAAGCTCTTCGAATCCTTCAAAATCTTTTACATTTTCACATGATTTGAAATTAACACCTGCTTTATAATAACCTCTATTGTATAGCTCATAAGCACATTTTTTAATTAAAGTCGTTTTTCCTGTGCCACCAGAAGCTTTTACATTAAGTAGTTTGTTAGATTTTATTATATTAATAAGTCTTGTTGTAATTATGGATTGTTCTTCAACACGGCCAACAATGTTCGTTAAAGATTTTTTGCCAATGTCTAAATCACGGTCATTACCATAAATTGATTTAAATTTAGCAGAACCACCTTTAAAAGGTTGAAAATCTAGCTTACTAAGATTTATTACTATTTCATCTTCTTGGAAGTTTATCTCTTTATTTCTTAAAGTTTTGTAAATGAATTTTTTTACTAGAGAATTTTTGAAGCTAGAAATAAAAATAGAAGGATTAATAATATTTTGAGCAATATTATCATCTGTTATAAAGACTATTGGAATATTTTCATTTGGAATATTTTCACAAATCTCATTAACCGATAATAATTTGCTTTGCAAATTGTCTTCTTCAATGTATATGTTTGATTTGTATGATTTAGAAATAATAATAATAATATCAAAATCTTCAAGACTCAAGAGCGTTTTAATATTTAGACAACCAGTATAAATAGTGCTGTCTAACGAGTTAAAATTATTAATGACCTGATTAATTTCAGTATTTAGTTTTAAGTCAATTGGATTGGGTGATAGGATTGCAATTTTTTGTGTATTCTTTTTTTTATCTACTTCTACTTTTGAAATGATAGAACTATCTTTATCTTTCGTTTTATATTTTAAACAATTATCAACAAAAGAATTAATCTCATTATAATCGTTGATTCTAATGGTATTAAGAAATTTAAATCTATCAAATTTTTCAGGTTCTTTAGTTATGATAAAATGCTTGTTATTATTTTCAAAGGCTTTATCAAGGCTGTCGAAGATTAAGTTTATATCTGGGTCATTAAAACTAAACCCTAAAAAAAGTATAGTTTTTTCAGAGAAGATAGTTTTTAATTTTTCTATTGCCCCATTGTTTGAATTATATAGTTTTACATAGTGTTCTTCAAAAATTATACAATTTGAAGGCTCATTAAAGCTTCCGTGAAGCTTAAATATGTAAGGTTTATTGTTCTTGCCAATTTCGTTTATATTATATTGGTCGGTATAAATTGATGGTGTAATTGAATTATTAGATGCACTTTCAAAAGCATTATCGTAATTAGTAGTAATTACTTGCCCCGTTAATTCAATAATTTTTTTATGTATTTCAAAATTATTATTTGAAGCTACATTGAAATTATCTTTAATGTATGATTTTACTGTTTTATGTTCAGATTTAATTTTCTCTAAAACTTCAATTGGTTGCATAACACCCATTTCCATAACGGGTAAAAGAGTATTAAATTCTTTTCTGTCAATTTGATTGATAACTTCCTCAACTAGTTTTTTCCAACTAGGTAAATTAAGATTACTTGATAGCCCTGAACCAGCAAAAATCACCAAGTTGTTTTGAAGGATAGCATCTTTTATTTTTTGTTCTATTTTCATATGGATTTTCAGCTTGCAGGTAACGGTCTCGTATAACCGTCAGTTACGGGTTAATTAGCGATTATTTTCGGTTACGCACTGACATTAGCAATTCCGAGTGGATTCGGACGTAGTCGAATCCGCCGTAATTGCGGTTATACATT
>NZ_JBLFEN010000013.1:0-8580 GCF_047345485.1 Hyunsoonleella sp. 2307UL5-6 | reverse complement strand
TTGGAAAAGAGACCAACCCGAGTTATTTCATAGTAAAAGGGGAGCGGTTATTCCGCCATAAATCTACCTTTACAAAATTCCGCTATGTTGGCTGATATAAAAAACGCACTATTGACACCAACGGTATTGTGTATGAAACGTAGCTTGTAAATAAAAACTGATTTTTCGGATTTAGTACGAGCCGAATTTTTAATTTTTATATTTAATTTTACTTTTTTAAATATATAAAATTAAAAATTTGGCGTACTCTGCAAATATACAAAAACCTCACGGAAATCCTATATTAGCTATGTTTTATACACGTTGTTGTGCATAGTGTTTTCACGTTCAGCTTGGTTTTCCGATGTTTGTTATTTAGTTCAATTGTCAGCGTTGGCAAGACATATTCTTTTACAGTTTTGGTGAAGCTTGGATGATGCGACTGTAAATGTGTATGGCTTAAGCGTCGGCTTTTTGATTTCTAATGTTCATCATTACCAAATGGTTTAATAATAATTCCAACGCTAAAAATAAAACCATCAGTTGGCGCATAGATTTCGGGAAATTCTGGATTTTCATGTGGTGGCAAAACTAAAGGCGAAAACCTACTTTGTCTTCTATCTGTGAAATTTTCAAAGTTCACAAATGCACTACCAAATTTAAAATTACGCATTAATAGTAAACCCATAGTTACAAAATCTGTAGTTTCTGTTCCGTTTGATAAAAATTGTTTTCCTGTGTAATAAGTTTCATAACCTATACGCCATTTTTCAGATTCGTACATCAAAACACTTCCTGCATTATGTTTTGCAGTTAATGGTTTTTGTGGATTTCCTGCTAAATAGTTCAATTTAGTGTCTATAAGTGCATAATTTAAAAACCATCTAAAATCTTTATAAGTAAACTTTATATTTGTTTCTGCTCCTTTGCTTAGAATTTCATCAGTTGCATTTTCAAATGCAAACATTCCGCTGTCTGTACTATTTAACAGCAAACCGTTATTAATAGCAGTAACGTAAAAAAGTTGATTAATAGAAAAACCTATGGTTTCAAATAAACGTGTTTGATAATTGAAATCTAAATTTACACCATAAGAACTCTCTGCCTTTAGTGAAGATTTGTTAATACCAAGTACATTTTCAAAATTTATAAATTCAGCCTCTTCTGTAAAAATATCTGGAATTTTGTAACCTAAACCACCACCAATTCTACTTGAAAATCCATTATCATTTTTATAAAGCACAGAAATTCTTGGAAGCGGAAAAAAGCCAAAATCAGTATTGTAATCTGCTCGCAACCCAGTTTCTAAAATACAATTTTCGGAAAGGTCATAAATATTGTTAGCAAACATTCCGTAAGTGATGTCTTTTTGGTCACGTTGCAAAGTTGCATTATCATTTTCGTCAAAGTTTGAAGTATATAAATTTGCTCCAAAAATCCAATCTGCTTTTGAAGTCTCTTTTTGATAAGATATTTCCGTAAATGTGTTGGTTTGTTTACCATCAAAATTGAAATCGGGAATCGTTAAATTTCTATCGAAAAAAGATACACTATTTTTAATGTTCAAAGAACTAATAGAATCTATTTGCGTTTTGTAAACTGCTTGACTACTCAATCTTTTTGAAATGTTTTCCTCTGTATATTGATGAATTCCATTTTCGCCACTTTCTATTTTAGTAATGTCTCCACCAATTCTATCGTCATAAGTTCCGTTTAGACCTAACCAAAATGTAGTTTTGTCAGATGGATAATAAAAGAATTTTGGATTAAATGAAATAGATTTAGTCTTTGGTAAATTACTAAAACCATCATCTTCTGGGTCGTAAGCTTTTTGATAATGACCTGAACCGTAAAGCGAAATACCAAACTTTTCATTTCGTTTGCTGTAAAATACATTTGCAGTACTTCCCAATGCTTGTGTTTGTGTAAGCATAATGTCTAAAGCAGGTTCTTCGTCAGGTGTTTTTGACACCATATTTACCAATCCAGCGATTGCACCACCACCATAAAGTGTTGAAGAACTTCCTTTAATAATTTCAAATTGTTGTAAGTCTAAAGGTGGAATTTGCAAAATACTCAAACCACTTGAAAAGCCCCCATAAAGTGGAAATCCATCTCTTAAAAGTTGTGTGTAACGGCCATCAAGACCTTGAATTCTAATGTTTGTACTTCCACTACTTAAAGATGTTTGTTGCATTTGTATTCCTGTACTTTCACGAAGCACCATCGAAATATTTGTTGGATTCATAATTGCTTTTTCTCCCAATTCCTCAACTCCAATAAATTCAATTCTTGTTGGAATTTTTTTTACGGTTCTTGTACTTCTTGAAGATTGTAATACAATTTCATCCAATTGGTTTTCACCGCTTTTTAATTTGAAAATTAAATCTGAATTAGTTGGAATTTGTATTATAGTTTTTAAGGTTTCAAAACCTAAAAAGGAAATTATTGCGATATGTTCTCCATTCGGAATTTCGTTAAAAGTTGCAATACCGTCAAAATCGGTTACTGCTCCTTTTTCGAATTCTTGAAAATAGACTGTTGCACCTAATAATGGCTCGTTTTCGGTTTCTGAAACTACTTTTATTTGTATATCAGATGTTTGTGCTTTGACAAAAAAGCACATTATGATTGTGAGCATTGCGCTCAATATGTATTTATTCATTGAAAATGTAAATATTAATTAACTTTAAAATTTTGACTTTTAGTCGATATTTTTAGCTAATTAATTGTGGCGGTTGCCAGATATTGGAATGAAAGTTAAATCTGTATATTGATTGATACACAGATAATATTTCGGTAGAGATTTGATTATTAAAACCTAATTCAAAAGTTTGAATTGGCTCATATGTAATTGCGATTCCGCAACAATTACAAATACAAGTTATTGGACAAGTATCATCACTATCATTTTGATGATTGTGTTCAGCAGATATTTCTTCTTGATGTTGGTCTTCGGCATTATTTCCGTCAGAACAAGGTTTAATTGACAAACCAAGAATTAATAATGATAGTATGATAGTTATAAATTTCATTGGCACAAAGATAAATAAATTTCAATGCAATGGTGTTGCAAAGTTTTTTATTCCGATTTTCAAGAATGAATTTAGCGTTGGCATAGAAACAGCTCTTTTGTTTTTTTAAGCATTGGCTTTTCGCGTTGGCAAAAAAATAAATGTGCTGTTTGCGCGTTGGCTTTTTTAGTTCAAATGTTTATGTTTAGGGCTATTTTCTGCATTATGCACAACGGTTTATGTATGAAATGTGCGACTTAGCGCGTATGATTTTCCGCTAGGAAAATCAGCAGTAGCTAAGGAAGCACAGATCATTGATTAAGCACTAAAGTAAGCATTTTTTATACATATTGTTATAAACGGTAGCGACAGTTTTGAGTAATCCCATTTCGCCGCAATTTTAACCCAACACCGTTTCGATAAACAACCAACCACAATATTTAGATTTCGTACGGTAATAAACTGCACAATTTTGGCAAGTTTCGCTTATCAAAATCCACCGTCCGAGTTAAGATCCGCTTTTTAATCCGCAGTCCGTTTATCGTTCGAGTACAGAAATCCGCTTACCAATCTAGCTAAAAGTCGGCGTAATGATTGGTTTTTTTAAGTCCGTTTTGAAATCCGCTTGCGAATAGTGGTAAAAGTCAGCGTAAAGATTGGTTTTTGAATCCGATTTAAAGTCAGAATATTTTTTTTATAATATTTGGGAGCTATTGTTTATAACGTTGTTGTATAAGATTAGTTGCGTGATTTAAGCACTAAAGTTAGCAAATTAATCACAGATAGAAAGTCCGCGAGGACTTTCGTAAACTGGCTAAAACCAGCAATTAATTTTATACGGTGTTACCAAACGGTTTTTTACATTCCTACGTAATCAGATTCCTTAATTTCTAAATTTCCAATTCTCTTATCTTTAATTTTAATCGAATACCAAACTCTCCATTGATTGTCAGTATCAGGAACAGCCAAATCAGAAGTCAAGTAAACTATGTTTCCTGATATGCTATCAATTTCGGTTGAGAAGAGATTGCATTCTGCGTAAAATTCAGGAATCAGTATTTTCTCAAAGTCAGTTCGGTCGATTTGCTTTTTGTCAACAATTGAGTCAGTCAAAAGTTTAAAATCTGTTACCATTTTATGAGAATGGTCTAAATACGCTTGTTTTCCGTCTTGAGCTAAATTCCTAACAATTGAACTATCGTTTAAGCTATAAGTTTTTAATTCAAGAGTATGCTTAAAGTCAGAAATTTTAAATTCTTTTTTACTGGAAATGGTATCAAGAATTAAAGCCCAGTAATTATTAATTGTATCCTTTTTCTTTTTTGATTGGATAGTTTCCAATTCTTTTTTTGGTTCAGATTTCGTTTCTGCTTTTAATTCCGTTTTTGGGTTAAATTCAGATTGGGTTTTGTCCCGTTTTTTTCGGTCGCAACTTGATAGAATCGAAAATATTAATATTAGAGACAGAAGTTGTTTCATTGTTCGGTTTTCAACTGTTTGGTAACGTTTTAGGCTATGATTTCGTTGCGTGGTTTGAAACTTAAAAATTTAGGTCAACGAATAACATAATTTAGGTAAATAATTTTTCCAAGTACGCTAGTAATAGCAATGAATTATAGCCTTTGTTGTGTTTAGTTTTTTTTAATGTCAGATTCCGTTTCTCAAAGTCAGTCCAACGTTACATCTTTAAATGATTATTTTAATAAAGAAAATATCATCTTTATGGAAGATAATGATATTGTTTGTATAAAATCTACAAAAGGAACTATACAAACAACCTTTTGGCATATCTTTAATTTAGTCATTAATGACATAGAGCATAATTCTAAATCTAATCTTCTTACAAAAGAAGAGAATTGAATAATACCAAAACCTCTTTTTCTATAGCATCGTTAAGCTTATTATATTTTCTAAATTCTAATCTAGGTTTATTTGCAACATTGTCTATTGTAAAATAATTTTCAATGTTTTTAGAGCCAATATCCTTGTTTTTAAAAAAGTCAGCATATTTTTCTTCAATGCTTTTAAGTCCGTTTATAAACTTTTTACTATTATCAACAGAGCCGTAAAGACTTATTGCTTTTTTCTCGGATAGCATTTTAAAGCCTTCTTCCATTTTTTTACTGTCAAAAATCATATCTTTTATTTTTTTAATTTACTCTTTCCCAAATTTCGTCACGTCTATCTTCTGAGGGTATATTTATTATTCCGCCACCATTGTCAAGTCCTTCGTCCACGTAATAAGCTTCAAGTACTAATTTAGTTTGGGTTAATTCTTTAACATTAAATTTCTCTATGTAATCATTTTCAGGGTTAAATCCACCGTTTGGCTCAATTTTAGTCATTACACTACCTTCTACGTTGTATTCATAATTATTAGTTCCTGTTTGGTTGCAACTACTTCCTGTAACATATTTGTAAATCAAATCTCCATTGTCCATAAATTCATAAGTATTATTGTTTACGGCACATTCAGGATAACTGTAATTGTCCTCAAAGTCAAGTTGAGTAATTACCCATTTACCTAGAATATCAGAATTGTTTTCTGTGTTGGAATTGTCATCACTACTACTGCAACCAAGACTTATGATTGCTAAAAAAAATAAAAATGTTTTCTTCATGTTCTTAGTTGGTCAAAATGTTATTTTGTTCTCTATCTTTCATCTAGTGTTCTTGTTTTTATTAAACACAACGTTTTAGGCTATGATTTCGTTGCGTGGTTTGAAACTTAAAAATTTAGGTCAACGAATAACATAATTTAGGTAAATAATTTTTCCAAGTACGCTAGTAATAGCAATGAATTATAGCCTTTGTTGTGTTTAGTTTTTTATTTATGTCAGACACAGTTTCTGAAAATCAGTCCAACGTTACATCTTTAGATGATTCTTTTAAAAAAGAAAATATCATTTTTACGGATGATTATGGTTGGGTTCATGTGAAAACTCCAAAGGGAACTAGAGCAATATCTATCTATAACGCAATTAAATTTATAGAAGAAGGCATTGAACGAGAATTTGAAGGCGTTCATCATGTTATTGGTAAACAGAGTTAAATAATTCTAAAACATCATTTTTAATGTTATCGTCAAGATTTTTGTATTCTTTGAATTCTAATTTTGGTTTATTAGTATAGTTGTCAAATACAAAATAATTATCAATTTCATTAAATCCATACTCTTTGTCTTTAAAAAATTCAGCGTGTTTGTCTTTGATAGCTTTAAGACCTTTTGTTAGTTTTTCTTGTTGTTCTATTGTGCCAAAAAGACTATCGGTTTTATTTTCCGAAAGTTCATTAAGGCTAGTTTTAAATTTTTTGCCGTTAAACATATTTTTTGAATTTTATTAATTTTAAATAAGGAGAGGGGTTTGTATATATTTCAATCTAGTCAATGTTTAAAGAGTTGGTGAGTTTATCCGTTCAACTCGAACAGTTTTCGCATCCCTTTTAGGGAATCCTGAGCATAACACTAAATAGAAATCTTTACATACGTTGCATCCTCTCCATTTTTTTAATTTATTATTTCGTCCCTCTCTATCTTTCATCTAGTGTTCTTGTTTTTAAATTAAACACAACGGTTACGTATATGAAATGTTGCGTGTTTGTGTGCGAGGATTTTCCGAAGGAAAATCAGAAGCTAGCAAACAAAGCAACTTCCATTGGTTAAGCACAAAATAGCAATTTTTTATATACAATGTTACCACACGTTTTTATTTCTCGTTAGAATTTTCAATTCAGTGGATTCCATTTATTAGGTAAATATTTATTAATTCCATTATCATAAGCATTCCAATATAAAAGGTCATTTCCATACCAAAACACATCAATATTTTGTCCAATGTCAAACGATTTGTTCCAACTGTTAGCATATTTCAGTCTTCTAATTATATATTCATCGTTTTCTAAATCAATTTTCACATATGGGTAATCCAATTCAGTATAATCATTACGCATTGGTCCTTTTTCTTTTCTATATTCCACAACTTCTGCCGATATTTTTTTGCATCCATTTCTTAATTTTAAGAATTCAATTTTAGTATAAGTCAGATATACATAAACTCCAATAATTATTAATAATACAGTCCAAATTGTCATTTAGTTCGGTTTTCTCAAATGTGTGGTAACGTTTTAGTGTAAACAAAGTACGGGTTTGTGAGCAGCGATTTTCCGAAGGAAAATCGTAAGCAAGCAAACGAGTACTTTATCAATGTAAGTCACAAAAATAGTATTTTTTTTACACATTGTTGGTTTTAAGTAGTGCGCCAGTATTAAGTGCAATTACGGAATAGCGCAAAACAACCGCAAACCCCAAGGGCATAATGAGCAAAAAACACTGTTTTTAGTGCTAACCAGAGACTTGGCAAACTTTCCACCGACAATTGCTTGGAAAAGAGACCAACCCGAGTTATTTCATAGTAAAAGGGGAGCGGTTATTCCGCCATAAATCTACCTTTATAAAATTCCGCTATGTTGGCTGATATAAAAAACGCACTATTGACACCAACGGTCTTGTGTATGGTTAGTTGCGTGTTTAAGCAACTAATTTAGTAAACAAAAACGAACGCGAGAAAATTCCGAAGGAATTTTCCAAGTAAACAACGACCAAAGCAATTAATTATACACGTTGTTGTGGTTAGTACTTATTTTATTTACTTAATTTCAATATTCTAAATGCACCTTGAATTACCAAAATAAAAACAATTGTTCCGATAATCAAATCAGGTTTACTCGAACTCAACCAATTTACCAAAAGTCCAGCGATTATAACACCTAAATTAATAATCACATCATTTGAAGTAAAAATCATACTTGCTTTCATATGTGCTTCTTCCTTACTTTTCGACTTTTGCAAAATATAAAGACAAATACCGTTTGCGATAAGTGCAAAAATCGAAACGACAATCATTGTTGAAAAATTGGGAAGTTTTTCGTCTCCGAAAAATCTCCTTAAAACTTCTACAAATCCGATAACCGCAAGTGTAATTTGAAAATATCCAGCAAGTTTGGCAATCCGCTTTTTCTTAATTACAGTTCCGCCAACCGCAAACAAACTAATTCCGTAAACAAAACTGTCGGCAAGCATATCCAAACTATCGGCAACAAGTCCCATTGATTTTGAGATAATTCCTGTCGTCATTTCAATAATGAAAAAGGCAAAATTGATTGCAAGTACAGACCAAAGTAGCTTTTTTTGGATTGTATTTTCTTTAAATTCCGTTTGGTCGGTTTGTTCAGTCGAGATTTTTTTTCCGCCTAAATTCAGTTCGGTAACTGACTTTTCGATTTGGTCAATTTCTCCGCTGTGAAAAACTGTCAATTTTCGATTCGGAATGTCAAAGTCCAAATTCGCAATACTTGAAATTCCGTCCAATTTCATTCGGATTAGATTTTCCTCTGAAGGACAATCCATTTTTGTAATTTCAAATATGGTTTTTTTCACTCGGTTTTTTGGTTTTCGGTATTAACCACAACGGTCTCGTATAACCGTCAGTTACGGGTTAATTAGCGATTATTTTCGGTTACGCACTGACATTAGCAATTCCGAGTGGATTCGGACGTAGTCGAATCCGCCGTAATTGCGGTTATACAT
>NZ_JBLFEN010000012.1:0-12592 GCF_047345485.1 Hyunsoonleella sp. 2307UL5-6 | reverse complement strand
AAAATAGTCTAATAACGTTCTTTCTTTTGCTACTTTTTTTTCTTTACAACTAATTGTAAATAGAACTAATAATAATGTAATAAAAGTTTTGTTCATTGGTTTGGTTAAATGCACTACAACGTTGTTGTATATGGTTTGTTGCGTATTTTAAGCACTAAATTTAGCAAATACAAAACCAACTAGAAAATCCTCGCGGATTTTCGTAAGTAAGCTTTTACTAGCAATAAATTATATACGGTGTTGTACACAGGCTTTTTCTTTCCGCAAACTTGCTAGCGTTGGCAAAGACATACTCTTTTGCAATTTTTGGCTTTTAGCGTTGGCTGTAGCGAATTGCAAATGTGTATGGCTTTTAGCGTTGGCTTATTTCAGATATATTTCGTCTTTTACATAACTTGCATTTAACCAAAAACAATGTTTTGTATATTCAGTCAGTCCAGTTAATTTGTCCGCAATTGGTAATTCATACGTATCTTCTTTATTTCTTGCGTGTGGTCTAACGTGACTTATTCTGTTTTCCGTTTTTTTTGGGAAAAATGTTTTTCTAACACCTTTTTCAGTTACTTCTTTTACTATTTCTCCTTTAGAAACTGTTTTAACCATTTCTTCCCAAACATTTTTTGCCTCAAGAATGTCTGAATATTGCATATTCCAAAATTTCACTTTTCTTAAAATTAAATTTTCTCCCTCAAATTGATAGAACACAAAGAAAAACTTACTTTCCAAAATGTTCTTAAAGCCTGAATCTTCCCAATCTGTTTCAATAAGTTCTTGATATTCAAATGTCGGAAATGAAATGTCTTCTTTTGGTAAATTGTTTTCTTTAAGTCGAATAGTTTTTACTTGAATATCTGCTTTTTCAAATTCCTCTATTTTTTGACCAAGTTTAAGTCCAAGAATTATATTTGTAAGATTTGCAAAATAACTTTTAGCTTTTTGATTTAAGTCTAAACCTAATTCTTGTTCAATTTGTTCTGCGGATTTTCCATAAAACGGATGAAACTTTAAAATTACTATTTCTTCTAAAGATTGAACTTTATCTAAAATCTCTGGACGTTCAATTATCTTACCATAAATGGCAGTTTCTTCTTGTGCAATATTTGCAATTATGTGATTTACATAGCCTTGTTTTAAAGAATACGCTCGTTGTTTTGCTTGTTCTTCATTAAATGGTTGGTCTCTGAATGATTTTAGAGCGGTTGAGCCTTTTGTACAAGCACCAAGATAAAACGTATCTCCTTCCGATAATTCGTGTGCTTTTCCGTCTTTTATTTTTTGATTGATAAATTCCCAATCTTGTTTAATGATTTTTAAATCTTCGTTTGGATATTTCCAATCGTCAACTAGTTTAATTATATAATCAAGTAAATTTAAATCTCTGTCGTGCAAATAGAAAACCAAAAGTAAGTGTGCATTTTTCTTCAAAAATGTACTCGTTTCAAAGTCCTCTTTGTGAACTTCTAAATAATTTATAATATTTAAAACAAGTCTTTCTTTAGAACGGAATTCTCCGTTTTTTAGAGTTTTTAAAGGACTTGACTTAAGTTCCATTCCAACTTCTGCAAAATCAGGTTCTGCATCTGAATTTGGCTCGTAACCAAAATAAAACTTCTCTAATATTTGACCAAAATTCCCTTTTCCTTTATAACCGTGTTTCTCAATTTCAACACCACAAGCTTGTCTTAAAGTTTGGTCTTTTAATAATTTAGCAAAATCAATAATTGAGTCTGCTGAATTTACATTATACATACTCAAATTGATTTATTTGTTTATAAAGTTCCTCTCCAATTTTTTCAATTACTCCAACAACTAAAGCATTTCCCATAAAAAATGCACGTTTTGTATCTGTAATTCCTTCAAGTTTGGTGTGGTTATCTGGAAACATATTTAACCTTTCCAATTCAATTGGTGTTAATCTTCGTAAACCTCGATCGGAAACAATTACGTGTTTAAATCTTGAAGCTGATTTCCCACCTTCGCCAGTTATAATAGTTCTTGATGCATTATCTAAAGCGTCTGGATAAATCATTCCGCCTTCTGAATATTTATAAACGAAACCATCTGGCGATTTTCTTTCTATTGTTTTAGCACCTTTCAAATATTCCCATTTGTCTTTGTCTTTTTCATCTATGAAAAATTCAGAAGTTACTTCTCCATTTTGTAAAATATCTCCTAAAACAGTTCTTTCTCCGTCATAATTTGGGACTGTTTTGGTTGTATAAACTTTACCTCTTATAAGTAAACCTGTATTTTGAAAAGGTGATAATTTTCCGTTTTTATTGAAGTCGTTTGTTATTTCGACTAAATCTCCTTTTAATTCAACTTCTTGAATTGAATCTGTTTTAGCAACAGGGAAAGCGTTTGCAATAGTTCCTTCTTCTGTTAACCAATTTATTTTTTTAGACTTTTGAAGTCTTTTGTAAATTTCTGTGGATTTGTGATAACCAATAAAGAAAACTCTTCTTCTTCTTTGTGGCATTCCATATTCTGCTGCATTTATTACTCGCCATTCTACAGCATAACCCAAGTCATTTAAACTTTGCAACATTACTGCAAAATCTCGTCCTCTTTGTTTTGCTGGCGATTTTAAAAGACGATCAACATTTTCTAAAAACAAGTATTTAGGTTTGTTTTTTTTCTTTTCTAAAATTTGATGAATTGACCACCAAAGAACACCTTTTTTACCTTTTAAACCTTTAGAATTTTGTAAAGTAGTTGCAACTGAATAATCTTGACAAGGAAATCCGCCAACTAACAAATCGTGATCTGGAATTTCCTCTACATTTCTCGTTACAACTTCATTTATATCTTCGTTTGAGTGATTTTCTTTTCCAAAACGTTCTTCATAAACTTTTGATGCGTGTTGCATTTTAGTTGATGGTTCCCATTGATTACTCCAAACAATTTCATAATTGCTTTTTTCAAGTCCAAGACGAAAACCTCCAACTCCTGCAAACAATTCAGCAACTTTCATTTTCTTATTTTCCATTTTCTTGAGTCTTATAATAGTTAATTTTTTCTTCTGCAACTTTCAGAATTTCAGAAGTCGATTCTGTGTATTTTAATTCTTCTGCAATTTTTTCTGAAAACCAATTTATGATAAGTTCACTTTCCGAAAGTTCATAAAATTTAGCAAGTCTTACGATTTGTTCCTTAGTCGGCTTTCTTTCGTTTTTCTCAAACTTGCTAATTAAAGATTGATCAATATCTACTTCAGCCGCAACTTTTCGTAGAATTAAATCTTTTTCCTCTCTTGCACATTTCAAAGTGTCTCCTAAAGTTTTCATTGGTCAAAATTATTTTAGACAAATATTGTCCAAATTTATAAAAATATTTTGGATTCTCAAGTTTTAATTCAGATTATTATATTCGTTCTGGTGTGTTGGGAAATTTTAGCTCTTTTGGTTTTTAGAGCGTTGGAATCGAGCGTTGGCAAAAACCAGAAGTGCTAAAATATGCGGCTGGTAGCTTGTGTACAACGGCTTCGGCTATGAGTAGTTGCGTGGGTTAGTGATTAACTTTGCAAGTACACACCAAACTGAAAATCCGCGAGGATTTTCAGAAGAAGGCGAGAACAAGCAATTACTTATAGCCATTGTTGCCAGTAGTTTTTTTGTTTATATAAATTCCGTTCAAATTACTCAGTTCAGATATTTTTATTATTTCTGTTGGATGAAAATAAGTAGTTACTCTTCTTATTCTTGGTAAATTGATTTCTGTACTATCCTCTGAATGCTTGTATGTTCCATTCATTGAAAGTGCTAAATCCTCAAAAATAAATTTAGTAATTGTGTCATTTTTGTTTTCAATTTGTAAATCTCCCAAATTCACAGTCATTGCAGTTTTGTAGGGTTTATCTTTTTTTACTTGAATGTTCGTGAAAATCATTTTTTCGTTCTCTATTTTCAATCCGTCAAAATATAGTTCTCTTAAATTTCCGCCAGAATTTCCATTATAGTTCAAAACTTTCAAAGTCAAATCGTATGCTTTCTGATAAGTTATTCTTGCGATTGTATCTTTTGGTCTGTGTCCTAATTCCAATCTTGTAACTTCGAGTGTGTCTTTTGATATCCATTTGATTAAATGACCATTAATTCTAATCCCACAATTTTCTTTAAATTCTGTTCCTGCTTTTTGCATTTGTAATCCACAAATATCACTACTAAATGCCATCATTCCTGTCCGACAATATTTATAGATTTCGTATTTACCATCTAATGACTTTTGCGATATAAATTCATAATACTCATAGTCAGTTTGTTTCGTGTCCGAAAGACAAGAGTTTAATATAATGGCTAAAAAAATGACTAAAGTTTGTTTCATTTCAAATTACTGGCAACGGTCTAGTGTATGATTTCGTTGCGTGTTTAAGCACTAAAGTTAGCAAATAAATCACAGATAGAAAGTCCGCGAGGACTTTCGTAAGTAGGCTATAACTAGCAATGAATTATACACATTGTTGCCACCAGTTATTTTATATTTTAAAGTTTATGACATCTTTGTGTTCAGTTTTAAAGTAACCGTCTTCATCATTTTCGAATTTCGCAATTTTAACTTTGAAATAAGCCGTTTTAGGAACTTGAGCTTTTCCAAATCGAAAATATGTTCTTCCATCTTGGTCGATTACTTCTATATCGTTTATTGGTTCAAAATTCAGATTGTCAGTACTTATTTTTAGACTTACTGACCATTCGTTATTCGGTAAATCCTCAAATGTGAAATAATAAAATTCTTTATCAGCCATTAGTTTAGGAACTTTAGTAAATCCAATCATAAACCATATTGGCTTTATAAATTGAGACTTATTAAATTCCTCGAGAGTCAGAGGTACTTTTAGAAGTTGCCATTTACTCTCTTCTGGATAGTGTGTGATTATCGAGAATTCTGGTTTTATATCAAAATAATATTCAGATGTTTCTTGGTCTTTTGAAGTTCCCCAAGTCGTGTCTACTAAAATCCATTTGTCATTTATTTTGATGGCGTTCCAAGCGTGTCTGAAATTATCGTCAGATTCCAGTTCCACATAATGATTTCTTAAATCTCGAATATGTCCTGATATCACGACAGTTTCTATATCAGCCCAATCCAAGAACCATCTATATAAATTTGCATATCCAGCACAGACTCCTTTTCTATTCTCATATACAACAGATTCATTTTGTAGTTCCCAAAATTTCTCATTACTTAATTCTCCGTTTATTGTCTTTGACAATGTTTCCTCGTCATATTCGATATTTGAACCAATCCAATAGTAAAAAAATTTGGCTAATTCTTCTTTGTCTTTTAGGTTTTCCTCTGCATAAGTTGTTAAATCCCACATATCAAGATTCAATTCATTCGTTTTTTCTACCAACGCCTTTATTGATTCCGTTTGAGAAATCACAGAATTAGCTGAAAACAATATGAAAAATGCAATGCAGAAAGTTCGTTTCATAATTGGTGGCAACGGCTCCGTATATGAAAAGTAGCGCTGAAAATAAGCGATAAATTTTCGGATGAACACAAGCCGAATTTTTAAATTTTACTATTTATCTTTTTATTGGAAATCGTCAAATTTAAAAATTTGGCGACTTTCCAAATATGCCCAAACCTTAGTGTTAGCAATGACTTGCGCTATTTTTTATATACAATGTTGTAAGTAGTGCTTTTTTCATTTACTTACTTAATTTCAAAATCCGAAATGCTCCTTGAATTACCAACACAAAAACTATTGTTCCGATAATCAAATCAGGTTTACTCGAACTTAACCAATTTACCAAAATTCCAGCAATTATTACTCCTAAATTGATAATCACGTCATTTGATGTAAAAATCATACTCGCTTTCATATGAGCCTCTTCTTTGCTTTTTGACTTTTGCAAAATGTAAAGACAAATTCCGTTTGCGATAAGTGCAAAAATCGAAACGATAATCATTGTCGAAAAATCGGGAAGTTTCTCGTCTCCAAAAAATCTTCTTAAAACTTCCACAAATCCAATAATCGCAAGTGTTATTTGAAAATATCCAGCAAGTTTTGCAATCCGCTTTTTCTTAACTATAGTTCCTCCAACCGCAAACAAACTAATTCCGTACACGAAACTGTCGGCAAGCATATCCAAACTGTCTGCAACAAGTCCCATTGATTTTGAGACAATTCCTGTTGTCATTTCGATAATGAAAAAAGCAAAATTGATTGCAAGTACAGACCAAAGTAGCTTTTTTTGGTTTGCGTTTTCTTTAAATTCCGTTTGGTCGGTTTGTTCCGTTGAGATTTTTTTTCCGCCTAAATTCAGTTCGATAACTGACTTTTCGATTTGGTCAATTTCTCCGCTGTGAAAAACAGTCAATTTTCGATTCGGAATATCAAAGTCCAGATTCGCAATACTTGAAATTCCGTCCAATTTCATTCGGATTAGATTTTCCTCTGAAGGACAGTCCATTTTGGTAATTTCAAATATCGTTTTATTCACTCGGTTTCTGGTTTTTCGGCATTACTTACAACGTTTATGTATAAGAATAGTTGCGGGTTTGTATGCGAGGATTTTCCGAAGGAAAATCAGACGTTACAAACACGCAACGACCTTTTGATTAAGCACTAAACCGCAATTATTTTTTATACGGTGTTGTACACCGTTTTTTATTCACATTCTTTTATTTTATTCCAATCAACAGTTACGGTTTTAGTTGTCGGATTAAATTCAAATTCCGTGATTTTTTCTTTACAATTTAGAGTCAGATATTCTTTTTCAAGTTTGTTGGTTGAAAAATATCCTAACAATTGTCCCCAACAATAAGTTGGCAGACAGTTTTCTTTTTCCGATTCCGAAAGTTGCTCAAATTCCGTTATTGAAATATCTTTAAAATACGGTATTTCAAATTTCCCAATATCTAATTTTCCATTACTGAATTCAATATTTTTCATTTCTATGGATAATCCAGCGTAAGAGATAATCAAACTGTTATTTTTAATGTCAGATTCTAAAGGCAAAACAAAGTTTCCGTCAAAGTCCGCCATTACTCCTTTGTCAGACTCTTTAAATTTAATTTCAGCTCCAGGCAATGATAATGAATCCATTAATATCGTTCCGCTAACTTGACTAAATACAATATTTGTCAAGGTGAAAAATAGAATTATCAATATGGATTTCAGTTTTCTCAATGGTTTTCGTAAATGGTGTACAACGGTTTTGTATATGGCTCGTAGCGTGTAAATTAGCGATTATTTTCGGATTAAGCACAAGCCATATTTTTAATTTCTATGTTTTAAATTCTTGTAAATATAATAAATTAAAAATGTGGCGAACTCGCAAATAAACCTTAACTTTGAATTTAGCAACTAACTAGCTATAAGCTATATACGTTGTTGGCACCAGTTTTTTATCCGCAACCACCACAACCTCCGCATCCGCCACAGCCACCACAACCTCCATCTGAACCACAACCGCTATCACCTGATGAATCATCAAATCCGTTAACAGATTCAATTATTGGCATAAAATCAGAATCATTAATAGCCATTAAATCGAATTGATTTTTGGTCGTATTATGGTAGTATAAATCTGAATAACCATAATCGACCCAAACAGAATCAGAGTTCTCTTTTCTGAAATTAGCTTTCTTTTTTTCTATCAATTCAAAAATTTCGGTTGGTATTTTGGGTATAAGAACAATATTCCCATTAAGAGAAAGTAGTGTTTCTTCTATACCTTTAACTTTTTTGGTCGTATTGGCTTTAATTCGTTTTAGTTCCCTTTTTATTTCTTTTTGGGCATTTATTCCGTTTTCTGAAATGACTTTTACTCCTAACAATCTTTGAAAAAAATTAGATTTAAAATATTGTTTCATTCGGTGGTCAGAATAAATATATTTCAATTTATAGTCTTCACTATTTTTAATCTTTTCGAATGCGGTTTTTAATAGATTTGAGAGTTTTACTTTTAGTTCATTATCTTTTGTGAATACAGACAGAAATATGGATTCGTGTTTTAATGGTTGATAGCTGTTAAATGCTTTCCCTAAACTAACTGTTGGGTTTTTCTTGTCCTTTTTTGACGCTTCTTCATTTGTTTCTATTTTGAGTACTTCTTTTAATATTAAGTCAAAGAAAGTAACTCTTGCAAGTTTGTCAACTTTTACTTGAGGGTTTTCAATAAGCAAGATTTCTGCTGGTGATAAATCAGTTAGTTCTTTAATCATACTTTTCTAATTTTTGGAACTATCCAATTTCTATGAAGGTTAACTCTCCTAAAGTTTAGTTCTCCAAATCTTACTTTTGAAGATGGCCATATATCTAATGGCGTATTTTTATTAAATGTTTTCAAATACAATTCTTTTGTTTTAGAATACCAATCTCCAAATTTATCTTTTTCACTTTTTCCGCCTTTAGTTGGTCCGTGATGGATTTCTCGACCTAAAATATTTTTACAAAAATCTGTCCAATACGAACGTGTATATAAAAGATGTAAATGCCAAACTTGGTCAACTTGGTCAGAAGGTGTTAACGGATGGTCAGAAATACAGATTAAAAAAATGAACTTTTTATATTCATTAATTACCCGAATTGCATATTCGTATTTCCAACCGTTTTCTCTACATAATCTGTCGGTAAAAGTGAATGTAGAATCAAAATCATCCAATTGGAATTCTTCTAATTTATCCCATAATGTTTTTTGTTCTACTGTCATTTTTCAAATTGGTGCCAACGGTCTAGTGTATGATTTCGTTGCGTGCTTAAGCCTTAAAGTTAGCAAATAATCACGAATAGAAAATTCCAGCGGAATTTTCGTAAGTAAGCCTTTACTAGCAATGAATTATACACATTGTTAGCAACTGGCTTTTATTCCATTTCATATCTCCAATATAAATTGCTATAAATAAGATATATTACTATTAACCTTTGCGTATCACTGTCAAATTCCACCTTATCAATTAATTCAGTCAATATTTCTTTATTCGCATAGGAATTCAATTGGACCTTGTCCTTTGTATCGAGAATGAATTGATAATGTATTTGGTTTTTAAATGAGCTCATTGTACAGACGTAGAATAATTCTTCGAAGAACAAAGGTGTCATCAAATTATTCTCAATGAAATAGTGACTTGAATTAAATTCCTCAAATTCTGTTTTAAGATATTCAGCTTGTTCAATGTCAGCGACTAAATTTAAATATCCATTTTTATTTATTTCCGTTAATTGTCCAGTTTTTTGCAAGTGATATTCGAACTTTTGAATTGAATCAAAAACACTCACCGAATTCGCAATATCAGATTCGGACGTTTCTAACGGATAAAGAATTCCTCTATCAAAGGTTTTGTCATTTATACATTTCCGATATTCAGATTCTGATTCATTCCGATTGTCATTGCAAGATGATAAGGTAAGAATGACTAATAAGTAGATTAATAATTTCAAATTCCAGCGTTGAGTTTTGAGCTTGTTGCTAACGGTTTTGTATAAGAATAGTTGCGGGTTTGCGTGCGAGGAATTTCCGAAGGAAATTCAGATGTAGCAAATATGCAACTACCTTTACTTAAGCACAAAATAGCAATTATTTTTATACGTTGTTGGGTGTAGTTTTTATTACTCGGTTATTCTCCTTTTCAAATCCATTCGTTCGTGTAAAATTCTCGTGATTTCGATTGGATTCACTTGCGATTTGCGATAGAATATTACGTGTCGATTTGCTTTTAGTCCGTAAAGGTCAGATTTAATTCCGTCATAATTTTTTCCAAGTTCTGGATTGTCAGCAATGTCTTGGCAAATATCTAGAAGCATATCGTAATATCTGTCAGCTTGATTTTCAGACCAATTTTCAACTGTATATTCCCAAATTCCATTTAAGTCAGCTACAGCCTTATTGGTCAATTCGTATTTAGCCATTTTGTCTGCGTTTAGCTTTTAATTCCTCAAGATTTTTTTTAGGGTCGAAATCGTGAGCAATTCCGCTATCTATTCCTTCTTGAATAGCATTTCTTAACGCAATAACTTTACTTTCTTCATTTTCCAATAATCGAAGTCCAGCTCTAATTACTTCACTTACGTTTTTGTAACGTCCAGCAGAAACCTGAGTTTGTACAAACTGGTCAAAATAATTTCCGAGCGATATTGATGTGTTTTTCATTCCGTTTTAATTTTAATCAAATATACCAATTTTTGGTAAAATAATCAAATTTGTAGATTTTCGCTCAAATTACACTCAACGGTCTAGTGTATGATTTCGTTGCGTGTTTAAGCACTAAATTTAGCAAATAAATCACAGATAGAAAGTCCGCGAGGACTTTCGTAAGTAGGCTCTAACTAGCAATGAATTATACACATTGTTGTACAACGTACTTACTTTTCCGTATCTATTAACCAAGGATAAGTAAATTTCGTTGCTTTTGTTAATTCCTTTTTTAATTTTTCTCGGTCTAATTCCAATTCAGAATATTTACGTCGTTCAAAGAGTAAGTTATAAGCTGATTGATGAAATCCGTATTTTTTTAATGTATAAAAATCCGATTTAGCTTTTTCTATGTTCAGATTGGCGTAATCAAATTCAATATTCAATAAGTCAATCAAAGTATCATTTGCAAATTGATTTTCGTAATTCAGTTGTTTTTTGTCTGATTTATAATAATTAAATTCTCGGATTATTTCATAAACGATTGAGTCGTTTTTCTCCGCTTTTCTGCGATTCCAGAATTCAGTATAATATTTAGTTTCGATTTCAGGCTTTTCGTAGGTCAGTTCTAAACTGTCCATTAAATTCTCGAAATTCTTTTTTATGTATATGTCTTGAATTAGGAATTCATCACTATTTTTTAAAATCAGTTTTTCAATTCTGTTGTAACCAAGCTTCTTAAATGATTCGTGGATTATTTTTAAATTTACAGGTTTCCTAATCCACGAGTTTTTTATCCAGTCTCCATTTCTCAAATCGAAAAATGAAGTTTGAGTTTCTACATAAAATTCCAGTTCAGATTTTTTGTCATTTTTACAAGACAGAAATAAGAAAATCAGAAGTGAAAATGTTAGCAGTTTGTTCATTTTAGATATGTTGTACAACGTTAATGTGTATGGAAAGTAAGGGTTAAGTATAAAACTTCCATTCAGATTAGCGAAAAACGAGCAAACAAAAATTAATTTTAACAAGACACCAAACCCTTATTTTTTATACACGGTGTTGCCAATCCGTTTTTTATTTTGTCAAACAGCTTAGTCGGAGTTGAACAAGAAAACACAAATTCTTTAATAAAGCATTTATTCAATTCTTCTATAATTCCGTTAGACGACAAATTTAAGGTTTTGAAAATTATCAAGTCAAATTACGATAATTTCTCAAATAAGAAATAAAGTCCATTCTTTTTCCAAACCATAACTTTTTTTGATATAGCAACTATCTCTACATATTCTTTATCATCTGAAAAATAAAAAGAATCGTTTTGTGTGTATGTTATTGAAAAAAATGATTGGTATGGATATATTTGTTGGTTTTTAGCAAAAGAATACGTTACGCCAGTTTGTAATTCTTTCCATTTTCCTTGAATTTGTTCTTTTATTGATTCTGTTGTCATATTTATTTCGGTTTGGTTGTCAGTCGCACGTAACAGTTGCGTTTGAGTAAGGTCAGTCGGTTTTATGTTAGTTAAATTCATAAATTTTATTTTGTCTCCATGGTGGGTTAAACGCCCTTATTCAGACCATTATTATAATAAAAAAAACCCAAAAGGTCATGAGTACACCCTTTCCGAATTGCTATCGCCTATATGGTTTATCCCTTTAATTATTCTAACTTTTGGTTTCCTTCATTCTGATAATAAATGGGAAAACAACTTTAAATCTTTATTTTTAGGGTTATTCTACGCTTGTATAATTATATTTATGTTGGAAACAACAGGTGTTTCAGAAAAGCTATTATCAATGCTCCAATAATTGCAATTAAAGCCTTGCCCCAATTATCTAATTTTTTAAACCAGAATATTATTTTTTGAAAGATTAAAAGCATTAATTCGTACTTACTTAATCTAATATTAATAGTGCTTATGTTACCTCCTTGGTTTTCGTATTCTAATTCATAATTGTATTTGTATTTTTCTTTAATTTTTTCTTGTGGTAATTTGTAATATTTAAGCTCTGCTTTATCCTTTGGTTGCATTAGCAAATAGCCTTCAGGTTGTGACAGAAAACTACCCTTTGGCTTATTTTCTAAATCGCACAGTATTTTACTAACCATTCCGTTATAAATGAAAATAGTGCAGTCATATCCTAAATAATCGGTTTTTAATTTCATTCTTTATTTTCTTTATTAGTCATTACCTTATTATCTAATATGTCTATAGCTTCCTTTTAAATGGTTGGCAACGTTTTAGTGTAAACAAAGTACGGGTTTGTGAGCAGCGATTTTCCGAAGGAAAATCGTAAGCAAGCAAACGAGTACTTTATCAATGTAAGCCACAAAAATAGTATTTTTTTTACACATTGTTGGTTTTAAGTAGTGCGCCTGTATTTAGTGCAATTACGGAATAGCGCAAAACAACCGCAAACCCCAAGGGCATAATGAGCAAAAAACACTGTTTTTAGTGCTAACCAGAGACTTGGCAAACTTTCCACCGACAATTGCTTGGAAAAGAG
>NZ_JBLFEN010000011.1:0-14953 GCF_047345485.1 Hyunsoonleella sp. 2307UL5-6 | reverse complement strand
AATGTGTATAATTCATTGCTAGTTATAGCCTACTTACGAAAATTCCGCTGGAATTTTCTATCCGTGATTTGTTTGCTAACTTTAGTGCTTAAACACGCAACGAAATCATACACAAACACGTTGTGCATAATTTGAACAAAACGAAATGAAATTCACATTAATACTATTTTCAACATTTTTATTTCTATTCAATTCTTGTGAAAAAGAAGCTGATAAGACAAAAATTTCATCTGAAAAAGGAATAGAAAAGCTATTCGTTTCGGAAGATATTTTTAACCAAAAATGGGTTGATACTTTAATGCCAATTAGAAACGCCAATTTTTATGAATTCAAGAGTGAAAATAAAAACTTAAAAAAATACTCTTATCTTTTAGATTATAATTCTGACCAAAATCAGATTTATGGAAAAATGGAATCAAATACTTATATTTTCGAAAATATTGATTTGGAGTTAATTGACAAAATAATCGCCGAACACAATAAAACGAATCTGAATGGAATGGAATATTTGATAGAAGAAACAGATGAATTTAACTTACCTTTTAAGTCGTGTAAGACATTCGCTCTTCTCAACCCAAACAATAGAGATTTTAAAGGTTTTACAATTAATTATATTAAAGAAAATAAACTAATTCAATCAAAAATTTTATTCAATAAATTTTTCCCAATTGATTGGGATATTGCTGTGAATAAACTGAATGAATTATAAAAAACTATGCACAACACAGTATAAAAATAATTGCGGTTTTAGTGCTTAATCAAAGGTCGTTGCGTGTTTGTAACGTCTGATTTTCCTTCGGAAAATCCTCGCATACAAACCCGCAACTATTCTTATACATAAACGTTGTGTTTAATAAAAACAAGAACACTAGATGAAAGATAGAGACTTAACAGAAAATAACATTTTGACCAATTAATAATATGAAGAAAACATTTTTAATCTTTTTAGCAATCATAAGTCTTGGTTGCAGTAGTACTGATGACAATTCCAACACGGTAAACAATTCTGATATTTTAGGAAAATGGGTAATTACTCAACTTGACTTTGATGGCAATTACAGTTTTCCTGAATGTGCCGTAAACAATAATACTTATGAATTTATGGACAATGGAGATTTAATTTACAAATACATTACAGGAAGTAGTTGTAACCAAACAGGAACTAATAATTATGAATACAACGTTGAAGGTAGTGTAATGACTAAAATTGAACCAAACGGTGGATTTAACCCTGAAAACGATTATATAGAAAAATACAATATTAAAGAATTAACCCAAACTAAATTAGTACTTGAAGCTTATTACGTGGACGAAGGACTTGATAATGGTGGCGGAATAATAAATATACCGCAAGAAGATAGACGTGAAGAAATTTGGGAGAGAATAAATTAAAAAAATGGAGAGGGTCGAAAGTATGTAAAGATTTCTATTTAATGTTATGCTCAGGATTCCCTAAAAGGGATGCGAAAACTGTTCGAGTTGAACGGATAAACTCACCAACTCTTAAAGCATTATTTAGATTGAAATATGTACAAACCCCTCTCCTTGTTTAAAATACAATTAAAAGAAAACACATGACAGACATACAGATTTTAGAAAAAAGTGATTTAACAGCAAACTATAAAGTCTTAAAATCAAAATATAGAGTTTTAATATTATTCCCGATTACAGGACTAAACAAACAACTAATGGCTATCAATGTTTATGAAAACGAACTAAAAAGAACGGAATATAAATTAACGGAATCCGAAAACGGAAAACTTACGTTTGTAAACATTCTGACTTCTCAGGAAAATGCTTTTGATTTAAGCGAATTAAGTCTTGGTAAAATTCATTTTCGATACCAAAATGGTCTTTGTGAGACATTTGAAGTGACATCCCTAGAACCATCAAGTGATTTGCAACAGTATTTGGTTTAATTATTTCGCCTTTTTCAATGTTATTTATTACATCAATAGAACCTTTTAAAATTTCTTGCGGAGTAAAAAAAACATCGGACAATTTATTAGAAACTTTTCCCGACATAAAATAAAAACTAAACACAACAAAGGCTATAATTCATTGCTATTACTAGCGTACTTGGAAAAATTATTTACCTAAATTATGTTATTCGTTGACCTTTTTTTTTAGGTTTTAAACTACGCAACGAAATCATAGCCTAAAACGTTACCCACAAGCTGAAAACCCACCGCACATTTTAGCACTTTCGGTTTTTGCCGACACACAAATCCAACGCTGTAAAAACCAAAAGAGCTAAAATTTCCCAACGCTTGAAAATTATGTATTTAAGTATTTGCTTAAATAAGAAATTACCGTAACTTTGTGTTATGGAAAATAATTCTTGCATAAGACAACAAGCCGATATTGAACAAATAAATCGTTGCAAAGACATAGTTTCGGAATTAAACGAATCGTTCGACTATTTGGCAAATGGACTTTCATTAGTCGGAAATAGCGTTCGACTGAAAATTCTTTACCTACTCTTTGTGGAAAAAAGACTTTGCGTTTGTGATTTAAGCGATATTCTTGGAATGAACATTTCTGCTATTTCTCAACATTTGAGAAAAATGAAAGACCGAAACCTATTACAAACAGAAAGAGATGCTCAAACAATTTTTTATTCACTTACGGCTGAATATGAAAAAATGTTAAATCCTTTCTTTGAGATACTTGATGAAAATAAAATTTTAGAATCAATATGAAAAGTGAAAACAAATTAATTGGTGCAGGTTTATTAACCGCAATTACAGCTTCATTATGTTGTATTACACCTGTTTTGGCTCTAATCGCAGGAACAAGTGGAATTGCTTCAACATTTTCTTGGATAGAACCTTTCAGACCTTATTTAATCGGACTGACAATTTTAGTTCTTGGTTTTGCTTGGTATCAAAAACTTAAACCTCAAAAAGAAATCGACTGTAATTGTGAGATGGACGAAAAACCAAAATTTATTCAATCAAAAAAGTTTTTAGGAATTGTAACCGTATTTGCAATTGTGATGTTGGCTTTCCCATACTATTCAGGAATTTTTTACCCAAATACAGAAAAGCAAGTTATCGTAGTTGACAAATCGGACATTAAAACAACGGAATTTAAAATTAGCGGAATGACTTGTGCGAGTTGCGAAGAACACGTAAATCACGAAGTAAACAAACTTAAAGGAATTGTAAACTCAAAAGCGTCTTACGAAAATGGAAATGCAATCGTTGAATTTGACAAAACCAAAACTAATGAAACGGAAATTGAGAAAGCAATTAATTCAACAGGCTATAAAGTAACCGACAAAAAAGAAAATTAATGAAAACTATATTAAAATCTGAAATTACTTGTCCAAACTGCGGACATAAAAAAGTGGAAGATATGCCAACAAACGCTTGTCAATTTTTCTACGAATGCGAAAATTGTAAAAAGGTTTTAAAACCAAACGAGGGAGATTGTTGTGTTTATTGTTCATATGGTACAGTAGCTTGTCCACCAATTCAAGAAAATAAAAGTTGTTGTTAAAAAGCCAACGCTAAAAGCCATACACATTTGCAATTCGCTTCAGCCGACACACAAGCCAAAAATTGCAAAAGAGTATGTCTTTGCCAACGCTGAAAACCAAGCTGAACGGAATAAAGCCAGTGGGTAACAACGTATATAAAAAATAGCGGTTTAGGTGCTAAATCGAAATGAATTTTATAAATTTAAGGTCTGTGTTTAACTGAAAAGTTCGTGGGTAAAATCCGCTACTTTTCATATACAAGACCGTTAGCCACAAGCTGAACAAACAACATTACAATCAAGAAAATATGATGATAAAACTAAAGACCGTAACAGTAAATAAATATAAAAGTATCCAACAAACGCAAATAGTGGAAATCGAACCTGACATTACCACAGTTGTCGGAATGAACGAATCTGGTAAAACATCTTTCTTGACTGCAATAGCAAAAACCAACTATTTCAATTCTGACGAAGATTTTAATTTTGACATTACACAAGATTATCCTCGAAACGAATTAATTGATTTTCAGCACGAGGACGAGGATTGTGATATAATTAGTTGTACATATTCAATTTCAGATGAGCTTTTAAAAGAAATTGAGGATGAATTTGGAAAGAACGTTTTCAATGTCAAAGAATTCACATATACAGTACCTTACAAAAGTGATACAACTACTTTTACTGGTCTTAAAGCTGACACTAAAAAATATTTAGAATCAGAAGTTAATGATGGTTATGAATTAACTAAAGCAACAAAAGACGCTATAATTGCTTGTAAAGATTTAAAAGATGTAGCAGATATTGTAGGTACGGAAGAAGATGAAGATTTATCAGTACTTAAAACCAAAATTAAAAAACTTGTAGATGAAGGTTATAAGTTTAATAGTTCTCTTACAGGTTATATTGCAAAAGCTTGGATAAATCCTAAAATGCCTAAATTCTGGTATTTTGATGATTATTATCCACTAAAAGGTAAAATCAACATAAATGAGTTACATAACAATCCACCAACTGACGAAAAGGACAAAACATCAAAAGCTCTTTTTGAACTTGCACGAATAAATCCGAAAGAGATTTTAGATTCAACAGAGCAACAATATGAGAAATATATAGCATTATTAGAGGCTTCTTCCAATAAAATTACCAATGAGATTTTTAAGTATTGGACTACTAATCAAAATTTAGATATCGAGTTTAGAATTCAAGATGTAAAAAATAAACAGAATCAACCAGAGAAAGTCCTTGACATACGAGTAAAAAGTCAAAGGCATAAAATTACATTACCTCTTGATCGAAGAAGTAAAGGGTTTAATTGGTTCTTTTCATTTATAATTTGGTTTAGTAAAATCCAAGCAGACAAGAATTCAGACTATGTTTTGTTATTAGATGAACCTGGACTAAATCTTCACGCATCAGCACAAGCTGATTTGATGCGGTTTTTTGAAGATTTAGCTCAAAAGTATCAAATCATTTTTACAACTCATTCCCCATTTATGGTGGATACTGAACACTTAAATAGAGTAAGAACTTGTTTCGAAACTGACAATGGCACTATTATTTCCGATACTATTCAAGAAAAAGACCCAAATACATTATTTCCACTACAAGCTGCTTTAGGTTATGATATTGCTCAAAATCTGTTTATATCTAATAATAATCTATTGGTAGAAGGTCCAGCAGACTTAATTTATTTAACTCTTCTATCATCAATTTTAGAGGCAAATAAAAGGACAGGATTAAGTCAAGAATTTACAATTGTTCCTGTTGGTGGACTTGACAAAGTTTCAACATTTATCTCACTACTTCGTGGTTCAAAACTCAATGTTGTCTGTTTATTGGACACATTCACAGACCAAAAAGGGAAACAAAAAGTTGATGATTTAGTACGCTATAAAATTATTAGAGAAAAGAATCTGCATTTCTTTGACGAATTTGCAAATAATGGAAATCCAACTGCTGACATAGAGGATTTATTTACCAAAAAAGATTACTTAAAAATATTCAATACAGCGTTTAAAGATGAACATACTAAAGTAAATCTTAAAGATTTAGATAAAAATATAACAACTATTTTAAAACAGATTAATAAAGTTATTGGTGTAAAGAGGTTTAATCATTATCGTCCAGCAAGTAAATTGAACCAAATGGGAGTTGACATAACCTTCTTTGAGGAGGAAACCCTGAATAATTTCGAGAATATGTTTAAAGAAATTAACAAACATATTGGATAAAGCCAGTGGCTAACAACGTATATAGCTCATAGCTAATCAGTTGCTTTATCGAAGTTAAGGCATATTTGGAAAGTCGCCAAATTTTTAAATTTGACGATTTTCCAATAAAAAATAAATAGTAAAATTTAAAAATCTGGCTTGTGCTAAATCCGAAAATAATTTTATAATTTGCACGCTACGAGCCATATACAAGACCGTTGTGCCACATTTGAAACCGAACTCATTTTGAATATTAACGATAGAATTTTTAAAAAGTGCTATAATATTTATTATAAAAACTACCGAGTTAAAAGGTGTTTGAGTGGACAAGAAACTTGGACTAGGTTTGTTTTGGATAAAAAGTCTTTGGAGACAATAATCGACCATAATATGAATCTTGGCGCTAGGTTTAAACCTTATCCTTATAAATTTAGATTTTTGCATATTATTAAATGGAGATTTTTAATTTTAAAACATTCTGTTATTAATTTCGACAAACCACTAAAAAGATTTTTAACAGGCGGATTTGGTATTTTATTTCTAGCTGTACTAGGACTTTTTTCTGTAAATGAATTAAAAAGCTGTTCTAACAAAAAAAATGACGGAAATAAAACCCCAACAAACGACCAAACTCCATCGCTCCAAGAATTAAACAAATCAATCGAAAAAGATTCATCGGTAAATTATCAACTGGATTCATACCAAGATTCCATAAATAACGAACGGTCGAATCTAAATACCGATATATAAAATAAAAAACGTGGCACAACAATGTGTAAAAACCATTGCTTTTTTTGTTTACTTCTGAATATTCTTTTTCTTCCATTATTTCTGTATTTTTTGTTATATTTTTTCTAAATTCACGCAACGGATTCTTACACGAAAACGTTGTAAGTAATTTGACCAAAACAAGAAAAATAGAACTGAATTTAGGAAATCCGAAAAATAGATGGCTTCCGATTGAATTAAAATCTGAGGATTTTGAATTGGAATTTAATGCGTCAAATATTCCTGAAAACCCGACTGATAAACTATGTGAATCTATAATTTTAGCAGTAAACGGAATCGAAACGGAAATATGCTGGAATTTGGAACCTGAATGTTATTTCTTTGAACTAAAACAAAGCGGAAAAGAAATTGAGCTGAATATTTCAAAAAGTGGAGGAATAACAGAAAACCGAAATCTGATTTATAAACTAACTGGAGATTTTGAGTCTGTGATTTTACCAATGTATCGGAGTTTGAAAAAGTTCAATACGTTGGAATTTCACAAAGCTGATTGGAAAAAAATTGACCAAGAGAAACTTAAAAAACTGACAGAATTAGTAAAATCTAAAAAACTTCCAAAAGCTTTATAGGTTATGAAGTACAAGAATATTCCATCAGCAATTCACAATTTTGGTCATAGTTTTTTAAGCTATGACAATTATGTCGATTCTGATTTTGTAATTTATGAATTGAATAAAATAAGTGGAAAGAATTATGATATAAAAATTGATTGGAAAACTAAAGAATTCGAACCAAAGACAATGATTTCTGACCGAATTACTAAATCAATTGGTTATTGGTATGATAACATAAATGAGCATTTCAAATCACAAAACGTGGAATTTGACTCTCTAAAATCATTTGAACTAATTTGGGAAAATGGAAAAAGACCGAAAGTTATTGCGACTGACGATAGAGGAAAATTTTACGAAAAGGAAATAACAAATACATTATAAACTGAATAAAAAACTACTTACAACAACGTGTATAATTAATTGCTTGGTTCTAGCTTACTTACGAAAATTCCGCTGGAATTTTCTATCTGTGATTAGTTTGCTAACTTAGTTGCTTAACCACGCAACTAATCAAGAACTGTGTTAAAAAACAAGTAATTATTAATTTAAATTATTTAAAACACTTCTATAGTTTCTATCGTATTTCAACCCCGATTTAGCTAAGGCAAACGCCTGTTTTAAAAGCTTGTTACATACAGCTATTAATGCTACTTTTTTACTCTTCCCCTTTGCTACAATTCTATCGAAGATTTCCTTACATGCTTTATTATATTTTTTAGCTGAAAGACTGCACATAAATAACGTTTTCCTTAATCGCCTATTACCCATTTTACTTATCCTTGATCTCGACCTTATACTACTTCCTGACTGTCTTATCATAGGAGTTAAACCAGCAAAAGAGCAAAGCTCTGAAGCCTTATTAAAACGTTCAAACCCGCCTGTTAAAACAATCAGCAACATACTTGACCTCCTTCCTATTCCTGGAATACTTTCTACTCTAGTAAGCAAGTCTTGATTATCTTGTTTTACTAACTTCAATAATGAATCTTCTAACTTATCTATTTCATTTTTTAAGTATTTTAAACTTCTTTTCAATGACCGTATCACTTGCGAACATGGAGACCCCATAGACTCTTCTGTTTGCAACTTGTTTTTAAGTGCTGTGGTTTGTTTAGTATAGAGGTTGGTTAGACTTATTATTTGAGAACAAGCTATTTGAGTTGGACTCTGGCCTTTCCATAAACGTAGTTCATCACTAGTGTTTACTGCATATTCATAAATCATTTGGGAATCGCTTTTGTCTGTTTTAATTTTTGTTAATCGCATTTGGATAAAGCGTTTAATAGACAAGGGATTTTCAACACTTACTGCTATTGCTTTCTCATATAAATAATACGCTAAACGCAAATGATAAACACCTGTAGATTCCATAACACAATGAGAAGATTCATTAGTTAAACTCAACATTTTTTTAAAGCCTGATATATCATTCTTAAACTGATAATGCTTACCATCTGATCCCGTCACATCGAAGACATTCTTACTTATGTCTATTCCAAAATAATTTGTATTTTTAATCATATATATGAAGTTTATGAAAGAACTAATCTACTAGCTTTTCTGCATCTTAAAAACGAGATCTAAAGCCTCACAGAACTGTTCGAAATAATAGTAGGAAAGAGAGGGGATTGTCATGAAAAACGAGATCGTAGTCTCAATACACAAAATAACCTTAATCCTCTCTTTTTATTCTTTCTGATTTGATTCTTAATTTATAAATTTTATTTGATAAAGCTAACTTAAGATACACAAACCCGTTAGCAAACATTAAAAATGAACATTAAGTCAAGAAAAATAATTGGAGGAAATGGTAAAGTGCGAGAGCACATTATCAACGAATTCAATTTAAACGGACTTAAAGAAAAAACAGTCTTTTTTGAGGAAAGCGGAGAGATAAGATATACTGTCTTATTTGATTATGACCCAAATGGAAATTGTATTTCCGAGAAGCAATACGACTCTGAAAACAATTTTGTCGGTTCACTTGAATGGAAATTTGACAAATTAAATCGCCAAATTGAACAAATCGAAAGAACTGCGGAAAACGAAATTTGGGATTGGTATGAAAATCAATATTTGGACGACAAAACAGTCATTTATTTAGCAAAAGACAAAAACGGAATTGTACAACACAAAACTATTGAGGACAAAGATTCAGGAGTTCAGAAAAGATACGACTCTGATGGAAATTTTTACTCGAAAATCGTTTCCAAATATGACCAAAACAAACGAGTGATTAACCGAAAAACTTTTGACAACAACGGACAAGTTACTCAAGAAGATATTTACGAATACCTTGACAATACCGAGAAATGGACTTTAATCTTTGAAAACAAGATTGCCAAAGTAGAAGAAAGAACGAAAGACAATAATGGAAATGATATTTTTTATGTGAGAAAAGATGATAAAGGGAATTCAACCGAATATGTTAAATGGACTTATGATGATTTTGGAAATGCAATTAAGGTTGAGAACGGAATAGAACTTGGTAAACCGACCAATATATCGGAAATAAAAATTGAATATTTAAACAAAAATAACGTTTGCTAACAATGGCTATAAGTAATTGCTTGTTCTCGGCTACTTTTGAAAATCCTCGCGGATTTTCAGTTTAGTGTGTACTTGCAAAGTTTCGTGCTAAACCACGCAACTACTCATAGCCGAGACCGTTGTGCATAATGCAAAAAATCGTGCTAAAATTCAACATTTGAACTAAAAAAGCCAACCGCACAAACAGCACATTTATTTTTTTGCCAACGCGAAATACCAACGCTAAAAAAATAAAAGAGCTGTTTTTCGCCAACGCTCGAAAAAAATGATACATTAGGAAAATGCAAACCGAAGAAGAAATCCTAAAAATAAAGAAAGTCAAAAACACCGCAGTCAGAACTGTGGTTTTACGTCATCTTTTGAGCCAAGAAAAAGCACAATCGTTGAAAGATATTGAAAACGCATTGGCATATACTGACAGAAGTTCGATTTTCAGAACGCTGAAAACATTTGAGGAAAACAAAGTCATCCACAGCATTGAAGATGGTTCTGGAATGACCAAATATGCGGTTTGTGCCAAAGGCTGTAACTGCGACCCAAAGGATTTGCACTATCATTTTTATTGCACAAACTGCGATAAAACATTCTGCCTTTTTGATGTTCCTATTCCCAAAATTCAACTTCCCGAAAACTTCAAACTACAACAAGCAAATATGGTCGTAAAAGGTCTATGCGATAACTGTAACAAGTAATCTTTGCAATCGAGTTGCAGTAAAAGGAATTTACATTTGCACTATTCTTAAAAACAGAATTAGCAGATGACAAAAGCATTTTTAACTTCATTTTTCTTCGTTATATCATTTATTTCTTTCGCACAGAACAGCGACATTTCTATTTTCATTACAGATTCGGAAACCAACGAACCATTACTTGGAGCAACAGTTTATTTCGAGGAGCTTGAAAAAGGAGCGGTAACAAATTTTGACGGAATTGCCACATTTACAGAAATCCCGAACGGCAACCAAACCATAAAAATTTCATACGTAGGCTTCAAAACTATCGAAACCACAATTGAAATTGGCACAAAAAAAGTCTTTTCTTTCAAGCTCGAATCTGGAGGTAATGAACTTGACGAAGTTGTCATACAATCTTCAAGAAGTACACGAACTGTTAGAAAAATTCCAACTCGAATTGAATTTATTGGAGCGGAAGAATTAGGCGAAAAAGCAGTAATGAACCCGACAAATATTTCAATGGTACTTCGAGAAAGTACAGGAATACAGATGCAACAAACTTCGTTAAGTAGCGGAAATACCAACATTAGAATTCAAGGACTCGATGGACGATACACTCAACTTTTAAGAGACGGATTTCCTTTGTATGGCGGTTTTTCCAGCGGTTTGAGTATTTTACAAATTCCGCCATTGGACTTAAAACAATTTGAAATAATAAAAGGAAGTTCATCAACGATTTATGGTGGTGGAGCGATTGCAGGTTTGATAAATATGGTTTCCAAAACACCAGACGAAGAACCTGCTTTGGATATTATGTTGACACAAACCCAAGCTCTGGGAAGTACAGCAAATGTATTTTACAGCAAACGGAATGAAAAATTTGGTGTTTCACTTTATGGTTCAGGTCATTATCAAAAAGCGTATGACCCAGAAGATGATGACTTTAGTAACTTGCCAAAAACAACTTCGATTTCATTCAACCCAAAGTTCTTTTATTATCCATCGGAAAAAACAACATTTTGGTTTGGCTTAAACGGAACGTATGACGACAGAATTGGTGGCGACATCACAAAAATTGAAAGTGGCGAAAATGGCGTCCATCAATATACCGAAGAAAACGTATCGAAAAGATTGAGCAGTCAAGCGGTTTACGAAACTCAAATAGATTCCGTCAGTTCATTAACTATCAAAAATAGTATCTCGTTCTTCGACAGAGAACTGACCATTCCCGATTTTACATTTGACGGTAAACAAACCAATACATTCACGGAAATAAACTATCAAAAGTCAGCCAATAAAACAGATTGGATTTTTGGTGCAAACCTATATACTTCCGATTTTGATGAAAATGATAATGCAACTTTGCAACGTGACCAAACAGACATAACTTATGGAGCATTTGTAAATAATATTTATGACATTTCGGATAATTGGATTTTGGAAACAGGATTGCGAGCAGATTACAATACTGATTTTGGCTTCTTTCCGCTTCCCAGAGTTTCATTGCTATACAAAAATGATAGCGGATTTTCGAGCAGAATTGGTGGTGGTTTAGGCTACAAAATTCCAGATATTTTTACAGAAGAGGCAGAATTTATCAATTTCGAAAATGTACTTGGTATTGATAAATCTTCACTAAATGCGGAACGTTCTTATGGAGTAAATCTTGATTTCAACTATCAAACACGTTTATTTGAAACCGTTGGTTTTTCTATTAATCAACTGTTTTATGTAACTGCGATTAATGATGCATTACTGTTAAATTCAACTGATAATGGATTTTTCCAATTTGAGAATGCAACAGATGAAATTTTGAGCAAAGGTGCTGAAACAAACATCAAGTTTACCTATAAAGATTTTAGGTGGTTCCTAAATTATGCACTCATTGACACAAGGTTGAACTATTTAGCTGGCAATCCTCAAAAACCTTTGACAGCAAAACATAACGCAGGAAGTGTTTTGATGTACGAATCTGAAAAATGGCGAATCGGTTATGAAACGTTTTACACAGGAAAGCAATTTTTGTCTAATGGAACAGAAACAACCGACTTCATAACAATGGGTTTTGTGGCAATGCGAAATTTTAAATGGGGAACAACTTTTGTGAATTTTGAAAACTTTACCGATAGAAGACAAAGCAGGTTCTCGCCTTTGGTTTTGCCACCACACGACAATCCAGAATTTCCCGAAATTTATGCACCAACAGACGGTTTTATATTTAGCGTTGGAGTAATAATCAAACCTTTTGGAAACGAAGATGACGACTAAAATGAACAAAACGATATTTAAAATCAATCAAATGGATTGTCCTTCCGAGGAAAATCTTATACGAATGAAATTGGACGGAATTCAAGAAATCAAAAATCTTGATTTTGACATTCCAAACCGAAATCTGACCGTTTTTCACAACGGACAGGCAGACCAAATCGAAAATTCGATAATCGAATTAAAATTAGGCGGAAAGAAAATTTCGACCGAAGAAACCAACGAAAAAGATTTTGAAGAAAACACCAACCAAAAAAAGCTACTTTGGATTGTATTGGCAATAAATTTTGTCTTCTTCATTATCGAAATGACAACAGGACTCATCTCAAAATCAATGGGATTGGTTGCCGACAGTTTAGATATGCTTGCGGACAGTTTCGTGTACGGGATTAGCTTGTTTGCGGTTGGCGGAACGTTGATTAAGAAAAAACGGATTGCAAAAATTGCAGGCTATTTTCAGATAACACTTGCGATTATTGGATTTGTGGAAGTATTGAGAAGATTTTTTGGAGCCGAGAAACTTCCCGATTTTTCAACGATGATTATCGTTTCGATTTTAGCACTTATCGCAAACGGAATTTGTCTTTACATTTTGCAAAAGTCAAAGAGCAAAGAAGAGGCGCATATGAAAGCGAGTATGATTTTTACTTCCAATGACGTGATTATCAATTTGGGAGTAATAATTGCAGGAATTTTAGTGAATTGGCTAAATTCCAACAAACCTGATTTAATTGTTGGAACAATCGTTTTTATAGTGGTAATACAAGGTGCATTTCGGATTTTGAAATTAAGTAAGTAATCGGAATTGCCAACGCTTAAAGCCATACACATTTACAGTCGCTCAAGCCATCGCACCACCAAAACTGTAAAAGAGTATGTCTTGCCAACGCTCACATTTGAACTAAATAGCAAACATCGGAAAACCAAGCTGAACGTGAAAAGCACTATGCACAACAACTTATATAGCTCATAGCTAATTAGTTACATAACCGAAGTTAAGGTGTATTTGCGAGGTCGCCAAATTTTTAAATTTGATTATATTTGAGAAAAAGTAAATATAAAAATTTAAAAATTTAGCTTGTGCTCAACTGAAAGAAAACAGCTATTTTGCACGCTACGAGCCATATACAAGACCGTTGTGTGTCATTTGACAACCGCAACGAAAAGTACGTTAACTAATTGAAAAGTACAGTTCACGCATTGTGAATTTTGAATTTGGAAATAGTCAGTTAGATTTGAGAAAAAATAATGAACAAACAATTAATTTACATAATACTTCTTTTCACTTTTCAAACTTTAATTGGACAAAACAAAGTATCCTATCTTGAAAAATCTGAAGAACCAATTGACTTCTGTGGAAAATTAAAGAAAGTCAAACCTCTTGAGGGAACTTTTGCGAAAATTTGGCACAATGGAGGAATTTATAGCACACTAAATGGAAGTGATAATATTAAATGGCCTAATTCAGAAATTAAAAAAATAGCAGGAAAAGAATATTGGAAAGACTTTGAACCACAAATTGGAGATATTGGGGAAATAATTTTCGTTACAAAATCAAAATACAAAGAGATAATTTACATCCTAAAAATCAAAGATTATTATGTTCCAATCAAGTGTTCATATTTGGTAAACACGGAAAGTTTAGATGTTAAAGAAGCTGAACAAAAAAGATGGGATGAAATAACTGATTATGGAAAAGGAAATTGCAATTTCAAAAAATTTGGAATTAATGAAACTTGGAATCGAGCTGGAATAGCGGAAATTGATAAAATGTCGGAATTATTTGCTTGTGAACTGAAAACCAAAGGAATTGACACTTTGATGTTGGTCAAAAGGATTTCAGACAATGGTTCTTCACCTTACGAAAAGGAATACGTTTTATGGAAAGAAAATGGACAAGGATATTTAAAGATTTTTGAGAATAACGAAAAACATAAACCGACTCAAACCGAATCGGAAAAATTTGAATGGGATGACTTAATTAACTTCTATGAAGAAAACAATGTTTCATCCGAGACAAAAAAACCAGAATCAATAATTAGTCATTTTACCAACTTAATAGTGCAATTTTACAATGGTTCTGACTTTTACTCTTTTGGAATGCAATTGGTTTGTAAAGAAGAAGATGAAAAATTAACGAATGTTCAATTCATTAGACGAATTGACAATAAACTGAAATAAAAAAACGCCACACAACACCGGTAATCGTTGCGCAAAGCTCTAAAAAACGTAAATCTCAACTCAAAAGCGCCTTTTTAAGGGGCTTTTGAGTTGAGAGACAGTCAATTCTTAGTAAAAATTAATAGTTGTAAAAAGTCTCATTTTAAGTCTCATTATAACTTTTGTGTTTAAAACAAAGTGACGTACTGTTCTTGCATCACTTTTTACTGTTTTTCTTATAAACTTTAAGTACTTTTTAAGGTTA
>NZ_JBLFEN010000010.1:0-80905 GCF_047345485.1 Hyunsoonleella sp. 2307UL5-6 | reverse complement strand
TAACCTTAAAAAGTACTTAAAGTTTATAAGAAAAACAGTAAAAAGTGATGCAAGAACAGTACGTCACTTTGTTTTAAACACAAAAGTTATAATGAGACTTAAAATGAGACTTTTTACAACTATCAATTTTTACTAAGAATTGACTGTCTCTCAACTCAAAAGCCCCTTAAAAAGGTGCTTTTGAGTTGAGATTTACGTTTTTTTGAGCTTTGCGCAACGATTACCATTGTTGCCACACGTATTTATTATCGAAAATATCCTAAATTTTTCAGTTCAAAATACCTTTTCTCTATTTCTGATATAGCTTTTTCGCTTAATAATTCTGTAGTCGAATTTCCGTAAATTTTATATGAACCATTATTTCCACACGTTTTTACTTTTTGATTACTATCTCTTAAAGCATAAATTCTGTTCCAATCACTTTTACTTAAAAGTTCCATTTCGAGCTGTTCTGTATATTCCTTATTATTAGCAATTCTATTATCTAATGATTCAATCTGCCAGTCCAATATTTTTTTAGATTTTAAGCTATCACGTTCACTAGTCAATTTAGCAAGTTCGCTTTTTTGGTTTTCTATATACTTTTTATTTTGTAGGTCATCATAAATCAAAGCGTCTGTAACGTATAATTGAACTTGAATATTAGGGTAATCAACTATTTGTTCTAATAAGTCTCTCCGTCCATGTCTGATTAACGGAATGGTAGCTTGTCTTCTTTCAGTTGCCATTCCTGCAGATGAGTATTCACAAATCCAACCATATTCGTCTCTAGTACCTACACCTATTAATTTGTAGTAAGCTTTTAATAGTTCCTTTGGTTCAGCTACAGTTAACTTTAACGAGTCCTTTAAGTTTGGCAAATATGTATGAGCATATTCTAACCAAGCATTTTTATCAAAATAATTCGTGTTAGTTTCCTTAGATATGCTTGATATATGACTGCGATATTCCAATACTTTACCGTTAAAACTTGTCAATTTAAAATAAGAGACATGACCTTGTTGTACATACTTGTACTCGGTAAGTAAACTGTCTTTTTGTTCGTAAGCATAATGTCCTTCATTTAAGTCACTAAATGTCCTCAGATTTTCCCAGTCTAATGATTTTAGCAAGTCAGATGTAGCAATTGGTTTTTCTCCATTCTTTTCTGATGGGAACTTTCCAAAATCGACAATCTGAGCACTCAACATTAAATTGAAAACTAAAGTTGAAATGACAAAACTGATTTTTTTCATATGTGTTTCAACTTCAAAATAACAAAAATTAATTCAACTTAAACCTAACATCCTGAGCCGCTAAAGCACTCAATAATTCCTGAGACACCTTAACTTTCTGTCGTCTGCTAGACATACTTAATTTCATCTTTTCTTTCATATCATACACTAAAAAGTTCAACGCCTGATTTCCCGGATGCATGTGCAACAGTTCTTTCAAAGCAATAATTTTTTGTTCGGTTAAATCTTTAATATCAACTTGTATCGATAACTTTTTAGCATATTGTTCCATCACATCATGCAACAACTGAAAACTATTAAACTGTAATCTTGGGTCGCTCTTTTTTCCTGTTTCTTTATTTGTCCAGCCTTCACGCACAAAGCTTTTTACAAATACAAAATTGTTTTGCAATAAAAAGTGTCGGTATTTTAAATACTCTTCTCCAAAAATTCTAAACTCGTAGCTATCAGTATAGTCTTCAATAGTAAATAATGCCCAACCTTTACCTTGTTTACTCACACGGTGTTGTACATCGGTTACCACTCCACCAAATACTAATTCTCGATTCACATAAGGCTCTAAAGTATTAAACATGCCCACCGTGGCATTGCAAAAAGTTTTCATTTCGGTTTTAAAATCATCCAACGGATGCCCAGAGATATAAACGCCAACCACTTCGCGCTCTTTACTTAAGGTTTTCATGGTACCCCACTCTTCACAAGGTGGTACTTCGGGTTCAGAAAACTGCACACTACTCTGCTCACCAAACATATCTATTTGGGCAGAATTTTTATTCTCTTTATACTTTTGGGCAAACTTTATCGCTTTCTCTAAAAAGGTAATGCCATCGCCATCATCATGAAAATATTGCGCCCTGTGTATATCGCCAAAACCATCAAAACCACCCGCATAAGCTAAATTCTCAAAAGCTTTTTTATTAGCAGCTCTTAAGTCAATTCGCTTTGCGAAATCGAAAATAGAACTATAATGCCCGTCTTCTTTACGGTTATCCACAATCGTCATTACTGCACCATGGCCAACACCTTTTATCGCTCCCATACCAAAACGTACTGCACCATCTTTATTTACCGAAAACTTGTAGTAACTCTCATTAACATCTGGCCCCAAAACATCTAACTTCATTCGCTTACATTCTTCCATAAAAAAGGTAACCGACTTAATATCATTCATATTATTAGACAATACCGCTGCCATATATTCCGCAGGATAATGTGCTTTTAAATATGCCGTTTGGTAAGCAATCCACGCATAACATGTGGAGTGTGATTTGTTAAAGGCATAACTGGCAAAGGCTTCCCAGTCTTTCCAAACTTTTTCTAAAATTTTAGCATCATGTCCGTTTGCACTGGCTTGTTCAATGAATTTAGGCTTCATTTTATCAAGTACGGCAATCTGCTTTTTACCCATCGCTTTTCTAAGAACATCGGCTTCACCTTTGGTAAAATCTGCTAAACTCTGCGAGAGCAACATCACCTGCTCTTGATACACCGTAATACCGTAAGTTTCCTTTAGGTATTCTTCCATGGCTGGTAAATCGTATTCTATTTCCTCATCACCATGTTTTCTGCGAACAAAACTTGGAATATATTCCATCGGTCCAGGACGATACAAGGCATTCATGGCAATTAAATCTTCAAAAACTGTAGGTTTTAAATCACGGAGGTGCTTTTGCATCCCGGGAGATTCATACTGAAATACACCAACGGTTTCACCACGTTGGAACAACTCATACGTTTTTTCATCATCTAAAGGAAAACTCTCAGGATCAAGTTGAATATCATGCTTTGCTTTTACGATTTTAACAGTGTCCTTAATTAAGGTTAGCGTTTTTAATCCGAGAAAATCCATTTTCAACAATCCTGCATCTTCCACTACAGAGTTATCAAACTGGGTAACGTACAAATCGGAATCTTTCGCCACAGAAACTGGTACGAATTTGGTAATATCATCGGGCGTAATAATCACACCGCAGGCATGAATTCCTGTATTTCTGACCGAGCCTTCAAGCGTTCTTGCGAGATTTACCGTTTCAGCTTGCAAATCGCTACCATCGGCGATATTTAAAAGTTCGTTAACTTTCTCTAAATCTTCGGCTCTAAATTTCTTTCCAAGTGCCTTTTCATCTAAACCAAAAATCTTCCCTAATTTAGACATGGTGGGGATTAACTTTGCAATTCTATCGGCGTCAAACAATGGCAAATCCAATACACGCGCTGTATCACGAATAGACGATTTAGCTGCCATGGTGCCATAGGTAATAATTTGCGCTACTTGATTGGAGCCATATTTCTCAATCACATAATCCATGACCCGACCTCGACCTTCGTCATCAAAATCAATATCAATATCGGGCATACTAATCCGATCTGGATTTAAGAAACGCTCAAAAAGTAAATCGTACTTTAAGGGATCTATATTGGTAATCCAAAGACAATATGCGGCCACAGAACCTGCCGCAGAACCGCGCCCAGGCCCTACCGAAACATCCATATTTCTAGCTTCGCGAATAAAATCTTCAACAATTAAGAAATACCCTGGATAGCCCGTATTTTCAATAACGCTTAACTCAAAATCGAGTCGTTCTGTAACCTCTTCTAATAAGGGTTCGCTATAACGTTTTTTGGCCCCTTCATACACTAAATGCTTTAAATAGGCATTCTCTCCTCGTTTACCACCATCTGCTAAATCTTCTTCATGTTTAAATTCATCTGGAATATCAAAAGCTGGTAATAATACATCACGTGCCAATTGAAAAGCTTCCACTTTATCAACCACCTCTTGTACATTTTTGATGGCTTCTGGAACATCACGAAATAAGGCTTTCATATCTTCAGAAGACTTAAAATAGTACTCCTGATTTGGCAATCCGTAGCGATACCCACGACCGCGACCTATTGGTGTTGCTTGTTTTTCACCATCCTTCACACATAATAAAATATCATGTGCATTAGCATCTTCTTGTTTTCTGTAATAGGTATTATTGGAAGCAACTAACTTAACATCATGTGTTTTTGCGAGTTTTATCAAGGTTGGATTTACACGATCTTCATCTTCTTGATTGTGACGCATGAGCTCCACATACAAATCGTCTCCAAATTCTTCTTTCCACCAAATTAAGGCCTCCTCTGCTTGATTTTCACCAATATTTAGCACTTTACTTGGCACTTCACCATATAAATTTCCTGTAAGTACAATTAAATCTTCTTTATACTGCTGAATCAGTTTTTTATCAATTCTTGGCAAATAATAAAAGCCATCCACAAAAGCATGTGACGATAATTTTGCCAAATTATGATACCCGTTTTTATTTTTAGCTAGTAGTACAATTTGATACCCGTTATCTTTTCTGCTTTTATCCGTATGGTCTTCACACACAAAAAACTCACAGCCCACAATGGGTTTTATTGGTTTAGCATCAGTAGTTTCTCCGTTTGCTTCGGCTTCAGCTATTTTTTCTTTAATGCCTTTATTGGCTTTGTTTACAGCATTTACAAAATGAAATGCACCCATCATATTCGCATGATCGGTTAATGCCACAGCTGGCATATTGTGTTCTGCTGCTGCTGCAACAATATCTGAAACGCTCATGGTGGATTGTAATACCGAGAACTGAGAATGATTGTGTAAATGCACAAAATTAACATCGGCTAAATCGGACGCATTTTTCTGAATAGCTTCAGAAGAAATACTAGATTTTGCCTTTTCAATACGCTCGCGGATTTTAGCACTCTCTTTCTTAAGATTGATGTGCTTTAAACCAATAAGCTGAATGGTATCTGGATTCTCAGTTTTAAAACTCTCGAAATAATCAGGCTGAACATCTAGCTGCTCTTTGGTGTATTCACCTAAACGAATCAACTCCAAAAAACAACGTGTGGTTGCCTCTACATCGGCAGTAGCATTATGCGCTTCTGAAAAAGGTGCGTTAAATAAAAACTCATGTAACTCCGTTAATGTTGGTAATTTAAATTTCCCATAACGTCCTCCAGGAATCTGACACAAACCAGCTGTATGTTCGGTACATGTATCTAAAACAGGGAGGTCTTGTAATGGGTTTTCAACAACGCCACGAACAAACTCAGCACCCATGATGTTTAAATCGAACTTTACATTTTGCCCGACAACGAATTTAGTTTTTCCTAAAGCTTCATTAAATTTTTCTAAAACCTCAGCTAATGGTATACCATGTTCATCGGCTAACTCCGTAGAAATACCATGGATTTTTTCAGCATCATACGGAATATTAAAACCCTCTGGTTTTACCAAATAATCCTGACTTTCAATACAGTTTCCCATACCATCATGCAATTGCCATGCGATTTGGATACACCTTGGCCAGTTATCAGTATCTGTAATTGGTGCGTCCCATCGTTTTGGTAATCCAGTAGTTTCTGTATCAAAAATTAAGTACATTCCCTTGCTAACCTCCCTAATTGGAGGGATTTTTTATTTAATTGTTAGAAATTAATCAGCATATAAAAATAGGTAGAATTTATACTTTTTTAAAATGAAGTTATAAACAGTTGTAAACAAAAAACGCAACCCGAGGGGTTGCGTTTTCTTAACCGAAATTTAATATCTTATGATACTAACTCTTCATGTACTTTTTCTGTATTGATTGCCGATTGAATGGCATTTCTGTGTTTAAACAACATGGTATCAATACTTGGCGGTAACGTTTTGTCTTTTAAAATTTCATCATACTCTTCTAAACTTGCCTTTTCGCCTCTTATAGCTTCTTCCAAAATAGCTTCTTCATCATTTGATGAGAAAAGTGATTTTAGGCTCATCCAGTTTCTGTGTACCGTTCCCGAAAAGCTTCCAGAATCTTTTGGTTCTTCACCATATTGCAATATTTCTGTTCTTAATTCTTTTGCAAACTCACTTCGTTCTGTAGCTCTTCGCTTAAAAAATATTTTTAATGTGGAACTATCTACATTATCAGAGGCATTTAAATACCCTTTTTCAGCATCATAATTCTTAATTAATAATTCATTTAATTTGTTTGAAATTTCTTCGGTGTAATTCATATTATCATTTTCATTTTTAAATTTCAATAGGTTATTTAAAGATGCGTATTGTTTCACATCGTACACTCTTAATATAAGCTCAAACTCCTGTTTTGTCAAGCGTTTTAACAGGTTTTGTCATAGTTTTAAGAGGGATTAACACTATAAGCTATTATTTAAGATAATTTATCATAAATTTGATGTTTAATATTTAACATTAGCATGAAATCATTTATTTACATTATTGCATTTATATTCTCTTTTCACTGTTTTTCTCAAACTTCTCAGTTGTATGTTGGCACCTACACTAAAGGAGATAGTAAAGGTATATACCAACTAAATTTCAACACAAATACTGGTAAATTAAGTGATCTACAACTTGCCATAACCATTGATAATCCTTCATTTTTAACCTATTCGCCAAATAGAAAATACTTGTACTCTACTAATGGTAGTGAAGGTGGATTCATTTCTTCCTATAAGATACATGATGATGGTAGTTTAGTATTGTTAACTCGAGTGCAAAGTGAAGGCAAAGGACCTTGCCATATTTCGATAAGAGACGATGGTAAGGCAGTTTCTGTATCAAATTACGTTGGTGGTACTATTGCTATTTATCCAGTGAATGAAGATGGTAGTTTAGCCGAGGCATCTCAGGTTTTTAATCATAACATAAAAGAAAGGGAAGCTCATGCCCATTCTGCTGTATTTTTTAAAGATGAATTATTTGTGGCAGATTTAGGTAGAAACGCGGTATACCAATACATATTAGAAAACGATGCTTATAAACTAAAATCTGACGCGATTATTCAAACCAAGGGAAATCCTGGTCCACGGCATTTTAAACTCACCAAAGATGGCAAGTTTATTTACCTAATTAACGAATATAGTGCTACGATTACTACCATTAAAAGAACTAAAAAAGGCTTTAAACAAATTGATGAAGACAATACGTTAGAGCCTGGATTTACAGAATTCAATAAATGTGCAGATATTCACATATCTAAAGATGAGCGTTTTATATATGGTTCTAATCGTGGAGAAAATACTATTGCTGTTTTTAAACGTAATACCAAAAACGGAAAGCTTAACAAAATACAAAGCATGCCTGTTCATGGCGATTGGCCGCGTAACTTTACTATAGATCCAACAGGTAAATTTTTATTGGTTGCCAATATGAGGACTGAGAATATTGCCGTTTTTAGTATTGATAAAAATGCTGGCACACTTACTTACTTGCACGATTATAAAGTTCCTGAACCAGTTTGCCTTTTATTTTAAATTCGTTCTTAATAAAGCACTTGTTTTTAAAAAAATAAGGTATATTTGCGCCCTCAATAAAGAATTTGTTTTCATTTATTTAAAATAGTTCGAATGCTTTATTGAGATTCCCGATGTCTCGGGAATTACAATTACAACTGAAACCTTGAAGCAAAAACTTCAAGGAATTTTTCAATTAATAACAGAGGTCGGGAACCTCAAATAATTAATTATTATGCCAGTAAAAATTAGATTACAAAGACACGGTAAAAAGGGAAAACCTTTTTATTGGATCGTAGCAGCGGATTCACGCTCTAAAAGAGATGGTAGATACCTTGAAAAATTAGGTGCTTACAACCCAAACACTAACCCAGCAACTGTAGAATTAAATGTTGATGGTGCTGTAAAGTGGTTACAGAATGGTGCACAACCAACGGATACTGCTAAAACTTTATTATCTTACAAAGGTGCTATGTTAAAAAATCACCTTGCAGGTGGTGTTAGAAAAGGGGCGCTAACTGAAGAGCAAGCTGAAGAGAAATTTAAAGCTTGGTTAGAAGAAAAAGAAGCAAAAATACAAGCGAAAGCAGATGGATTATCTGATGCGGAAGCAAAAGCGAAAGCTGAAGCTTTAGCTGCTGAAAAAGCGGTTAATGAAGCAAGAATAGCTGCAGCTGCTCCTGTTGTTGAAGAAGCTGAGGAAGCGACTGAAGATGCTCCTGTTGCTTCAAACGAAGAAGAATAAAAAAATAATTTTTTATACTTTTAAACTCCGATAGCAATATCGGAGTTTTTTGTTTGAAATACTTTTGCACCTGCTGTATTTATTTCAACATCTTATAAATAGATTATGATAATGAGATCCTGAAATAAGTTCAGGATGACAAGAAAATATTTGTCATGAAAAAAGAAGATTGTTTTTATTTAGGTAAAATTGTAAAAAAATACAGTTTTAAAGGTGAAGTGTTAGCTAAGTTAGATACGGATCAACCTGAAATTTACGAAAACCTAGATGCTATATTTCTAGAATTAAGAAATAATCTCGTTCCTTTTTTTGTTGAAAGCTCTCAATTGCATAAATCTGAACTGCTACGTATAAAATTTGAAGATGTTGATGCTGAAGCTGATGCTGATGCCATAATGAAAAGCGGCTTGTATTTACCGCTAGATTTGTTACCAAAATTAGAAGGCGATAAATTTTACTTTCATGAAGTTATTGGATTCACGATTGAAGATGTGAATTTTGGAACAGTAGGTGAATTAAAATCCATAAACGACTCCACTGCGCAATCACTTTTTGAAATTGATAGAGATGGTATTGAAATTCTTATCCCGATGAATGACGAATTTATTGTAAAAGTAGACAGAGATAATAACACCATTCTAGTTGAAACCCCTGAAGGATTAATTGATTTATACTTAGAAGAATAATCGTGTCTAAAAAACAATTTAAATTTAAACAATTCTCTGTTGAGCAAGATCAATGTGCTATGAAAATTGGTACAGACGGTGTGCTGTTAGGTGCGTGGACATCTATTGAACATCACCCCTTTAACATTTTAGATATTGGGGCAGGCACAGGAATTCTAAGTCTTATGCTAGCACAACGCAGTAATGCGCAACAAATTGAAGCTATAGAAATTGATGACGATGCGTTTGAACAATGCGCTGAAAACTTTGAAAACTCACGATGGAATGACAGGCTATTTTGTTTTCACGCATCGTTATTAGAATATATTGAAGCTGTAGATGAAAAATTTGACCTTATCATTTGCAACCCTCCTTTTTATTCTGAAGATTATAAAACGCTAGACAAGTCTAGAGATTTAGCACGTTTTAGCGATGCTATGCCACTGGAACATATCATTTTTGCAGTTATTATGTTATTATCCAATAAAGGAAAATTTTCTATTGTTATTCCTTTTAAAGAAGAAGAAAAATTTATTGAAGAAGCAAGTCTTATTGATCTTTTTCCTAATCGTATTCTACATGTTAAAGGTAATCCTACTAGTGCTATAAAACGAAGCCTTATTGAGTTCTCATACCATAAAAACGATACCATAATAAAAGAATTGATTATTGAAACCGAAAGGCATAAATACACCAAAGAATATATTGAGTTGACTAAGGATTTTTATTTGAAAATGTAATAGATAGCTCCTGCCGATTTTTATCCATTTTAAAATCTCTAAACGTTTTATTGACATCCACTTTAATAACATTAATATGGGATTCTACATCCATTAAAAATTGATTTGTAATATTAATGGATTGGATATCGCTTTTTGAGGCTTTAGATAAAAAGCAAACAATTTTAGTGTGATGTCCATTGGATTTTATGCTTAATACTCGAGGTGTGATATCTACACCATCAATTTCCCAACTCGTCGTGTTGTTTAAATAGTCTGCAAACACATCTTTAGAAATAGTAGGACCTTCAGAGTGATTTACTTTCAAAAAATCATGAGTATTAAAGTCAATTTCGAGCATGATCACATGACCTTTTTTTATAACATTAAAGGTCGCTTTAACAGAATCATGAATGGTATCATCATTCATATTAATCAGTAACAAAAAAGACAGTATTAAAAACCTCATTTCACTATAATTTTAACTGTTCCAACTTTATTTTCATCTTTAAAAATACTTAAAAGATACATACCTGAAGGCCCAATATTTATAAACTCTAAAACTCCTAAACCAGTATTTGTGCTCAATAATTTGCCAGTCAAGGAATATAATTGCGTATTAAAAGCATATGAATTTGTTGAGATTATAGAAAAATTGCCGTCATTCGGATTGCTAGTGAGGTAATAACCCGCTTGTTCTAAATCGAATGTTTGAGTACTTAAAGCATTACCACAACTTTCATCAATAGCGGTATTAGGATCATCTGTGGCTAATGGATTTATATTCGCATTAGTATCATCACAGTCATAAACACTTACAAAGCCATCATTATCGTTATCTACATCACCATTTAATGAGGGCGACGCACTTATAAAATCATCGCTAAAATTTCCTTTCATACATCTTGAAATTTGAGGAAAGTCTTCAGTTACCACGTAATAATATTCAAAAGTTTGTTCGCCATTACTTATGGTGTTTAAAGTGATATTAGCTTCAATACCGTTACATTCGTCTAAATCGCCTTTACCAGCGATATATTCAAAATCATTGGTGTATTTTCCGGAATATGGACCACAGGGCGCTTCAATGCCATCTCCAGGTCTTAAACCACTTTTTAGTTGAAAACTAGGCAATAATGCTTTGATATTTCCATCCTTATCTGGCCCAAACTTATATAAAATAGGAAATCCATCGGACGCCCAACCTACATGTAATGGTACTTCAGGTATTGTGGTTGTAGTAGAGATTCCAGGTTCAATGGTTTCTACAAATTCAAACATATTACCATGATAATGATATCCCGAATTAGGATTAACATGGGCAGAAGCACAATCTAAACCCACAAAATCACGACCTTGACCAACGTTGGTTGTGGGTTCAAAAACCCAATCCCAATTGTACTGACCTGTATTTTCATTTACAAAAATAAAAGGGGTTGCTGGAGCCGGCATCATATATACGCCATTTATACTAATACCAAAAAAGTTAACCGGCCTGCCATTTGTTCTTGTTAAACTTGTAATTTCATTAGACAATTCTGGAATCAAATCGAAACGATAATCTCTGTAATACGGTTCTGGAATTCTTGTAGAAACATAACAAAAATCATGGTTTGGATAATTATTAGAATACACTACCCTTTGGGTACCCTCAATAAATTCGTAATAAACACTTGGACTTGAAGGTGTGCCGCAGCAGTCTATATAATCTGAAGATAAAACATCTGTAACCCCGCAATTATTATCGCAATCGTCAATAACCGTTTCATTTCCATTTTGAATACCATCATTACATGCCCAATCTCCTCTAAATACCTGAGCCGCTTCTTCAAGTAGGGTTTTTATGTTTTGTTGTTGGGCGGAAAGTGTACCTAATAACAAATCGTTTTCTTCTTTTAAATCGGCTACAATATTATAAAACTCCTGATTCCCATTTTCATCTTCAATCAATTTATAAGTATCATCTCTAGTGGCCCAGGATTGAGCCCCACCACTTTCAAAATCTATATAATTGACTGCTCTTGGAATTTGATTTTCGAATGATAATGCTGGTTTAAGACTAAAACTATTAAATGTTCCTCCTAGCACCTCAACACCAGCTAATTCTAATATAGTTGCATGTAAATCGGTAGCTTGTGTCAGGCTTTCTTCAACTTCGTTAACGCGTTCTACAGACTTACCAGAAATAATCATTGGAACTCTCACACCGCCTTCATATAATGAAGATTTTACATGTCCACTAGGAAAGTACTCATTCGCACGACCAGGCGTTCCATTATCTCCAATAAAAATAATTACGGTATTTTCAAGAGTTTCACTATCCATACTATTCAAAAGTCTATTGGTTTCATAGTCTATATTTTCAATCGTTGCCAAATAGGTTGATCTATCATCAACAGGATTGGTTGTGTAGGTATTTGCGGGTGGGACTTGAAAAGGAACATGTGGTGCAGCATGCGCTAACCATAAAAACCAAGGTTGAGTTTGCTCGCCTACCCAAGATATGGCACTATCCGTTATATGTGTAGTGTAATAGTCATCAACTTGTTCTTCATTGCCTTCATTATTCACCTTTGTCCAACTGTAGTAATCATCCACTTGCGCTGTAAATAATCCTTCGTAATAAGGCACACCTGAATCTGCTGGATGACTGTAATCACTCGGATCATTACCTCCTATATGCCACTTACCAATAGCCGCCATACTATAATCTGTATCACTATCTTCTTCAATTTTAGTAAATACTGATGTATGTATTGGGTCCAGTTTTAAAGGTGGCCTCATGACACCTGTTTTAACACCATATTTACCGCACATAATTGCAGCTCGAGTTGGAGTACATTGCGGTGCCGCCCAACAATTGGTGAACGCTAATCCATTCTCGCGTAGCGCATTCAATGTTGGTGTGACAGGTAGATCTTCTTCAATACCAAAACCTGGTGTAGAATCAATACCCATATCATCGGCAATTATTAGTAAAATATTAGGTCTGTTGTTTTGCGAAAAAAGAATTTGGACATTCATTAATACTATGAAACACATCAAAATACTTTTAAAAAAAATTTTCATTTTTGTAGACTTTAAATTAAACCGCTCTGAAAATGATAAGTGGTTATTTCAGTTAGACTTTAAAAAGTGACATAAGTTTAATTTAAATTATGTATTAAAGTGCTTAATACTAAAAGCACTTACAAAGTAAGGTAAAGAGAAATAAAGATTTACCTGTAAAAATACGGTATCATGATGAAAGATTATTTAAATTTGAGATAAAACTTATTTAAAAATCACGTAGAATGAAACCAGATCTATTCGAAGCACCAGATTATTATAATTTAGATGAATTTCTTACTGATGAGCACAAACTAGTAAGAGGTGCAGCTAGAGAATGGGTAAAACGTGAGGTATCCCCCATTATAGAAGAGTATGCTCAAAAAGCAGAATTCCCAAAACACATTATTGGAGGTTTAGCAGAAATTGGTGCTTTTGGGCCTTATATCCCTTTGGAATATGGCGGTGCAGGTTTAGACCAAATTAGTTATGGTTTAATCATGCAAGAAATTGAACGAGGCGATTCTGGCGTGCGCTCCACAGCTTCCGTACAATCGTCTTTAGTGATGTATCCTATCTGGAAATATGGGAATGAGGAGCAACGTCAAAAATACCTGCCAAAATTAGCCAGTGGTGAGTGGATGGGTTGTTTTGGACTCACCGAACCAGATCATGGAAGTAACCCTGGAGGCATGACGACTAATTTTAAAGATATGGGCAATCACTACCTTTTAAATGGTGCAAAACTATGGATTAGTAATGCGCCTTTTGCACAAGTAGCTGTAGTTTGGGCAAAAAACGAAGAAGGTAGAATTTATGGACTTATAGTAGAACGCGGTATGGAAGGCTTTACAACCCCAGAAACGCACAACAAATGGTCGCTTCGTGCATCAGCTACTGGTGAGCTTATTTTTGATAATGTGAAAGTGCCTAAAGAAAACCTATTACCTAATAAATCTGGTTTAGGTGCGCCATTAGGCTGTTTAGATTCTGCACGATATGGTATAGCTTGGGGCGCTATTGGTGCTGCCATGGATTGTTATGATACGGCATTGCGTTATAGCAAAGAGCGTATGCAATTTGGTAAGCCCATTGGGCAGTTTCAACTACAACAAAAGAAACTTGCTGAAATGATTACAGAAATCACTAAAGCCCAACTTTTAGCATGGAGACTGGGCGTAATGCGCGAAAATGATACTGCAACCTCAGCACAAATTTCTATGGCAAAACGTAATAATGTGGATATGGCTATCACTATTGCCCGAGAAGCAAGACAGATGCTTGGTGGCATGGGTATTACAGGTGAATATAGTATTATGCGCCATATGATGAACCTTGAAAGTGTAATTACTTATGAAGGCACGCATGATATTCATTTATTAATTACTGGCTTAGATATTACGGGGTTGAATGGGTTTAAGTAGCAAAACTTATTATCTCATTAACAGCAGTTTTTAACACTACATCGTTATCGTAAAAAAATTAATGGTAACATGACTTTTGACAGGTTTTTTCAGTACCTCTAAACTTAACTTTGTTTCAAACCTTAACAAGGTATACGAGCAAAATTAAAGTTAGATTATTATGGAAACATCAAGAAAAGACATCATTCAATTTATTAATCTACAATTAGCTTCAATAGGACAACCCGTTTTTAAAGACAAAGCGAATAGTACTGAAAAATTTTGCGATCCAGAGTTTGAAAAAACAACACGTCCGCTAATTATGAGTCTTAAAGAAAAATCAAGACTTTTGGCAGATCATTTAGCACCTGCTGATGCAAGAATTCAAAATTTTATAGACGGTTATTTAAAAGATGTATCGATAAATAAATCTTATAAATTACCAAATAATACATTAATACTTTCTAAAAAAGGACAAGCAAGAGAGGCTAGTTTACCACCTGACGGCAATTCTTTTAAAAGCAATTTAGTAAACTCAAAACGACTAAAGCAAGGCATTTTAAACAACCCATTACATGACAAAAGAACAACCAAAGGGACGTTTCATATTGTTGAAGGGCCTCTTCCAGTGCCATTAGATAAAAAAGAAGTACCTAAAGTAGTACTAGCACATTTTATCAATGAAGCTTTTAAACCTTCAAATGAATTAAATATACTTCCATTTACATCAAACCAAGAAGATAAAGCCCACACTATGGTTTCTATGCTTTTAAGGCCAGTAGTATGCCCTGAGGTAAAAGGTGCTATTAGCGAAAAAAGATTAGAAGTTAGATTTTTTGCGCCTGGTTCTTTAGTAAGTAATTTGGATTTTGTTGAAAATATTTTTGGTAATGCAGGCAACCCTAATTTAGCACATAATGATGCTGCATTAGATCCAGAACACTGGACAGGACATACAGGATGTATCATTCTTGCACCTCAATTATTAAAACTTAAAAAGAAAGATGTAGGTCTTCCGCATTTTGATGCTGCTACAGATCGCCAGAAAAAAGATGGTATGTGCTGGATAGAAGAACATGAGCTTTATAATGATGGTGGCGCCTTTAAAATTACCTGTAGAGACGACAGCGGGGTGGTTATAACTTTGATTGCCGATAATTATTACGGATATTCTAAAAAAGAGATTAAAACCCAAATTAGTTATTCTGCCAATTTATATGGTGTTTTAGAAGAAGAACATGCTGGTGGCGCTATAGCTTATGCTAGACGTGTTATGGGTGATACTGTAAATTGTAATGACTACAACAAATATTATGGACTAGATCATACTTTTGAAGATGTAAAAAACATATTAGGAGATCGTATTACAATAAAACCTGAAAATTACGCGGTAGATAATTCCTATCCTAATATACTTTACATACCAGAGTCGTCTTATTTCGATATAAATACTAATAGTATCTCTTGGAGCTATAAAGGCAAAGCACAAAAATTAAAGTTATCACCTTTTAAAACCTATATACACCCTTCTGGAAATAAGCTAAGGTTAGAAAAACACAAATCTATCAACCTATGGCGCATGGTAGAAACTTATCCAGAAGGCGTATTTTGCCATAAACCTTGTACGGTGTCTGGTGGTGGTAAATCTGAGATTTCTAAATCAATGCAAAATGCCATTACCTATGGTAGATTTAATATTCACAACATAGAAGAAGATTTTAAAAAAGCTGATGAAATTATTGAATTTAATTACTCAACAAGATGGAGAGATAAAGATCCAAACAGGCCAAAATCTAGATCCTTTTTAAGTGAAAAAAGAACTTTGGGTTCAGTTGTAAAACTATTAACACCATCAGAAGAAAACTCTGATGAATTTAATACATGGTTAGAAAACATTCCTGTACATATTCGCTCTTTGGTGCTATTCGTAAAACGACTATTTAGACAAGCTCATGGTGCAAATCTTAACTGGAAAGACTTAATGTCTGTAGATATAATTAATGGTGAAAAAGGCACCTCTCTCCTATACAATAATAACCCTGTTGTAGGTAGTTATGTGCGTATTGGGTTTAACCAACAAGGTAATTGGATGTTAAACAAATTACGTTCGGATTTTTCTGCATCTGAAAAAATTCAAACAGAGGATGATATCTCAGCTTCTATAACATTACCTAAAAATCAGTTTAAAGATTTAAATCCTGAATACGAAAATAAAAGTGTAAAAATTCTAACAAACTGTGAAGCACATTTATTCCAAAGACCGGACGAAGCCATTGTAAGAGGTTATGATAAAGGTGCTGAATTAGATATAATTTCAAATGGTAGATTTTTAACTAACTACGAAATGTTAACTAAAAAAGACGCTATCGATATCTATGAAGACACTATTAATTATGACAAATACACACAACCTGTACAAGATTTCATAAAAGAGATTATTGATAGTGATGAGGACGATATACAATTTGTTTTGCCATCGCACCCGAGAATTATTGAAGATGGTTTGCCTACTAAAAACCCTCGGTATTTAGAGCCAAATAAATTTTATAACGAAACAGAAGCTTCTTATATTTCAGATATGGGTGTGCGCTTAAAACGTAAAATTAAATTAGAAGACCCTGTAATTCATACTGTAAATGCCGTTTTACCCGGACGAAGAAACAACCCAGTTGATAAAAAAGCTGGTATTAGGCCATTGGCGGTTTACAACCCTATTCACTATCAAGAAACTCCAGAATTATTTATGGATTTCATTTGTAGTTTAACTGGTAAATCACCTTCAACTACTGGAGCTGGATCTGAGGGTGCATTAACCAAAGCACCGTTTAATATGCTAACGCCAACAACAGATTTAAATAACGCTTTACTATCACATATTCTAACAGAATCTAACGGATTTAGTACCGCTGCTGGTTATGTTGGTGCTGAAAACAAAATAGACCATGACGTAAGTTTATTAATCCCAGAAATATGGGCTAGAATGGCGCCTGAGGATAGAGATCCAAAAAACTTAATTAAAAATGGCTCGCTTGAAAAACTTGAAGATTTTGATTATAAAGGCGAAAAAGTATTAGCAAGTAGATTAGGATACAGAATTACCAAAACATTTGCATTACATTGTTTAAATAGAATTTTTGATGAACCTACTGCTGTATTTGGTGAAAGAATGCTAAAACCAGAACTACAAGGTATGGAGGATTTTGTGGACGGTATTAACAATATTACCGAAGCCCAACAAAAAGTTGCACTTAACTATTTTGAAGATGGTAGTATTGATGCTGCTATTCCACCTTTACAAATATTATTACACATTATGGCTTATGGCGAATATAAAGGTAAAGATATTAGCGATCCTGAATTGCGTAAATTTTTTGATAGAGATTATGTTGTAAATAGCGACTGGTATATTAATCGTTTGAAATTAAAGCAGCAAAAAGATATTAAATTCTATGAATCTCAGATATCGTATTTAGAAGATTTTATAAATGATACAAATAATAAGGATTTAATAATTCAAATGAATATTGAAGATAGATTAGCATTTGTGAAAACACAATACAATAAGGTAAAATCAGACAATTATTTAGATCGTCTAATTGGCACAATTGGAGCCGATCCTCTCTGTAGAAAAACAATTTAATAACAAGTAATTTTTTTTAGTTATCATTAGTTAATCTGGGTGATTATTATAACTAATATCACCCAGATTTTTTTGTTTGACATATAGGTGAAAACTATATTTGCAAAAAAAAGTCTTGCATAGATGGATTGCTACATATTTTGTTTGTCTCTACATACTTGCTATGTTGAAACCTGTACAACCTTATGTTGAATATATTTTAAACCAAGACTATATTGCAGAGTTTTTGTGTATTAATAAAGATAAACCACAACTGCAATGTAATGGTAAGTGCCATTTAGTTAAAGAAATTGAAAAGCAACAAGAAAACAATCCTCTTAAATCGTTAAGTATATCTTTAGAAAACTATCCTATAGGTTTTGTAAATATTTGTAATATTAAAGTTTTAAATAATATTGAAGACTACAAAAAACTAAAAACTACTCCATACCGCGTATTCTATTATTTTGATTATAATGACTACGCTTACCAACCTCCTGATTTAGTATAATTTAAATACTTGATTTTTTTTGCGTTTGGGATAGAAGTTACATCCTTTGTGCGAGTATTAATGAACTAAAGATGTACACTAAAAACCAATAGTTCTTTAAAAGATGAGATCCCAAAACACATTTGGGACTACTTCGCAGAATGATATAGCAGATAGCCCAACCCTTGTGGCAACTTGCCTGCGATTCCGTAGATAGGCAATTGCCCAAATAATTATACTTAATACTAAATTTTAAAAAAACCGATGAAAAATATATTATTTGTTGTTATACTTTATATGGCTACATCATTAACTTTTGCACAAAACGAAAATCATAATACTCACAATTCAGATTCTAGCTTATGGTCTTCCAGCAGACCCGATGGACACGCACCTATTTCTGTAATGGCAGACCATACGCACCATAAGGGAGAATTCATGTTTTCTTATCGTTATATGACTATGGATATGAGAAATTTAAGGCAAGGAACTGAAGATGCAACTACTGCCGATGCACATGCTAATTTTATGGTTGCACCTTTGGATATGGTAATGCAGATGCATATGCTAGGAGCCATGTATGCCCCATCTGATAAAATAACCTTGATGGCTATGGCTAATTACATTGAAAATGATATGAATTTACAAATGAGAAATGGTAATAGGTTTAATACTAATACCAGTGGCATTGGTGATGTTATGGTAAATGCACTTTACAGTATTTTTAATAAAAACAGAAAAGCAATGCATGCACAATTTGGTATAAATATACCAACAGGAAGTATTGAGGAAAAAAACGTGTTACCTGTTTCTATGGGTAATGCTGTACAATTGCCTTACCCAATGCAAACAGGAACGGGTTCTTTTGGCACAAAACTTGGTTTAACTTATCTAGGACAATGCGATTTATTTTCTTGGGGGCACCAACTTACTGGCTTTATTAATATTAATAACAACGATCAAGATTACAAATTTGGTAATCGTTATAGTTTTAATAACTGGATTGCAGCAAGAGCTGGAGAAAACCTAAGCTTTTCGGTAAGATTACAAGGGCTTCTTGTTGATGAAATTAGTAGGGCTAACCCGCTCATAAACCCAATGATGGTAACCACAGCAGATACCGCAAACTCTGGTGGCACGTTTATAAATTCTGGGTTTGGAGTTAATTACATGATTAAAAATGGTGGTTTAAAAGGGTTAAGATTTGCTAGTGAAATTACTACGCCGTTATACCAAGATTTAAACGGCATTCAATTAAAACAGAATTATAACTTAACATTTGGTATACAGTACGCCACACATTAATAATAGAATAACGATATTAAAAAAAGTGTTTCAAATTAGAAACACTTTTTTTATTTACATTTACATTAATGTTTTCTTCTAAAAAACGATTAAATAAAGCCTACGCCAATGCTAAAGTTATCGATTTTGATGACGATAGTAAATTTATATTATTTAGCGACTGTCATCGTGGTGATAATAGTTTTGCTGACGATTTTGCGAATAACCGTAATATTTACTTTCATGCTTTAAAACATTATTATGCTGAAGGTTTTAATTATTGTGAATTAGGAGATGGTGACGAGCTTTGGGAAAACTTAACTTTTGAATCTATTCTAAATGCACATAAAAATGTGTATATGCTTATGAAGTTATTCCATAAGGATAATCGCTTACACATGATTTGGGGTAATCATGATATGGTTTACAGAAACCCTGAGTATGTAAAGAAACATTTATCCACCTATTTTGATCCAAAAGTTGGTAAAGATGTAGAGCTTTTTGGAGATATAACATATCATGAAGGTATTGTTTTAAAACACTGTTTAACTGGGCAAGAATTATTCTTAACACACGGACATCAAGCCGATTGGTGGAACTATTTATTTTGGAAATGGAGTAGGTTTTTGGTTAGAATTCTTTGGAAACCCTTAAATGTTATGGGAATAGCAGACCCTACAAGTCCTGCAAAAAACTACAAAGAGCTTATAAAAGTTGAGAAACGTGCCAAAAAATGGATTGCCCAAAACAATAATTTACTTACCATTTTCGGTCACACACACAGACCGCGTTTCCCAGAACCTGGCGACATTGCTTTTTTTAACGACGGTAGTTGTGTACATCCAAGGAGTATTACAGGTTTAGAGATTGAAAACGGTGCTATTTCGTTAATAAAATGGCAAATAGCTACTCGAGATGATGGCACGCTACAAATTGTTAGAATAGTATTAGAAGGCCCTAGAAATTTAGCAGATTACGAAACAGGATAAATTTCTATGTCGTTTTTAGCTTATAGTATGGATTTCTGTTTTAAAGAAAAGACAGTTAGCAATATGAGAAATACACTCCAAAAAAGATACGAAGGTTTTTTAAACACCCCTTTATTATGGAAAAAAAATCCTCTTTTTAATTTAACTCAATTTGAAATTAATACTACTCTTCATAAACTAGCTATTAATTTAGATGAAAACCTACGCCTTGGAAAATATGTAGAGCGTTTTGTATCTTTTGAGTTAAAGCAACAACATAATATTTCTATTTTAGCTGAGAATATTCAAATTCAAAAAGATAAACTGACTTTAGGCGAGTTAGATTGTTTGCTATTAAAAGATGGAAAACCCATTCATCTAGAAATAATCTATAAATTTTATGTGTATGATGCCACAGTGGGAACTTCTGAAATTGATCATTTTATTGGCCCCAATAGAAAAGATTCTTTAATTGAAAAACTTGAAAAGCTTAGAGATAAGCAATTACCATTACTCTATGCTGACGATTGCAAATCTTACCTTAAAACAATAGATTTAAAATCAAAAAACATATCACAACACGTTTATTTTAAAGCGCAATTATTTTTACCATTAGCGCACCAAAATACCAGACTTCTCACCCTAAATAATGATTGCGTGGTTGGGTTTTATATAAGAGCAGATGAATTGCATGAGTTTAAAGATTGTAAATTTTACTTACCTAATAAAAAAAATTGGTTGATAACACCACATATTAATGTTGATTGGTCAAACTTTGAATCTTTTACTTTTATAGCTAAAGATTTTTTTAAGCAAAAATATGCATCACTCGTTTGGGTAAAATTTAAGAATGGCTTACTAAATAAAGTATTTTTAGTTTGGTGGTAATATTATAATTACAAGCATGTATTTTCATTCTTGACTTTACTAAAAAAACAATAACTTACATTTCGTTAGTAATAAAGCTTATTCTAATAAAATTATATTTAAGTTGGGTAGTAAACTTAAAAAATAATAAAAAATTAAGATGATGGATTTAGTATACGAATGGCATAAAATAAGAAAGCACTTTAATAAAAGTTTTAGCTCAAACTTCTATATTTCAATTGCTTCTGTAAATTCGGACAACAATCCTACTGTCACTCCTATTGGAACTTTTTTTTTAAATGATAATCAAACAGGTTTTTATTTTGAAAAATTCACTAAAAAACTTCCAAAACACGCTACCACAAATCCAAACGTATGCCTTTTAGGAGTAAATAGCGGATGGTTTTTTTGGTTAAAATCATTATTTAAAAATGAATTTTATGATTATCCAGCAGTGAAACTTTACGGTGTGTTAGGAGAGAAAAGGAAAGCTACAGAAAAAGAAATTAAGCGATTAAATAGGCGAATGAAAATTACAAAAGGTCTTAAAGGTAACACCTACTTATGGAAAAAAATGGAATATGTAAGAGACATAACTTTTACAAGAGCTGAAAAAATAAATATTGGAAAAATGACTGAAAAACTCTAGTAAAAGTAGCTGTGAGTTATATTAAAAACTGTTCGTGATTAATACTTTACTATTTTAACTACTAAACTATATAGACTTCTCTATCTATTTCAACTTTACTAATACCCATTCTCATCAATGTAATGGAGTGTTCCATAGTACTAGCTTCTAAATAACTTTCGCTAGTCCCAATTATCTCGCCATTGTTGCGATTTTTATACACAAAATAATAACTCCCGCATTGTGCTTTTAACTTTTTATAGTTTTTTATTACCCTAGAATGAGTTCTTAAAAAATCTATTTTATCTAGACATATCTGTTTGGATAAAAACGGCTCACTAAAAAAAATTATTTGATTATTAGACTTTAAAAAAAATCTATAAGTATTGAATTTGTCTTTAAAAATTTTTATTAATATCATACAATTATATGACACTAAATAAATTGTAAAGTCACAAGATTAGACTAACTCTCAGGTGCTAACTCCACCTCTAAACCCTCCATCTCAGGAGTCATTTGAATTTGACAACCTAAGCGACTAGTATCTTTTACATCAAAAGCTTCAGATAACATGGCTTCTTCGTCGTCACCCATTTCAGGTAATTCAGTTTCACTTAGCACATAACACTGGCAAGAGGCACACATAGCCATACCGCCACAAACACCAATAGTGCCTTCTGGTGCCAACTCATAAGAGCGCACTACTTCCATTAAATTCATGGCCATATCAGTTGGCGCTACAATATCGTGGGTTACACCATCTCTATCTGTTATTTTTATGTTTATGTCTTGCATACTTTACTGTTTGTGCTACGCTATGGAGCGTAACATAATTCGTGCCGCAAATTTAAGTGATGTAATTTAAACTTTTAAATGTTTATCCTACTAATTTACTAGGATTTATAAAATTTGTGAAATATCTAATTTTATTGAAGGTTTTTAGGGTGTTCATTACAAAAACATGAATAAAACTGAAAGTTTTGCAGAATTTAATTATAGTTACACCTCTATATTAACAACTTGCTCTATTTGTGGCGCATGTTTTTTTATGGTCATTTCAACACCAGATTTTAATGTCATTTGGTTAACACTACAGCCCACACATGCACCTTGTAATTGTACTTTTACTAATTTATCGTCCTCTATAGATAATAAAGAGATATCACCACCGTCACTTTGTAAAAATGGTCTAATTTCTTCTAGTGCTATTTCAACTTTTTCTCTTAGTTCTTCTGATGTCATGTCTTATGTTTTCCTATGTAACTTTTAATAAAAAAAGATTAAATAGATTTATTTTTTCACAGCTGAACATCCAGCCATTGTGGTGATTTTTACTGCTTCAGTTGGTGGTAAATTATCATTACGCTTTACAACTTCTTGTACTACATTTTGTGTTATTACCTCAAAAGCTTTCTCTAAAGGTGTTGCTGTTTGTAAAGCCGCAGGTCGACCAACATCACCAGCTTCTCGAATACTTTGTACTAACGGAATTTCTCCAATAAAAGGCACTTTTAAATCTTCTGCTAGATGTTTAGCACCAGCGTTACCGAAAATATAATACTTATTATCTGGTAACTCCTCAGGTGTAAAGTACGCCATATTTTCAATAATTCCTAAAACAGGCACATCTATACTTTCTTGCTGAAACATTGCCACTCCTTTTTTAGCATCGGCCAAAGCTACGTTTTGCGGTGTACTTACTACAACTGCTCCTGTAATTGGAAGCGATTGCATAATACTTAAATGAATATCTCCAGTACCAGGAGGTAAATCTAACAATAGGAAATCTAATTCTCCCCAATGTGCATCAAAAATCATTTGATTTAAAGCTTTTGCTGCCATAGGCCCGCGCCATACCACAGCTTGGTCTGGTTGTGTAAAAAATCCAATAGATAATACTTTTACACCATAATTCTCTATGGGTTTCATTTTAGATTTACCGTCAATGTTTACAGCTAAAGGTTTCTCAGAAGCAACATCAAACATAATCGGGATAGATGGCCCATAAATATCAGCATCTAGAATACCAACCTTAAAGCCCATTTTAGACAAAGACACTGCTAAATTTGCAGTAACTGTAGATTTACCTACACCGCCTTTACCTGAGGCTATTGCTACTATATTTTGAATTCCAGGAATTGGTTTTCCCTTAATAACATTAGCTTTTGGTTTTTCTGGTGCTTCGACTTTTATATTTACAGTAATTTTTGCCTTTTCATACACTTTTTCGTGAATGGTTTTAAGGATATCAACTTCTGTACGTTTCTTAGCTTGTAAACTAGGGTTTGTTATCGTAATATCAACAATTACTTCATCAGCAAACGTAACTACATTTTTTACAGCACCACTTTCTACCATGTTTTGTCCTTCTCCAGGTACAGTAATGGTTTCTAGGGCTTTTAATATATCTTCTTTATTAAGTTTCATGTTTATTATTCAGAATCATTCTAATTACAAAGATAGGCAATAAAGCTTGAAGGCAATAACTAGATATTAGAAGTTTTATTGATTTAGTTATTGGGTTTTGTTATGGATTGAGAATTACAAATATTTGTAAATTTTTAAAAAATTAGGAAATAATTACAATTCTACAGCAGGATCCCAAAACACCTCATCAAAATTTTGAATTTGGTTTTCTTTTACCACAACGCCTTCACTTTCTAATAGTTGCTGCATTAAATTAGTACCCTCAAAATGATGCTTACCGGTTAATAAACCTTTTCTGTTTACCACCCGGTGCGCTGGCACGTTTTTACCATGTGAGCCATTCATAGCATAACCTACCATTCTTGCACTTCTGGCGGCTCCTAAATATTTAGCAATAGCACCATAGTTTGTAACGCGACCATGTGGAATTTGTTTGGCCACTTCATAAACTTTATCAAAAAAACTTAAGGTTTCTGGTTTCATTTTACCAATCTTTTATCACATTAATTAAGGTGATAACGGAAATAATTCCTGTAATGCCACCTATAATATAATTCATGTTTTTTTGAGATGTAAATGTCTTACTCTTTATTTTGTCAAAAAAGAATATATATATGTATAACATTACAAATGTACCCATACCTGCTCCTATAACGTAAGACACAATACTTGTTTGCTCAAAATTTAACCACCCAACAGATGCTAAAGTAATCGTCATATACGCTTGATAAGGAATTGGAAATACATTAATAGCAGACATAAGCATGCCCTGAAAAAACCGACTATGCTTACTTTTTATTTTAGGCTTAATTTGTTGTTTTGATGAGGCCTTTGCGATAAATAGAAAATATATGGTGATTAGTATAAAAATAACTAGTGCTACACTTCTTAAAATATCAATTACCTCAGGGTTTTTACTTAAATATCTTGCAAAAATTGCAGCTAAATAGGTTTGTGCAAATACAACAATACAAACACCTATGGAAAATACAATACCCCTAACATGTCCTTCTTTTAGGCTAATTTTTGCAGCTGTCATATTCAACAACCCTGGAGGAATAACTCCTACAAGCGCAAAAAATAATCCTAAAAAAAAGATAAGAGTTAAACTCATGTATTAATTTATTTTAAACTTAATGTAGGTAATTGGTTTATTTTTTTCTAAGTATTGCGACTCGTAAAATGTTTGTATACTTGTTACTTCCTCTGGACTTCCCTCCTGTTTATAAACGTTGTGATTAGCGTATAATACTTGGTGGCCTGCACCGTGTAATAACCCTAAAGTATAACCATGCATAAATTCGCTATCTGTTTTTAAATTCATTATCCCATCTGGCTTTAAAATATGCTTATAACGCTCTAAAAACACTAAATTGGTTAATCTATGTTTTGTACGTTTATATTTTATTTGCGGGTCTGGAAAGGTAATCCAAATTTCGTCTACCTCATTTTCTGCAAATGCGTAATCTATAAGCTCTATTTGTGTGCGTAAAAAAGCAACATTAGGTAAATTATCTTCTAAAGCTGTTTTTGCACCTCGCCAAAACCGAGCGCCTTTAATATCTACTCCAATAAAATTTTTATTAGGATATTTTTGAGCCAGTGCTACTGAGTATTCCCCTTTTCCGCAGCCTAATTCTAAAACGATAGGGTTTTTATTTTTAAAAAAAGTTGTATTCCACTCGCCTTTTAGGGTATAGTTTCCATTAACTAACTCTTCTCTTGAAGGTTGAAATACATTGGCAAAGGTATCGTTTTCCTTAAACCGTTTTAGTTTATTTTTACTTCCCAAAGTATCTTTACTATTATTTAGTTTGAATTGGTAAAAATAGAGAATTTCTTTTTTAGACATCCTTTATTTAGAGCTGTGTTTTATATCTATATTTTAAAGTGAGTATTAATTTTAATTGACTTTTTACTGAAATTGAAAATTTCTTAATATTAAGGAAATATAATACAAGGTTAGTATCTTTACTTTTGATTACATTCATTTTTTATTTGAAATTGACACAAAAACATATGATGATTTTACTGCTTATTTCTAATAAAAACATGGTATTAACCTAAACCTGCGTGAGGGATTGAGGCATTTATTGAAGCTCTTTTTGTGTTGTTGCACCTATGCAACACAAAAAAGCGACTGCCGAAAGCCCGACCCTTTTTGGGGCACGCCCAAATAATTTTAATGAAAAAACGAATACTTATTGCACCGTTAAATTGGGGTTTAGGGCACGCCACTAGATGTATACCAATAATTAAAGCCTTATTTACCGACGGTTTTGAGCCTATAATTGCCAGTGATGGTGTTGCTTTAACATTGTTAAGAAAGGAGTTTCCAGAGTTTTCATCTATTGAACTGCCGTCTTACAATATAAGCTACGCTAAAAAAGGAAAATATTTTAAATTGAAGCTAATTAAGGATTCTCCTAAACTTTTAAAGGCTATTAAGGCTGAAAAAAAGGCTGTTGCAGGTATTGTTGAAACGCATAAGATTAGTGGAATTATTTCTGACAATAGACTGGGTGTTCATCATGAAAAAATCCCTTGCGCCTTTATAACGCACCAACTGCATGTTTTGAGCGGTAATATGACTTGGTTAAGCACAAAATTACACGACAGCTATATATCTCGTTTTAATGAATGTTGGGTACCTGATGCGGAGAGTGATTTAAATTTATCGGGTAAATTAGGGCATAAAAAACAACTTAGTATTACCACAAAATATATTGGCCCCATAAGTAGATTTACCAAAATTGATATTGATGAAACTATTGATTTATTGGTATTGCTCTCTGGCCCTGAACCACAACGCTCGATATTGGAAGATAGGCTTCTTAAAGCTCTTAAAACCTTTAAAGGAACAGTTGTTTTTGTACAAGGTATCCCTGAGAAACACCAAAGTATAGTGCAGAAAAATAACGTAACACTTTATAATTTTATGACGTCTGCACGTCTTGAAAAAACAATTAATAGTAGTAAAATAGTGTTATCTAGATCTGGTTATACTACCATTATGGATTTAGCCAAACTAGAGAAAAAGGCATTTTTTATTCCTACACCAGGACAAACAGAACAGGAATATTTAGCAAAACGACTTAACGACCAAGGTTTTGTACCTAGTTGTAAGCAAGAAGATTTTAATATTTTATTACTGAATAAAACATCAGACTACAAAGGCCTTAAGAGCTTTAATACAACATTAGATTACGCCGATTTATTTAGCCTTTTCTAAAGTAAAGGAGAATTCGCTACCTACGCCATATTCGCTTTCTACATAAATACGTTCATCATGCGCTTCGATAATATGCTTTACTATAGAAAGTCCTAGACCTGAGCCACCCTCGCGCCTGGAGCCACTTTTATCTACACGATAAAACCTTTCGAATAATCGGGCTAAATGGTTTTTTTCAATGCCTTCGCCATTATCTGTTACTCTAACAATGGCCTTGTTTTTAATTAAATTTTCTATACTAACTTCTGTAGTGCCCTTTATGCGCCCATATTTTAAGGAATTGATAATAAGGTTAACTAGCACTTGTTGAATGCGCTCTTTATCTGCACGAACCATTATGGGGTTATCATAGTCTCTATCAAACGTAAGTGTTATTTTCTTTTCGTTAGCGCGCATTTCTACCATTCCAAATACTTCGTTTACTAGCTCTATAATATTAAAAACCTCTGGTTGTAAACGTAAATTTCCGGCTTCTAACTTGGTGATTAAATCTAAATCGCTTACAATATAACCTAAGCGTTCTACAGCACTATTAGCACGTTTTAAATATTTTTTTCTGATTTTTGCATCATCCATAGCACCATCTAAAAGCGTTAAAATATAGCCTTGAATTGTAAAAAGTGGTGTTTTTAATTCGTGTGATACGTTACCTAAAAATTCTTTACGATACTGTTCTCGCACCTTAAGTGTTTCTATTTCTAATTTTTTATCCCTGGCAAATTTGTCAATTTCTTGAGTTAAGGTAGCCATATCTGTGGTAATAGCACCTCGGGTTAAACTTGTAGATTCTAAAAGTGTTAAATCATCGTAAATAGTTTTTACACGCCTGTATATATAACGTTCTACACGATATTGGATGATTAAAAAAGAAAAAACATAGAAAACTATACCAAAAATTAAAATTGGTAACCACTTAAATGTAAAATAGTAATATAAAAAAACACTCATTAAGAGTGTAAAAAATATGGTAGTGTAAAGCGATGTATTTATCGCAAACTTATAAGATTTTTTAAATTTTACTTCCATTATTCTACAAACTTGTAGCCTACTCCTTTAACGGTTTTAAAACTTTTGTCTCCAATTTTTTCTCGCAATTTACGTATGTGTACATCTATAGTACGTCCTCCAACAACAACTTCGTTACCCCATACTTTATCTAAAATCTCATCACGTTTAAAAACTTTACCTGGTTTAGACGCCAATAAAGATAATAATTCAAATTCTTTTCTTGGTAAGATAATTTCGTTTCCTTTTAATACAATTTTGTATTCATCTCTATTAATTACAAGATTACCAATTTTAACCGTGTCTTTAACATCTTCTTTAAAACGACGTAAAAGTGCTTTTACTTTGCTTATTAATACTTTAGGCTTAATAGGTTTAGTAATATAGTCGTCTGCACCAGCATCAAAACCTGCCACCTGAGAGTAATCTTCTCCTCTTGCAGTTAAAAACGTAATAACTGTATCTTTTAAATCAGGATGTTTTCTTATGTTTTCACACGCTTCTATACCATCCATTTCTGGCATCATTACATCAAGAATTATTAACTGTGGTAATTCTTTTTTTGCTTTTTTAACAGCTTCTACTCCGTTTTCAGCTGTAATAACTTGATACCCTTCGTTTGATAAATTATAACCAACTATTTCTAAAATATCTGGTTCATCGTCTACAAGAAGAATTTTAATATCCTTTTTATTCATTAGGATTTGTTTGATTTAGTTTCAAAGTAAATATAAATACTATTACCGATAATTAACAAACTTTGGATGATTAATAACAAAATGGTAACACTGTCGTATTACTAATGCACGATTTTTCGATGTAAAACATAAATCTTTAACATTATTTTGGTATGGCTTTTGATGTATTTGTAATACTTTTATTCTATATAATACCCCATTTATGAAGAACATCTACCTATTATTAGTTTTCATCGTATTTTTGAGCTTACCTATCCAGAAAGTATTTGCTCAAAACAATCAGTTTTCTACAACCTTAGATAAAGGTATTGAGGGTTTATCTGTATACCCAAATCCTGTTAAAAATAGTGTATCTACAATTTTTATAACAAGTAATAATAGAACAGCACTTAAAAAAATTGCAGTTTATAATGTGTTAGGCACACAGGTTAAGAAAACCGTTTCTACAAGAAAAGCACTAGATATTTCAGACTTAAAATCAGGTGTATATATCTTAAAAATTACAGAAGATACTATAAGTGAAACACGAAAATTAGTAATAAAATAATTGCTTAGATAATTTTAACTATCTCTACAGAAGCATTATAGAAAAAAGAAATAGCCTTTAATTGAATTATAGTAATACATCTGTTTTATTTTATAATAGTTTCAAGTCAATCTATAGTCTTTTACAGAATCCTTAGCGGGAATTCAAATATTTCCTTTGAAATAAATAATAACCTCATCATATACAATATTCAAAGTAAAACGAATCTATCAATTAGGCAATCCACATCAACACTACATCATAAGACTTTATCACAATTACTAGTAGTAGACAAGTAAACTTATGTATTTAAATATTTGATAAAAACACGATAAGTTTATCTATCGTAACATTTCACATTTATATCTTTTATTGAAGCAATATCTATCTAGTAATAGTTAAAACGGCTACAAAGTTAATATACGGTTATGCCATTATAATTAAAACAACAACAATTAAACGACACTGTTGATAATCATATTATTCACTATAATTTTGCTTAATCATTTAAAAAAAAAATCTAGATTATGAAAAAACATTACATTGTAGCTTTCGCTTTTTTAACTTGTTTAACTAGTTTTAGTCAAACAGATCTTATTATAACTGGTGTGTTTGATGGCCCTTTAACAGGAGGATCTCCTAAAGTTATAGAACTATATGCTATTAACGATATACCAGCACTTACAAGATACGCTGTGGGTTCTGCCAATAATGGTGACGGTTCTGATGGCCCAGAATTAGAATTACTTGGTTCAGCCAGTGCTGGTGAATTTATTTATATTTCATCAAGTGCATTTGACTTTTTAGCTTATTTTAATTTTGCAGCAAATTTTACTTCTGATGTAGCTTCTATTAACGGTGATGATGCCATAGAGTTATTTTATGATGAAACGTCTTTTTTTGAAGGTGCTGAAAGTGTTGTTGATATTTTTGGAGATATCAATACAGATGGTACAAATCAAGATTGGGAGTATCTTGATGGATGGGCTTACCGCAATAACGACAGTGGTCCTAATACTAATTTCACATTAAGCGAATGGTCTTTTAGTGGCATTAATGCTGTAGACAATTGTACATCTAACGAAAGTTGCAACTCAACTTTTCCAATTGCAACTTTTATGAGAAGTACGCTTTTTATCAACGATAATAATATTGCTAGCTTTACTATTTATCCAAATCCAGTATCAGAAGAATTTATAAGTATAGTTAGCAATTTTAATACTAAATTAAATATTAAAATATTTGATATTATTGGTAATCAGGTTTTAAGCAAACAAATAAGCAATAATAAATTAAATATTTCTACTTTAAAAAGTGGCGTTTATATTTTAGAAGTGTCCCAAAACAATACTACATCAACAAAAAAAATAGTAGTTCAATAATTAATTTTACACACCATTATTTAAAAAGCGTTGCATATAGCAACGCTTTTTAATTTTACATACTTTTGTAGTTTCCTACTTAAAATTTAACTAAAAATTAGATTACTTTACTTTAGATGTTAAAAAATACAGATATAGTTTTTAATATAGAAACAGAGCAAGAGTTTAATTCTATTGCTCTAGATGTTTTTAAATATCAATTTGCAAACAATAAAGTATACCGTTCTTTTTGTGATTTACTATACACGCACCCAAGTGATGTAACTAAAATAAGCGATATCCCTTTTTTACCTATAGAATTTTTTAAAACTAGAAAAGTAACATGTAACCCCCAAGACACAGCAACTTTATTTACTAGCTCTGGAACTACAGGTGGTACAACTAGCAAACATTATGTTTCTAACTTAGACATTTACACAAAAAGTTTCACAAAAGGATTTAATTACTTTTACGGAGACATAGAAAACTATACGGTTTTAGCGCTATTACCATCGTACCTAGAACGCAAAGGATCATCTTTAGTATATATGGTGAATGATTTAATTATAAAATCAAAATCTAAAGAAAGTGGTTTTTATTTAGATAATATTTCAGAATTAAAAGACACACTTGTTAGTCTTGATTCATCTGGAAAAAAAATATTGTTAATTGGAGTTTCATTTGCCTTAGTAGATTTGGTTGAAACCTATAAATTTAAACTAAACAATACCATTATTATGGAAACTGGTGGTATGAAAGGTCGTAGAAAAGAACTAATTAGAACAGAGCTACACCATATTCTTAAATCTGGCTTTGGAGTTGATACTATACATAGCGAGTATGGTATGACCGAACTACTAAGTCAAGCCTATTCTGATGGAAATGGTATTTTTAAAACACCACCTTGGATGAAAGTGTTAACACGAGATACAGAAGACCCTTTAACGCTGCAAACGCACGGAAAAGCTGGAGGATTAAATATTGTAGATTTAGCAAATACCAATTCATGTTCATTTATTGCCACACAAGATTTGGGAAGAGTTTTTGATGATAACACATTTGAAGTTATTGGGCGTTTTGATCAATCTGACATTAGAGGCTGTAACTTAATGGTGCTATAGCTATAATACGATTAAGTTAATTAGTATGATTACGACTTATTTATAAACTTATACACTATGAAACAAATAACTTTTCTTTTCCTTATACTTAGTACTGCGGTATTTTCTCAAACTATAGATTATAACACAAAAAAAGGATTTGCCGCCAATGGATATGACGTAGTAGCATACTTTGCCAACAAAGCAGAAGAAGGAGACAAAACATTCCAAACCACTTTTGATGGTGTTGCTTATAAATTTTCTTCAAAAGCACATCTTAATTTATTTTTAAAGCAACCAGAACAATACGTGCCGCAATATGGTGGTTATTGTGCTTATGCTGTAGCTTTAAAAAGTGATAAGGTTTCTATAAATCCAAAATCATATTTAATAAAAAACAATAAGCTTTACTTATTCTATAATGCGTGGGGCACAAATACCTTAAAATTATGGCTTGAAGAAAATCAAAATAAGATCATTGAAACAGCCGATAAAAACTGGGAAACTATAAAATTAAAAAAATAATTAAAAACTTTGTAAGTAACTGGAAAAGGGTACGACAAAGTTAGAGCTAAGAATAAAGAAAGATTAATTTTAGTAAGTTGGTTAGTTTAAAAGCCCAATCTCTCGATTGGGCTTTGTTTTATTTAACAGTTAAAACAAAGTAATTTTTTTTACCACGCTGTAGCAATACAAACTTATTATTTATTAAATCTGCTTTAGTAATTTTGTAATCCTCTTTTACTTTTTCTTTATTTACTGAAATTGAGTTTTCTTTAAGTGCACGTCTGGCTTCACTATTTGATTTTAAAAAGCCTCCTTTTTCAGCAAGTGCAGCGATAATATCAACACCTTCTAAAATCTCAGATTCATTAATTTCAGTTTGTGGTACACCTTCAAACACATCTAAAAACGTTTGCTCGTTAAGTGCTTTTAAATCTTCACTAGTAGATTTTCCGAAGAGAATATTACTCGCTTTAATAGCATTTTCTAGGTCTGATTTAGAATGTACCATTGTTGTTATTTCTTCAGCTAAACGTTTTTGTAAAACCCGCAAATGCGGTGCTGCGTTATGCTCGGTAATAAGTGCGTTAATATCATCTTCATTTAAAAAGGTGAAAATTTTAATGTACTTCTCAGCATCTTCATCACTAGAATTTAACCAATATTGATAAAACTTATAAGGTGACGTTCTATTGGCATCAAGCCATACATTTCCACCTTCTGATTTTCCAAATTTAGAACCGTCAGATTTTGTAATTAACGGACATGTAATTGCATATCCTTTTCCACTAGCAATACGACGAATTAATTCGGTACCTGTGGTAATATTTCCCCATTGGTCGCTACCGCCCATTTGCATAGAGCAGTTATTATCTCTATATAAATGCAAAAAATCGTAACCTTGTACTAACTGATAGGTAAATTCTGTAAAACTCATACCATCAGAATCATCAGAAGATATTCTGTTTTTTACAGAATCTTTTGCCATCATATAGTTTACAGTAATATGCTTGCCCACATCTCTAATGAATTCTAAAAAAGAGAATTCTTTCATCCAGTCATAGTTATTTACCAAAACCGCAGCATTATCAGCATTACTTTCAAAATCCAAAAAATGTGCTAATTGGGCTTTTATAGCGTCTTGGTTGTGGCGCAATGTTTTTTCGTCTAAAAGGTTACGCTCGCTAGATTTACCAGACGGATCTCCAATCATACCGGTTGCACCACCAACTAAAGCTACTGGTTTATGGCCACAACGTTGATAATGTGCCAAAAGCATAATTGGTACTAAATTTCCTATATGTAAAGAATCGGCCGTAGGATCAAAGCCTACATAAGCACTTTTCATACCCTCCATTAAATGTTGTTCAGCACCAGGCATCACTGTATGTATCATGCCTCTCCATGTTAACTCTTCTACAAAATTGCTTATCATTTTCTATAAATTTAAAAAACTAGCGCAAATATAAAAATACAGTTATAAATAGTGCGTGATTATATATAATTCTTTGGACAGATAAAAGTATACTTAATTTAAAAAAAAGATATTCAATGTTTCATTGCTTAAAACAAAACTCAAAACATAATCAACCACTGAAACTATAAAAATTAAAGGCTAAAACGTTAGATATTCATTATTTTTGTAGTATGATTCTAGTAACTGGAGGCACAGGTTTAGTAGGCGCACATTTACTCTACAAATTAATTTCTAATAACAACAGTGTTAGGGCAATTTACCGAACTAAACACAAACTTGAGAACGTAAAGCGCGTGTTTTCTAGTTATACTGAAACTTATCAATCTCTTTTTAATAAGATTGAATGGGTAAAAGCCGATATTTTAAATATTCCTGATTTAGATAAAGCACTTAACAATATAGATTTTGTATATCATTGTGCTGCACTTGTATCTTTTGAACCTAATAGATACCAGCAATTAAGACGTGCAAACATTGACGGAACTGCAAATGTGGTTAACCTTTGCCTTACCAACCACGTAAAAAAAATATGTTACGTGAGTTCTATTGCAACTTTAGGCAAGCCTTTAAAAAACAAATCTATAACTGAAGAAACTCATTGGAATCCTGAAGACGACAATAGCGTATATGCTATTACTAAATATGGTGCAGAAATGGAAGTATGGCGAGGAACTCAAGAAGGTCTTGATGCGGTTATAGTAAACCCTGGTGTAATTATTGGTGGTGGAATTTGGAGTAATGGGTCTGGGAGTATCTTTAAAAAAGTTTATAATAGCATTACGTATTATACCTCTGGAACTGTAGGCTTAGTTAGCGTAAATGATGTTGTTAATATTATGTTACGTATACTAGAAAGTGATATTAAAAATGAAAAATATATTTTAGTTTCTGAAAATTGGTCTTATAAAACATTTTTGCAAACTACAGCTAAAGCTTTAAACGTAAAACCGCCAAAAAAACTAGCTACACCATTATTATTAGCATTTGGTTGGCGATTAGATTGGTTAAAACAAAAACTTACAGGAAAACGAAGAGGGCTTACCAAACAATTAGCAGCCTCTTTAAGTACTGAAACTAAGTATAGTAATTTAAAATTAACACATGCTTTAGACTACAAATTTGAGCCTATTGAAACTGTAATTATAAAGACAGGGAATCTCTATTTGAAACAGGTGCAATAAGCTTAGTGTCCTCAATATTCAAATCACTATCTATATCTAATTGTTCCAACTCTAGTTTGATAGCTTTTAATGAATCTGCAGTATCTCGCTCTAAACGTTCTTTATCAACTAAATCTTTATAATGTACTTTGAGTTTAGATAAGCTATCTTTTACTTTTACATAAATTTCGGCATAATCTTCCATATAATAGGTGTAGTATGCATTACTCTGTGCAAATTGTAAACTATCTATGTTATATTTTTTATAGATGTAAGCGTCTGTTGACACTTTAGCACTATCTAAAACTTTTTTATCTCTTCCTGTAATTGCTCCAATAAGTTTTAAATCTAGTAAAACATGAACCATGGTTTCTTCAGAAATAAGATTATCAGGTTCCTCTGGTTTATTATACTTATAGCAGGAAGACAGTACTACTAAAACACAAAACAGAACTAATATTTTTTTATATATCATCGAGAAAATGTTAATCTTTTAGCCGCTTTTACTTCTGAAAATTTAAAATTTTGATAGACTAAACTACCGTTTAGAATGGTATGTGTAATTCTAGATTTAAACGTTGCACCTTCAAAAGGCGACCAGCCACATTTATATAAAATATTATCTTTTTGTACAGTCCAAGGATTATTTAAATCTACCAACACTACATCTGCATAATATCCCTCTTTTATATAACCTCTTTTTTCTACTTGAAATAAAATAGCTGGATTATGACACATTTTTTCTACTATTTTTTCTATTGAAATCTTACCCTTGTGATACATTTCTAACATAGCAGGCAATGCATGCTGCACTAATGGACCACCAGATGGCGCTTTTGTATAAACGTTATTTTTCTCTTCTATAGTATGTGGGGCATGGTCGGTAGCAATCACATCTATTCTATCGTCTAGTAACGCCTCCCATAATTGATCTCTATCATCAGCGGTTTTAACAGCAGGATTCCACTTAATATGCGTGCCTTTTTTCTTATAATCTTCGTCTGAAAACCATAAATGATGTATACAAACCTCGGCTGTTATTTTCTTATCTTTTAAAGGTATGGTATTGGTAAACAAGTTGGTCTCTATTCCTGTTGATAAGTGGAATACATGCAATCTTGCACCAGTTTCTTTAGCTAATTTTATTGCAGTAGACGATGAAAGATAACATGCCTCTTGGCTTCTTATGATGGGATGCTTTTCTAAAGGAATATCTTCGCCATATTGTGCAACATATGTCTTTAAATTTTCTCTAATTGTGGCTTCATCTTCACAATGTACAGAAATCACCATATTTGTACTTCTAAAAATTTTCTCTAAAACTTTAGGGTCGTCAACCAACATATTCCCTGTAGAAGAGCCTAAAAATAATTTTAAACCAGCTACAGTAGTATCGTCAACTTTTAAAATCTCATCTAAATTATCATTAGTGCCACCAAACATAAATGAGTAATTTGCTAAGGATGTTTTGGATGCTATCTCAAATTTTTCCTCAAGCTTTTCAACTGTTGTGGTTTGTGGATTGGTATTGGGCATTTCTATAAAAGAAGTTATCCCGCCAGCTAAAGCCGCTTTAGATTCTGTTGCAATATTTGCTTTATGAGTTAGCCCAGGTTCTCTAAAATGGACTTGGTCGTCAATAACACCAGGTAATACATATTTGCCTTCAGCATCTATTATTGTTACATCTGCCCATTTTGCACTAATAGAAGCATTAATTTGTTTTATAAATTCGCCTTCAATTAATATATCACCATTAAAAATAGTGCCTTCGTTTACAATCTTAGCATTTTTTATAAGTGTTCTTTTTAGCTTCATTGTATTTATTTTCTTTTAAATAAACTTTTTAATTTCATTGAAATAACTCCAAAAACTGCTTCAGAAATAATCCCAGAACTTAATTTAGATGCACCTCTTGTTCTATCTGTAAAAATCACAGGAACTTCTACTATTTTAAAACCTTTAAGGTAGGTTTTAAATTTCATTTCAATTTGAAAAGCGTAGCCTATAAATTTTATACGTCTTAAATCTAAGGTTTCTAATACATGGCGTTTATAACATACAAATCCTGCTGTTGTATCAGCAATCTTCATTCCAGTAATAAACCTCACATATTTAGATGCCAAATATGACATTAAAACTCTAGCCATAGGCCAGTTTACAACATTAACACCTGTTTTATATCTGGAACCAATGGACATATCTGCCTTTCCGTTTTCACAAACTTCATATAGTCGTATTAAATCCTCAGGATCATGCGAAAAATCTGCATCCATTTCAAAAATATAGAGATAATCTCTAACCAAACACCACTTAAATCCAAGAATATAAGCAGTACCTAATCCTGATTTTTCTTTACGCTGTTTTAAATGTAATCTTCCAGGAAACTGATTTTGTAATGCTTTTACCTTATCCGAAGTACCATCTGGAGAATTATCGTCTACTATAAGAATATGTATTGCTCTAGATTGTGAAAATACAGCCTTAATGATAAGCTCTATATTTTCAATCTCATTATACGTTGGAATTATTACAACAGCGTCCTTCATGTAAACTAATAATAGGGACAAATGTACATTTTTAAGCTATTATTTTTTTTAAAAACTTCGTAATAATTCGTCACTTGTGTAAAATTTATGATAATTTTAACCCATGCTTCGAGAAGTACCATCATATACACTGTATACTATTTTACTCCTTGTGTGTTTGATAGCTATTGCCTTAGCCAAAAGTATAGCTCCAAAACGCTTTCAAGAATTTATTTTGGTTATTAGTAACTCTAAATATTTAAAGATATATGGTAAAGACCAAAAATTTTTAGATTACTACGATGGTTTATTATTTTTAAATCTAGTTATTTCAAGCGCTATATTTTGTCTATTGTGTTTTGAAAACATAACAAACACTATAGAAATAAACACTAACTTAATTATTAAATTAATGGTAGGTATTAGTATTTTTATGTTGGCAAAAGTACTCTTTGAGCGCCTATTAGCTAGCCTTTTTGAAATTGAAACTATTATAGGCGCGTATATCTTTCAAAAAATAAGTTATAAAAATTATTTAGGCCTTTTATTACTACCAATTAATGCTATTTTAATTTATACTATTGTACCTAATCAAACTATAATTTACACTGTAATTATTTTACTAGGTATTGTTAATATTAGTGGTTTAATAACCACACTCAAAATGTATCAAAATACTATAAAAACTAATTTTTTCTATTTTATTTTGTATCTTTGCGCTCTCGAAATCGCACCCTATGTAATTATTTACGCGGTTTTTGGCACATAATTAAACTATTTTGAAACTATGAAAGTGAAGACCATTTTAGTATCTCAGCCAGAACCTAAAATTGAGAACTCTCCTTACTTTGATTTAGAAGAGAAGAAGAAAGTAAAAATAGATTTTAGACCTTTTATACACGTAGAAGGTGTACCAGCAAAAGAAATTAGGCATCAAAAAATAGACTTACACAACTATACTGCTATTATTTTAACAAGTAGAAATGCGGTTGATCACTTTTTTAGAGTAGCTGACGAAATGCGTTTTAAAGTGCCAGATTCTATGAAATATTTTTGTCAGTCAGAAGCTGTTGCCTACTACCTTCAAAAATACGTAGTTTATAGAAAACGTAAAATTTATGTGGGTAAGCGCACATTTGCAGAATTATCACCTTTAATTAAAAAGTATAAGGATGAAAAATTCTTATTACCAAATACTGATAAGGTAAAACCTCTTGTTCCTGCTACATTAGATGGATTAGGCGTAGATTGGAAACAAGCTACATTTTATAAAACTGTGGTAAGCGATTTATCAGATTTAGCTAATGTTTACTATGATGTTTTAGTGTTTTTTAGCCCTTCTGGAATTGAATCATTATTTAAAAATTTTCCTGATTTTCAGCAAAATGAAACTAGAATAGCTGTTTTTGGTAATACAACTATAAAAGCTGTTGAAGAAAAAGGATTACGTGTAGATATCTCTGCACCAACGCCTGAAACTCCTTCTATGACAATGGCATTAGAAAAATATATTGATAAGGTTAATAAAGGGAAATAAACTTTTTATTTAATCATATATTAAAAGAGATGGCTATTAGCCATCTCTTTTTTTATTTGAAAAAAACTAAATTTACACAAATCGAAGTTATGTTTTTTAAAAGTAAAGTTGTCTGCAACAATCAAAGTTTTATTCTCGAAATAAATAAAGCTCAAAACGCTAAACTTGGTAGTTTATTTCAATTGATTGAAACAGGAAAATTGGACATTTCGAAAGCAAAAAATATTGAGATTATTACAGATTGTATTATGAAAAAAATAAAAAAATCTGATAACGCATTTCTTCTTTGGCTGTTTTTGATAGGAGAGCATATCAACATAAAATATGACACTAAATGGGCATTGATACGTTTCAACATATCACAATTTGATGATAACTGTTTTTATCCAATACTTATAAATTCAGAAAAAGATATTTGGTTAGCTGGTACTGATCTTTCAAGATATTATTATGATAAAAGAAGAATGCACGGTATCGGCTTTCTTACTTTTTATAAAACATTTATTGAAAGAGTTCTAGGTAAAACCAAACTTTCTAACTATGAAGGAATCATAAAAGAGCTGATTATTTTAGAATAATATTTAAAACGCATAACGCTGAGGGCCTCCGCGTCTTATTTCTTCACTACAGTGCATTTCAAACTTTTTAAAATTTTCTCTAAATGCATTGGTGAGTTTAAAAGCTGTAGTATAGTATGCCTTATCGTCATTCCAAGTTGCTCTTGGACTTAAAACACTGGTTGGTACACCAGGACAACTTCTAGGTTGCGCTACACCAAATACTGAATGTATATGATAATCATCATAATTGTACAACCCTAAATCACCGTCCAATACCGCATTTATCATAGCACGCGTATATTTTAATTCCATACGTGTTCCAACGCCGTAAGGTCCACCAGTCCAACCTGTGTTAATTAACCACACATTAACCCCTGCAGCTATCATTTTATTACTTAACATTTCTGCGTATTTAGCAGGATGTAAAGGCATAAAGGGAGCACCAAAACATGCTGAAAAGGAAGGTTGAGGCTCCTTTATACCAGCTTCTGTCCCAGCTACTTTAGCTGTATAACCAGAAATAAAATGGTACGCAGCCTGACTTGGCGTTAATTTAGAAATAGGTGGTATAACGCCAAAGGCGTCGGCAGTTAAAAAGAATATGTTTTTAGGATTCTTACCTACAGATGGTACTTTTATATTTTCAATATGATGAATAGGGTAACTTACTCTTGTATTTTGAGTAATATATGTATCTTCAAAATTAACCTCGCCTGCATCATTTAAAATTACGTTTTCAAGAATAGCACCAGGCTTTATTGCGTCATATATTTCAGGCTCTTTATCTCTTGATAGGTTTATCACTTTAGCGTAACAACCACCTTCAAAATTAAAAACAGAATTCTCATTAGTCCAACCGTGTTCATCATCGCCAATTAAGCTACGATTAGCATCGGTAGAAAGCGTAGTTTTACCTGTACCAGATAATCCGAAGAAAATAGCTGTATCACCAGCCTTACCAACATTAGCACTACAATGCATTGGTAACGTATTCTTTTCTACAGGAAGTATAAAATTTAATGCTGAAAAAATCCCTTTTTTAATTTCACCAGTATACCCTGTACCTCCAATTAAAGCAATTTTTTTTGTAAAGTTTAAAATGGCAAAATTATGTTGACGTGTGCCATCAACATTAGCATCTGCCATAAAACTCGGTGCATTTATTACTGTCCATTGTGCCTCAAACTGCTCTAACTCCTCAGTTGTTGGCCTTAAAAACATATTGTAGGCAAACATATTACTCCAAGGATACTCATTAATCACCCGAATATTTAATTTATAGTCAGCATCTGCACACGCATAACAATCCCTAACAAATACCTCTTTATTAGATAAATATTCCACAACTTTATCATAAAGCTTATCAAAGTTTTCAGAAGAAAAAGGAATATTAATTGTACCCCACCATACTTTATCTTCTGTTATTGCATCTTTAACTATAAATCTATCTTTTGGAGACCGACCAGTAAATTCACCCGTATTAACAGCTAAAGCACCAGAAGAAGCTTTAACACCTTGCCCCTTTTCTATAGTGATACGTTGTAAATCTTCGGAAGATAATTGATAATGTATTTTTGTACTCTTTATACCATATTGCTCTAAAGACATCATATGTTTACAGAAATTAATTTAAATGATTTGTTGATTGATTATTACACAAAACTATGATAAATATTCAAATCAAAAATATAATATTTTTAATTTTAAGACTTTATTTTTAAGAAATTCACAATAACTACAATCCAAGATATAATTAAAAGCAACCCGCCAATCGGAGTTATAAATCCTATTTTTTTAAAGTCAAAATTTGATAACGCATTAGTTGCAAGACCATAAATAGAACCAGAAAACAAAATAACACCAGCAATTACAAGGTAAAAAATTATGGTTTTGTATTGCGGTGCAACAAGTGAAGAACTGCCCACAAAAAGTAAAAATAGTGCATGATACATTTGGTAGCGCACGCCAGTTTCAAAAGTTTGAAGGTTATCAGGAGACAAATGTGCTTTTAGTCCGTGAGATGCGAATGCCCCAAGAATAATGGCAAACATACCCATAACTGCTGCTGTAATTAATATAATTTTAGTCATTTTTTACACATAAATTTAGTTTCTCAAATTTACTTAACTATAGCCACTTTGCGAAAGGTTTTTAAGTTTAGTAGCAATACATTTGATGCAATCTTTTTATTTAGGCAACTTACCTAACCAGAGGTATGCATGCAAGTTATGTAAAAAGGGTAGTTTTTTAGCAGTTGCTCTGTAAGAGTAGCCTAAACTAGAAACTTACTATTTAACGCAAATACTATACGTTAAAAAAATATTTCTTTTTGAAATCAAATTACTACTTTTACCTTCTAATTTATAATACTTATGGCTAAAAAAAAACAGACCGAAATTGATGGTATAGATAAAAAAATACTGCGTACTTTAATGGAAGATGCGCGTACGCCAATACTAGAAATTGCTAGAAACGTTGGTATTTCTGGAGCAGCAATTCATCAACGCTTGCGTAAATTAGAAAAATCTGGCCTTTTAGCTGGCTCTAAATTTGTTGTAAACCCAGAAGTTTTAGGGTTTGATACTATGGCTTTTGTTGGTGTATATTTTGACAAGGCTGCAGATGCACCATTAATCATTAAACTTTTAAAGCGAGTACCCGAAGTTTTAGAATGCCATTACACCACGGGTAACTGGAATGTATTTTTAAAAGTAATTTGTAAAAGTAATGATCACCTAATGCAAACATTAAATACCATACAAGAAATGAATGGTGTATCGCGTACAGAAACTTTTATTTCTTTATCGCAGTTGATACAACGTCAAGTTAAAATATAATTTAAAAAACTTACAATACTTTGCAATAAAACATTATAAATAATGTTATCGTAACAGCTAACTAATCTATAACAAATATGAAAAAAATATGTCTTTTAGCGCTTTTAGCGTTATTTGCTTTTAATACTTCTTTTTCTCAAGCAAAGGATAGTAAAACTAATACTAGCGATACTTCAACTAACTTTAATGAACTAAAACTAAACGGACTCTTCCTAATTGTTGGAGCATTAGAGTTGACTTACGAAAGAACTTTAAATGAAGAATCTGGTGCGGGTATCACAGTTTTTTTTCCTATTGATGATGATGTAGACGATGTAAACTATTTTATATCGCCTTATTACCGTTTTTATTTTGGAAAAAAATATGCTTCAGGATTTTACGTAGAAGGATTTGGAATGCTAAACTCAACAGATACTTTTGCTTTTAATAATAATGATTTTGATAGCAGGATAACCACAAATGAAACTACTGATTTTGCCTTAGGTATTGGTATAGGTGGAAAATGGGTTACAAAAAGTGGTTTTATAGCCGAAATTGGTGTTGGGTTAGGTAGAAACCTATTCAATAATAATGAGCAAGACTTTGAATTTATAGGTAAAGGTGGTATAAATTTAGGGTATAGATTTTAACATCTATTACAGATTACAAATAAAAAAATGCCTTAACAATTCTGTTAAGGCATTTTTTTATTGCTCTTTATTTCTTTTTTCAAAGATAGTATTACTTCATTTTCATTAACCAATGACGTACATCAACTTCTTTTTTAATAATGGCTCTTAAATCATCAATTTTAACACGTTCTTGCGCCATGGTGTCTCTATGACGAATGGTGACCGTATTATCTTGTAACGTATCATGATCTACTGTGATACAAAATGGTGTACCATTAGCATCTTGCCTTCTATAGCGCTTTCCTACTGTATCTTTTTCTTCATAAATCACATTGAAATCCCACTTTAGGTCTTCAACAATTTGTTTTGCTACTTCAGGCAAACCATCTTTAGCTAATAATGGAAATATTGCTGCTTTTGTTGGCGCTAAAACCGATGGCAATTTTAAAACCGTTCGTGTTTTACCATCGCCCAAATCTTCTTCTTCTAACGCATTAGAAAAAACAGCTAAAAACATACGGTCTAAACCTATAGATGTTTCTAACACATACGGTGTATAACTCTCTTTATCTTCGTTATCGTAATACTGTAATTTTTTACCCGAATGTTCTTCATGGGCTTTTAAATCAAAATCGGTTCTAGAATGTATACCTTCAAGTTCTTTAAATCCAAAAGGAAATTTAAACTCAATATCAGCAGCAGCATCGGCGTAATGTGCCAACTTTTCATGGTCGTGAAAACGGTAATTCTCTTCGCCCAAACCTAATGATAAATGCCACTTCATTCTATGCGCTTTCCAATGCTCATACCATTTCCCTTGGGTGCCAGGTTTAATAAAAAATTGCATTTCCATCTGCTCAAACTCACGCATTCTAAAAATAAATTGTCTTGCAACAATTTCATTTCTAAAAGCTTTACCTGTTTGCGCAATACCAAACGGAATTTTTAAACGGCTTGTTTTTTGTACGTTTAAAAAGTTTACAAAAATACCTTGTGCGGTTTCTGGTCTTAAATATAAATCCATCGCAGTTTCAGCAGATGCACCTAACTTTGTACCAAACATTAAATTAAACTGCTTTACATCCGTCCAATTTTTACTTCCGGTCATTGGGTCTGCAATGGCTAGTTCTTCTATCAACGCTTTCACATCAGCCAAATCTTCATTTTCTAAAGACTTTGCCATTCTAGACAAAATAGTATTTATCTTTTCTTGATAACCAACAACACGAGCATTTGTAGACAAAAACTCTTCTTTATTAAAAGCAGCTCCAAAGCGTTTTGCTGCTTTTTTTACCTCTTTATCAATTTTCGCTTCAATTTTAGCGCAGTAATCTTCAATTAACACATCGGCACGATAGCGTTTTTTAGAATCTTTATTATCAATTAAAGGGTCGTTAAACGCATCTACATGCCCAGAGGCTTTCCATGTCGTGGGATGCATAAAAATTGCAGCATCTATACCTACAATATTTTCATTCATCTGTACCATGGCACGCCACCAGTAGTCTCTAATATTCTTTTTTAATTCTGCACCGTTTTGTGCGTAGTCGTAAACTGCGCTTAAACCATCATAAATTTCACTACTTTGAAATACATAACCATATTCCTTAGCATGCGAAATAACCTTCTTAAATGTATCGTCTTGATTTGCCATAGCTGCAAAAATATAAAAGTGTAATGAACTTATTTATGAGAATAATAGAAATATTTGGTTTTAAAACAAAAGACTTCCTAAATATTAAACGGCATCACTATTTTATAAAATAAACTAACCCAACCAATAGATCTGATGCATTAAATCTTATATCAAAATTTTCTCGCTTACTATCTCGAACAAAATTTCTCGAATCTTCATTTTTTGTGCTAGAGTATCCTATAAACCCAAAATCTGCTACAAATGCCAGTTTATTATTTAAACTAAATGTAAAACCAGGCGTTATTCCTAAGCTAAATTGATTTGCTTCTATAGTTTGATTTGTATTGAAATCTTCCTGTGAAATAGCTTCATAACCAACACGTCCTTGTAAGTTAAACAATAAAGCTTTACTGATACTAAAATATTTTTTAATATAAGGAAAGAAGCCAATGCCATAAGTTTGTAAATCGGGACCTAAAAATCTTCGAGATGCCTCAACATCTGTTGTTTCTCTAAGTGCAGAAAATCTAACTTCAGCACCAATTACTAAATTATTTTTTATAGCATAACCTACCGATGGCGCAACTAAAAAATTATGTGTAACTGGGTTTACATCAGTACCATCTTCTTTACTTTTTTGGTAACTGTAATTTAACGACAACCCTATTTCTTTAGTGCCTTTAGTAATAGTGAATTTTTCTTCTTCTTGACTGTAAATTAAAGTAGTAGTTAATAAAGCTAATAGGTATATATGAAATTTCATGATTTTAAATTTATTGATTTTACTTGTTTTTGTTGGTTTATCGCAAAACATAGATTACACCAACGCTTAGATTAGACGTTTGAAAATTAAATCCGAAACTATCCTGAGTTTCTTTAGTATCAGAGAAGTCAGATTCAATTTCAGCTTTAAACCTCAAATAGCTTAACCCGCCTAAATTAAGTTTAAAAGCTAGATTGTTGTTAATGCTATACGTAATACCCGGAATTATATTTATTGCTAAAAACGTACTATCTAAGCTTAAAGGTATATCTGTATTTTCTGTTTTTCCAACCGAATAACTAAATTGCCCTTCTACATCAAAAAGTAATGCTTTAGTAATGTTAAAATACCTTGTTATAAAAGGTGATAAACCTATAAAATTGCTTTTTGAATTTGGGACACTAAACTGTGTTTCAGGGGCTATTTGCCCGTTCGCATGTAGGTAATCTATACCTGTACCAATAACCAAATTATCATTAATTGCATAACCTACTTTTGGTGACACAATAAGTCTTGTACCTGTTGTTTCTGTGTTTCCAGAAACCTCTTTATTCTTTTGTGAGCTGTAATTTATGGAGCCACCTAACAGCCAATTCCCCTTTGTTATAGTAAACCGTTCTTCTTTTTCTTGGCTACTACATACACTTGCCACACATAAAGCAAGCAGTACTATTTGTTTTTTCATTTTTTCTATTTTCTATTTTCTAAGGGCATTAAAAAAAACACCTAAGTTTTTAGGCTTCGGTGCTAAAATTGTCAAAGTATTATAATCTTATAGCCCCAACCTGCCTAAAAAACCCTTTTTCTTGGGCTCTTCCATTGGTGGATGCACTAAATCTTTTGGATAATACTGGTTATCAATAAAACTGCTATCGTCTAGCCCCATAATTTTAACCACTGCAGCAGCCTCAAAACTCCAGTAACCATAATAAATATCATGTCTACTATTATGTAGGTCTTTAACCCCCGTATCCTTTTGTATATTATACCAATCTTTTTTTAAATACATATCCATTTGTTCTGCTGCTTCCTCTTTGTTAGGTAAATCAATAATGTTTCTTAGTCTGCTATAAGCTTCTGGAATACCAAAATACCTTTGATAACTTTCTGATTCTATTGGTTGTCTATCAGATAGTTTTGCAGAAATAATAAATTCAAATAATTCATCCTTAATTCCGTCTCTATCTATTATTTCCACTAAAGTCTGAAATTTTTCAGAAGGAATATTGAATAAATATCCTAAAGACAACATATTTAACATTTGATTATATGCACTTATTCCATATTGGTTTAAATCAATTTCACCATCATTAATTTTCCAAGATCCTTTCCCCTTCCATCCTTCATAGCTTAAATAGACAGCAGAATAATAATCTTCTAAAAGATTTACTACTGGATATCCACTTGAATATTTTGCAATACAGATGTAAAGCTGATTTTTGGACATATCTGCTTTTACTATTTCTATTCTTTCTTTTGGTACTTTTTTCTGAGATATTTCTTTAACACGCTTTTTGTGCAGTATACTACCGTTAGCTATATAATTTCTAAAATAATCAAGCCCCTTTATTGTATCTCTCATAAATCAATTAAACGTAAAAATCCCAATTACATTACCAAATCTATCTAATTTTTTTAATACAGTTGTTCCATTTTCAGTCACAGTAGATAAAACCCGTATATATCCATCACGCAAAATATCGCTTGCTGTACCAGGTCCAACTGCATCTAACAACCTTGTTCCACCTCTAATCCAATTATCACTCATTTGTTTACCATCCAAAGTATTTCCTAATCTAGCCGATCCATATTTAGATTCAATAATATAAAACTTTCCATCTTTTCTAAATACATGATCAATACCAGATTCTCCCCAACCATCTAGCAAATCTCCATTTTGTCCTTTTCTAATATGTAATGCTTCAAATCCATTCTCTGCAAATTTAACATCTGTAGCAACTTCTCCAAAAACACCTTTAGCATTTCTACTTGCACCTTTTATAGTGTTTCCTCTAAACTTATCTATCACACCTTTTTGAGTATCATAAATAGCATCTAAAGTTTTATCTAGTGCTCTTAAAAGTTTTTTAACAGCATCATCTCCTCTGGCAATAACTTCACCTGCTTTCTTTAAAACTAACTGACCTGCTTCAACTACAACTTGATATCCTTTTTTAGTAACTTTACTCACTGCCCCTAAAACACCTCTTACTTTACGATATAACTTTAAAGCTTTCCTAAAAGCCCTAGCACCTTTTATAGCACCTTTTATAGGCCCTAAACTTGTAGAACTAATTATTATACCACCAATAGCTAAAGAAGCACCTAATACGTCACCTGAATCTATGGAGTTTAAAAGGTCGTAATAATCGCCTGCAGGGGTAAAGCCTATTAATATTTCACCAAGTAAGGGCACCATCATCTCACCAAAAGCCTGCCATTCTTCTGCATTTTGAGGCCAAAAACTGCTACCATTTTCTCCTATATCTTCGGCAATATCATCTATAGCAGATATTTCTGCTACTTCTTGATTTACAAGCCGCAATCCTTCGGGGTCTCGATCTACCATCTTGGTAAACTCCAACCCTTCTGCAAATCCTGTTTCTAGAATATCATGAGCACTATCAGTAATTGCTTGGTGGTGTTGTAGCTTTAAAAAATTATTTCTGGCTATCTCGTTGGTAAACATATCGGCAATAGCCATTGCGCCATCATCATTGGTAAAATTTAATACTTCTGCTACCCTATTTTCATAATCTACATAGGCCAATTGATCCATACCCGATGGTGCATTTTGTAACATATCTTGTACGTCTTCATGAAATGCCTTGAGATCTTTTAAATATTGATCTAAATTGCTTTTCACGCCATGCCCTCTGGCATGATCAATACGTATCTTGTCTGCTTCTGTAGGTTCAAAATTAAAGTAATTGGCTAGTGTTGCATTATCTAAACCTAATGGTATATTTATATTGTTAGCCTGAAAAACCTCCCTTATAATTTGCCCTTTATATTCTGGCCTATGTACGCTATCGTTTAATAGTGCTGCTAATACATTATTTAAATAGGTAAACTCATCGCGTTTGGCAATAGCATTTAAATTTGTACCAATGGCTATATTTGGATTGAACGGGCTATTAAATTCTGGTACTCCTGCCGAACCATAGTAATTTTCGCCAAGTGTAAATTGGCCTCCACCTAAATATTGGTTTAATAAGTAGTTGGCACAGTCATGAGATAGTTTAGAGTAATCATTTTATTTAAAAAAAAATTTATAAACATATATGTATTGATATTCAGATAATTAGCATTTTAAAAAATATTAGTTATTTTTAACTTTATCTTGCTATTATTTCCTGCATTTTGTAATTTTAATAGATATTTAAATTTTGAAATCCCTCATTAATCTATTTTTTCCAAGGGTGTGTTACGCCTGTTCTCATCATCTTTCTGATAATGAATACACTATTTGTATTGATTGCAGGCATGATTTACCGGTTACTGATTTTCATTTTAATAATAACGATAGTGTTAAAAAAGTTTTGAGAGGTAGAGCAAAACTAGAGCATGCCACGGCATTGTTTAGGTTTGAAAAAGATGGCCCTGTACAACAATTGATACACGGTTTAAAATACAGAGGCTATGAGCATATTGGTAAACTTTTAGGCGATTGGTTGGGTGGAGAATTGGCTCAAATTGAAGCTTACAAGGCTATTGATATGGTAATACCTGTGCCCATGTATGCAAAAAAACTTAAAAAGCGAGGGTACAACCAAGTTACTAAATTTGGGCAACAAATTGCAAATGCTATTGATGCGGAGTATGTAGATGATGTTTTGGTAAAAATATCGAATACCAAATCGCAAACCACCAAAGGACGTTTAGCAAGATGGCAAAATAATAATGAATTGTTTGCTGTAAAAAACATCTTAAAAATAGAAAACAAACATGTGCTTTTAGTAGATGATATTATTACTACCGGTGCTACTTTAGAGGCTTGCACTTCAGCACTAAATCAAGCAAAAATTATAAAAATAAGTATTGCTACCATGGCAATAGCTTAGTAAATTTTACGTTTAATTTTAAGGTAAATTTTATGTAGGTTTGCTTAAAATTTAATTAAAGTAATGCGTAACACGTTTTTTAACTTTCTTTTAGCAGTAATTATAGGCTGTATTTTTATAAACTGTGCCAATAGAGGTACGCCAGAAGGTGGAGACAAAGATATTACACCACCTAAAATTGTAAGCACATCTCCAGAAAACTACTCTACTAATTTTAAGGAAAAAGAAATAAAAATTGTTTTTGACGAATACATCAAAATTAAAAATTTACAGAAACAATTAATTATTTCGCCACCAATGAAAACGCAACCTGAAATTACACCTTTAGGTAGCGCCAGTAAAATGATTAGAATAAGAATATATGATACTTTACCGCCAAATACTACCTATGCCTTTAATTTTGGTAATAGTATAGAGGATAATAATGAAGGCAACCCTTATACTTATTATCGTTATGTATTTTCTACAGGAAATACTATAGATTCTTTAACAGTATCTGGAACCATTACAGATGCTTTATTACGAGAACCAGAAACCTTTGTTTCTGTAATGTTATTTGAAGTAGACTCTACATTCACAGATTCTATAGTGTACAAAGAAACACCAAAATACATTACTAACACACTAGATAGCCTTACTACTTATACCATTGAAAATGCTAAAGCTGGCAAGTATATGTTAGTAGCTTTGAAAGATAAAAATGGAGATAATAAATTTCAGCAAAAATCAGATCAGATTGCTTTTAAAAAAGAGTTTATAACATTGCCCACTGATAGTACTTATAATTTAAAATTGTTTAATGAAATTAATGATTTCAAACCTACTAGACCATTACTTGTAAACGGAGAAAAAATAATGATTGGTTATGAAGGCGATCCTGAAGGTGTAAAGTTTACTTTAGAGTCTGAAGTACCTGAAGATTTTGACTATAAAATTACTAAAGACAAAAAAACAGATACTTTATACTATTGGTACACCCCAAAACTAGAATTAGACTCGCTAGTTTTAAATATTAAACATCCACAAGTTACTAAATCTTATACGGTAAGAATTAAAGACAAAGAACGTGATTCTTTAATATTAGAAGCAACACCTAGCGGAACTATTAGTTATGATGAAGATTTTAAAATTTCTGGAAATATTCCGTTTGTAAGATTTGATGCTTCTAAAATTTCGATGATGGACAAAGACTCTTTACCTATCGAATTTTCTGTAAAGTCTTTTGATACTTTAAATAATGCTTACACTTTAGGTTTTGATAAAACAGAGGATAACTCTTATAATATACAAGTACTACCTGAAGCTTTTACCGATTTTTTTAGTAATACAAATGACACTATTAGATACTCTCTAAGCACAAGAAAGCAGGATAGCTATGGTAATTTACGTTTAAATATTTTTAATGCGGTTTACCCTATAATTGTGCAACTAACCACCGAAAAAGGCGAGATTAAATATGAACAATACGCCACTGAAGAGAGAGTATTTGATTTTTTGAATATTAGTCCTGGAAATTATTTTATTAGGGTGATTTTTGATTCTAACGGAAATAAAGTATTTGATACTGGTAATTACCTTCTTAAAACTCAACCAGAGGTTGTAAAACACTCTGAAACGCAAATTGATGAAGTACGCGCAGGTTGGGAACAAGAAACCAGTTTTACTTTAAAAGACTAAAATCATCTCTATCCTCTAAAAACTTTAAAGTATTTCTATAAATATTGATATGATTTTTACTCAAATTCACCATTTGAATATCTTCTTGGTTTAATTGTAAGTCTGTTAATTTTTCACCTAAAACATCATACACTGCAGAACAGCCATTATATGTGTTATTTTCAGCATCTAAACCTACTCTATTTACACCAATACAATAGCTCATATTTTCTATAGCTCTAGCTTTAAGTAAGGCATTCCAAGCATCAATTCTTGGTTTGGGCCAATTGGCTACATAAATTAAAACATCATAACCCTCAGTATTTCTTGCCCAAACTGGAAACCGTAAATCATAACAAATTAGTGGGCAAATTTTCCACCCTTTGTACGTAATAACAATTTTCTTGCTTCCTGCTGTGTATACTTTATCTTCCCCTGCTAAAGTAAATGTGTGGCGTTTATCGTAGTACATTATTTCGCCAGTGGGTGTTACAAATAATAAACGGTTAAAATAATTTTCGCCGTGTTTAATTACTATGCTTCCTGTAATAGCAGCATTTATTTTACTGGCCATATTTTTCATCCAAGATACCGTAATACCATCCATAGTTTCGGCAACATCTTTAGGATGCATTGTAAAACCACTAGTAAACATTTCAGGAAGAATAATAACATCAACACTATGAGAAATAGTATTTATTTTTTTAGTGAAATTTAAGCGATTTTGCTCTGGGTTTTCCCAAACTAAATCGCTTTGTATTAGTGCTATTTTTAAGTCGTCTTGCATATTAAATTCTAACGATTAAATATTTTATCACAAAAAAAAGTCCATAAAACTAAAGTTTTTTTGGACTCTTAAGATATTACTTATTTTAAAAGTAACAAACTAGATATTATGCAAATACCGCAAAAGTCTTATTTTAATTTAGCTTTCGTTTTTTCTATTTTAGAATTCAACTTTTCTATCTTCTCTAACCATTTCTCTTCGTCAATAGGCGAAAGTTTACCTTTCTTTTTTAATTTTTCGTATTTAGTTGTAGCGTCCTCGTAAGTTTTAATAGCTTTATCATAATTGGTTTGGGCCTTAACTTTTTGCTTCATTTCTTTTTCGGCTTTCTTTTGCTTTTTTTCCGCTTTCTTTTGTTGTTTCTCAGCCCTTTCTTGTGCTTTTTCAGCCTTATCAATTTTTTCTTTAGATAACTTAGCTTTAGCCATATCTAACTTCTTTTGCTCAAATGCAGCTAAAATTTTAGATTTCTCTTCCTCTGACAACGTATTAGTAACATCTACATCATTTATAAAAATTAAGTCTTTTTTTATTTCGTAAACGTTATCATTCACTTTTACTTCTTGAGCAAATACTATAGAACCTGTTAAAATTAATAGCAATAACAATACAAATCTCTTCACGTTTTTCATAAGCTGTAATCCTTTATAAATTAGACACTACCTGTCTATATAAAGTCACAATTACACGTTCATCACAGATTAAACGATATCCATTTTTTTCAACAAAAAGGAAGCATTCATATTTTTACAAATCCCTTGTTTTAGTTTATAATCAAAGTACAATTCATCATTTATAATTTCGGCATCAAAATAGTAGTTTTTCACAGCATCTAATTCCTTAGCCATATCGCACAAACTTAAATCGTGTGTTGCAATAATACCAGTTGCATTAGTAGCTACAAGTTTCTCCACAAACTTTTTAGAACCTATAGCTTTATCTGTACTATTTGTGCCTTTTAATATTTCGTCTAGCACTATAAAGTAAGGCTCGTTTTTAATGGTATCTACTATAAATTTTAATCTGGTTAATTCTGAAAAGAAATAAGAACTATCATCTGTTAACGAATCTGATGTTCTCATGCTTGTAATAAGCTTTACAGGGTAGTACACACTAGATGTTGCACAAACGGGTAACCCAACGTTTGCCATAACAATATGTAAAGAAATTGTTCTTAAAAACGTACTTTTTCCTGCCATATTTGCGCCAGTAATTATAAAAAACTGCTCGCCAGTGATACTAACATCACTATTTACTCTTTTTTGTGTATCAATAAGCGGATGTCCTAATGCTTTCACTTCAAGAGTTTTACGATCTTTAGCAATACTTGGAAACACAAATACTGGATGATTAAACGTATAATTAGCTAAGGAATTATAAGCATCAAAAAACGATACGGCATTAAACCAGTCTGTAACTTTTGTACCATATTGGGCTATCCATTGCTCAATACGATACGTGTTTTTTATATCGGTTAAAAACAAACCATTTCCAAAAATAGCACCAATAATATTATTTCTATTATCGAGCGCATCTAACGACTTGGATAGTTTTTTAAATATTACAGATGCTTTTTCTTTATCTGATGTGATTTGATGTTGCTTTTGCTGTAATAATTTTGTTTTAAAAGTTTCATTCTCAATTAAATCTAACAACATAGCATATTGCCTAAATGTATCTTTAACCTTATCTACGTTTACAGACAATTGATTAATTTTTTTAACATATAATCCCGTAAGTATTAAACCAAAAAACAACCAATAGCCAATGAGTAATTGACTTACAATTTCTGCTACCGTTAACACAACTATCAATACTGTAATTGTGGTAAAAACTAAAGGCACCCACTTTATTAATTTTGGTAAAAAAGATTTATAGCACTCTAACCATTTTATAATAGAATTTGCTGAAGTTTCAACAGCAACCAAACTAGCATTAGCACTGTAAAATTGTCGCCATTTGGGTTTTAATGCTAACTCTTGTATTGCCTTTTGCCTAGTTTCCACATTATCTATAGCATTTGCTTTTAATGCATTTGCTAGTTCTACTTCACCTTCTGAAATACTTGTTCTATTTATAAATTGAAAAAAGGAACCTTTTCCAAATAAATCGATATCTAAGCTATAATAATGCTTGGAGTCTTGTAACTCTAAACCATCTGCTCTATTATGAAAATCGCCTGATGCAATAGTAATTTCATCAGTATTTATTTTTACTAGAGCATCGTAAAATTGTTTTTGTTTTTTAGTATCCGTGTGCTTTGATAATACATAAATAAATAATACTGTACCAACTACACCAATTAAAACAGCTATTTGCCAAAAAGAAAAGCAAAAATAAATACCAATGCTAGTTGCTAAAAATACCATTAAACGTAATACACTTAGAGTAGCCATTTGTGTGTATAGCTTTTTAGATTTTAATTTGTATTTTTCTAAATGTGTATTATAATATTCTTGCGGATTAGACATATTCATGTTATAACTTAAACTTTAAAATAATAAAAAAGCCCTGAATTTACTCAGAGCTTTTTATAAAATGTATTTCTAAAATTAATCTCTTCCAAATACTTGAAGTGCCCAATACAGTAAGTTAGCCAACGCACCTATTGCAGCCACTAAATACGTTCTTGCTGCCCATTTTAGTGCATCTTCAGAACCCTTATACTCGTCTGGGGTTACAATATTTTTATTCTTTAACCATGCTAAAGCTCTGTTACTAGCATCGTACTCTACAGGTAATGTTACAAAGCTAAATAATGTAGCAGCTCCCATCATTACTAAACCAGCTACAGCAACCCACCAGCCTAAACCTAAACCAGCAGCACCACCTAAAACTAAACCCCCAATAATTAACCACTGAGACATTCCAGAAGTTACACTTACCATAGGCACTAAGGTTGAGCGCATTTGTAACCAACTATAGGCTTGTGCATGTTGTACTGCATGCCCAACTTCGTGAGCTGCAACTGCAGCTGCAGCAGCATTTCTTTGGTTATATACCGCTTCACTTAAATTAACTGTTTTATTTTTAGGATTGTAATGGTCTGTTAAGCGCCCTGGTGTAGAAATAACTTCTACATCAGAAATCCCATGGTCTGCTAGCATTTTTTGTGCTACTTCAGCACCACTCATACCGTTTCTAAGTTGAACTTTAGAATATTTTGCAAACTTGCGTTTTAAAGTATTACTTACAGCCCAACTTGCAAGCATTACGGCTCCAATTAATATATAATATCCAAACATAATTTCATTTTTAAATTCGAAATAAAGATAACAATAATTACACCACTTTTATAATATGAAATTTTGTCATAACGAATTTTAAAGTTCTTCAAACTTTAAATCAAACGCTTCTGCAATTTCTTTGTATACTATTTTTCCCTTTACTACATTAAGTCCTTTGGCAAGATCTGTATGTTTTTTACATGCGTTTTCCCAACCCATATCTGCAAGTTTAATTACATAAGGCAATGTTACATTAGTTAACCCCATAGTAGAGGTGTAAGGTACTGCACCAGGCATATTTGCTACACTGTAATGTACAACATCATCAATAATATAGGTAGGATCTTGGTGTGTTGTAGGCTTTGTAGTCTCAAAACAGCCACCTTGGTCTACCGCAACATCAACCATTACAGTTCCTGGTTGCATATCTTTAAGCATTTCTTTTGTAATTAACTTTGGGGCTTTTGCGCCTTTAATCAAAACGCCACCAATAATTAAATCGGCATCTTTAATATGTCTTCTTATATTATATTCACTAGAAAATTCACTTATCACATTATTTGGCATTACCTCACTTACATGGCGTAATGCTTTCATGTTAATATCTAAAATAAATACGTTTGCTCCTAAACCAGAAGCCATACGTGCTGCTTGTATCCCCACAATACCTGCACCTAATATTAATACTTTAGCTGGTGGTACTCCTGGGATACCTCCTAATAAAATACCACGCCCCATAATAGGTTTTTCTAAATATTTAGCACCTTGTTGGATAGACATTCTTCCTGCAACTTCAGACATTGGTATTAATAGCGGTAAAGCACCATCATTATCCTCTACAGTTTCATAAGCAATACAAATAGCTTTACTATCAACCATAGCATTTGTTAATACTTCACTTGAAGCAAAATGAAAATAGGTGAATACAACTTGGTCTTCCTTAATCAAACTATATTCCTTTTCAATAGGTTCTTTTACCTTAACAATCATATCAGCTATACTGTAAACCTCTTCTATAGTGTTAAGTATGGTTGCACCTGCATCTATATAATCTTCGTCTAAAAAACCACTATTATATCCTGCATTTTTTTGAATGTACACAGCGTGATTTCTTTTTGTTAATTCGAAAACACCAGAAGGTGTCATCCCTACACGATTTTCGTTGTTTTTTATTTCAATAGGAACACCAATTTTCATATATCAATTTTTTAATTATCTAATATGTTTTAAACAAGTTGCAATATTAAAACATTGAATTGAAAATAAACACAAATACATTGTTATTTATAAATTTTTCATACTTAATTTAACAATACATTAAGAATTCTATAATAGATATTGATTTAAAACCTATTGACGTAGAGATATGCTATAAACCAAAATAGTTAAATTAAACAGGATTACTTCGTATATTTTATTTTGAAATACAGCAATAATAGGGTTGACACTACTGTAATAGCATTCGCAAAAATCATAGAAGGACTATGCTTTACAATACCATAAATTAGCCAAAGTAAAATGCCTATTAGGAATAAAATTAACATAGGCAAAGATAAACTAGACGCATCTTTTGTTTTCCAAGTTTTAAACACTTGTGGTAAAAAGGCAATAGTAGTTAAAACTGCAGCTCCAAAACCTATAATCTCATTAAAATCAAAACTCATTTTTATGAAATTATAAATTAATTAATAGCATCACCACGAAGCTTTCTAAATTGTTTTCTTGCATCTACAAAATAAATACTATCTGCATGATTAAATACCAAAACTTTGTAAAGCTCCTGTGCTTTTTCTGGCATATTTAAATGGTACAAGTATAATTCAGCAAGACTATAAATGGCATTGTCTACCAAAATACCATCATTGTAATTATCAATTATTTTTTGATAATTTACAGCAGCGTTATCATACTTTTTTTGGATTTCAAAAAGCTGCCCTTGCTTGTATAATGCTTGTGGAATTATAGGTTCTGTTTTGTGCTCTTCTATAATTGTATTTAATAATGCAATTGCCTCATTATTTCTATTTTGAAACGCCAACAAATCTGCTTTAGCATAACGCTTTAATGCTGTTTGCAAAGAATCTTCATACTTATTATCTGTAATCAACAATTTTAAATCTAAAGCATCATTTGCTATTAATTGAGAGGTTGACGATTTTAAAATTTTTAGTTGAGACTCAGCCCATTTAAAATCGCCCTTATAGTAACTTGCTTTTGCCACTTTAAAACGCGCCATTTGAGACACCTCACTATTCTTTAAATTTCGTTGAATTTGGGTATAGTATATTAACGCCTTATTAAACGCCTCTTTTAGCACCAAAATATCTCCTAGTTCTAATTTAATCTCAGCTTTTTGTGTAGCATTAAGCGGTAATTTTAGTGCGTCTTCTAAAAATGCAGTAGCTACATCAGTTTCATTCATATAAAAGGCCAAAAAATGAGCATACGCTATTTGTAAATTTAGTGTTTGTGCAAACTTTCCGTAGGTATCAAAAAGCTCTAAATAAGTATTCTGCAAATCTTTAAAATCGTCTGGTTGTACTTCCTTTGTTTTAATTTGAAGCATATCGTAAAACGCCATAAGTTTAGTATCACTATCTTGAGCATTTTCAATTACATAATTATATATTGATGTTGCTGTGTCTAGTGCGGTGTCCTTTTCGGCAATTTTACCTAAATTCATAATACGCACTAACCCGTCTTGAGTTCTAGCATTAATAGCTTTTTCTTGGGCAAATGCTTTATTGAAATCTTTTTGCTGAATAAATAACCAACTTAAAAGCTCATTCCACAATACATTAGGTTCTTGTTGTATTTTTTTGATGAGTAATTTTCGTAAAATTACATTACTCTCAGCATTACTATCTTCGCTTATAAAACTATTTAATGCACGCTTAATATTATTTATTGAAACTGGATTATTCTGGGCAAAATCTACGTAGTTTAACATCATTTTTTCAATGTTTCCATTTTCGCCATAAATTTGTGCTAAAGGCAGCTTTAAATTAAGTGTTGGTTTTAATTCCATTGCCTTTTCATAGGTAATTGCAGCCTTATCGAGCAGTGCGTAATCTTGAAAACTTCGTGCAACAGCATATGCATTATTAGGGTTTACAGATAAACTGTTTATTGCAATATTAAAGTTTTCGTTGGCCTTTTCGGGCATATCTTGCAATTGATAATTATACCCTAGATTAACATAAAATGCTGGATAATTAGTTCTACCTATTATCTCGAGTAAAAATGCCTCAGCCTTTTTATATTGCTCAAGTTGCTGATGAATATCAACAATTTGTTTAATGTAAGTAATGTTAGATTTTGATTTAGAATACAGCTTTTGGTATCCAATTAAAGCCTTTTCAAAATTACCATTTTTATAATATTCTTTTGCCAAAACATCGTCTTGTGCCACCAAAACTGATGATATAAGTAAACATAAAAATAGAATTATTCGCATGAGGTAAATATAACGAAGATATATTAAAAACACAGCACTATTAATTCAGCAAAAAGTAAATGCACAACTCTAAACTCACGCTGAATATCATTAAAGTTAACACTATAATATTAAACGCCAAAATGCCCGAATATTGCATTCGGGCATAACCAATCAAATCAATATTTTATTAATTTAACTACCGAAATTAAACGATAGTATCACTCGATTGGGGACAACTCTTTTAACTAAAAAAGTTTTTCATGTTTTAGGTTTTACTTAAGTAAATAACAATAAAATTGTAAACTCACGAAAAGTAAATTAGAGTTCTATTTTAAATGCTAGCTTTATTTTTTAACAACTGCTATTGCTTTATTATCAGACTTTTCCGTATTAAAATCTGAATACAATACTAAACTGCCAATAAAAACAAGTGCTATAAATAGAATTAAGCGAAGAATATTCTTCATGTTAAGTAGGTTAATAAGATTTGATACCATAAAATTGTAAAATATAACCTGAAACACAAAGAAAATTAATCAATAATCGTTAAACAGCTTTAAAAACAAACACTTAATCGATTATTTATTATTTATTGAAGGAAAAAATACGCTAAATTATATCAAATCCAGTGTATGGTTTTAAAACCTCTGGAATTAAAATTCCAGTTTCAGTTTGATAATTCTCTAAAATTCCTGCCAAAATTCTTGGTAAAGCCAAAGAACTGCCATTTAAGGTATGTGCCAATTCATTTTTACCGTTGGTATTTTTAAATCTTAATTTGAGGCGATTAGCCTGAAAGGTTTCAAAATTTGATACAGAAGATACTTCTAACCATCTATCTTGAGCGGTTGAAAATACTTCAAAATCATAAGTTAATGCAGACGCAAACGAAGTATCACCTGCACACAATCGTAAAATTCTATACGGTAATTTTAAGTCTTCTAAAATAGCTTTTACATGATTTACCATTTCATCTAAAGCTTGGTAAGACTTGGTTGGATGCTCTACCCTTATAATCTCTACTTTATCAAATTGGTGTAACCTATTTAAACCTCTTACATGTGCACCATAACTTCCTGCTTCACGACGAAAACAAGGCGTATATCCAGTAATTCCGACAGGCAAATCTGTTTCGTTTAAAACTGTATTTCTAAAAATATTAGTTCCTGGCACTTCCGCTGTAGGTATCAAATACAAATTATCTTCAGTAACATGATACATTTGCCCTTCTTTATCGGGCAATTGTCCTGTACCTATTCCAGAGGCTTCATTTATCAAATGCGGTAATTGGTATTCGGTATACCCAGCTGCCGTATTTTTATCTAAAAAATAAGCAATTAATGCACGTTGTAATCTTGCTCCTTTGCCTTTATATACAGGAAAACCTGCACCTGTTATTTTATTTCCTAACTCAAAATCTATAATGTCGTATTTTTTCGCAAGCTCCCAATGAGGTTGTGCGCCTTTATGAAGGGTTGGAATTTCGCCTGCTTTAAATATCTCCTCATTATCTTCTTCAGAATTACCCTCTGGAACAGATTCATGAGGTACATTTGGAATTTGAAACAACACTTCTTGCAAATTTTCAGCTGTTGTATTTAACTGATCAGTAAGTGTTTTTGAGGTTTCTTTTAATGCTCCTGTTTTTGCTTTTAATACATTTGCTTCTTCTACTTTTCCTGATTTAAACAAATGCCCTATTTCTTTAGACAATGTATTAGACTCTGCTAAAGTATGATCTAATTCTGTTTGAAGACGTCTTCGTTTTTCATCTAAAACAATAACCTCATCAATCAATTTAGCGGCATCAATATTACGTTTTGCTAAACGCTCAACAACAATTGCTTTGTTGTCTCTAATAAATGGAACTTGTAGCATGATTTTGCAAATTTTAAGCGACAAATTTAAGAAATACTGCTAGACTTACTCTCTTTTTGAAGGTAAAATCCATTCGCTATGTGATAAGGGTTTCCATGGCTGACTAGCAATGTCAATATTGGGGTCTATAAATTGTTGTAAACGCTTTCCGTTTACACTTACCTTACTATTTACATAAACTGCTACATCTTGTCCTCTGGCTTTAAAATCCTCTTTTAAATAACGTGCAAATTGCCAAATTACATCAGGTTTTGTACTGGCGCTACGTTGCTGTTTTTTTGTTAAATAATCATCTAAAGCAATAGTTTGCTTTTCTTGTGTCTCTTTATCTTGTACTATATATGTAATCTTACCGTATTTAGCTCTAAGCATCATACGCCACGATAAACGATGGCCTTCTTCAGTCCACAATACATCATCTTTAAAAGTATGATGTCGTAATGGCAACACTATTTGAATACTAAAAAATAATAGAAATAAAGCTGTATATCCTTTTTTAAAACTTGGATATTTAACCTCTGCATCACTATAGAAAACCCGTGTTTTTAAAAATATATTTCTAATGGTTTTTGGTGGAAAGAAAAACAGATAAAACGCCAAAGCTAAATAAGGAAAAATTCCTATTTGAAAGACTATTGAATTAAATAAATGAAAACCAATAGATATAATAAATGCCCACTTTCTGGTAGGTTTAAATAATAATAACGGCACAATTAATCCATCAAAAAATACACCGCCCCACAGTAGTATATTTTGCAACCATTTTTGTTGTAATACATCTCCAACTAAATAATAGTTTCGTTTACCTTTCATTAAAACTTCAATGACTGTACCATCTAACCAATCTGGATACAACTTTGCAACAGAAGCATAAGTATACACAATAAATAGCTGAATAATAAACACCCATTTACACCAATTAGGCATTGCATTAGTTTTAATAGAAGCGTTGTGTTTTGCATCTACAGAAATATCATGATGCGCTGGCATAAACACCATGATAGCACTTATAAGCATTAGCAAATAATAATGATTGTTATAAGATGATTTTTGCATTAAATAACTTCCTGCCCACAATAGAGTGAAACTTATCATGCTAATGCGGTATTTATAACCTACCATTATTAGTAAGCCAAAAACGGCCATAATACTATAATAAACGTACATACCTTGACCTTGAAACACCTGCAACCACTCAAAACCAATAAATGTAAATGTAAATTTAGGTGCTACTAAGCCTCGTGTTACCCATCCTGTAAGTATTGCCCCAAAAGATTCTAGGAAACAAAGTAAGCCAAAACATATTCTAAAAATTACTAATTGTGCATTATCAATATGTTTAAACAACCAATTATTAAGCATTGTAATTATTAATAAAATTCAATGAAAATAATTTATCTTTTTTAAGTTGAGATTTTAAAGCCTCAATAGACTCAAATTTATGCTCATCCCGAATACGACCTAAAATATCAATCTGTATATTTTTGCCGTAAATAGATGTTTCAAAATTAAAAAAATGCACTTCTATAGATTCGCTATTACCATTAACAGTAGGATTCATACCAATATTCATCATACCATATACAACCTTATCATCAATACGAGATGATACGACATACGCCCCTTGTTTCGGGATTATTTTATAAGCTTCCTCTATCTTTATGTTAGCCGTAGGATACTCTAACTGTTTCCCTATACCTTTGCCTTTAATAACGTTACCCGTGAGCATAAATGGATAGCCCAAATATTTATTTGCTTTTAAAATATCGCCTTCTAAAAGTGCTGTTCTAATTTTGGTAGAGCTTACAGCAACCTCGTTAATATCTTGTGCAGAAATTTGCTCTACTTTAAACCCAAATACCTTTCCGTACTTAATTAAATCATTAATATCAGCATTTCTATTTCTCCCAAATCTATGATCGTATCCAATAATTACCTTTTTGGCATTTAGTTTATCTACCAAAACTTGTTTTACAAATGCTTCAGCAGATAACCTTGAAAAATCTTTTGTAAACTTTTTTATTAATAGATAGTCTAATCCTAATGTGTCTAAAATTTTTCTACGTTCCTCTATAGTATTTATCAATTTAATATTAGAGTCTTTTTGCAATACCATTCTAGGGTGAGGGAAAAAAGTTAATATAACTGATTTTAACTCCTCTTCATTTCCTAAGGCTATAAGTCGGTTTAATATTTTTTGATGTCCAACATGAACACCATCAAAAGTTCCTATAGTTACGATTGAGGGTGACGAGGCAATATGCTTTTCAATTTTTACTACCTTACCCATAGGTTTTATTAAGAATTGTTAATGTCATTAAAATAAGCTAAATTTGTTATTAAAAGATTCCCCAATACAGTTATGAAAACAAAACTACATTATGTTTTTACAACCGCCATATTTTTAACTGCTTTTTCAATGTTTTCGCAAAACAACTTTTTTGAAAAGGTTGAAAATCAGCGAAAAGAAAATAAATTAGAACAAGCTTTAGATACGCCAACCCGTACTTATCAATTCGATTATGAAGCGTTAAGCGCAACACTTAAAAAAGCGTCAGATAAATATGCTTCAAAAGCAACTTCTATAACAATTGATTTTCCAAACATAGAAGGTGAATTAGAAACTTATCGCATTATTGAATCTTCTGTAATGCATCCAGACCTACAAGCTAAATACCCTGAAATTAAATCTTATATTGGGTATGGTATTGACAACCTCACAGCTTATCTTAGGTTTAGCATATCACCTTATAAAGGCCTTTGCGGTATTATTTTAGGAAAAACACGCACGGAAGTTTTTGAACCTTACCCAGGAAAACCAACACAGTTTTCAGTAAAAGATAAAGCTGATTTAGGTAAAATTGGTGATTTTAATTGTGAAACTTTAGATGTTGCCACCACTATAACAAACAAAAATAGTAGTTTAAAAGACGCTGATGACAGCATACATAGGCTTTATACATTAGCGCTTTCTGTAACTGGAGAATATTCTAGCTTTCACGGTGGCACTTTACCACTAGTTAATGCTGCTTTAGCTGCTACATTAACCAATGTAAACGCAGTTTTTGAAAACGACTTTAATGTAACCTTACAACTTGCTGCTGATAATGATGAGGTTATTTACCTAAATTCAAATACTGATCCTTATTCTGGGTTTAATAACTATAGTAATGAGGTACAGAATACATTAGATACTGAAATTGGAAGTGCTAATTATGATGTTGGACACCTTTTATCTGCAATTGGTTTTGATGGTAATGCAGGATGCATAGGGTGTGTATGTACTAACGGACAAAAAGGAAGTGCGTACGCGTCAGATGACAACCCAGGTGGTTTTAATTTTGATATTGATTTAGTAGCGCATGAATTAGGACACCAATTTGGTGCAAACCACACATGGACACATGATGGTAATGAGGGCACAAATGTACAAATGGAACCTGGAAGCGGCACATCTGTAATGGGTTATGCTGGTATTGCGGCATCTGCAAACATCCAGTTAAATAGCGACCCTTATTTTCATGCCATATCTATTGAACAGGTTACAAATTTTATAAAAACAACAACTTGTGCTACAGAAACTAATACTGGCAATACAACACCAATAGCAGATGCAGGACCTGACTTAACATTACCTATTGGTACTGCATTTAAGCTTAATGGAATTGGTAGTGATAGTGATGGGGACAACCTTACCTATTGTTGGGAGCAAATCAATGAAAATAATGCTAATACCATTTATCCCAATCCAAATTCTGGAGATAGCAATGCTGTTTTAGTACGATCTTTTCCTCCCAACACAAGCCCAACACGATATATTCCGAATTTATCTGATTTAAAATTTGGAGTAAATGCTAACCAATGGGAAAAAGCACCAAATGTAAGTAGAACTGCAGATTTTAGATTAACCGTAAGGGACAATAGATTAGGAGGCGCAAATAATAATCATGATGATATGCGTATAACTTTTGATCCTACTTTTGGACCTTTTGAAATAACATCGCAAAACACACCGAATATATCATGGTCTAGCGGCACTTCAGAAACTATAACTTGGAATGTAAATAACACAAACACCTTACCTGGAGCATCCAATGTAAATATTTTACTATCTGTAGATGGTGGCGTAACTTATACTGAAATTGTGAGCGATATTTCTAATAACGGAAGTCATACTCTTACCGTGCCAAATACGCCTGCAGAGTCTTGTAGAATTATGATTGCACCTACAAATAATAATTTTTTTGCCATTAACTCTGAAGACTTTTCTATTGATTTTAATGTTAGCACTACATGTACGCAATACAGCTCATCTGATAATTTAGGTATTAACATTACTGATAATACTAGTAGTTTTTCGCAAAGCCACACCATAACTATTTCTGACAGTGCTACCATAGAAGATATTAATATAGGTATGAATATCACACATAGCTATATAGGAGATTTAGGTATTGTTATAACAAGCCCTAGTAATACTGAAGTTGTATTAAAAACGTCAGATGATTGCGATTCTGAAGAAAATATAATAGGTGTTTTTGATGATAATGCCATTAGCTATAATTGTTTTAACAGCTCAAATAATATATCCCAAAAATCAATAAATGATGTTTTAGAATTATTCAATAGCGAAACTGTTTCAGGAGATTGGACTATTGATATTGGTGATTTTGCTCCGGGAGATACAGGGATATTAAATTCTTGGTTTATTGAAGTATGCCAAACCACAAGCGCACCTCTAGAAGTTACAGAGTTTTCTTTTGAAGATATCAAGCTATTCCCAAACCCAAGTGGTGGGGAATTTACTATAAAAGTAGATGCTGCCCATGCCAGAAAAGATATAAAAATTGAAGTTTTTGATGTAAGAGGAAGATTGATACATCAACAAGAATTTAAACAAACTTCTAAATTAGACGAAGTTATAAATCTACGAAATGCTCAATCTGGTATGTATATTTTGTATTTAAGTGATGAGACTAGAACTTTTGTAAAACGAATAGCTATAAAGTAAAAGTGTTATTTCCCATTAAAACTATTCATAGTATTATTTACACCTGCTAGGGCAAAAGATTTTATTAGCTCTACTGCAGTATCTAAACGTTCTGGTAATGCTCTTTGCTCTGTTTTGCTCCATTCTCCTAAAACATAATCTATTTGCCGTCCTTTACTAAATGCATCACTAATCCCGAATCTAAATCGGTTATATTTTGTAGTATTTAATTTAGCCTGAATATCTTTTAAACCATTATGTCCACCATCACTTCCTTTGGTTTTTAACCTAATGCTTCCAAAAGATAAATTTAAATCGTCTGTAATTATTAAAAGATTATCTAAAGGTATTTTTTCTTTAGTTAACCAATATGTAACAGCTTTTCCGCTAAGGTTCATAAACGTACTAGGTTTAAGACACACAAACGTTTTCCCTTTTAATTTATAAGTAGCAACGTCTCCTAACTTTAGGGTTTCAAAACTAAAATCTTCAGTTTTCGCTAAGTGATCTAGGATTTTAAATCCTATGTTATGACGTGTTTCTTCATATTTCTCGCCAATGTTTCCTAAACCAACAATTAAAAATTTTTTCATGGGATCTTGATACGCTTTGGATGTATCTGATTTAAATAATTTCAATAAAAATCTCCACATCTGTTTCACTTTTGGTAAAAGTAAAAAAGCATCCTAAATAAATTAGAATGCTTTAAGGTATATTTTATATGGCTTTATACTTAAGACACTGCTTTTAGCTTTTTAAGCGTTATTTTTGTTAGCTTATCTTCGGCATAGCTTTTAGTCACATTTAACTTCTTGTCATTACTACTAGGCAACTCAAACATGGCATCTGTTAAAATTTCTTCGCAAAGAGAGCGTAAACCTCTTGCACCTAATTTGTATTCTATAGCTTTATTTACAATAAAACCAAGAGCACCATCAGTTATGGTAAACTCAATCTCATCCATAGCAAACAGTTTTTTATACTGCTTTATTATGGCATTTTTAGGCTCGGTTAAAATTGCTCTTAGCGTATTAGCGTCTAAAGGATCCATGTGTGTTAATACTGGAAGCCTTCCAATAATCTCTGGAATTAACCCAAAATCTTTTAAATCTTTAGGGATAATATATTGTAATAAGTTTTCTTGATCTACAACATCGTCAGACATTGATGCGGCGTAACCAACAGCTTTCATATTTAAACGCTTAGAGATAACACGCTCTATACCATCAAAAGCGCCACCTGCTATAAACAAAATATTTTCAGTATTCACTTCAATAAATTTCTGATCAGGATGTTTTCTTCCACCTTTTGGCGGTACATTAACAACTGTACCTTCTAAAAGTTTCAATAATGCTTGCTGTACGCCTTCTCCAGAAACGTCTCTTGTTATAGAGGGATTATCACTTTTACGAGCAATTTTATCTATTTCATCTATAAAAACGATACCCTTTTCTGCTTTTTCTAAATTATAATCTGCTGCTTGCAATAAACGCGTTAAAATACTTTCTACATCCTCTCCTACATAACCTGCTTCTGTAAGTACTGTAGCATCAACGATTGCTAAAGGCACATTTAACATTCTAGCTACAGTTTTAGCCATTAATGTTTTACCTGTACCGGTTTGCCCAACCATTACAATATTACTTTTTTGAATTTCAATATCGTCATTAGTAGGCGGCTGTAACAAACGTTTGTAGTGATTGTATACCGCAACAGACATCACTTTCTTAGTTAGCTCTTGACCTATTATATACTCGTCTAAAAACGATTTAATTTGTTGTGGCTTTCTAAGTTTTAATTCAGCAGACAAATCATTCGTATCGTTTTGTTTAGATTCCTCTACAACAATACCATGCGCTTGCTCTATACACCTATCGCAAATATGTGCATCTAAACCTGCTATTAATAAATTAGTTTCTGGCTTTTTTCGACCACAAAACGAACATTCTAATTCTTCTTTTGCCATTAATCAATTAAATTTGAGAGCTATAAATTTTAATTTTTACAACCGTTAGGACTGGTAAAAGTACGATTTTATTTAATTCCTTGCTAATATCTCGTCTATCATGCCGTATTCCTTAGCTTTGTCGGCTTTCATCCAATAGTCTCTATCACTATCTTCATATACTTTGTCGTAATCTTGCCCCGAATGCTTACTAATTATTTGATAAAGTTCTTCCTTAAGGGTTAAAATTTCTTTTGCAGTAATCTCAATATCACTAGCTTGACCTTGCGCACCACCCATTGGTTGGTGAATCATAACTCTTGAATGTGTTAATCCGCTTCGCTTACCTTTTTCGCCTGCACATAATAATACTGCTCCCATAGAAGCTGCCATTCCTGTACAAATAGTAGCTACATCTGGTTTAATAAATTGCATCGTATCATAAATACCTAAACCTGCATAAACACTACCTCCAGGAGAGTTGATGTAAATTTGTATATCTTTTGAAGCATCAACACTTTCTAAAAACAGCAGTTGTGCTTGAATAATATTTGCTACTTGATCGTTAATTCCTGTGCCAAGAAATATGATACGATCCATCATTAAACGTGAGAACACATCAAAAATTGCAATATTCATTTGACGCTCTTCTATAATATTTGGAGTAAGATTGGTAGGGTACATACTACTAATAATTTTATTGTAATATGTGCTACTAATACCTTGATCTTTTGTTGCGAATTTTTCGAATTCTTTAGCGTAATCCATAGTAGGGCTTATCGTTTTAATTGTAAGATATTTTTAAATAAAATGCGCTTGAATTATAAATAATTCAAGCGCATAAATATAATGAATTATTATTTGATTATTTGTCGCCGTAAACTTCTTTAACAAACTTTTCGTAACTCAATTCTTTTACTTTTAAGTTTGCTTTTTCTTTATAGACTCCAATTAATTTTTGACTTATTAATTGTTCAGAAATTCTACGAGCTTCTTCTTGATTTCCAAGCACTCTTGCAGCAACACCCTCAAGCTCTTCATCTGTTGGATTCATCTGTCCAAATTGAGCCATTTGTGCTTTAATCATTTCTTTGGCATGTCCTTTTATATCTTCAACAGTGACTTCAACATTATTATCCTGTATCAATTTACCTTCTATCAACTGATATCTTAGACTCTTCTCAGATTTCTCATATTCTTCCTTTGCCTGTGCTTCATCCATTTCTTTTTCACCAGCAGTTTGCATCCATTTTGTTAAAAATTCCGCAGGTAAATCAAATTTTGTGTTTTCTACTAAATATTCAGTAACATCATTTAATAACTTTTGGTCAGATTGTTGCTTGAACTGCTTCTCAGCATCGTCTTTTATTTTAGTTTTTAATTCTGTTACAGATGTTACATCTTTATTTGGAAATAACTTGTCAAATAATTCTTGATCTAAATCTGCTAATTCTCTTTTGTTAATTCCAGAGATTGTAAATGTTACTTCAATGTCTAAACCATGAGCATCACCATGCTCTATTTTTAATGCATGCATTAAATCATGATCATCTTCAAACAATCCTTTTGTTTGTAGCACAATAACATCACCAACCTTTGCGCCAACAAATTGCTTAGCTGTTGCCTTACCTTTAAACTTATCTAAAGTAAGCGTTACAGTATTATCAATGTCGCTTTCTTCGTTTTTATAAGCACCTGTAATCTCACTATCTTTTTCAACAATATCTTGTGGTACTAATTTACCATATTGCTTTTGGATACGCTCTATTTGCTCATCAATCATTTTATCATCAGCAACAATATTATAATGCGTAATTGATTTTTTTCCTTTTAAATTCACATCAAATTCTGGTGCTAAGCCCAATTCAAATTCAAAAGAAAAACCATCTTCATCCCAATTTATATCATCTTGAGGTTTTGGTAATGGTTGCCCTAAAACGTCTAGTTTTTCTTCAGTAAGATATTTATTTAACGCATCTTGCAACAACTTGTTTACCTCATCTACCAATACTGCTTTACCATATTGCTTTTTCACCATTCCCATTGGCACGTGCCCTTTTCTAAATCCTGGTATGTTAGCTGTTTTACGGTAGTCTGTTAAGATTTTTTCAACTTTATCGCTATAATCTTCTTTAGCGATATCTACTTTTACTACCGCATTTAATGCATCTACGTTTTCTCTTGTAATATTCATAGTAATAATATGAGCCTTTAAGGCGTTTAATAATAGGGTTTAAATCCCCTATGCTTCTTAATTAAAATTGGGATGCAAAAATATAATATTTTTTGCATCCCAACAAAGTTTTAATTGCCTGATTTTAAGCTATTTTTTATCTTCTTTTAAAAGCGAATGTAGTATAGATTGAAGTATGGACAGTAACACACCAAAAATAAGTGCCCACCAAAAATTAGCTACTGAAAAACCATCTATAAGTTTATCTGCTATAAGTATAATTACGGCATTAATAACCAACAGAAAAAGCCCTAGTGTTACTATTGTAGCTGGTAATGTAAAAATTACCAAAATAGGTTTTACAAGTAAGTTTAAGATAGAAAGTACAATAGCAACTATTATAGCGCCAACATAACCCTCTACATTTATACCAGAGAGTAAGTGTGCTAATATAAAAACAGCTATGGCATTCAGTAATAATTTTAAAATTAACTTCATAGTTTTTAATTTTGATTATGAATTTACAAAATTTAATACAGCTTCAAAAAAGTCTTTAGGATTCTCAGCGTGTAACCAGTGGCCAGCATTTGAAATTGTTGCAATTTCAACATTTGAAAAATGATTTTTTATAATACGTTCATCCTCAGCTCCTATATACTCTGAGCGGTCTCCGCGCACAAACAGGGTTTCTTTTTTAAATCTGGCATAGCTTGGTAGAGCCTCTCCAACTTCTGCAACTTCATGTTGTAACACCTTTAAATTGATACGCAACCCAAGTTTTCCTTTTTCTACCCAATACAAGTTTTTTAATAAAAATTGTCGAACACCAGCCTCTGAAACATAGCTACTCAAAGCCTTATCAGCTGCTCCCCTACTTTTTAATTCATTAAAATCTAACGCAGCTAATCCGTTTAATATACTATCATGATGTACAGGATAAAATCTTGGAGAAATGTCGGCTACTATTAACTTTGATACAAATTCTGGGTATTCTGTTACAAATAACATGGCGGTTTTGCCACCCATAGAATGGCCTAAAAGAATAATATCTTCAAGCTGTTTAGCTTCACAATAATTTTTTAAATCTTCTGCTAGCACCTCATAATTAAAAGCTGTATCATGAAAGCTATGTCCGTGATTACGTTGGTCTACCAAATGCACTTCATATCCTAATTCGGCAAAATTTTTCCCGTGAGTTTTCCAATTATCACTCATACCTAAAAACCCATGTAGAATTACAAATGGTTTTCCTGCACCTAATATATTTGAATGTAAAATATGTTTCTCTATCACGAATACGCTAAATTTATTTTAATTTTTGCAAATACATTTGCACTACATTTTCCACACCTAAATACAAACTTTCAGCAACTAAAGCATGCCCTATTGAAACCTCTAAAAGCCCAGGGATGTTTTCTTTAAAAAACTTAATATTTTCTAGTGATAAATCGTGTCCTGCATTAATACCCAAATCTAATGAATTTGCTAAAACTGCACTTTCTGTATATGCTTTTATACTATTTTTATTACCTAAACCGTATTGGTGCGCAAAACCCTCAGTGTATAACTCTATTCTGTCTGTACCTGTAGCTTTCGCACCTTCAATTTGCTGTAAAACAGGATCTACAAAAATAGATGTTCTTATCCCATTATTTTTAAACTCTGTAATCACATCAACTAAAAAATCTTTATGCTTAACAGTGTCCCAACCTGCATTACTTGTTATAGCATCCTCTGCGTCAGGTACAAGAGTAACTTGCGTTGGTTTCACTTCTAATACCAAATCCATAAATGATTGAATTGGGTTTCCTTCAATATTATATTCTGTATAAACTTCTGGTTTTAAATCTCGCGCATCTTGATAACGAATATGTCGCTCATCTGGTCGTGGATGTATTGTAATACCTTCTGCACCAAAACGCTGTACATCTTTTGCAAATTGTACTACATTTGGCACATCGCCACCACGAGAGTTTCGTAATGTTGCAATCTTATTAATATTTACACTTAACTTTGCCATTAATTATGTTTTAAAGCACAAAAATACAAACTAGAACAGGCTTAAGTAGCTTTTTTTTGATTAATTTGCATTGTATTAAACCTTATTCATGAGACTTCAAGAATTTTTAATAAACGACATAAAACCCTTAAGTAGTGGGAGTAAAATAGGAGAACTTCAAGAACTCTTCAACCAACTTACATATTCGCATATTCCTATTAAAGACACTAATGATGTTTTTGCAGGCACTTTTTTTGAGACTGATGTACATTGTTTTGATAGTGAAAAATTGATAAGTGATTATTTATATAGTTTAGAGGATTTTTATGTTAAAGAAAGTACAATGTGGCTAGATGTTTTAGAAGCTTTCGCTAAAAACTCAGCCAATATTATGCCTGTATTAAATGAAAAAGGAAATTATATTGGGTATTATGAACTTAATGATGTTATTGGCTTATTTAATGAATCTCCATTTTTTTATGAAGCTGGTGGTGTTTTAGTGGTTGAAAAAGGTATTAATGATTATTCGTTTAGTGAAATAAGTCAGATTGTAGAATCTAACAATGGAAAACTCTTAGGCGCATTTATCTCTAAAATGCAAAACGATATTGTACAGGTTACTTTAAAAATAAGTAATACCAGTTTAAATGATGTTATACAAACCTTTAGACGCTATAGTTACAATATAGCCTCAGGACACGAAGAAGATAGTTTTACACAAAGCTTAAAAGAGCGTTCAGATTATTTGAATAAATATTTAAACATGTAATTATGAAGTTAGCCGTTTTTGGACGTTTTAATAATAAGTACACACTTACATCTGTAGATACACTTTTAAACTATGTATCAAAAAAAGATGTAGATATTTTTATAGAAGCTGAATTTTCTGAACTTATAAAATCTGTTTCTACAAAACGTAAATTTTACAGCACATTTGAAACCTTTGAAACACTAGACGAATCGTTTGATTTACTGGTAAGCATTGGTGGAGACGGCACTATTTTAAGAGCCATAACTTTTGTAATGGAGTTAGATATACCTATAGTTGGGATAAATACAGGAAGACTAGGTTTTTTAGCAACCATACAAGTTGAAGATATTGAGAAAGCGGTACAAAACATTATAGATGGTAAGTATAAAATTTCTGAACGCAGTTTGCTTAGTGTAGAAACAGCACCTGAAAATAGTGATATCTTAGAGTTAAATTTTGCATTAAATGAAATAGCAGTAAGTAGAAAAAACACGACTTCTATGATTACTGTAGAAACACTTTTAGACGGGCAATATTTAACATCATACTGGAGTGATGGTTTAATTGTATCCACACCAACAGGCTCTACAGGTTACTCTTTAAGTTGTGGCGGCCCAGTGATTACCCCTGGTGCAAATAGTTTTGTTTTAACACCTATTGCGCCACATAATTTAAGCGCAAGGCCTTTAATTATACCAGATTCTACCGAAATTCAATTAAGAGTTAGTGGTCGTGAGGAGCAACATTTAGTGTCTTTAGACTCTAGAATAGCAACATTAGATAACGGTACAATTATAACTATAAGAAAAGCGGACTTTAAAATTAAAATGATTGACTTATTAGATGAAAGCTTTTTAAAAACCCTTCGTAAAAAAATGCTTTGGGGTGAAGACAATCGTAATTAGATTTAAGTAGTATTACTAGCAGATAGTAATGTGCTAGGTGTTACAGTGGATAGTCCACAACTTGGGGATTCACTTACCAGCGATACCGTGGGTAGGTAGGCACCCTAAATGTATTAATAAACAATAATTGCACATAAAATCTGTTTTACACCTATACTATTTCAATCAAATTGTAATAGGCTCGTCTTATTTATTATATTTGCAAACTTTAAATAGCTATGCGGCACGTAAACGTATTAATAATTAGCTTGTTAACGCTACAACTCAGCTTCTCTCAAATCAATGAAATTGGTGTATTTGTGGGAGGCAGTAACTTTATTGGAGATGTTGGCGCTACTGATTATATTTCTCCAAACCAAGCGGCTTTTGGCGCAATTTATAAGTGGAATAGAAGTTCTAGACATTCCTACAGGGTTTCTATGATTTTTTCTGAACTTGAAGGCATTGATTTAAATTCTGACGACCCTAGGCGACAACAACGCGGTTTTAGTTTTAATAATAGTATTTTTGAAATTTCGGCAGGTATGGAATTTACCTTTTTAGATTTTAACTTACATAGTGGAAAACCCGTTGCAACTCCCTACTTATATACTGGTATAAGCATAGCAAGGCACGATAATAACTTTTTTAGTAACGGTACTCTAACTTCTGAAAATAGTGAAAGTTGGGCGTATGGTATACCCATGGTTTTAGGCTTTAAAGCACGCTTAATTGATAAATTTATTATAGGTTTAGAAGTTGGTGCGCGCTATACTTTTTCTGATGAAATTGATGGTAGTATCCCTGATGCAGATTTTAGACAACAGTTCCGTTTTGGAAACATAAATAATAACGACTGGTATGTATTTTCGGGCATTACCCTTACCTATACCTTTGGAGAAAACCCTTGCTATTGTATTAACTAATGGATTTAAAGAACGATATATTACTTGAAGCTTTACCTAAACACATTGCTATAATTATGGATGGCAATGGGCGTTGGGCAAAACAAAAAGGCATGTTGCGCGCTTTTGGACATGAAAATGGTACAAAATCGGTAAGACATGTTGTTGAAACCTCAGCAGAATTAGGTATACAAAATTTAACACTATATGCATTTTCTACAGAGAATTGGAAACGCCCAAAACTAGAAGTAAAAACATTGATGAAATTGTTAATTTCATCATTAAAAAAAGAGATAAAAACACTTCAAGATAACAACATAAAATTAACAGCTATTGGTAACTTAAACCTACTACCAACAAAGGTTCATAAAGAACTATCTGAAGTTATGGACAATACTAAGGATAATTCAAGGATGACCTTAACTTTAGCATTAAGTTATGGCTCTAGAGAGGAATTAATAAACACTGTTAAAGAAATTAGTAATAAAGTTAAAAATAACATAATTTCGCCCGAAGCTATTGATGAATCCATTATAAATAAGCATCTTTACACGCAAAATTTACCAGACGTAGACTTGCTTATTAGAACAAGTGGAGAACAACGTATTAGTAATTTTTTGCTTTGGCAAATAGCTTACGCAGAGTTGTATTTTACAGATACCCTTTGGCCAGATTTTACAAAACAAGACTTGTATAAAGCTATTATAGAATATCAAAAAAGAGAACGACGATTTGGGAAAACAAGTGAACAACTTAGCTAATACATTTCTTTTGAAAACTTACCTAAAACAATACCTTGCAATATGTTTTATTGCACTTAGCTTTACTCTACAAGCACAGGATATAGAATTTGAGAATGGCAAAACCTATACTATAGGTGGTGTTACAGCCACTGGAGACACCAGCTTTAATGAGCAAACTATTGTAGCATACTCTGGTTTAAAAAAGGGAAAACAAATTAAAATACCCGGAGAAACTATTGCAAATGCCATAAAAAAACTATGGGGATCTAAACTTTTTAGCGATATAGAAATATACCTTAAAAATGTAGAAGGAAATACGGCTTTTTTAGAAATTAAGTTGTCTGATTTACCACAGCTAATTGACGTGAAAGTTACTGGTGTAAAAAAAGGTAAGGTTGAAGGTATTATAAAAGACAACAAACTTAAAAAAGGAGTAAAAGTTACAGAAAACCTAATAACCACTACAAAAAACTTCCTAGAGAAAAAATACAGAAAAGATGGTTTTTATAATGCAAAAGTTAACATAAATACTATTGAAATAAAAGACACCATACAAAAAGCAAGGGTAAATATGGTAGTGGCCATTGATAAAGGCGAAAAGGTAAAAATTAGAGATATTATATTTGAAGGAGATTCTGCTTTAAAAGAAAAAGTGCTTAGAAAAGCTATGAAAAGCACTAAAAAAATTAACCGCCTACGGATTTTAAAACGTTCTAAATTTATAGATTCAGCATATCAAGCAGATTTAGCTAGTGTTGTAGACAAATATGCCGAAAACGGGTACCGTGATGCACGTATACTTTCAGACAGTATAAGTGTAAATGATGATAAAACCATATCGTTACATATTAAAGTAGAAGAAGGTGATCTTTATAAATTTGGCAAAATTAATTTTATAGGAAATACTGTTTACTCAGACGAGCAATTAGACAGATATATAAGAATTAAAGAAGGCGAAACCTACAACGGCGTTATGTTACAAAAACGCATACAGGACAATAGTAAGCCTGATGGTGATGATATTGCAAACTTATATCAAAACAATGGATATTTATTTTCATCAATAAGTCCTGTTGAGGTTAGTGCTGAAAACAATGTTATAGATTTAGAAATTAGAATTTCTGAAGGAAAACCAGCCTATTTTAATAATGTTTCGGTTATTGGAAACGACAGAACAAATGACCATGTTGTTTACCGTGAGTTAAGAACAAGACCTGGACAATTGTACAGTAAAGCTGATGTAGTTAGAACAGTTCGAGAACTAGGGCAATTGGGCTTTTTTGATGCCCAAGAAATTGCACCTGATTTTAAAAACCCTAATCCTAATGAAGGAACCATTGACATGGAATTTTCTGTTAAAGAAACAGGATCTAGTCAAATTGAATTACAAGGTGGTTACGGTGGTGGTGGCTTTATAGGTACACTTGGGTTATCTTTCAATAACTTCTCAATTAAGGATATTTTTAATAAAAAAGCGTATAGGCCAGTTCCAATGGGAGATGGTCAAAAACTAGCACTACGTTTACAAGCTAGTCAATTCTTCCAAACCTATAGTTTTTCATTTTCCGAACCTTGGTTAGGCGGTAAACGTCCTGTACAATTTTCTGTATCATTATCGCATACTAAACAATTTCAGTTTAATGCATTTGATCCTAACGTGAGAAACAGAAGGCCTGACAGAAGTAGAAGTTTTAATATTACAGGGATAACGCTAGGTTTAGCTAAAAGACTAACAGTACCTGATAACTTTTTCACCTTGTCTCAAGCTTTAAGTTATCAAGTATATGACTTAAATAACTTTAATACACAGTTGTTTAGCTTTGGTGATGGTAGTTCAAAAAACTTATCATATACTTTTGGATTAACCAGAAACAACACACGTATAGATCCTATTTTCCCAACAGGAGGATCTAATTTTTCTGTTACAGCTAAGTTTTCACCGCCTTGGTCTCTATTTGATGGTGTAGATTATTCAGCATTACTAGACGAACAAAATGAAAACCGACAAATAATTAATAATTTAAGAACAAACCAAAATCCAACAGCTCAAGAAACTGCTGCAGGAAACGAAGCTTCTGCAAGAATAAGTGAAATAGACCAAGAACGTTTTGATTGGTTAGAATTTTACAAAATCAACTTTAAAGCAGATTGGTATACAGAATTAACCAAAAACTTTGTATTAAGACCAAGTGTAGAATTTGGTTTATTAGGTGCGTACAATAACGACAGAGGTGTTATTCCTTTTGAACGCTTTTTTGTAGGTGGTGATGGTTTAGGAAATTTTGCGCTAGATGGTAGACAGATAGTACAGTTAAGAGGATACCCTAACCAATCCTTATCTACACAAGATGGTGGAAGTATTTATAATAAATTCTCTTTAGAGTTAAGATATCCCGTAACATTGAAAGCTTCTGCAAAAATTTATGCCTTAGGATTTTTAGAAGGCGGAAACTCATATAATAACTTTAGAGACTTTAATCCGTTTGAAATTAAACGCTCTGCAGGTTTAGGTGTAAGAATATTTATGCCAGCATTTGGACTACTTGGTATAGACTTTGGCCATCGTTTTGATGACATACCAGGGCAACCAGGATCAAGTGGTGCTTGGGAAACACACTTTATAATCGGACAACAATTCTAATGTAAATTATACTTTGGCACGATATTTTCTAATAACCTTTTGATGATTTGAATGAGAATTAAAATTTTTAAGATTAAATTTCGTTAATTTTGGAGATACAATTCAAAGGAGTGACAGGAAAACATAAATCATCTGTCGTTTTTAGAATTTATAAAACTATAAATTAAACTATTACACAGATGCAAAAAAACGTTCTTTTTTTATTGATATTAGTTGTTATGCTAAGCGTTTCTGTTAATGCACAACGCGGTGTACGTATAGCGTATATAGATACGGAGTATATTTTAGAAAACGTTCCTGAATACCAAGAAGCTATGTCTCAATTAGACACCAAGGCTCAAAAATGGAAAAATGAAATTCAAGGTAAACTTTCTGAAATTTCTCAAAAACGTAAAGATTTAAGTAACGAGAAGGTACTATTAACAAACGAGCTTATTGAAGAACGTGAAGAAGATATCACCTTTGAAGAAAAGGAAATTTTAGATTATCAACAAAAACGATTTGGCCCTAATGGTGATTTAATTATTCAACAAAAACGATTAATGCAACCTATACAAGATCAAATTTTTGCTGCAGTTCAAGATATGGCATCTAGTAGGAAATATGATTTTATTTTTGATAAGTCGGCAGATGTAGTAATGTTATATTCGGCAGAACGTTTTGATATAAGTGAACAAGTTTTAAGAGCTATAACAAGATCTTCAAAACGAAGACAAACGCAAAATAAGGCAGAACGAAAAGCTGCTGAAGCAGAAGAAGCAGTACCAGAAATTAATGAAGAACAAGAAGCTAGAGAAGCAGCTCTAGAAGAGAAAAAAGCTGCTAGAGAAAGTGCAGTTGAAAAACGCAGACAAGAAATACTAGCGGCAAGAGAAGCTAAGAAAAAAGAAGCTGATGCAAGACGCCAAAAAATATTAGAAGATCGTGAAAAAGCAAAACAAGCTAAAATAGATGCTAGAAATAAAGCAACAGCCTCGAATACAGATAATGAAGCTACAAAAACAGACAGCACTACTAATACAGCAACAGATACCACGGCTAAAACGAGAGAAGAACTAATAGAAGAAAACAGAAAAAAGAAGTTAGCCGAAAGAGAAGCTCGTAAAAAGGCTCTTGAAGCAAAGAAAAAGAAAATTATAGAAGATAGAAAAAAAGCACTTGAGGCAAAACAAAAACAAAGAGACAGCATAAACAATAATAAATAAACTAAAATTATAACACATTAATACTATTTTGAAAATGAAACATTTAAAATCAATTTTATTCGCAACTGCTTTATGTATAGGTATGGTTAGTTTTGTTGGGGCGCAAAGCAAAATTGCACATATAAACACCCAAGAACTAATTCAAGCTATGCCAGAAATGGCACAAGCCAAAACACAATTAGAAACACTTTCTAAAACGTATCAAACAGAGTTACAAAGTTTAGGAGCAGAATTCCAAAAGAAAGTGGAGCTTTATGATAAAGAAGCTGCAACAAAAACTAAGGAAGAAAACACTACACGTGCAAAAGAGGTGCAAACTATGGAGCAAAGTATCCGTGAATACCAGCAAAAAGCACAACAAGATTTACAGAAAAAAGAGTTTGATTTATTAAAGCCTATTACAGAGAAAGCTAAAGCTAAAATTTTAGAAGTAGCAAGAGCACAAGGTTATGAATATGTATTAGACTCCTCTCAAGGTGTTACTATCATGGCAGATGGCAAAAACTTACTAGATGATGTAAAAAAATCTTTAGGGATTTAATCTACCCACATAAATAACTTACTTAAAGCTGCTTTTAACGAAGTAGCTTTTTTATTTTTGTTACCTATGAGTTCTAATCCTATTGGTATTTTCGATTCTGGTGTTGGTGGCACTTCTATTTGGAAGGAAATCCACCAATTATTACCTCATGAACATACCATATATCTTTCAGATAGTGTAAACGCGCCTTATGGCCCAAAGGGTAAAGAGACCATTACAGCATTAAGTATAAAAAACACCGAACTCTTACTTAAAAAAGGCTGTAAGCTTATTGTTGTAGCTTGTAATACAGCAACAACTAACGCCATTAATTATTTACGACAACACTATAACGTACCCTTTATAGGTATTGAGCCCGCTATTAAACCTGCAGCGCTACACACAAAAACCAATGCGGTTGGTATTTTAGCTACTAAAGGCACATTAAGTAGTGCGTTATTTTCTAAAACTTCGGGTGAGTTTGCACAACATATAAACGTTATTGAACGTGAAGGCAAAGGCATTGTGGAACTTATTGAACGTGGAAAATTACATTCGGAAACCATGAAATCGCTTTTAACCGTTTATTTAGAGCCTATGATTAAGGCCAATATTGATTATTTAGTTTTAGGATGCACGCATTACCCATATTTAACCCCTATACTCTCAGAATTACTTCCTAATCACGTAAGAATCATTGACTCTGGTGCAGCTGTAGCGCGACAAACTCAAGCTATTCTTAACGAGAATAGTTTACTAAACACAAGCTTAATACCCGCTAAAAATGAATTTTATACTAATGGTGATCCAGAGGTTATAAGATCTCTTTTGGGCGGTGATTTTGATGTGGAATATCTAAATTTTTGATGATATCTAACCGAAGACAGAAAGCTTTTTGGTGGCTAAATACATTAAAAACTACTAGACATACTTATCATTTTTTATGAAAGTTTAATTAGATTTACAAGAGTTTAACAAGTGAAAAGTCCGTATATCTTGACTTGTATGCTGGATATGGTTAATAAAAGTTAGTATATTATAAAGTTGTGCATAATGTCCAAAATGACGCAAGAATTAACAGAAATAGAATTTAAAAACAGCATTGGTAATGGAATGACGGACATTACCGAAATTGAAATTGATGAGCCGATTGAGATTTGGGATTATGTGGCAAAATTGACCGAAAATCAGGTAG
>NZ_JBLFEN010000001.1:413185-796526 GCF_047345485.1 Hyunsoonleella sp. 2307UL5-6 | reverse complement strand
TTCGGAAGATTGTGATGATAACGATGCTACCAATACGAACAGCAACGTAAACGATATGGATTGTGACGGTACACCAGACGCAGAAGACTGTGCACCTAACGACGCTACCAATAGCAACTCAAACGTAAACGACGCCGATTGTGATGGTGTTCCAACATTGGAAGATTGTGATGATAACGATGCTTCAAATACTAACAGTAATGTTAACGATGCAGATTGCGACGGTACGCCAGATGCAGAAGACTGTGCACCTAACGATGCTACCAATAGCAACTCAAATGTAAACGATGCCGATTGTGATGGTGTTCCAACATCGGAAGATTGTGATGATAACGATGCATTTGTTGGAGATGAAGGATGCGAAGAGCTTGTTATTTATGACATATTAACTCCTGATAATGACGGTAAAAATGATGTATTCTTAATTGAAGGACTAGAAAGATATCCTAATAATACAGTACTGATATTTAATAGATGGGGTGTAGAAGTCTTCAGAGCTTCAGGTTACGGTAGTAATAATGTATTCTTTAGAGGTCTCTCTAGTGGAAGGGTGACAGTAACTCAAGAAGAGAAGTTACCTACAGGATCATATTACTATGTCTTAAATTTTGTCAACGATGAAGGCGAGACTATCCAAAAAGCTGGACCATTATACATCAAGAATTAAGAAATTAAAAATTTAGATAATCCCGAATCAAAGTGATGAAAAATTTAAGTAATAAAATAATTGTTGTCTTATTGTTATGCCTCTCGTTTATAGCAAAAGCACAGCAAGATGCCCAGTATACACAGTATATGTATAATACAATGACTATTAATCCTGCTTATGCTGGTACGAGAGATGCATTTAGCTTTACTGGATTATATCGTACCCAATGGGTTGGATTAGAAGGTGCTCCTAAGACAGCAACTGTTTCTTTTAGTTCTCCTATTTCCGAACGTTCAGGTCTTGGTGTGAATATTATTCAAGATGAAATCTTTATTTCTAAAGAAACCTATATTGATATTGCCTATAGCTACGCAATTCCTGTTTCCTATGAGGGAAAATTAGCTTTCGGAATTAAAGGAGGTGCGCAGTTACTAGATGTTGATACAAATAGATTACTTCAAGGTGCTTTTGACGATACAGATGTTAACGCACAAATAGATATCAATAACAGATTTTCGCCTCAAGTAGGTGTAGGTGTTTATTACTACGACACTAAATTCTATGTAGGTGTAAGTGCACCTAATTTATTAGAAACAGAACACTATAAACTTTCTGGAGATAGTTTTTCAAATTCAGGTTTGGCAAGAGAGCGTATCAATTATTATGCTATTGCAGGGTATGTTTTTGATATTCATTATGATTGGAAATTTAAGCCAGCAGCACTAGTTAAAGTAGTAGATGGTGCACCACTTCAAGCAGATGTTTCGGCAAATTTTATTTTCAGAGAGCGCTTAACTCTAGGAGCAGCTTATAGATGGAGTGCAGCTTTTAGCGCACTTGCTGGCTTTCAGATTAATGATCAGTTGATGCTAGGTTTTGCATATGATGTGGAAACCACAGAGCTTCAACAGTATAATAATGGTTCATTTGAGTTTCTGTTAAGATTTGAATTATTTAACCGAAAAAACAAACTCCTATCCCCACGTTTCTTCTAAAAAAAGATAAAATTTAATATGATGACTAGACAGTTTTATATACTAACAGTGCTTTTGATGGTGTCCGCTTTCGCGAAAGCGCAATCAAATAAAATAAATCGCGCTGAAAAATACTATAACGAGTATGCATTTCAAAAAGCGCAAGAGGCCTATGTTTTGGCACAAGATGAAAAGGTGAGTGATACTATTTATGCGAAATTAGCAGATTCTTATTACAATACTGCACAATATAAAAAAGCTGCAATTTATTTTGAAAAATGGTTTGGTATTGCTGAAAATAAAAAACCAGATTTTCTTTATAAATATGCAGTTTCTTTAAAATCTAGCGGTGATTATAAGCGTTCTAACGAGGTATATTCAGTTTGGGAAAGTTTGAATAAAAAAAAGTCTAATGACATTGCTTATCTTAAAAAAATTGAACAAAACTCGGAACGTTACACAATAGTCAATGAGGATTTCAACACTCCGCTATCAGAATTTTCCACGGCATATTATGGAGATAAGATAGTATTTGCTTCTAATAAACAGCGACGACGATTTAATAACAATATTCATACGTGGGATAATAATCCGCTATTTGAATTATATGAAGTTCCGGTAAATGAGAGAAAAGCAAATAGGGTAAAGAAAGTAAACGCTAAATTTAACACACGTTATCACGAGTCTACCGCTGTTTTTTCTATGGATGGGAATACTGTATATTTTACACGTAATAATTATACCAATAATAATTTTGAGGTAGATAGCACAGGAACAAACAGACTTAAATTGTATAGAGGGACACGTCAGGACAATGAAGATTGGATGGTAGAAGAACTTCCTTTTAATAGCAATGAGTATTCTGTAGCACATCCATCTTTAAATGCAGACGAATCAAGACTCTATTTTGCATCTGATATGCCTGGAGGCTTTGGGTATTCAGATATTTATTATGTTGAAATTACCGAGGACGGATTTACTAATCCAATCAATTTAGGTGATTCTATTAATACTGAAGGTAGAGATACCTTTCCGTATATAAGTGCAGATGGAAGATTATATTTTGCAAGTGATAGTCATTTAGGTCTTGGTGGGTTAGATATTTTTGTGACTGAAATTGATGATGACAATTTCAAAAATTCTATTGAAAATGTTGGTCGTCCTGTTAACAGTCCAGAAGATGATTTTGGTTTAATTATAGATACAAATACAAGTACTGGATTTTTCACATCTAATAGACCAGGAGGAAAAGGAAATGATGACATTTATTCTTTTACAGAACTAAAACCATTAGTTTTTGATTGTAATCAACTACTTAAAGGAGCTGTATTAAACGTTGATACTAATAAGGGTATTGAGGGTGCTACAGTTGTGCTTTTTGATAAAAACGGAGCTATAATAAATACCCTAGTTAGTTCTAATAACGGTGTGTTTGATTTTAGTACAATAGATTGTTCAACAGTTTATAGTATAGAAGCTTCAAAAGAGAAATTTGAGAAAGCTAAACCTAAAATGGTTATGGCTACTAAAACTAACAACGAGGTAATAGAAGTAGACATTCCTTTAACACCTATTCCAGAACCAGAACCTATTGTAGCTCTAGGTACAGATTTAGCTAAATTGCTTAATTTAAATCCTATTTACTTTGATTTGGATAAATCTTATATTCGCTCAGATGCGGAGATTGAACTACAAAAAGTAATCGATTATATGGCGCAATACCCTACAGTAAAAGTAGAAGTGCGTTCGCATACAGATTCTAGAGGTAGTGATAAGTATAACTTTAACCTTTCTGATAGGCGAGCAAAATCTACCGCAGATTATATCATCAAAAAGGGTGGTATAAATAGGTCTAGAATATCTGGTCAAGGTTTTGGAGAAACAGAATTACAAAACGGTTGTAGTAATGGAGTAAAATGCTCTAAAGCGCAACATCAATTGAATAGAAGATCAGAATTTATAGTAGTATCAAATTAAAAATGTAAAAAAGTGAAAAAAGTGTATTTAATATTAGTAGTTACTTTAAGTGTGCTAACTACTTCTTGTAAAAACGATGTAAAAGAAAATACAATGTCAGAACCTGTTCTGGAAACAGCATATCCTGCAATTAAATTTGATAAAACAGAGCACGATTTTGGTCCTATGAAACAAGGAGAAGAAAGACATACGACCTTTTATTTTACAAATACAGGTGTTGCCCCTTTAATTATTTCAGATATTAAAGCCAAATGTGGATGTACAGTACCTAATGATTGGCAAACGGGTCCGATAGCGCCAGGTTCAAGCAGCGAGTTTACAGTATCATTTAACTCACGTAGCAAAGAAGGCAGAATAAAACAGCCTATTACCCTAACAACTAATACTAAGAATGGATCAGAGCAAGTTGCTATTACAGCGACTGTCTCTTTATAATGTCCCCCAACCCCTGAGTGTTAAAAGAGCTTGCAATTATTGCGGGCTCTTTTTTTTTAGATCTTGTGTCTTTCGATTTTAGTCACTACAGTATTTATAATTAGTGCATTAATAATTTTGATTAAAATTGTTAAATGAATCAACTGTTTATTCAAATTGATCCGAAATAATTGCATTTATATTTTCAATAAAAAAAACTTTGTAATATCGAGATCACTAATAAAACTAAAATCCCAGCGTTAAAATTAAACTTTCTTTAATTTATAAATTGGGATTTTTAATTTTTAAAACGAAGCTTAGTGAGGATATGTAATCTTGTATTTACAAATTTCAAAATAAAAATATAAATAAGTGTTTTTTATTAAGCCTGCTCCAGTTTGCAAGAATATAAAATCCTATATCTTAAATTTTTTTTTAAGTGTTCTTACCACTTTAGATTATAAGTAAAAGTGTTTTATTTTTCACTGTAGAAGTTGATGATTATGTACTTTTTTAAGTATGGAAACTTCTAAAACGAAGTCAATTAGTAAATGAAATACATAATTCGCGTCAATCAATTACTAGTGTATAAAAAAGTATTATAAGAAAGAAACTAGTATTAATCAATACCATCTAGTGTGGGCTCTTCAATAATTTCTTTCATTATTGCTGCTTTAACTAAAAAATAAGTGTTTTTATCAAGTGATACCTCCAATTTAGAGCGTACTCTACGAATATATGTAGAAACTGTTTTTTCGCTTAATGGATTACCGTTTCGGTCGGTCATTATTTTTGCTATCTCCCTATTTTTTAAGCCTTTAGCGGCTAGTTCTAAGGCTATTTTTTCGTTTTTGCTTAATCTTTTCAATTGCTAATTTAATTTATTATAAAACATTTTTTGTTACATACCAACGCCAACCAATTATTGCTAATTGAAGTTTACTGGCCTTGTTTAGATCTAATTTTTTTTTAGAATAGCTTGGAAGAAATAATTTATTAACCTCCGCCAAAAATTTAAAAACTTGTTTTTTCACATTTCTGCAATTTACAACAAAAATAGTAAAACTTATTCTAGACTAAGTTTTACACTTTTTTGATTTTAAATATTTGATATAATTTGTAGTATTACATCAACTAAAAATTTGGCAAGTGTTATCATTTGTTTTGGTTTTAAAGGTTAATAATTATCAATGTTTTCTCAATATATAATTAGCCCTAGTGTTCGCCAAGTGTTTTCTTTAAAATCGATGAATTTGAATAGTGAATTGTAAGTAAAAAAAAGAAATAGGTTTCGGTAATTATGTGACTACCTTTATTTGGGTTTATAAATGAAATAAAAAAATAGTATTATTGTTTTAATTTGATATAATTATAGGGTGATTTAGGAGTGTTTTTTTGAGATCAAGGGGTATTTTGTTGAAAAATCATTGATTTTTGATGATATTGTCTTTTTTGATTAGAAAATTTAATAAAAAAGACACTCATGATAGAGTGCCTTGATTTAATAATTTATATTTGAGTTTAGTGGTTTTATTTTTTCTTTTTGGTTGTAATCTCAATTACTCCGTTTTTTCCTTTTTCACCGTATTTATCAATGGCGCTTTTATCTTTTAGCACATTTATTTTTTCGATATCATTTGTGTTTATATTTTTTAATCTTCTTTTTCGTTCTTTACCGTCTATAACAATTAAAGGTTTATTTTTTCCTGTATCTCTTATTTTGATGTTACTATTGTTTTCGCCTATGTCAATTATGATAATATCTTCGTCTATTTCACTATTTTCTTTTTTTTGAATTATAATAACATCATCTTTTGCTTTATCACCAAAAATAGATTGCGCTTCATTTTCTTTCATAATAGTAACACTATTTATTTGTTCTGTGTCAACTTCATTAAACTCCTCTTTACTTATTGCTGTACCATTAACTAAATAAACGGGCTTTTTACCATCATAAAGATCAATTGTTGTAATACTTGTTTTAGATAGTGCATCTTTTTTTTGTTTTTCAGATGTACTGACTTCTTGTTCATTAAGTATCACGTTTAAGATGGGTTGATCAGCTTGTACTTTGATAACTTTAACGTTAAACCCAATGTAGCTAAATACAAGCTCGTCATTTTCTTTTACTTTTATTTTATATTTCCCATCAAAATCTGAAATGGCGCCCTTTTTCGAATTCTTAACAATAATATTTGTTCTTGGTAAAGTCGTACCATTTATATCTTTTACTACACCAGAGATGGTAAACTCTTTTTGATTATTCAGTTCTAAATCATTTAATCTAGAAAAAGCATTTTTAGTGTTTTTTTCATTTGGAGAATATGATATGGAAGAATTTAAGGCGTACTCTGTTACTTTTTTGTTTTTCAGAGATTTAGAATATTGAATATTGCTACTTTGTCTTCCAATTGCTAATTTCCAAGGGCTTTTTTGTTTAGAATTTGAAGTTTTTCTTTGTTTATCAGTTGGCTTTTTTTTGCTTTTTTTATTCTTGTTAGCACTTTTAAAACTTTCTCTTGAAAACGTTGAAGGTCCTGTACTACTTAACTTTCCATTTTCAAAATAAGACACCGCAATTGGTGTAATAGGTGTGCCATTATGTTGTTGGTAATTTAATTTACGTCCGTTTTTAGATACTGCTGATATGGATATACCTATTATTGTATCATTTTCATTTCGTTTTACATCTTTAAAGGTTATTTCAATGCCATTTTTTTTAAGTCTTTTGACAACATACTTTAAGGATTTATCATCGTAATTATTTGAAATCAGATAAGATTTTCGAGATTCTAATACAAAAGTGCCACCATATGTAGGATCACCGTTTTTATTAATACTATAATGTGTCAATTCATTCATTTTAGGATAGTAATTGAATACTAAAGGTTTATCAATATTAGTGGTAATACCTTTAGATATTTTGCCTTTTCCTAGTTTTATAGAATAACTTTCTATTTTATCGTTTTCGTCTTTTTCAACAACTTCAAACTTTAAATCTATATTGTAATTATCTTTAAGTAACTTCTTTTTGGCCTCGATATCTGCAATTGTTGTAGTTTTATCAATGCGTATTTGAACAGTTTTTCCCAAATCCTTTTGAGCATTAATAAAGGATTGTGTATTAATGACAAATTTATTTTTTTTCTCAAAATATTGAATCACAACTGTTTCACTAGCCATTCCACCACCATTCCTATAACTGCCTTCAGCACCATTTTTTGTAATAGTAAAGTATATGGATGATACTAAGTTATCTTGTTTGCGTTGTAGAGATTTCAACTCAAAATTAAAGCCTTTCTCAGCTAGTTCGTCTTTAAATGTAATAAAATCCTCGTCGGTAAAAGTACTTTCAATTTCAAATTGAGAAATAGCATCACTCGCTACGGGTTGCGTGTTTTCTTTTTCAACAAAAACCTCTTTAGTATTAAAACTCATTAAAAACCATCCTAAAGCGGGTAATACTAAAAGGTATTTAATACGATTTATTTTCTTCGATTTTGACTTTTGTAACATAACGATTCGTTTTTTGATGAATGAATTATAAAAATTATTGCTCAAGGCTAATTGATGATTTGTAGCACAGGTTTTAAGCAATGTGTATTGATAGGCTTTTTTAGATTTTAATATGGTTAATGCATTATTATCAGCAAGAAACTCTAAGTTTTGCTTTAAACTTTTAGCGTATAGATGTATAAACGGATTAAACCAAAGTAAAATTGACGCTAGTTGAGCCACTAGTATATCTATTGAGTGCCTTTGATTAACATGCACTTTTTCGTGGGTGATAATCTGCTCCAGCTCTAAGGGACTAAATTGTTTTGGGTTATATACAATCCAATTAAAGAATGAAAAGGGCGGTGTAATTTCATCGTTAATAACATGGATGTATTTACCATTCCGTTCACTTTTATGTTTTGCAATAATTTTAGCAAGAGACACTAGTTGAATTATAAACCTGACTAAAAAAGCAGCCACTCCTACCAAATAAAATAGTAAAATATAGTCCATCAAGGCCAACCCCGAATCTCTTTGTTTCGCAGGTAACAGCTCTGGTAAAGCACTATGTTCTGTAGTAAAACCAGAAACATCAACTGGTGTATATTCTATTGTAACGGGTGTGTATTCAACATAGATAGGTATTGCTATTATTGGTAAAATTACAGCCAAAAATAAGCCAGAAAGTAAAAAAAACCGATTCGTTTTAAAAAAGGTTTCGTTTCTTAAAAACAAAAAATAGAGTACGTAAAATATAGCAATTACAGCGCTTGCTTTTAGTAAATATTCCATTGTTATTTTTTCTTTTCAATTATTTCTATAATCTCCTTCAAGTCGTCTACACTTATTTTATCCTCTTTAGCAAAAAACGATACCACATTTTTATACGAGTTATTAAAATAGTTGTTTATAGCGGTATTCATAAAACCCTTTCTGTAATCCTCTTTCTTCACTACAGGAAAGTATTGGTGTGTTTTTCCAAAAGCGTTATAGCTTACGTATCCCTTGTCTTCTAAGTTTCGTATTATGGTAGATAGCGTGTTGTAATGCGGTTTGTTATTCTTTATTTCGGCCATTACCTCTTTCACAAAGGCCTTTTCAAGCTTCCATAAAATATGCATTATCTCTTCCTCTTTATTTGTTAATTTTTCCATATATCTTAAATTTTATTTTGGCGCCTGCCTACCTGCGACACCACAGGTAGGCAGGTCTTTTTTACAGAAAAAGTAAAAAAGGATGCCGCTACTATCCCTAACGCATCAATCAGTAAACGTTTCTACCTTCACAGTTTAAATTAATGTTTGCAAAGTAGGTGAGTTACAAATGTAAACTATTTTTATAGTTATAAAACTAAAAATATAGTTATTTAACGAAATTTTTAGTTTTTGTAACTGTTTATAAATCATAAATTAAAAATTATAAATCGTTAATTCTTAATATTATCTTCGCAAAAAAATAGTTTATGAGTATCCTTTGGGTCATTCTTGGTTTTATATTATTGGTAGTAGGTGGAGAGTATTTGGTACGTTCTTCTGTAGCACTTTCGTTTAAATTTAATATCTCAAAAATGGTAATTGGGATGACGGTGGTATCCTTCGCTACCTCGGCACCAGAGTTATTAGTAAGTTTACAAGCAGCTTTATCTGGCTCTCCAGCCATAGCTATAAATAACGTTGTAGGTTCTAATATTGCTAATATTGGTTTAGTACTGGGTGTTACCGCCTTGGTTGGTCCTATTGCAGTAGATAAATCGTTTTATAAATTGAATTGGCCTATAATGATGCTTTTTTCATTAGTGCTATATTATTTCTTGAAAAACGATAATGTGTTAACTGCACTAGAAGGTGGCACATTATTTATAGGGCTTGCCGTATTTCTTTTTGTGTTGATACGAAATGCAAAAAAAGAAGTAGTTGTTGATGACGTAGATGAAGCTTTAGAAAAAGTATCAAACTTTAAAATAGCAATTTGGTTACTTATTGGGGCTGTTGCTTTATATTTTGGAAGCGATTGGTTGGTAGATGGCTCTAAAGAAATTGCGCGTTCCGTTGGTGTAAGTGAAGCCGTAATTGGCGTATCTTTAATTGCTATTGGTACTAGTGTCCCAGAATTAGCAGCTTCTGTAATTGCTGCTGCTAAACAAGAAAAAGCCATTTCTTTAGGTAACCTAATTGGTTCTAATATATTTAATATTGCTTCCGTATTAGGTCTTACATCGCTTGTAAAACCCATAACAGTTACAGAACCACAGATATTAACCAATGATATTTTTTGGATGCTAGGTTTCGCAGCAGTACTTATTCCTCTTATTTTTATTCCTAAGCGTATGCAAATCAGTAGATATAAGGGTTTTTTCCTTGTATTGGGTTATAGTGCATTTATGGCTTTTGTTTTTATAAATAGTAATACCTAAAATCATCCATATTATATGAAATTCTTTTGCTCTTTAATTTTTGCTTGTCTATTAGTATCATGTAATACTTCGCCTAAAACATTAACTGCTCAAGCAATTATAGATAAAGCTATTGAAAACCATTGTAGTGGTAGTTGCGAAAAAAGTACTATTTCTTTTAACTTTAGAAACACTAATTATAAATCCATTAAAAATGGTGGCGCTTTTCAATATGAGCGTATTATTGAGGATAGCCTAGGCATAATTAGAGATGTATTAACCAATAGTGATTTTAAGCGCTATGTTAATGGCACATTAATACAAATACCTGATGCCATAAAGTTAAAACTTTCAAATAGTGTGAATAGTGTGCATTACTTTGCACAACTGCCTTATGGTTTAAATGCAGCAGCAGTAAAAAAGGAACTTTTAGGTGAGGATACTATAAATGGAAAAACTTATTACGAAATAGGAGTTACTTTTAATGAAGAAGGTGGCGGAACAGATCATGATGATACGTTTGTGTATTGGATTAATAAAACCGATTTTACGTTAGATTATTTAGCGTATAGTTATGCAGTAAACGGTGGAGGGATTCGTTTTAGAGAAGCTTATAACAAACGAGTAATAGAGGGTATAACATTTGCAGATTACAATAATTATAAACCAGAAACTTTAGACGTTGCCTTAACCGACCTAGATGATTTGTTTGAAAAAGGGAAACTGCAATTATTGTCTAAAGTTGAAACTGAGACGGTCAAGGTTACCTTAAACGAATAACAATTGTAGACTTTGCAATATCAAAAAAGGCATAATCTACTGATTATACCTTTATTTATTTTATTAAAAATATGAGTTTTTATGATCTAAAAATAGTCTGCTTTCTATCAGGACCAACTGAAACAATAGAGATTGGTGTTTCTAGTTCTTTTTCTAGGAAATCAATATAATCGTTTAATGCTGCTGGTAATTGAGAAGCTTCTGTCATTTCAGTTAAATCTTCACTCCAACCTTTAAATTCTGTGTAAATAGGCGCTACATTTTCTGGCTCAATATTATAAGGTAAATGTTTAATTTCTTCACCTTTATATTTATATGCAGTACATACTTTTAGGGTTTTAAAACCAGAGAGTACATCGCCTTTCATCATATTTAATTGTGTAACTCCATTTACTTGCACAGCATATTTTAAGGCAACTAAATCTAACCAGCCACAACGTCTTGGTCGGCCAGTAGTAGCGCCAAATTCATGTCCAACTTTTGCCATAGTTGCACCATCTTCATCAAATAATTCAGTAGGAAATGGCCCAGAACCTACTCTTGTAGTATAGGCCTTGAATATACCAAAAACTTCACCTATTTGGTTTGGTGCAACACCTAAGCCAGTACAAGCACCAGCTGCTGTAGTGTTGCTAGAGGTTACAAAAGGATAAGTTCCAAAATCAATATCAAGTAAAGAGCCTTGAGCACCTTCTGCTAAAATTGTTTTTCCTGTTTTTTGTGCTTGGTATACATACTCTTCAGAGTCTATAAACTTTAAAGATTTCAAAACTTTCACAGCTTCAAAAAATTCAGTTTCTAATTCAGCCAAATCATATTCAATAGCAGCATTGTAGTAATCAATCATAGATTCGTGCTTGTCAGCTAAACTACGATAACGTTCTTTCCAATCGCTTAATTCTAAATCGCCTACACGAATACCGTTTCTTCCAGTTTTATCCATGTAAGTTGGTCCAATACCTTTTAATGTAGAACCAATTTTTGCTTTTCCTTTAGAAGCTTCGCTTGCCGCATCTAATAATCGATGCGTAGGTAATATAATATGTGCTTTTCTTGAAATTAGTAAAGATTTTCTATAATCTACATCCTGTTCCTCAAGCTTATCTAATTCTTTTTTAAAAATAACAGGATCTATCACAACACCATTACCTACTAGATTTGTAGCTTCATCATGAAAAATACCAGAGGGTATAGTGTGTAGTACATGCTTTCTGCCATTAAAAACTAACGTGTGTCCTGCATTTGGCCCACCTTGAAAGCGCGCAATAATATTATAGTTTTTAGTTAATACGTCAACAATTTTTCCCTTGCCTTCGTCTCCCCATTGTAATCCTAGTAGTAAATCTACTGCCATTGTAAAATAAATTAGTTAGTTATCCTGAGTGTCTTCAGGAGTTTTTCTATTTCCGTAAAAATAAAGTGAGTGGTTATTAATTTCTATATTGAAAACTTCCTCAATAGTTTTTTTGATAGATTGAATTCGTGGATCACAAAACTCAATAACTTCACCAGTGTCTGTTAAGATAACATGATCGTGCTGTCTATCAAAATAAGATTTTTCGTAATGTGCTTGACTTTGCCCAAATTGGTGTTTTCTTACCAATTTACATTCTAAAAGAAGCTCAATAGTATTATAAAGTGTAGCTCTAGAAACTCGATAATTTTTATTTTTCATATTGAGATAAAGTGACTCAATATCAAAATGTTCTTGGTTGTTATAAATTTCTTGGAGTATAGCGTAGCGTTCAGGTGTTTTTCTGTGCCCGTTTTCTTCTAAAAAGCTTGTAAATACACTTTTTACAATCTCCTGATTTTTACTATCTGTATTCGAATTCATAATTGCGAGGCAAATTTACACTTTAAACTCTGGAAACCTTATCAATACCATTAATTTTTTTAAGATTATCTAATATTTTTTTCAACAATGCCTTGTTCTTAACTGCTAACTTTATTTTACCAGAGAAGATACCATCATCAGTTTCAAAACTTAAGCTTTTCATGTTTATGTGTAAATTTCCAGAAATTACTTTAGTAATATCATTTACCAATCCTAGGTGATCTATTCCAGAAATTTTAATTTCTGTAGTGTATTCCTGTTGGCTAGAATCTATCCATTTTGCTAGCATAATTCTATATGCATAATTAGATTGTAGACTTAGCGCATTAGGGCAATTATGCTTGTGTACTTTAATACCTTCTGAAACTGTTAAAAACCCGAAAACGTGATCTCCAGGAATTGGATTACAACAATTAGATAATTTATAATCTAGCTTTTCTTCTTCTTTTCCAAAAACAAGTGAATCGTAATTAGATGTAATTTCTTCTTTTTCTATTTGTTCTTTTGAAATACTTTGCTTTCTAGATATTTTATTCTTAATAAAGCTTACCAGTACATTACTTCTAGAAGACGCAAAATCTTTAAGCATTGTATTGTCAATAGAGCCAATACCTATGCGATAAAATAAGTCTAAACTTGTTTGCAGATTAAAATGGCGTACTAAATCGTTAACAGAAGATTCATTAAGTGTAATTTTAAGCTGTTTTAGTTTACGCCTTAAAATTTCTTTACCTTCTTCACCAATAATTTTTCTATCTTCTTTGAGTGCAGATTTTATTTTTGCTCTTGCTCGTGCAGTGGTTGTGTAATTAAGCCAGTTGGCATTAGGTTTGGAGACTTTAGATGTAATAACCTCCACTTGGTCACCACTTTTTAATTCATGACTTAATGGTACAAGTTTTCCATTTACTTTAGCGCCTCTAGTTTGCATACCAACTTCGGTATGTATACTAAATGCAAAATCTAAAGAGGTTGCACCTTTAGGAAGCGATTTTAATTCGCCAGCAGGAGTAAATACAAATATTTCTTGAGCATATAAGTTAAGCTTAAATTGTTCTACAAAATCTACAGCATTTAAGCTTGGGTTTTCAAGTGCTTCTTGTAGTTTGTTAATCCATTTTTCTAAACTATCTTCTTTTTCTTCACCTTGTTTATATTTGTAGTGGGCTGCATATCCTTTTTCTGCAATCTCATTCATTCGATTACTGCGAATTTGCACTTCTACCCAATTGCCTTTTGGCCCCATAACAGTAATATGCAATGCTTCGTAACCAGTACTTTTGGGTGATGAAATCCAATCGCGTAGTCTAAGTGGGTTTGGTCTAAAATGATCTGTAACAATTGAATAAATTTTCCATGCTAAAAACTTTTCGTTTTCTTCTTCACCTTTATATATGATACGTATTGCAAACTTATCATATACTTCATCAAAGGCAACCCCTTGTTTTACCATCTTTTTGCGTATGGAAAAAATAGATTTTGGACGCCCTTTTATAGTGTATTCAAAATTTTCTCTATCTAAAGACTTTTTTATAACAGCACTAAATTGCTCAATGTATTTATCTTGTTCTTCTTTGCTGGCTTTTATTTTATCTAGAATATCTTTATAAACCTCTGGCTCTGTGTATTTAAGTGAAAGGTCTTCAAGCTCACTTTTAATATTATAAAGTCCAATTCTATGTGCTAAGGGTGCGTATATATAAAGTGTTTCAGAAGCAATTTTAACCTGTTTATCCGGGCGCATAGCATCCATAGTTTGCATATTGTGCAAACGATCTGCTATTTTTATAATGATAACTCTTACATCATCATTTAGAGTTAATAGCATTTTCCTGAAGTTTTCAGCTTGTAGAGACACATCCATATCCTGCTCTTTACTTAAGGAGGATATTTTTGTGAGACCATAAACAATTCTAGCTACGGTTTCACCAAATAATTGTTCTATATCGTCAATGGAATAGTCTTCACAATCTTCTACAACATCATGAAGTAATGCCGCAGCAATAGATATTGCATCTAAGCCAATTTCTTGGGCTACAATGCGAGCTACCGCTAATGGATGAAAAATATAAGCTTCACCAGATTTTCGACGCTGTGTTTTGTGCCCATCTAAAGCAACTTCAAATGCTTTTCTTATAAGTTTTTTGTCATCATCAGACAAGTTTGTATAACTTACTTTTAAAAGATTTTTGTAGGCTTTTGCAATTGCTTTATTTTCTTTTTCGATCTCTTCTTCAGACATCGAATAAAAATAATATAATCATGGCGAATAGCCAATAGAGATTTTCGGTTTTTTTAAGAAATTTTACTCAAAAACGCTACTAATTGTATGGTAGCTTTACCACGGTGTCCTATTTTATTTTTTAAATGTAAATCCATTTCTGCAAATGTTTGGTTATAATCATCTGGTTTAAAAATTGGATCGTATCCAAAACCACCTTCACCATGTTTAAACGTTGTAATTTCTCCTTTACAAATACCCTCAAATGTTGTGAGTTTATTGTTTAAATGCAATGCAATTACGGTTTTAAACTGACCATTTCTAGTAGATTTAGATTCTAATTTTTTTAAAAGTAAATCCATATTATCTGTATCATCTCTTTGAGGTCCAGCATACCTAGCGGAATAAACACCAGGTTCGCCATTTAAGGCTTGTACTTCTAAACCAGTATCATCGGCAAAACAATCGTACCCATAATTTGTTTTTATAAACTCTGCTTTTTGAATAGCATTGCCTTTTATGGTATTTTGAGTTTCTGGTATATCTTCAAAACACCCAATATCTTTCAAACTTAAAAGCTTAATCCTTTTAGGAATTAAGGCTTTAACTTCTTTTAATTTATTTTTATTATTTGTGGCAAAAACGAGTTGCATTGTGCTATTTTAAAAATGAAACTTAGTCTGCAATTATAATGATTTATATAAAAAAACGCTAAATTAGTATTATTCATTTTTCAACTTAATTACAACAAAAATTTCGCAAATGGCTCATAATATAAAAACAGGCGTGTTATCATACGGCAAATCCGGACGTTTATTCCACTGTCCGTTTTTAGAGTTACATTCAGGTTTCGATTTATATGCTATTGTAGAACGAACAAAAAAAAATGCTAAGTCTAAATACCCAAATATTATTAGTTATAATAGTGTTGATGAATTTTTGAATGACTCAAATATTGAGCTTGTTATTGTAAACACGCCAAGTCCTACACATTTTGAGTTTGGGTTAAAGGCGATAAAAGCAGGAAAACATGTTGTAATGGAAAAGCCATTTACCGTAACTTTAAAGGAAGCTAAGACGTTGTACAAAACAGCAAAAAAACATAATAAATATATTTTACCATATCAAAACAGGCGTTATGATAGTGATTATTTATCTGTAAAAAACGTATTAAAATCAGGTAAACTAGGCGATTTAATAGAAGTGCATTTTAGATACGATAGGTATGTTTATAAACTAAGTGATACTATTTCTAAAGAATTGGCAGTTCCAGGAAATAGTGTTTTGTATAATTTAGGTGCTCATGTAATTGATGCAGCAATTTCTTTATTTGGTGAGCCAATAGCATGGACTAAAACCTCTGGACAATTTAGACCTAACACTAAAATTGACGATTATGCACAAGTACATTTAAAATACCCTAACGGATTACAAGTATTTATTACCGCAAGTTTATTAGTGGCTAACCCCATGCCCGCATTTATTTTATATGGAAAAAATGGAGCATATGTTAAAGAGAGAACAGACGTACAAGAAGACCAAATAGAAGCAGGAATACAACCAGACGATTTGCAATATGGCGTTGAAGTAAAAGATAAAGAAGGTGTATTAACCTATTATGAAGATGGTATTACAAAAAAACAAGAACATGTAGCATCTATCAAATCTAGTTATTTAAATATTTTTGAAGATATGTATCAAACTATTAGAAATAATAAGCCTTATTTGGTAACAGAATCTCAAATTTTAAAGCAAATAGAAATACTAGAATAAATGTATTGTATTTTAAGTTTTAAAGGCTAATAGAACAACTATTAGACGTACCAAACCATTTTACACGATTTTTTGAAGCAGTTTTATAAACAAAATCACGAATTAGTCTAGGAATAAAAGCTAAAAGTGCTGCAACACGCTGCCACTTTGGTATTTTAGATACAATTTTTAGAAACCCATCAGAGTGTGTTTTTAGTCCATCTTGGTCTATTAAAATAACGGTATCTAATTGTTCCGTTGGAAACCCATATTGTTTTAAAAGCCTTTGCCCTTGTGGAGACTGAAATGGTAAAAAGTAAAACATATTTTTAGGAGCAAATTTTAAGAGCCACCCTACAACACCATTACATAAATTACACTCACCGTCAAAAATTATAATATCTTTTGTTTGTTGGTTTTTCATAATAAATTGATTTACATGTTTGTAGACGAAATACCTAGGTTTTACTTTCAAAAAAGAGATTAAATTTTAGTTTTTTTTTATGATTTTAGTCATTTCCAAATAGGGTTATAATTTGTATCTTGTATCAGTATTAATAACTAAATTAAAATCTGATTATGACAGTAAATTTTCAATATGTAAATGTAGATGTGAGTAAAACGCTATCAGAATTCACAGAGGAAAAATTAGAGAAGTTGTTTAATAAATATGAGTTTTTAATAAGTGCAATGGTTTATTTTAAACAAGACGAAAAAGATCATAACGCAGGAAAAATTTGTAATATAGAATTAAGTTTACCAGGTCCTAGACTATTTGCAACATCAAATGAGCATAACTTTGAAGTTTCTGTTAGAGAAACAATTAGAGATTTAGATAGGCAACTAAAAAAACGAAAAGAAGTGTTTAAAACACACTAAAAATTTACGGATTACGAAAGATAAAAGATGACCGAAAACATTGTGTTTTGGTCATTTTTTTTTGCTTTTTAGTAAGTATTGATAACCAGAATTGTAAACTGAAAACTTATTTATGATGATAAGGTTCATTTCTCAAAATAGTAAAGCCTCTATACAATTGTTCGATAAAAAATAAGCGAATCATTTGGTGTGAAAATGTCATTTTAGAAAGTGATATTTTACCATTTGATGTATTGTACACATCATCAGAAAATCCATAAGGTCCGCCAATAACAAATACTACTTGTTTTATTCCAGAATTCATATGCTTTTGTAAATAGCTAGAAAACCCAACAGAATCAAATTGTTTTCCGTTTTCATCCAATAAAACCAGAGCATCTGTAGATGTTATATTTTTCAAAATAAGTTCACCTTCTTTTTGTTTTTGTTCTTTTTCACTTAAATTCTTACTATTTTTTATATCAGGAATAATTTCAAATTGAAACTTTATATAGTGATTTAATCGTTTTTTATAAACATCAATTAAGGATATAAGTTCCTTTTTATCAGTTTTTCCTATAGTAAGTAGTTTAATCGTCATAATACAAAATTAAAGGTTCTATTTATCAAATTTATATTTTCAGGCATTAAAACTAAAAAATTCGCAAATTAATATTCCATTTGTTATTTTTGTGGAAATTTGCAAGTATGATAACGAAAGAATATTTCGAAAAAGAAGTAGCTTACATTATAGAAAACGCTATTAGAGAAGATGTTGGAGATGGTGATCATAGCTCTTTAGCCTGTATTCCTGAAAATGCTAGAGGTAGAGCTAAACTGTTAGTTAAAGATAAAGGTATAATTGCGGGTGTAAATTTTGCAAAACGCGTATTTGAGTATGTAGATAAACGCCTTAAGGTAGATGTTAAAATTGAGGACGGTACACCTGTATCTTTTGGAGATATTGTACTTTATGTTGAAGGGCCTTCGCAATCTATTTTAAAAGCAGAGCGTACACTTTTAAACGCTATGCAACGCATGAGTGCTGTAGCAACAAAAACAAGGAGTTTTGTAGATTTATTAAAAGGTACTAAGGCGCAAATTTTAGATACTCGTAAAACTACACCAGGTATTAGAGTATTAGAAAAGTGGGCAGTACAAATAGGCGGTGGTAAAAACCATAGGTTTGCACTTTACGATATGATAATGTTAAAAGATAACCATATAGATTTTGCTGGAGGTATTACCAAAGCCATAGATATGACTAAGGCTTATTTAGAGGATACAGGTAGAAATCTTCAAATTATGGTAGAAGCAAGAGATTTAAGTGAGGTTGAAGAAATACTGCAAAGTGATGGTATATACCGTATTTTATTAGATAATTTTGATTATGAAGACACCCGAAAAGCTGTAGAAATGATAGGAGATGTGTGTCTTACAGAATCTTCTGGAAATATAAATGAAACTACAATTAGGCATTATGCTGAATGTGGTGTAGACTATATTTCATGTGGTGCTTTAACACACTCTGTACACAATATGGATTTAAGTTTAAAAGCTGTTAAATAATTTAAATTTCTTTTTTATTTCTAAAACTCTCACTAAGTTAATGCTATATATTTTTTAACTTGCATAAATAGTACGTTATAGAAAAATTGTAGTGATTAATGACTAAACCTATTGAGGATAAACTAGATAAAATACCTGTTATAAATGTTTTAGTTACATTTTTAAAACAGATTAAATTACCAGGTTTTGAGGGACTTTCAGTTTACGATTTATCAGAACTTTACGTTTTAGGTATTGTAAAAGGTGCACTTACTACTAGAGCTAGTGCTATTGCCTTTAGCTTTTTTACTGCTATTTTTCCTTTTTTGTTATTCGTTATTACACTAATTCCTTATGTGCCAATCGATAATTTTCAATTTGAATTTTTAGATTTTTTAAATTCAATTTTACCACCTCAAACATCAGATTTCTTTTTCTCTAATATTTTTGATAATATTAGTGGTAGCGCTGGTGCTGGTTTAATATCGTCTGTATTTTTATTGTCTATGTTGTTAATGGCAAATGGCGTTAATGCTGTGTTTTCTGGTTTTGAAGGTTCTTATCATGAGCAACTTACACGTAATGTTTTTCAACAATATCTATATGCATTAGGTATCGCATTAATTTTAGCTATTTTACTAATGTTAACTGTAGCTGTGTTTGGGTATTTTCAAATCTATATCTTAAGCCCTATTTACGAAAGTTTAAGTGGTGAAGCTTTAGCAGAAGATAGCGGTATAGGCTGGATTATTTTTGCAAAATATATGTTTTTTATCATTATGGTATATTTAGCCACCGCAACGTTATATTACTTTGGAACAAAGGAAGGGAGAAATGCAAGATTTTTTTCAATAGGCGCATTATTAACCACATTATTAATCATTTTAACGTCTTTTTTATTCGGTATATATATTGATAATTTTTCAACATATAATGAGCTATATGGCTCCATTGGTGCATTATTAATCCTTTTATTGTATTTATGGCTAAACTCCAACATCCTGTTATTGGGGTATGAGTTGAATGCTGCTTTAAATAAGTTAAGAAAATTGTAATAATTCATGGCTTATTTTATAGATGTTATACTTCCAATACCGCTTCAAAAATTATTTACTTATAGTATAAGTGCTGCAGAGTCAGATTTTTTGAAAGCAGGAATGCGCGTTTCTATACCCTTCGGTAAATCTAAAATATATACAGGGATTGTTTATAGAATACATTCTGAAGCGCCTTTGGTTTATGAGGCTAAAGAAATACATCAAATTTTAGATGAAATACCTTTAGTTACAAAAATTCAACTAAAGTTTTGGGAGTGGATTTCTAGTTATTACATGTGTACCTTAGGAGATGTAATGCGTGCCGCGTTACCAAATGCTTTTATTTTAGAGAGCGAAACCATAGTCACTAAAACTAATTATCAAATAAATGATGAAGATTTAAAAGATGATGAGTTTTTGGTATACGACGCTTTGCACCATCAATCGTCTTTAAAAATACAAGATGTAATGAGCATTTTGGATAAGAAAACGGTGTTACCAGTAATAAAGCGATTGCTTGATAAAAACGCTATTTCTGTTCAAGAAGAAGTTTTTGAAAAGTACAAACCCAAATTAGTGCGTTATGTAAAGTTGAGTTCTAAGTTTTCTTCAGAAGAAAAGCTAACTCAACTACTGAGCGATTTACAAAGAGCTCAAAAACAAAGACAAGTAGTGATGACGCTATTTATGTTGTCATCTAGAGATAAAAAACCTGTAAAAGTTTCTGATTTATCTAATGAAAGTGGCGCTTCAAACTCAATTATAAAGGCATTAATAGATAAAGAGATTTTAGAAGAGTATCATATCCAAAAAGATAGGGGTGAGTATTCCGGAGAAACTAACGAGGCTTCAAAAGCATTAAACGAACATCAAGAGAAAGCGCTTTCAGACATAAAAATAGCATTTCAAACCCAAAATACCACATTGTTGCATGGTGTAACGTCATCTGGGAAAACCGAAATTTATGTAAAACTTATTGAAGCCGTTATACAAAACGGAAAGCAAGTATTGTATTTGTTACCTGAAATAGCCCTAACAACACAGCTAGTAAGTAGATTGCAAAATTACTTTGGAGAAAAGGTAGCTATATTTCATTCTAAATACTCTACAAACGAGCGGGTTGAAGTTTGGAACAATGTATTGCATAATTCTCAAAAAGCACAAATTATACTTGGAGCACGCTCCTCGGTTTTATTGCCATTTTATAATTTAGGATTAATTATTGTAGATGAAGAGCATGAGCAATCCTTTAAACAATTTGATCCTGCACCTAGATATCACGCAAGAGATGCTGCTATTGTTTTAGCACATATGCACCAAGCTAAAACACTTTTAGGCTCTGCAACACCTAGCTTAGAGAGTTATTTTAACGCACAACAAAACCGTTATGGTTTAGTAGAGTTAAAGTATCGTTACAATAATGTATTAATGCCAGAAATAGAGTTGGTAGATATTAAGGATAAGCATAAACGAAAATTAATGAAGGGGCATTTTAGTGATAGGTTAATTGCTGAAATGACTGAAACGCTTGATGAGGGGCACCAAATTATACTATTTCAAAATCGTAGAGGATTTTCGCCTATTATTGAATGTAATACCTGTGGGCATGCACCACAATGTCCAAATTGTGATGTAAGTTTAACTTTTCATCAATATAGAAATCAATTACGATGTCATTATTGCGGGTATCATACCGTAATGCTTAAAAATTGTAGCGCCTGCGGAAGTTCAGAATTGGATAATAAAGGTTTTGGTACCGAACAGATAGAAGAGGAAGTAAAAATATTGTTTCCTGAATATAATGTAGCGCGTATGGATTTAGATACTACGCGTGGTAAATATGGCTATGAAAAAATAATTACAGCTTTAGAACAGCAAGAGATTGATATTTTGGTAGGCACACAAATGCTAACAAAAGGTTTAGATTTTAGAAACGTAAAGTTAGTAGGTGTAATGAATGCTGATAATATGCTCAATTTTCCTGATTTTAGAGCACACGAGCGTAGTTTTCAGCTCATCATGCAAGTATCAGGTAGGGCAGGAAGAACTGATAAAAGAGGTAAGGTTTTAGTGCAAACCTATAATCCTTATCATACTATTTTGCAACAAGTATCGTCTAATAATTACGAAGCCATGTTTAAAGAGCAAATGGATGAGCGTTTTAACTACAAATATCCGCCAGTTTACAAGCAAATAAAAATCACTTTAAAACATAAAGATTATAATAGGGTAGAGCAGGCTTCTATTTGGCTTGGTAAATCCTTAAGACAAGTTTTTGGCGATAATGTTTTAGGTCCAGAGTCGCCACCAGTTGCTAGAATTCGAAATCAGTTTCATAAAAATATTTTGATAAAAATTCCTAAAAAACAATCATTATCAAAAACAAAAGAAGCTATCATTAAAATAAATAATAGCTTTTTTAGTGTAAAAGATTTTCGGTCGGTTAGAATAATCTTAAATGTAGATAATTTTTAGAGTTCACTATGTATTTAAAGAACTATTTTTTTTGAAACTTTTTTACCGTTTTCTAGTTGAACGGTTAAAATATACATACCTTGAGTTACTATAGGTTTTTTAATACTTAGCGTATTTTTATTTACGTTTGTTTTGTGTTTTACTTTTTGTCCATAAATGTTATGTATCTCCAATTCTGAAACCATGTTACGATTTGCATTTATTTTGATAGTTTCATCGTTATAAATAATTTTTACAGATGCGTTTAGGTGTTTTTGAGAAGTGCCTAACGTTTGGCAAATACCAGTGCTTGTATTTTGATAGTTACAAACACTTGTAAGAGCTAATTGTTGTAATTGGTTTGCTAAATCGGTGTTTGGAGTTTGATATGGAACTCCAGATGTGTCATTTATATCTCGTGTTAAACCTACTGGAGTCTGATTAAATAATACAGTGTACATGACACAGGCGATATAATAGTTGCCCATATCATTTAAATGGATATCATCTGAAAAGAAATCTGAAATACTGGTAATACCTGTCAAATTATTTAAAGCAATTTCATCATATAATAATGCCATGGCTTGTCCCGCTGGAATTAGTTTTGTGTTTGCTCCTGCATTTTGATTGTTAATAGCATCTGCAATGGCTTCCCATTTACTCAAATCTATATCAAGACGTTCTCTCCACAATATAGCATCGCCATTATCAAAATCACAATCTATGGGAGTGCCACTATTAATACAATGCCAAGTTTCATAAATAAATGTAGTTCCATTACTCACATAATTACTAAAATAATTATAAAAATTATTTGCCATAATATGTGTGTCAGACCACATGATATGATTGTCTAAAGGAATTGCTTCTGTTATTATAAGTGAATTATAATTTCCTGTTGATAAGTCGGTTTCATAATTACCTATTTCACCTAATTCTGGATTTTCCCAATTATACTTAAGAGGTGCGCCGTTAATTATTTGTCTTTTGCTTGAGTAGTTTATTTGATGTGTTGTTGCTAAATGATCTAGCATATCAGGCATTGTATGCCCCACTAAACTATGCCCAATAAAATAAGGGTTATTATTTTGTGAATAGTAATGATTACAAATAAATAAAGAGATGATGATGCTAATTCTTGATATTAACGACATGTCCGTTATAGTTTTAAGTTATTTAAATTTACAATATTTTATTTGTATGGAGCGATTAAATCGATTTTCGCTTAAAACAAAAAAAGCCATTATGTAAATAATAGCTTCTTTAGTATAAAAGATTTTCGGTCGGTTAAAATAATTTTAAATGTCGATAACTTCTAATTTAATTAGTGCGCGTTTAAATATTATTTAAAGCATCAACCAATTGAGTTTTTTTGTTGCGGCTTAACGGTATTTCGTAAGCACCAACTTCCACGTTTTTACTGTTAAATCTGTCAATTTTATCGAGATTAACAATATAAGATTTATGGATTCTTAAAAATTTGTTTTCTGGCAATTCTGCCTCAAAAGCTTTCATTGTAGATAATACCACTAAGCTAGTTTCTTCTGTAACTAATTTTACATAATCACCAAGAGCTTCAATCCATTTAATATCCTTAATATAAACTTTACGTTTTTTAAGATTACTTTTTACAAAAATATGTTCACCTTCTTCTTCTGTAAAATCAAGTGTTAATTTATGTTGTTCAAGCGCTTTATCAACAGAAGTGTTAAAGCGATCTTTGGTAATTGGTTTGTGTAAATAATCGGTAGCATCGTAATTAAAAGCTTTAAAAGCATATTCGGTTTTACCGGTTACAAAAATAATTTGGGGTTTTTTGTTCAATACGTCTAATAATTCAAAACCATTTAGCACTGGCATTTCAATGTCTAAAAAGATTAAATCTACTTGATGCGTATTCAAGCCATTTTTTGTTTCAAGCGCACTACTGTACTCTGCAATTAAGTTTAGTGAAGGATGATTTTCTACTAACTTAACTATAGAGAGGCGTTGTATCGCTGAATCGTCAACTACTACACAGTTTAAAGTCATAACATTTTATATTATTTCGGTTAAGATATCGACAATAGTACAAATAATTCGGTTAAAAACCAAAAATCATCGTTAAAATGCTCTTTATTACATAATTTTAACATATTGTAGACACTATTTTATTAACTTACAAAAACGTTGCCAGAAATATAAATTATAATTATTTTTGCATCCAATTTTTAATAATAAAATAGATTTTTATGAATCATTATGAAACTGTTTTCATCTTAAATCCCGTTTTATCTGACGATCAGATAAAGGAAACAGTAAAGAAATACGAAGATTTTCTTGTTTCTAAAGGTGCTAAGATGATATCGAAAGAAAACTGGGGGCTAAAAAAATTAGCTTACCCTATTCAAAACAAAAAAAGTGGTTTTTATCACTTATTTGAGTATCAAGTTGCTGGAGAAGTAATTGAACCTTTAGAGGTTGAATTTAGACGTGATGAGCGTTTTATGCGTTACTTAACTGTAGCATTAGACAAGCACGCTGTGGCTTGGGCAGAGAGAAGAAGAGAAAAACTTAAAGCAAAAGCGTAATTATGGCATCGATAGATCAACAAGCAAAAGCAAAAAAAGACGGAGAAATTAGATATTTAACTCCGCTTAATATAGAAACAAACAAGCAAAAAAAATATTGTCGTTTCAAAAAATCTGGAATTAAGTATGTAGACTATAAAGATGCAGACTGGTTATTAGGTTTTGTAAATGAGCAAGGTAAAATTTTACCAAGACGTTTAACAGGTACATCTTTAAAGTACCAACGTAAAGTGTCTGTTGCTGTAAAAAGAGCACGTCATTTGGCTTTAATGCCATACGTAGCAGATTTATTAAAATAAAACAATCATAACAGATGGAACTTATATTAAAACAAGACGTTGAAAATTTAGGATTTAAAGACGATGTTGTAACAGTTAAGAACGGTTATGGTAGAAACTTTTTAATTCCTCAAGGGCAAGCGGTTATCGCTACCTCATCTGCTAAGAAAGTATTAGCAGAAAACTTAAAACAAAGAGCTTTTAAAGACAAGAAAATTATAGAAGACGCTAATAAAACAGCAGAATCTATTAAAGCTCTTGATATTAAAATTACAGCAAAAGCAACTGAAGGTGCTACAGCTGGAGATAAATTATTTGGTTCTGTAACTAAAGCTGATTTAGTTGAAGCTTTTGAAAAAGAAGGACATACTGTAGATAAAAAGTTTATTACCATAATAGGTGGTAACATTAAGCGTTTAGGACAATATAACGCTGTAGTTCGTTTACATCGTGAAGTAACTTTCGAATTCCCTTTTGAAGTTATTGCTAAAGCTTAAGTAATTTATTTATAAATTATATAAAACCGTTTAGATAACTTTCTAAACGGTTTTTTTAGTGCTATTTATTTTGAGTAAACTTAAATTTATGCTTTAAATTAATACGTTAAACAGTTCCGTTTATAATAATATCTTATTTTATGTTTTTTATATTTGATGCTATGAGAAAAACAATTTTGTTGTTGGGTATTATTTTCTTTTTTTCATGTAAAACTAAAGAAAAAGATGTAGGTGCTGCCACTATTACTATTGATAAAACTGTATTATCTACCCTTTTAAAAGACTTTAAATACAACCCAACTGATGTGCCTTTAATAAGTGTACATCGTGGTGGAAAAGGTATTCCCCATTACCCAGAAAACTGTTTAGAAACTTTACAATATATTAACGATAGTATCCATGCTATTTACGAAATAGATGTTGCTAAAACTAAAGATGATGTATTGGTTTTAATGCATGATAATACCTTAAATAGAACAACAACAGGAGAAGGTAATATAACAGAGTTTACTTTTGAAGCGTTGCAAGCATTTAATTTGGAAGATGAATTTGGTAACTCAACCACATTTAAAATCCCTTTATTTAAAGATGTTTTAGAATGGGCTACAACCCAAAATGTTGTTTTAACTATAGATATTAAAAGAAGCGTAGCTGTTGAGGATGTTGTAGCATTAATACGTGCTGTAGGAGCAGAAGATGTTTCAATACTTATTACGTATGATTTACTACAAGCAGAACGCGCAAATGCTGTAGCTCCAGAGTTACTTTTATCAGTTTCTGCTAGAAATAATAAGGAAGTAGACTGGTTGTTACATTCTGGCATACCAACGCAAAATATGGTGGCTTTTACCGGTACACGGTTATCGCCTGATACTTTGTACTCCAAACTTCACAGTTATGGCATAAAAACCATGTTAGGTACTTTAGGAAATTTAGATAAAAAAGCTGAAGCTAAAGGCGATACGCTTTACAACATCTGGATTAATAAAGGCATAGATATTATAGCGACAGATAGACCATTTGCCGTAGCAGCTGCTATAAAAAAATAAAATTTTACATTTATAAAAACTACAAATTCTCTTATTCTTAAGAAGCATAAACCATGAAATATTCAAGACTTACAAAAGAACAGTTTGAAGAATTACATAAAGAATTTATCAATTTTTTGGCAACACAATCTATAACTGCTGACGAGTGGACTAATTTAAAAGCAAATAAGCCAGATTTAGCCGAAATGGAACTAGATGTTTTTAGTGATTTAATTTGGGAAGGGGTTTTAAATAACGCTGAATACTTAGAGCATTTTGCACCACAACACATGTATTTGTTTCATTTAAATGAAGAAAACATGCATGCTATTGTAGTTAATGTTAAAAATGAAGATATTGATATCACAACAAAAGGTGGTTATAGCTGGCTTCGTGATAATTTAATGGATGATAGTGTAGAGTTTTTACAAGCAGATAAAGCATATACTGAAGAGAAAAACTTAGATAAATTTAAAATGATTGAACAAGGTGCTTCTATCACAAAAGGTGAGTTGTATCGCTATTTTTATGATATTATAAACTAAAGTTTTCACTAGGGAAGAATGATAGAAGTAATTTCATTAATAAATTCATAAATTTTATTTATATGTAGCTTCACTTTTTTTCTATCGAAAAACTCGCAATGACGTTATCAATTATTTATTTTTGTAATTCTGTACTTGATACGGAATCCAATTAATTTAAAGAACTAAAAAAGAGATATCTGCAGTAGCAGATTGTTTAATATGGCTCAAAAACCAAGTACACCAAAAGGCACTAGAGATTTTAATCCAGAAGCAGTAGCAAAACGTAATTATATTTTTAATACCATTCGTAATGCGTTTGATACTTTCGGTTTTCAGCCTATTGAAACCCCAAGTTTTGAAAACTCTGAAACCTTAATGGGGAAGTATGGTGATGAAGGCGATCGTTTGATTTTTAAGATTTTGAATTCTGGGGATTATTTTTATAAAACTAAAAACGGAATTTTGTCAGCAATTCGTGTTGGTGAAATGTTTTATTTAAAGCTTACAAAAGAAGAATTGGACAATATTGATTGGCTTTATAGAGAATCTAGAAATCAAGTTGTTCAAAAATTTTTGAAGGTTACTTTGAATGGAGGTAAGAATAGTGTAAAAAACTTACCTCCAGAAGATGTCTTGGATTATATATTTTTAATGATTCATAATGCTTATAAAAACTTACTATCTTCTCCTGATGAGAATACTAAACATAAAGTGTTCACTGAAATTTATGCTAATGTTTTTTTGAACATTAAATCTAATAGTATTACACCTTTAATCTCAGAAAAAGCACTTCGCTACGACCTAACAGTCCCATTTGCACGCTACGTGGTACAACATCAAAACGACATAGAATTTCCGTTTAAGCGCTATCAAATTCAACCTGTTTGGCGTGCTGATAGACCCCAAAAAGGACGTTTTAGAGAATTTTATCAATGTGATGCTGACGTTGTTGGGAGTGATTCCCTTTGGCAAGAGGTAGAGTTTATACAGTTATACGACACTGTATTTTCTGCTTTAAAACTAGATGGTGTTACCATCAAAATAAATAATAGGAAAATACTATCTGGTATTGCAGAGGTAATTGGTGCTAGTGATAAACTAATTGATTTTACAGTAGCTCTTGATAAGCTAGATAAAATAGGCGAGGAGAAGGTAAAACAAGAAATGCTTAATAAAGGTATTCCAGAATCTGGTATCGAAAAATTACAACCTTTGTTTTCATTATCAGGTAATTTTGAATCTCAAATAGAGAGTTTAAAGGCTATATTATCCACTTCTGAAGAAGGGAAAAAAGGTATTGATGAATTAGCATTTATTGATACTGCTATTTCAGAATTAGGGTTAAAAACAGCAAAACTGCAATTGGATGTTACTTTAGCCCGCGGATTAAATTACTATACAGGTGCTATTTTTGAAGTTTCTGCACCAGAAACCGTAAAACTAGGCTCTATTGGTGGCGGCGGTCGTTACGATGATCTTACTGGTATTTTTGGAATGAAAAATATGAGTGGTGTTGGTATTAGTTTTGGTTTAGATCGTATTTATTTGGTACTAGAAGCGCTAGGTTTGTTTCCTGAAACCATATCAAAACATATTGAAGTGTTATTTATCAACTTTGGTAAAAAAGAAGCGTTATTTAGCCTAAAGGCTATTAAACAACTTCGTGAACAGGGTGTTAATGCAGAGTTATATCCTGATGCTGCCAAAATGAAAAAGCAGATGACACATGCCAACAGGCGTAATATACCTTTTGTAGTATTAGTAGGTGAGGAAGAAATAAACTCGGATAGCTATACATTAAAAAACATGAAAAGTGGTACACAAGAAAAGATGGCTTTAGAAGCTTTAATTTCTATTGTAAAAAAGAAGTCCTGAATGTTAATTCAGGACTTGAAATAGTAGATTTGCGATATTTTAACTAATTCAAATAACTAACTATTGTATGGATACTTTTTTTGATATTTTTCCTGAGTCTGTTTCAATATTCAAAATATAATTACCTGCTATGTTTTTAGGTACTCTGTATTCTAAATGACTTTTATTGGAGTTTGTATTTATATTGAATAATGCTTGCCCTAAAATATTAAACATTTCTACAGATTTAATAGCCTTTAAACTTGTATTATCAATAACTATACTTTGTTTTTCGTTTGAGTAATATACGTCGATATCATTTTCAGGTTTAAACGTTTCAGCACTTAATGTTTGCGCTTTAGAAAAAGCGATTTCAAATCTATCTAGATGAGACCCTGCCTCTAAAAAGGTTTCATATTTAGCCCTTTTTAAATCATGATATAAGTTAAGTTCTTTATCGTGTAAGTATATATCAAAATCTTCAGTTATATTTTCTATTTCATCTACAGTAATACTATTTAAACCAGCATTATCTGTATGGATGCCTAATGGAATAATAGTTTCCTTTGTTATTTCATTAATACCTTGAATTAAAAACTTCTGGTTATTAATCATCCAATACATATCATCAATTTGTGTATCAATATATTTAGAATCGTAACCCCAATCTATTCCAGTGGTCGCATTTTTATCCGCAGTAATAAGTAGTTGTCTCCTTATTTTGTTAACAGAATTAAAACCTATTCTAAGTTTCATTCTAGAATCTACAGTTTCGGTTTCACCCTTTCTATGTAATGTATTGTTTTTATATTGATTTGTGTTTTTTGTGAAAGAAACACGCTGTTTATTATTAAAATTAATAGTACCATCGGCCTCTGAAGTTATATAGAAACCTTGGCCTACTGGAATGTATCTTGAAGGAATATCAACAGAACTTCCTCCAGTAAAAACTTTTGGATTATTATAGCCTTGAGAAGCTGCTGGTACACTACCAGAAAGCGAAAATGTAGCGTAGCCTCCTTGATAATCATTAGCTATGTGAGAACCGCCGCCCCAATGTTTCCAAAAATATAATGCGCCATTTGTTGTACCTAAACCTGATGCTTTACCTTTGTTATCTAAAAGAAATTGAACGGCATCAATAGCAGATGGGTAGGGGTTACCTACTAAATAATCGTTTCCTGCATTTACAGCTAAACTTATAGTGCCGTTATTAGGTTTTCCTTTTAATGTATAGTTTTGTGTAGCATCACTATTACCTGTTCCTGGTCCTTTCATAGTAAAGCCTTCTCCAGGTAAAATTTCGCCAATACTTCTAACATGTTGCCACGATGCATAATCATCACTAAGTTTATTACTAAATTTCCATATCCAGTAATCTGCAATACCTAATGGAATTTCAGATCCGTCATAACCACTTGTTATAAACTTTACATCTGAAAAAACATCCATAACTGTATACTTCCCGTTATTCATATTTCTATCTGAGTTATTAACTGGAGAAGACCAATAATTGTAAGTATATTTATCTGCAGTACCAGCAATATCTTTTTCTAAAACACCATAACTTGCTGCGTCTAAACTACTATACTCTGTTTGTATAAGTTGCGCATCACCTTTTAACTTAAGCTTACCGTTTAGTTTTAAATACAACGTGTTTTTTAATGCAGAATTATTTATTAGAGTTAGTGTTTTTCCTTCTTCTATTAATAAACCAACTGTACTAATATTAGTAGCAAGTTCTATATTTCCTAACACCCTTACAATAGCATGTTTTGGTGTTTTATTGTGTATATTCCAAACATCATCATGTAACCAACTATCAGCGTCTTGCCAATTACCTGTAGTGGTTGAGCTAGTTATATAAGGTAGTGGCGCGGTATAATCTTGAAATGAATTTGCATCCATGTTATGTAATAAACCATTCCGATTATTATTAGAACTATCAAGTGTATACCCCGTATTTTCAGCTTCCATTTGATAGTATAGTAATAGGTTATCCCATGATAAATCTCCAATGTGCTTAGGAATTACGGATCCTTTTACTTTATTATCATCCTTTTCTATTTTTTGATTTATTTGAGTGTGTATTTCAGAGATATTTAAGGCTTTTTTGTAAACTCTAACCTCGTTTATAGATCCTCTAAAATAATTATTCTGATTATAAGCATCTCTACCTATTTCAAAATTGTAATTATTATTCCATTCGGGTGTATTATTAGTAGAGGTATTAATTATGGTTTTGTCATTAAAACTCCAAATATTTTCTCCATTTAAATATAAGTTTAATGTTCCAGAATTACCGTTATATACCGTAGCTATGTGTTGCCATATATTTTTGGTTATACTAGCTGTATTTAAGTTAGGTGAAATAATATCTAAACCTGTGTTTGTTTTTAAAAATACTTTTAAATTTTGATTAACATCTGTGTAGAGTTTAAAGTTTGGCTGTCCCATAATTTCACCACTATTCGATTCATTATCGATTTTAATCCAAGACATCATAGTAAGCTCGCTTTCTCCTCCTAGAAATGCTTTTGTACTTACATAATCATTCACACCATCAAAATCTAAATTTTGTGGTGTACAAAAATTAAAGTTACCTATTCCTGTTGCATGCGGACTTTCAAATTCACAATCGTCACAATCTTCCCAAAGAATAGTTATACTAGTTACTAAATTATCATCTGAAAAATTAACACCAACTATTGGATTTTCACCAGGAGTTACGTTAGAAACTGCATTAACAATACCAGTTGCATTATCTGCTACATAAGTTGGTTTAGTCGAATTTTTAAATTGGGGATAAATGATTTCACCATTCGTGTTTGTTCCGGTTATCGTGTATTTGTCACCATTACCCGCGTGTACGTTTACATGATGAATATCAAAAGACATGGCATATATGGGTTTGCTAAATGTAATGGTACACGTAATACCTTCTTTTGTAAAACCATTAGTTAATAAGTCTAGACCCTTATATAAATAACTAGATTTTGTGCCTACTTTTGGAGTTTGTCCTGCCCAGAAACCAAATGAGTTAGTTTCTCCAGAGAATGATATTGTAATATTAACATCAGAGTTATCTACATTTTTATAGGTGTTGGACAATGAACCTGTAGACCAACCATACTCGTTAGATGCTTCTGGAAAAGTAGACCAATTTAAAGCGTAATTATTCCCACATTCTGGTATTGTATGAAGTTGGGCAAAGGTTTTTGACGAATATAAAAATAGAGAGATGATCATCAAAAGTTTAATAGCAATATGCTTCATAATTGTATTTTTAGATTTGGACTAAAATTGGTTTCGGTAAAAAAAAGTGTGTTACTATAAACTTGTTATTCTATACTAATTTTATGAGATATCGACGTATTATTATCTAAGGATAATTTGACTAAATATACTCCAGTAGAAAAATAGTCTATTTTGTGTTTAACGATATCAGCATTAGTAGTTTCATCAAAGCTTTTTAAAGACTGCCCTAGTAAATTGAAAATTTCTATCTTTATTATAGAACGCTCATTTGGGTTTTTAACGACTAAGCTTTCTTCATCATTATAGAATTCAATTTGTAAATCTTTTAAATTGAGATCATTGGTATTTAAAAGCGCGTTACTGCTAAAGGTAACTTCAAATCTATCATTGTAAATTCCAGGTTGTAAATTGATTGTAAAATCATTTTGTTTTAAATCGTGATACATATTTGAAGACTTGTCATGTAGATATATGTTTGTTGTATTATCGATATTTATTAGCTCATTAATTCTTATGGTGGCATTTCCTGCTTTTGCAATTTTAAGTTCTAGAGGTAAAATTTTATCGTTTTCAAAATTATCTATAGCTTGTATTACAAGAGGTGTATTGCTTAAATCCCAATACATGTCTTCATTACCTTTATCTAGCATTATAGCATCATAACCCATATCATAATTAATAGAAGCATTTGCATCTGCACCAACAAGTAATTCGCGATGATATCCATCAGGAGAATCAAACATAAATCTTATTTTTTGTCTTGAATCAACAGCACTAGAAGCGTTGTTTTTTCCTGTATGTTTTGAATTATTATTTTTTAAGAATATCGATCCTGTATTACTACCAGAAACAATTTCTTTTTGAAAAATTCTTTGGCTATTTTTTATAAGGACGTTTCCTCCTACAATAGGTTGCGTTAACCCTGTTAATCCAGGATCGTTTACTGCAGATACAAAAAAGCCTTGACCTACAGGAATGTAACGTTCTGGTCGTTTCGTCCCGAATGTGTAAGTAGCATTTATTCTTGTATCTGTAGATTGCGCTACAGTACCTCCCATTAAGTTGTAAACGGCATACCCACCTTCATAGCTTGCTATATTATGTGTGTTATCTGAGAAATGATCCCAGAAGTATAGTGCGCCATTAATAACATTTCCTGATGGGTTTCTACCACCAGCACCAACTTCAAGATTACTCAAGTTATCTCTAATAAATTCATCAGCATCAATAGCCGAAGGATATGGGTTACCTATTAAGTAATCATTATCTACAGTTATTGGTAAGCTAAAATCTCCATTATTAGGTTGCCCTAAAAACTCATAGTTTTGATCTGGAGTTGCTACGCCAGGGCCTTTCATGGTAAATCCTTCACCAACTGCAATTGCTGTGGTACTTCTGGTATGTTGCCATTGCGAATAATCATCATTAGGTAAATTGGCATAAGTCCAAATCCAATAATCAGCATTTTGTACTGATGGTGATGCAGTACCGTTAAATCCAGAGGTTAAAAAGCCAACATTGTTAAATATGTTTGAAACCATATAATCAGCATTACTAGTAGTTGATACAGGAGAACTCCAATAATTATAAATGTATGTACTTGCAACACCTTGTTGGTCTCGCTCTAGAGTTCCAGTACTACTAGTATCAAAATCACTTTGGTCTGATTGTACTAATTGAGATTCACCTTCTAAATCGATAGTGCCATCTAGTTTTAAATAATGAGAAACTGTTAAGCCTATTCCTGTATTTGCTGCAGTATCTCCATTTACTTGAAGGTCTCCACTATTTATTATTAATGCTTCTACAGCACAGTCTCTACTTCTTACTGCGGTTGGAGATGCCCCTAAGTAAATGTTGTGATTCATTTCAACAATATTCCAATCAATTGGTGTAGTACCATCAACTATTGATAAAGCATTTGGTAGTGGCTGTACGGTATTATTTAACCAAGTAGCGTCTGCATCCCAAGAACCAGCAGCTTGTGTTTGATAGGGCAAAGGTGCTGTTTGAAAATCTACAGTATCTAAGTTTCTTAACGCACCTTGGTTATTATTACCAGACATGTCGTTTGTGTTGGTATATGTATATATAGACATAGGATAATAACCAGCTAAATCTGTCCATGGTATAGTACTTATTTCATTATTAGAAATTGTAGTTGGAATAACGTAACCTTCAATTAGCGGTAGCGGATTTAAACCAGTAGTAATACTTTTATCTACTAATTCCTGATTCATTATATAGCGTAACTGACCTACGGTAAGCGCTCTATCCCATACACGAACTTCATCAATGTTTCCTGCAAAATAATCAGTTGTATCAGGATCAAAACCATCAGCTGCTGCAATTAAAAATTTTCTTGATGTTGCAGTAGGTGAAGGTAACGTAGCAAAATTATCTGCAACACCATCAATATATAAAGTAGCTGTTCCACCGCTGTATATCACAGCTACCTGATGCCATTCTTCACTCGGTATTTGTATGGATGATGTAACTATACCTGCACCACCATTTAAAGAAAAACTTAAACGTTGATTGGATAATATTCTCAAATCGTAGCCTTCCGTATTAGCAGCATCTCGTTTAGAAACTATTGATACATTTGTACTCCCCGCGTCTCTCTTAATCCATGCTGATATAGTAAATTCCGTAGGGTTTAAATCTAAATTATCCTCAACATCAATATAATCAATTACTCCATCAAAATAAACTGAACGCTCTCTTATAACTTGAGGTGCATATCCGAAAGTAATATATTTAGTGGCATTAAAGTTATAATCTGCCTCTAAATTTCCGCTTCCATCGGGTGTCATAACTCTATAGTCAGCTGTTGGATCAAAAACTGCTGTATCAGATATAAACATTAGGAAACTACCTGGTGGTGTTATGTTTCGTACAGCGTTTTCAGGAATTCTCACTTTACATGATGGTATGTCTCCACCAGTTTCAACAACCTTCCAAATGCGTTGCATGCCAACAAAACTAACAGGTGTACTTAAGCCTCCAATACCAGCACTCATATCCACAGCAATAGTTGAAGCTGTTAAGCTTAAATCTGCACCGTTATCACCCCACATCAAGAATTCTCTATCATTAAAGTTTGTTGGATTACTTGTTATGTTATCATTATTTGTATCATAGATATCAGATAATCCAATGGTTAAGATACCTTCAATCGGTCCTGTACCATCAACTTCATCATTAATACTACTAGACTGTTTTTGAGTTAATTCTGAAGCGTCGTCTCTACCAATACCAGCAACATTATGATTATAACCAGTATTTGCACTAGTATCCCAAATTACATTGTTTTGAGAATCAATATAATCCTTATCGTTTAGTATTACAGCTGTAGTACTAGCTGTATCATGTAATGTAATACCATATTTTAAACATAAAGCTGATAAAATTTTATGTTGATTTAATGATGAATTGGCTACAGAATAACTTAATACTTCCGCTATTTTTCCGTCGTAGAATGTGTCAAAAGGGTGTCCATTTATAGAAATTCGCCCGCTACCTAAGCAAAAATATGAGTTTATAAACTCAGAAAAAGGTAACGTTTCAAAGCTACTTGAAGTTTCTCCAGTTGCATTATCAATTCTAATACCATTTTTATAAATTTCTGTTGATGTATTTGTTGGGTTAGTTTTAATGTTAAATACAATAACTTCATTATCATAAGTATCAGTAGCACTAGAATAGGTTCTGCCATAAGAATCACCAGGTGCAACTCCCGCGGTTAAGGCACCTGGTACAGTACTAACCATATGGTTTACCATAGAATTGTAGTTAGTAAATCGTTGAGAACCAGCACCAAAATATATACCACTTCCGTCACTATGCATAGTTTCTATGGCATGTCTTCCAGAAAGAGGCGATTCTGTGCTACCCAAAGCATCATCAATTATACCATCTGGTTGCACAACAATAAAATATTCTTTGGCATAATATCCACCCTTACCTTTCATAACATCTTGGTTAGCTTTTACAAAATCTATGTAAGGGTTAAAATTTATGTTATTAGCTGCACTATTGTAAAAAACAGGGCTAGTTGTGGTTACACTAATGGCATCGTTATCTTGAGCTTGGTCTGTCCATGTTGCAATATCTGCACCATTAGCCACAACGCCAATTGCAGTATCGGCTTTTAACCATAATTTTAAATTATTAGTTACACCACCTGGAGCAAATGTTGGGTCTGCTAATGGGGTATATGGGTCTCCTTGAATAAATACATTATCAAAATTAAATCCATCACCATTTGCAGTTTGAGATGCAAAACGTATTCTAAATTGCACTGTGGCAACATTATCAAGAGAGGAAGGTAAATTAATACTAGCTTGTTCTGACAAATTTCGTATCGGTGTGAATGATTCTGAACTGTTGTTTCCACTCCAGCCATTTACAGCACCTAATGCATTTACACTTGCTGAATTGTACCATTGTGTACCATCTCCCATTGCCCCTAATGTTGTCCAAGTAGATCCATTAGTTGAGTATTCTATTAATGCACCATCATTAATATCTGTATTATAACGTACATCTATACTAAATTTTAAATTGAAGAAACCAGTTAAGTCTATTATAGGACTTGTAATATAAGTATCAGTATTAGTTAAATAATTATTGTAATTATCAGTATACCAGTAATTAGCTTCACAAATATCAGTAGTATTTGTACCATAAGACCACGTAGAGCCAGAACCAGCATTACTCATTGTCCACCCTCCATCGTTATTATCAAAATTTTCATAATAAATAGTGTATGTTGGTGGACCACTTATTCCAACACCTTGAATATTGAATGTATATGGATTTTCGTCTACATCATTACTCGCTACGCTAACAGTAGCAGTTCTTAAACCAAGAGCACTTGGATCAAAAGTTATTTCAAAAGAAGTACTGCTATTAGCAGTAATAGTAGATGTTGGGATTGCTGTTATCGAAAAATCCCCGGAGTGTGTTCCGCTTATACTAACAAAAGGAGATGCTCCTGTTAAATTTAAATTAGTTACAGTACCTAAGTTTTGTATCGTAAAAGTACGTATTATATTACCACTTGTTGCTAAAATACTACCGAAATCAGTATCATCAGTAGAAGAAGGAGTGGTATCACCATTGACAATATCTGTGCCGTTACCTTGAATATTAATTTCTTGAATTGTTGTTGTACCAGTACCTTCAATATTAAAAGTGTATGGGTTTTCGTCGGCATCATCATTGGCTATTGATACAGTAGCTGTTCTTACACCAGTAGCACTAGGGTCAAAAGTTATAGTAAATGTTGTTGTATTATTTGCAGCGACTGGAGTTATTGCGTTTGCTGTAACTGTAAAATCTGCGGCATGAGTCCCAGTAATATCAACAATAGGTGCCCCAGTTAAGTTAAGTGGTACTGCACTTATGTTTTCAATAGTAAATGTATTTGAGTTTGAACCAGCAGTTACGTTTACATTGCCAAAATCAGTATCATCTGTTATATCTGGTGTAGTATCACCATTAATAATAGTTGTACTATTACCTGTTATGTTTATTTCAGGTAAAATGGAGCTATCGTCAGTAAGTGAAATATCATCTATTGCCATATCACTTCTAAAATTAGAGCCTGTAATTCCTTGAAGTCTTAATTTAATGGTTTGTCCAACATAAGTTGCTAAATTTAATGATACTGGAATCCAAGCATCTCCGTTTGTAGTTTGTTGTTGCCCACTTATTGTAAAAAGATTCGTTGTATATGTTATACCACCATCTGTACTTACGTCTATATTTAAAGTTCCCATGTCTATACCAAACATATGGTAACTGAAATTAAATTCAGGGTTTGATAGTCCAGTAAGATTAAAACAAGGGCTTTCTAAATTACTAGTATTATTAAAGTTAGATGTTGCTTCAGTGTAAATATATTGTGTGCCTTCACTAGCTATATTTGGGCCTGTTCCTGTAGAACCAGTACCGCCAGTATTTACTATCCAATCAAAATCATCTGTAGTATCTTGAGTCCACGCACCAACAGTTCCAGATTCAAAACCTTCAGTATATGGGAAACTGCTCACTACAGATCCACAAGAATCAATTCCATTACCTTGAATATTAAAAGTGTATGGGTTTTCATCTGCATCATTATTAGCTATTGATACCGTTGCAGTTCTTAAGCCAGTAGCACTAGGATTAAAAGTAATTGTAAATGTTGTAGAATTACCAGCAGCTATTGGAGTTGTTGCGTTTGCTGTAACTGTAAAATCTGCTGCATGTGTTCCAGTAATGTTAATAATTGGCGCTCCTGTTAAATCAAGTGGAACAAAACCTGTATTTTCAATGGTAAATATATTAGCATTTGTTCCAATCGAGATATCCACATCACCAAAATTTGTATCATCACTTATATTTGGTGTTATGTCTCCATTAACAATAGATGCGCTATTACCTGTTATATTCATTTCAGGTTCTGTACTAGAGCTAACACTAAGGTTAATATTATCAATTGCCATATCACTTCCCCAACCGATACCAGTGCTACCAGTATTTCCATTAAATCTTAATGCTACAGTCGATCCTGCGTAACTTGATAAATCTACATTAGCATTAATGTAACCAGAGTTTTGACTTGCTTGTTGATTTCCTGTCCGTGTCCATATAGTGGTTGGAAATGTTGCTCCATTATCGGTACTCACTTGTACATTAAGAGTGCCCATATCTCCTCCGAACATATGATAATCAAAAGTTAATGTAGCGCCAGAAGCGCTTGATAAATCGAAGCAGGGACTATCGAAATTAGTAAAATTATTTGGAAAACCTACACCAGATGTAGATGCCTCAACATACATATAGTTTGTAGTACCAACTCCTATTGTAGTGGGGCCGGTGTTATTGGATGGAGTACCTCCGTTATCTCTTGTCCAGTTACCGTCATCAGCAGCAGCTTGCGACCACTGACCAATACCAGCTTCAAAATCTTCCGTATAAGGAAAAGTTGTAATTGTGACGCCGCATTGCGAAGATAGTTTTGAGGAAAGTAATATGCTACTTAAAAGCATAAAAAACCTTAGTAGAAAAGTAATTTTTTTCATAAGAGGTTAAATTTTAGTTGGGGACTAATTCTTTAAGCCTCAAATGTACAGTATAACTCTATGAAATACAAAAATAATCGATGAAATACATTTTTTAATATTAAAAGACTTACAATGAGTTATTTGTAATACTATAATTATGAAAATATATTTTTCTGATATTAAAAAAAACAGGTTGGATTATTAATAATCCAACCTGTTTTTAAATTATTTTAATTAAAATTTTACTAATTGTTTTAACGTTGAAAACCCAGTTTCTGCATTAATAATTTTAATTATATAAGGTGCTTGGTCTAGTTTATCAAGGCCATTCACTCGTATTCTTTTATTAATACTTGAATATTTTCTGTCAATCACTAATCTACCATTCATGTCGAATATTTGGATGCTAAACTCAACATTATTATAACTTAATGGTAAATTGATATTGATATTACTACCGAATGGATTAGGTGTTACAGATATATTTTTGAACTCTAATTTATCTCTGTCCAATGTAGTTTGGTCAGTACCATTACAGTCTTGATCAATACCATCATTTGTGATTTCAGGAGCACCAGGATATATTGTATCGTCATTGTCATTACAATCATCCACCGTTTGTTCTGTTGTAGAATACCTTGCACCAGGTGATGTACATTGTGTTACTGATGTTGTACTTCCGAAGAAGGTATCATTATCGTTATCCACACCAACATACCAGATGGTATTTGGGTTGATGGTATCGTCATTGTCGTTACAATCATCTACCGTTTGTTCTGTTGTAGAATAGCCTGCACCAGGTGATGTACACTGTGTTACTGATGTTGTACTTCCGAAGAAGGTATCATTATCGTTATCTACACCAACATACCAGATGGTATTTGGGTTGATGGTATCGTCATTGTCATTACAATCATCTACCGTTTGTTCCGTGGTAGAATACCCTGCACCAGGAGATGTACACTGTGTTACTGATGTTGTACTTCCAAAGAAGGTATCATTATCGTTATCTACACCAACATACCAGATGGTATTTGGGTTGATGGTATCGTCATTGTCATTACAATCATCTACCGTTTGTTCTGTTGTAGAATACCCTGCACCAGGAGATGTACACTGTGTTACTGATGTTGTACTTCCGAAGAAGGTATCATTATCGTTATCTACACCAACATACCAGATGGTATCAGGGTTGATGGTATCATCGTTGTCGTTACAATCATCTACAGTTTGTTCCGTGGTAGAATATTCCGCACCAGGAGATGTACACTGTGTTACTGACGTTGTACTTCCGAAGAAGGTATCATTATCAGTATCCACACCAACGTACCAGATGGTATTTGGGTTGATGGTATCATCGTTATCATTACAATCAGGAGTTGCAGGTTCTATGGTAGAATATCCTGCACCAGGCGATGTACATTGTGTTACAGATGTCGTACTTCCGAAGAAGGTATCATTATCGTTATCCACACCAACATACCAAATCGTGTTAGGGTTGATGGTATCGTCGTTGTCGTTACAATCAGGAGTAGCAGGTTCTGTTGTAGAATACCCTGCACCAGGTGATGTACATTGTGTTACTGATGTTGTACTTCCAAAGAAGGTATCATTATCGTTATCCACACCAACATACCAAATCGTGTTAGGGTTGATGGTATCATCGTTGTCGTTACAATCATCTACCGTTTGTTCTGTTGTAGAATAGCCTGCACCAGGTGATGTACACTGTGTTACTGATGTTGTACTTCCGAAGAAGGTGTCATTATCGTTATCTACACCAACATACCAGATGGTATTTGGGTTGATGGTATCGTCGTTGTCGTTACAATCAGGAGTTGCAGGTTCTGTCGTAGAATAGCCTGCACCAGGTGATGTACATTGTATTACTGATGTTGTACTTCCAAAGAAGGTATCATTATCGTTATCCACACCAACATACCAGATGGTATCAGGATTGATGGTATCGTCGTTATCGTTACAATCATCTACAGTTTGTTCTGTTGTAGAATAGCCTGCACCAGGTGATGTACATTGTGTTACTGATGTTGTACTTCCGAAGAAAGTATCATTATCATTATCCACACCCACATACCAGATGGTATCAGGGTTGATGGTATCATCGTTATCGTTACAATCAGGAGTTGCAGGTTCTGTTGTAGAATATCCCGCACCAGGTGATGTACATTGTGTTACTGATGTTGTACTTCCGAAGAAAGTATCATTATCATTATCCACACCCACATACCAGATGGTATCAGGGTTGATGGTATCATCGTTATCGTTACAATCATCTACAGTTTGTTCTGTTGTAGAATAGCTTGCACCAGGCGATGTACATTGTGTTACTGATGTTGTACTTCCGAAGAAGGTATCATTATCATTATCCACACCCACATACCAGATGGTATTTGGGTTGATGGTATCGTCGTTATCGTTACAATCATCTACAGTTTGTTCTGTCGTAGAATACCCCGAACCAGGTGATGTACATTGTGTTACAGACGTTGTACTTCCGAAGAAGGTATCATTATCATTATCTACACCAACATACCAGATGGTATCAGGGTTGATGGTATCATCGTTATCGTTACAATCATCTACCGTTTGTTCTGTTGTTGAATATCCCGCACCAGGTGATGTACATTGTGTTACTGATGTTGTACTTCCGAAGAAGGTGTCATTATCGTTATCCACACCAACATACCAGATGGTATTTGGATTGATGGTATCATCGTTATCGTTACAATCATCTACCGTTTGTTCCGTGGTAGAATAACCCGCACCAGGTGATGTACACTGTGTTACAGATGTTGTACTTCCGAAGAAGGTGTCATTATCGTTATCCACACCAACATACCAGATGGTATTTGGGTTGATGGTATCATCATTATCGTTACAATCATCTACCGTTTGTTCTGTTGTAGAATAACCTGCACCAGGTGATGTACACTGTGTTACTGATGTTGTACTTCCGAAGAAGGTATCATTATCAGTATCCACACCAACATACCAGATGGTATTTGGGTTGATGGTATCGTCGTTATCGTTACAATCATCTACAGTTTGTTCTGTCGTAGAATACCCCGAACCAGGTGATGTACATTGTGTTACAGACGTTGTACTTCCGAAGAAGGTATCATTATCATTATCTACACCAACATACCAGATGGTATCAGGGTTGATGGTATCATCGTTATCGTTACAATCATCTACAGTTTGTTCTGTTGTAGAATACCCCACACCAGGTGATGTACACTGCGTTACAGATGTTGTGCTTCCGAAGAAGGTATCATTATCATTATCCACACCAACATACCAGATGGTATTTGGGTTGATGGTATCGTCGTTATCGTTACAATCATCTACAGTTTGTTCTGTCGTAGAATACCCCGAACCAGGTGATGTACATTGTGTTACAGATGTTGTACTTCCGAAGAAGGTATCATTATCGTTATCCACACCCACATACCAGATGGTATTTGGGTTGATGGTATCGTCGTTATCGTTACAATCATCTACCGTTTGTTCCGTGGTAGAATAGCCTGCACCAGGTGATGTACACTGTGTTACTGATGTTGTACTTCCGAAGAAGGTATCATTATCATTATCCACACCAACATACCAGATGGTATTTGGGTTGATGGTATCGTCGTTATCGTTACAATCAGGAGTTGCAGGTTCTGTTGTAGAATACTCCGCACCAGGTGATGTACACTGCGTTACTGATGTTGTACTTCCGAAGAAGGTATCATTATCATTATCCACACCAACATACCAGATGGTATTAGGGTTGATGGTATCATCGTTATCGTTACAATCAGGAGTTGCAGGTTCTGTTGTAGAATACCCCACACCAGGTGATGTACACTGCGTTACAGATGTTGTGCTTCCGAAGAAGGTATCATTATCGTTATCCACACCAACATACCAGATGGTATTTGGATTGATGGTATCATCGTTATCGTTACAATCATCTACCGTTTGTTCTGTGGTAGAATATTCCGCACCAGGCGATGTACATTGTGTTACTGATGTTGTACTTCCGAAGAAGGTATCATTATCATTATCCACACCCACATACCAGATGGTATTTGGGTTGATGGTATCGTCGTTATCGTTACAATCATCTACAGTTTGTTCTGTGGTAGAATAGCCTGCACCAGGTGATGTACATTGTGTTACTGATGTTGTACTTCCAAAGAAGGTATCATTATCGTTATCCACACCCACATACCAGATGGTATTTGGGTTGATGGTATCGTCGTTATCGTTACAATCATCTACAGTTTGTTCTGTTGTAGAATAGCTTGCACCAGGCGATGTACATTGTGTTACTGATGTTGTACTTCCGAAGAAGGTATCATTATCGTTATCCACACCCACATACCAGATGGTATTTGGGTTGATGGTATCGTCGTTATCGTTACAATCATCTACAGTTTGTTCTGTTGTAGAATACCCCACACCAGGTGATGTACACTGCGTTACAGATGTTGTGCTTCCGAAGAAGGTATCATTATCATTATCCACACCAACATACCAGATGGTATTTGGGTTGATGGTATCGTCGTTATCGTTACAATCATCTACAGTTTGTTCTGTCGTAGAATACCCCGAACCAGGTGATGTACATTGTGTTACAGACGTTGTACTTCCGAAGAAGGTATCATTATCATTATCTACACCAACATACCAGATGGTATCAGGGTTGATGGTATCATCGTTATCGTTACAATCATCTACAGTTTGTTCTGTTGTTGAATATCCCGCACCAGGTGATGTACATTGTGTTACTGATGTTGTACTTCCAAAGAAGGTATCATTATCGTTATCCACACCAACATACCAGATGGTATCAGGATTGATGGTATCGTCGTTATCGTTACAATCATCTACAGTTTGTTCTGTTGTAGAATAGCCTGCACCAGGTGATGTACATTGTGTTACTGATGTTGTACTTCCGAAGAAAGTATCATTATCATTATCTACACCAACATACCAGATGGTATCAGGGTTGATGGTATCATCGTTATCGTTACAATCATCTACCGTTTGTTCTGTTGTTGAATAGCCCGAACCAGGTGATGTACATTGTGTTACAGATGTTGTACTTCCGAAGAAGGTATCATTATCATTATCCACACCAACATACCAAATCGTGTTAGGGTTGATGGTATCGTCGTTGTCGTTACAATCAGGAGTAGCAGGTTCTGTTGTAGAATACCCTGCACCAGGAGATGTACACTGTGTTACTGATGTCGTACTTCCGAAGAAGGTATCATTATCGTTATCCACACCAACATACCAGATGGTATCAGGGTTGATGGTATCGTCATTGTCATTACAATCTGTATTGTCTACAACATAACCTGCAGGTTGAGTAACAGAAACTTGACTTACATTAGGATCTCCAAAATTATCAGAATCACTATCTGCGTACCATGTAGTGCTTGTAGCGTCATCTGCTGTTAAGTTAATATTGTCTATGGCAATATCACTTGACCAGCCATTAGTTGGATCTGAGCCTGTAATAGCATTAAACCTAAGTTTTATAGTTTGATCTTTATATGCACTTAAATCAACGGTGTTTTGATTCCAAACGTCACCTAAATTAGAGTTATACTCATCTAAATTAGTATATGAAGTACCGTTATCTGTACTGATTTGTAATCTTAAAGAACCAATAAATTGTCCATACATGTGATAGCTATATGAAAGCAGAATATTATCTTTTCCTGAGAAATCGAAACAAGGACTATCAAAGTTGGCTTCCATACTAGGAAAACCAGCACCATTACCTGAAGCTTCGGTATACATATAAAAAGTATCTCCATCACCGGAACTTGGTCCAGTATTATTTGAAGCTGTTCCTCCGCTATCTCTAGTCCAATTTATATCATCATCAGTAGGTTGTACCCATAGCCCTTCTCCAGTTTCAAAATTTTCAGTATAAGGAAAAGAATCAACAAGCGTCCCTGTACATGAAGTGCCTGTAAAGTTAACTGATGCGGAAAAGCTAGAAGTAGAAGTAGTACATCGTGTTGCTATTTGAGCTTCATAATCTGTCCCATTTGTTAAACCACTTATTGTATAATTATTAGTTGAAATATCTGTAATTGTTGTCCAAGATGGTGCTCCTATTTCTCGATATCTTACATCATAGGTTGCTGATGGTACAACATCCCAACTCAATATTCCAGACAAAGCTGTTGTTGATGTATCAACAGTTAGATTGGTTGGAGTCAGAGTATCATCACAAGGAATAGGGAAATTTGTAATTTTAAAATCATCAAAAATAAAGCCATCAAAAGTTGTGGTTAAATCATCTTCTCTATTAGTATCATCCGTTTTAAATCGGAACCTGAATTGAACATTACTTTGTCCAAATAGAAAACTATTGTCTTCATTATTTATCAGAATTTCTTCCATTACCCACTTGTCCATACTATCACCATCGTATACAATACTACCATTTGAAGATTGATGTTCAGCTAATTCATTAGGTGATCCGTTCCCATAAATAGCTCTAGAGTCGTCTATTTTCGAGATATGAAAATTAGTTAAAACTGTTGCAGCGGGTTTATTATATCTTCCACATAGTGCCGTCCAACTACTACCGCCATTAGTACTAGCTTCCAATTGAACCATATCAAAATTTCTTTCTAAATCCCATTTAGCATAAAATTGCACTACGGATTGAGAAGAAGAAGATAAATCTATAGTTGAGTTTAATGTTATAGTTTTATTTTCGTTGTTTGAGTAAGATCCTGATGGAGAATCTGTTATCGCTGTATTACCGATATAAGCATCTGTTGTAGTTCCCCAAGTTCCTCCAGAGGTGGTCCAATTTGAGGTGTCTGAGTCATTATCTTGAAACAAAATAGATGGTTGATAATATTTGATATAATTAGCACGATAAATAATAAAATCGTCATTACTTAGTGTGACTTGAAATTCTATTTCATCATTAGGTTGGATGCCCGCATCTAAAACATAGGGAATATTTAAATCTCTTTGTTCAAGTTTAGTCCAACCTGTTTGTACAGAAGGAGAGGTCATTGATGTAATGTTTGCAGAAACAGGAGTCACTGTAAGCGTAATATCGTCATAGGTTTTACCTAGATATTCTACTCCGAAAGTTAGATTTCCAGAAGCTGAAGTAATATCAGTAGTATTAAAATCATGTAATTTTGCATATTTCCCAGAGTATATTACAGAAAGAAAGTTCATTCTAACAGCACGTCTTGCTATTTCTGTAATTAATGGAATAGATGGCCAAAAATCATCACCATTTTCAGGAGCAAACGCTAAAACATCTTTACCAGAACCAGAACTAGTTTGTCCGCCAGAGCTTACTGCTGGTCCACCAAGCATCCAATCATTAATATCACCGTTAGCTTCGTAAAGTGTATTTGGTGCAGAACCAAAAATATAACGATTATATTGGGTTAAATCGTGACAAATTTTAGCATATTCATCTTCTCTTCCAGAATCTGTTGCACCAGCATCACCATTATATGATGATGTAACAATAGAATTTAAGCCACCATGATGATTTACCGACACCTTTATATCATGCGCAGTAATAAATTCTTGAACGATTTGTGTTTCAGGTTCAGAACCTGCTGAAGGGCCTCTATAAGTATTACTACCAGTTGCTGGAGAAGATCCAGCGTCATCCCAACCCCAATAATAATTAAAATTTCTATTTAAATCTACACCCCTAACATTATTATTTGAGTTTGTAGTTCCATTATCAGCAACACCTGGTCTTAAATTTTTACGTTGTAAGCCTCCACCAGAAGGCGCGATAACTTCATTCCATCTGTAGCCATCAGGATTACTTATGGGCATAATATAAATCTGTTGATTATCTACAATGTTTTTTATAAACGGATCTGTATTGTAGTTTTCAAGAATGTACCACATGAAGTAAAAAGTGTTCATAACACTACTAATTTCTCGGGCATGCATCGCACCTGTAATTAATGTTTCGGGTTCATTAGGCTCATCTATATCAGGATTGTCTGAGATTCTAACATAAAATACTTCTTGTCCTGCCCAGGTTGTTCCACCTGTAGTGTTTCCATGAGTTTTTGTATTAGAAGTCGATGCATCGGTTCTTACAGAAATAAGGTTGGGGTACATACTACGCATTAAATCAAGTTCTGCATATGCTTCACTTAATGTAAAGGCACCTCCCATACTACCTAATTTGAAATTTACAGGAGCAGTCCAATCTATTTCGCTACACTCATCATGTTGGGTAGGATTGTTAATAGGAGCATTTTTTAGACTTAGTGTTTTGTTAGCACTCCGTTTTGCTCTGTTTTGTCTAGTTATACTTTGCTCTTGTCTTAAATTAGCTTTTGCTATTGGTAATTCAATTTCAAATTTATTTTTGTAGTAAGCTGTTAAGTCGTCAACAAGTATATTATAATTGACGTTATTATTTTTTAGAAGTTGTAATTCTGCGAAGCTAAGCTCCATTTGTAGGTTATTGTTAACATATTTTGGCCCACAAGACAGATCGATTCCTGCATTTTGTATACTTTGCAAAGTAAGTACAGAAGGATTAGGAATAGCAATTCTCTTAGGTGTGTTTTTTTCAACTTGAGAGAAAGCACTGCTAATACATAAATTGAAAATTAAAAGTATTACAATTTTTAGGTAGGTAGTTTTGTTCATTAGATTAGGGGTTAATGAATTAAAGACGCTAATATATAAGTTCTGAAGGGGATAATCCATGAAAAGCAAAATAAATCGACAAAAAGCATATACTCATAAGTTTATTATTACTATTATTGTAATAATTGTTGTATATTCTATTTTGTTTGTAAGTTAAATACTAAAAAATTGTTTTTTAGTTAAACTATAATTAAACGAAATAGTATTTAAGAGATAATGTGAAGCCATTTAATTATTAGTAATTATTTATGTAAGTGTGTTTGGCTCGTATTGATATATTTACAAGAGTAATTAAGTTATTAAAAATTAAAGCTTATACTGAAATTTAAAAAAAGTAAACTGTTAAAATTTTTTTAATACTATATTCTGGCATTCACAAAAACTGGTATTAAAAGAATTCATCAAATTATAAGTAAAATTTTTATAATATTTATAAAAGTCACAAGAATACCTAGTATAAGTTTGTGAAAACTTTTTTTTTTAATAATATTATGATAATATTTTTTAAACCCTAAAAAAAATAATATGAATTTATATCCCTTAAAGTTTAAGCCCCTTTACAAATACAGAATTTGGGGAGGAAATAAATTAAAAACGGTATTGGATAAAGACTATACTGATGAGAGCATTGGAGAATCTTGGGAGATTTCTGATGTTGAAGGTGATGAAACTCTTGTTGCAGAAGGCCCACTTAAAAATGAAAGTTTAAAAACACTAATAGCCAAATATAAAGGTGATATTGTAGGCAATAAAGTTTATAACACATTTGCCGACAAATTCCCATTACTTATAAAATTTATTGATGCAAAAACACCTTTGTCAATTCAAGTACATCCAAGTAATGAGATAGCAAAACAGCGTCATAATTCTTTTGGAAAAAATGAAATGTGGTATGTTATGGAAGCTGATGAAGATGCAGAATTAATTGTTGGTTTTGATAAAAAAATTACTCAAATTGAATATAAAAAGCATTTAGAAAACAATACTATTTTAGATGTAATGCATCATGAAATTGTAGAAAAGGGAGACACATTTTATATACCAACAGGTAGAGTACATGCTATTGGAGCGGGAGTTTTATTGGCTGAAATTCAACAAACATCAGATATTACCTATAGAATTTATGATTATGATAGAGTAGATGCAAAAACAGGGACTAAACGAGATTTACATAACGATTTAGCCATTGATGTTATTGATTATGAAGTGCATGATGCATACAAAACTAAATATGAACACCATATTAATGTGTCTAATACATTAGTACATTCACCATATTTTAAAACTAATATTATAGCCTTAGAAGGTAAGTTAGAAAAAGACTACACTAATATAGATTCATTTATTATTTACATGTGTGTTGAAGGTGAAGCTAATTTTATGTGTAACGGTGAAAATTACCAAATTAAGTATGGTGAAACGTTTTTAATTCCAGCTAACCTAAACCATATACATCTAGAATCTGCGGGTGCTAAAATTTTAGAGGCTTTTTATTAATAATATCAGGCTCTTTTAGTCTTTAATTAATTTTAGCTTAATTATATATAAAAGTTTAATAATACTTTTAGTAGAAATAAAAAGTGCGCCACATGGCGCACTTTTTTATTTGTAATTTTAAAATTTATTTATTTTATTTCTTTCAAACCATTATCAATTAAAGTTCTTAAGTGCTCTTTGTGCGCTCTAGATGCAATATTTCCAGAAGGGGCAGCCATTGTTTTAATTCGTTTTAAATTATATAGCGCCATAGACTTAGCATTGTGAGTATATCTAGAACTTATTTTACCCGTTAATATATCAAGTAGCATCTCGGTATATTCTAATTGTAAGTTTTGTCTAAAAGAATTTATGCTACCATAAATATCTGTTTTAAATATAGCATTATTTAAATCGGTCATCATTGATGATAACTTATAAGTGTTTCCATATAATTCAGAATCTTTTATTCTCTGTAAAGTGTTATAATGTAACAAATGACTTAAAACACGTTTTTGAAAACCTAATACTTGATTATGAATTTTTGGGTCTTCTGGAGATCTAAAGTTAAAACCTCTACGTTGGCTTGCTAAATAATTATACAATTCATTAGGAGCATCAAATGCATCGGCTGCAAAAACATATTTACTTAACGCATTCATTGCTTTTTTTTGATCCTCAAGACTAACTGGAGTGTAAGGTTGTGTAGCTCCATTTTGTCCCACTGCCGCTCTGTCTACATATACACCCCCAATAAATCTTGAAATTGTATTTGCAGCACTTCCTTTTTGACCAGTTAAGATGAAATATACACGTTTTAGTTCTTCATAAAAATCACCTTCTTTTAAGAAATTTGTTTTCGCATTTTTCAAAAGATTATCAGATAATTCCATCCTATCAATAGACCATTCTATTTGCTCATTAGATTGATCTGATACGTTAACTCTAGGGTCAATTGCTTTACCTGGGCTTCGCATATCGTCTGCATCATTTCCAAAAATATGTTCTGGTTTTGTAGACTCATTTAGTAATGCTTGCCTTTCATTTTCACTGGCAAATGGCTGGTAACCAAGTTTTACCGCCCAAATATCATAAGGCCCTACAGCTACATCATCGTATTGTCCTTGTTTGCTTCTGTCTTTAGTAATATTTAAAGCTGCATAGTCCATAACAGAAGCTGTTAAACATTTTCCTCTAATAAAATCTGCATCGTTTAATTGTGCTCTAGAGAAAAGCTGACTCGCTTTCATATTATGATTTAAACCTAATGTATGGCCTACTTCGTGCATAATTAAAGCCAACATAGATTCTTTTTTAATACGTTCCATCTCCAAATCTGATGCTCCAGTAGCAGATACAACAGCATTAGCAAACATCAATTCTTTGTGCATTTCATGACCAAGGCTACAATAGTTAACATCTGGGTTTAACTCTTTATTAGCAGCAGTATTGTAAATTTTATCATAAAGTACTCTGTTTGTAAAATGTACATACTCTAGCATAATATCTGCACCTATAATTTGTCCGGTTCTTGGGTTTACAAAACTAGGACCGTAGCCTCCAAAAGGAGGTCTTGGTGAAGATGTCCAACGTAATACATTATATCTAATATCACCAGCATCCCAATCTGCATCATCAGGTTGTACTTTTACAACCATAGCATTTTTAAAACCTGCTTTTTCAAAGGCGGTATTCCATTGTAAAACACCTTCTTTAATGGTTTCTCTCCATTCGTGAGGTGTTGTATTTTCAATCCACCAAGTTATGGGTTCTACAGGTTCAGATAATTCAGCATCGGTGTCTTTTTTCTTAAGATGCCATCTATGTATTAAATCTCTATAGGGTGATGTGCTAGTACTGGTTTGGTCTTCTACTTGTCTTGTAAAATACCCAACTCTTGGATCGTCGAATCTAACCTGATAATCGTTTTCTGGCATTGCTATTAAGCTATGATTCATTTTTATACTAACGTTTCTCCCATCAGTAACAGCAGAAGATCCACGATTTAATATAGAAGACTTAGAGTATACATACTCTGCTGTAATATTTAAATTATCGGGGTAATTTTTAATAGTATTTATTTTTGTTTTATTCTTATCTAAATTACCTAGAGAGAAAGATGTTGGAGAACTCCCCGGAAATCTAGGTGGTTTTATTTGACCAAATGTTTCTTTTAAAAATAAATCGCTAGCTTTTATAAGGTATAATCCTTTTTTAGCGTCATGAGCTTCAATTTTTAAACTTGCTAAATTAGCATTTGAGATGTTTGCATCTTTAGCTTTAGAAAGTGGACTTTCAGGATCGAAGTAAAACGAAGTATTCTGCTTTATAAACTCAATTTTATTAAAATGTTTTGTAATCTTTATAACCTGTGTTGGGTTATAAGCACCTCTAAATCTACCTGCTTCTAGTACACCATCTGCTACCTGCGCAAAATGAATAAATTCCTGCCCTATATTTTCATCAGAAATTAGCATTTGTAGTGCTCCAGTAATTGTATCTTGATACATAGTAAATAGACCATCTATCTTTTTGCTAGACTTAGTTAAAGCAGCGATAGTTTTTTTCTTTGAAGGTCTTTTTAATGGAGTAGTTGCTTCTGTTTTGTGTTTCTTTTTTTTATTTTTTTTCTTGTTTTGAGCATCACTATTTAGGGGCGTCATGAAGGTAACCACCAAAAGCATAAAAGTAGCTATGGTTTGCCAGATAGAGTTTCTTTTCATATGGTGTGTAGAATTTTAAATTAGCGAAACAAATTTATGTATTAAATGTATCTTAATTTCAATCTAAAATGTTAAATGACGTTAAATTGAATAGAAATGTATAAAAAAGACTTTAAAATTGATTTTTATCATTTAAAATCGATTTTATTGTTTCAATTTATAATTAAATAGCAAAATAGCCTCATTAAAGACGATATCTCAAATAATTATTCACTTTTTTTCCAAGGTCTTGAGCTTACTGTTTCAGTATTTGGAAAGTCATCAGGCACGTTTTGAGTCACTTTACCTGTAGCGGCCCACTCAGCACCTCGTTGTAATGTTGTAATAAACCCAACAGACTCCATAGAATAATCCATATGGCCGAGTGTGGAATGAAATACTCTCCCTTTACCGTAGGCAATTGTCATTAATATCGGTTCGTGTCGTTGCGTTCGTTTTTCGCCATACGCGCCACTAGAAAATGCAGTTGCTAAAACCGTTAAGTTTTTAGCAGGACCTCGTAAACGCTCATAAAGTTCGTCTTTGCCATGAAACCATTCCATTGGTAAACCTTTCATTATAGGGTGCTCAGGTTCACGAGTTTTAATAATAAAGTTGTGTTGTGCGCCATGTGATGCACAAACACCATCAGAGGTGTCTTTAATTAATTCGTTCTCTGCATTATAGTATATATAAGGACCAGATGCTTTAGTTCTGCCGCCCCAGCCACCAAGACCTATCATCTCATTGTATGCATCCCAATCTCCCCAAGCATTATTTGCTGCATGTACTGTAACCAAGCCACCACCATTTTTTATGTAATTTTCAAAATTTGTTTTAGTAGCTTCTGGCCAATCAGAAGATTTCCAACCTAAATTACTGATAACTACATTATATTTACTAAAGTCTGGATTAAAATCTGGATCAAATCTTGTAGAGTCTAAAACAATTCTATCAACACCATCTTCTAATGGATAAATATTGATAAGCTCTTGAATATCATTAGTTTCCTTTACTTCGTTATGGTGTGGCCCAATCCAATTGAATTTTTTTCGAGCAATATCAACAGAAAATAATCCTGTTTGCTCTAAATAATCCTTCATCATAAATGTGCTTTTTGGCCAAATACCATGACTGTTTTCACCATCAATAATTAGTGCTTTAAGTTTAGCAGGTTCTTCAGTTTGTGTTCGGTCATTTTTTTTACAACTAAGTATTAATAGAATCAGAAAGCTAAAAACAGTAAGGTGACTAAATTTCATGGTAAGAATTTAAAATTATAAGGTGTTAAGATATAAACTTATTACAGCTATTCAAAAACTAATTATAATCAAAAAAAGCACCATAAGGTGCTTTTGTATAATATAATAACTAATTAGATTAAAACCGGTAACGGATACCCAAAGCGATATCAAAATCTAAATCGTTGTTGTCAAGGGCATCATTTCCAAACCCAATTTCTGGTCTAAAGTCGAGCGATAGTTGCAGTGGGATATCAAAATTATATTCAATACCAACATTACCAGCAGCAAAAATAAAAGTATCTCCATTATCAAAGCCTTGCGGTACTCTATTAAAATCGTAAGATGCCAAACCACCACCAGCGCCAGCGTACCAATTAAAATCTCCATCTAACTGCCATACCCATTGGTATAAGGCTGCAAGTTTAAATCCATCAAAATTATTACCAGATCTAATACCTAAGTCTAATTCTAGCCTATTATTTTCCTTAAGAGCACGTTGGTAAGATACTTCTGCTCCAAAACCATCACTATCTCCAAGACGCAGACCTATAGCATTATTTGATATGTCTTGTGCATTTGATGAGAACGCAAAACCCAATACAACAATAATTAATACGATTAATTTTTTCATAAGTTTTTAGTTTTTAATTTGATTAATGATATACGATCAATTTAGAAAAAAAGACCATGTTTATTATTCTAGATAACTTTACAAAAATAACGCCAAAATTGTATTTATATTTATCGTTTTAGTAATATTTATGACAGTATCCATAAAACATCATTTAAAAACCTTAGCATCAAAACTTTCTGGCATATTACTTTTTGATGATTTAATAAAAGCTATTTATGCTACAGATGCATCCGTATATCGTATGTTGCCGTTGGCAGTAGCTTATCCTAAAAATAATGAGGATATTAAGCTATTAATTAATTTTGCTAAAATGCATAACACTTCCTTAATTCCTAGAACTGCTGGCACCTCATTAGCAGGTCAATGTGTGGGCAATGGTATTGTTGTTGACGTTTCTAAATACTTTACTAAAATTATAAGTTTAGATAAAAACACAAAAACAGTTACTGTACAACCAGGCGTGGTTAGAGACCAATTAAATAATTATTTAAAACCTTACGGCTTGTTTTTTGGGCCAAATACATCAACATCAAATAGGTGTATGATAGGAGGGATGGTGGGCAACAATTCCTCTGGAACTACATCTATACAATATGGCGTAACCCGTGATAAGGTTATAGAGTTACAAACTATTTTAAGCAATGGTAAAGAGGTTACTTTCGGTGCATTATCTTCAGAAGACTTCAAAAAGAAAACGACATTAAATACGCTTGAAGGTGAAATATATAAAACGATTTATAGTGAATTAAAGGATGAGACCATTCAAAAGGAAATAAAAGAACATTTTCCGAAGCCAGAAATTCATAGAAGAAATACTGGATACGCTATTGATGAATTAATTACATCCAACGTATTCTCAAACACTTCAGAGCAATTTAATATGTGCAAGTTGTTATCTGGTAGCGAAGGTACATTGGCATTTACTACCCAAATAACACTAAAACTTGACGATTTACCACCTAAATACAGGATAATGGTACCAGCACATTTTGATACTATTGAAAAATGTTTGCAAGCTGTTGTACCAACAATGCAACACCAATTGTATAACTGTGAAATGATGGATAAAACCATTTTAGATTGTACAAAACGCAATAAAACACAGCAAGAAAACAGACGATTTTTAGTAGGCGATCCTCAAGCAATTTTAATGTGTGAAGTTAGATCTCATGATTTAAAAGATGCAAATTTACAAGCAGCAGCATTAATTAAAACTCTAGAAAACTCTGGTTTAAGCTATGCGAATCCTATTTTAGAAGGCGAAGCTATTGATAAAGCGAATAACTTACGAAGTGCGGGATTGGGGTTATTAGGCAACATTATTGGAGATGAAAAATCGGCAGCCTGTATTGAAGATACCGCTGTGGCACTGCCAGATTTAGCAAATTATATTTCTGAATTTACCAACTTAATGAAAAGCTATAATCAGGCGGCTATTTATTATGCCCATGCCGGAGCTGGAGAATTGCATTTACGCCCTATTTTAAATTTGAAGACAAAGGACGGTGCTATACTATTTAGAAAAATAACTACTGATGTAGCCCATTTGGTTAAAAAATATAAAGGCTCTTTTAGTGGAGAACATGGTGATGGTATTGTAAGGGCAGAATTTATTCCGCTGATGATAGGTGGAAAAAATTATGAAATTTTGAAACGTATTAAACATGTTTTTGATCCTGATGCTATCTTTAATCCTGGAAAAATTGTTGATGCTTTCTCTATGGATAAATCTTTACGTTATGAAGTGGGTAGAAAAGAACCAGAAATAGAAACCTTAATGGATTTTTCTAAATCTCAAGGTATTCTAAGAGAAGCCGAAAAATGTAATGGTAGTGGCGATTGTAGAAAACTGCCAGAGTTTGGTGGCACCATGTGTCCTAGTTACCGAGCTACTAGAAACGAAAAAGACTCTACAAGAGCAAGAGCTAATGCTTTACGCGAGTTTTTAACAAATTCAGAAAAATCGAATAAATTCAATCATAAGGAATTGAAAAACGTTTTTGATTTATGTTTAAGTTGTAAAGCCTGTGCAAGTGAATGCCCTAGTAGTGTAGATGTTGCAAGTTTAAAAGCAGAATTTCAGTATCAATACCAAAAAGAAAATGGTATTACTTGGCGTACTAAACTTTTCGCTTATAATAACAGTTTTAATACCATTGGCAGTAAGCTTCCAAAATTATCAAACTTTATTTTTTCAAATACATTTACAGCTTCAATATTAAAAACTAGTTTTGGTATAGCAAAAGCACGAAGTTTGCCTTTAATATCAAATAAAAGTTTAAATAAAATATACAATACTAAAAGTTTTAGGGTTGAAAAAACAAAAAGTATTAAAACGGTTTATCTTTTTAATGATGAGTTTACCAACTTTTTAGATACTAAAATTGGTGTTGATGCTTTGGTACTTTTACAATCCTTAAATTATCAGGTTAAAATTATAAATCATGCTGAATCTGGTCGTGCATTTTTATCAAAAGGATTGCTAGAACAAGCAAAAGCATTTGCTAATAAAAATGTATCTGTTTTTAAAGATTTAATTTCTAAAGACACACCACTTATTGGCATAGAACCTTCGGCTATTTTAACCTTTAAAGACGAATACTTAAAATTAGCAAACGATAAAACTTCCGCAGAATATATCGCAAAACATACCTTTTTAATAGAAGAATTTATTCAAAGTGAAATTGAATTAGGTAATATTACTTCAGATCAATTTACCTTAGAACCAAAAACTATCAAATTTCATGGACACTGTCATCAAAAAGCGTTGCGTAATCAATTGTCTAGCTTTTCAGTTTTAAATCTACCTAAAAATTATAAAGTTACCGTTATACCTAGTGGTTGCTGTGGTATGGCAGGTAGTTTTGGTTACGAAAAAGAGCATTATGAGGTTAGCATGCAAATAGGAGAACAAACCTTGTTTCCAGCAGTACGTAAAGCAAGAGAAACCGTTGTTATATCTGCAAATGGTACAAGTTGTAGGCATCAAATAAAGGATGGTACTGGTAAAGAAGCAAAACACCCAATTACTATTTTGAAAGAGGCACTTATTTAGTTTTCCTAGATTTATCTACTATTGTTATTGCTGCAATTAAATCTTTAATTTCCATGTCTTTAACGTCTTCATCAGCAAAGAAAGGCGACAGCTTATCGTTATGATAATTATAAATTTTCCAACGCTTAAATTGGTATTCTAAAGCTGTAAAATTCTCTACCCAATCGCCCGAGTTTAAATACATGGTTGTACCGTACTTATTTTCTCGAATTTCCATTTTTGGTTGGTGTATATGCCCGCAAACTACATAATCATAACCATTATCAATCGCTACATCGGTAATTACTGTTTCATAATTATTAATAAACTTAACTGCACCTTTAACACTGTTTTTTATCTTTTTAGACAGGGAGTATCGTTCTTTTCCAAGTTTGGTTAACATCCAATTAATCAACCTATTTAAAAGGATAAGTACATCATAACCATAACCGCCAAGTTTAGCTAGCCATTTTGCATTTTGTATGGAAATATCAAATACATCGCCATGAAAAAACCATCCTTTTTTGCCATCTAAATCTAAAACCAATTTATCTACAATTGAAATATTTCCAATGGTAGTGCCGCTAAATTTACGCAGCATCTCATCATGATTACCCGTAATGTAAACCACTTCAACGCCATCAGCCGCAAAATCCATAATTTTTTTAATCACTTTTAAATGCGATTTAGGGAAGTACCGTTTGCTAAACTGCCAGATATCAACAATATCTCCGTTTAACACTAGCTTTTTAGGGTTTATGCTATTCAAATAAGTTAAAAGTTGTTTTGCATTACAACCATAAGTACCTAAATGCACATCAGAAATAACTACGACTTCTACTTTACGTTTCGTTTTCAATTGATAATAAACTTGCTAAGAGATATAACATTAACTAACACTACAAATAACAGCATTTAGTATTATGCAAAGTTTACTATTCAATTAATTAATTATGAGGATATTGTTAGGTTAATGTTATCAAATAGATGATTTTGATTATACTGAAATTAGTGTAATTGAAGCCTATAGTTTATTTTAGCAAAAAAATTAAAGATGGCTGGAAATTCCTTTGGAAAATTATTTAATGTATCAACATATGGAGAATCTCATGGACCTGCTTTAGGCGGTGTAATTGATGGTTGTCCTCCAGGAATTGAGCTGGATATGGATGCTATTCAAAATGAATTAAACCGACGTAAACCAGGGCAATCAGCCATTGTTACCCAACGTAAAGAGCCAGATGGCGTAAAGTTTTATTCTGGAATTTTTGAGGGTAAAACCACTGGAACGCCCATTGGTTTTGTTATAGAAAATACCAATCAGAAATCTCATGATTATTCGCATATAAAGGATAGCTACCGTCCAAGTCATGCTGATTACACTTACGATAAAAAATATGGCACACGAGATTACCGTGGTGGTGGACGTAGTTCTGCTCGAGAAACTGCTTGTCGTGTAGTAGCAGGCGCCATAGCAAAACAAGTACTTAAAGATGTAAAAATATATGCTTACGTCTCTAGTGTTGGTACCATGAAGTTAGATAAGCCTTATAATCAAATCGATTTATCGCTTATAGAATCTAATATTGTGCGTTGCCCTGATACTGAAATGGCAAGCAAAATGGAGCAATATATAAAAGAAGTTCGTAGTAAAGGCGATACTGTTGGTGGTATTATAAGTTGTGTTGTTAAAAATGTACCAGTTGGTTTGGGAGAGCCAGTTTTCGATAAATTACATGCCGAATTAGGTAAAGCCATGTTATCTATAAATGCCGTAAAAGGTTTTGAGTATGGTAGCGGTTTCCACGGTAGTACTATGTATGGTAGCAATCATAACGATGCATTTAATACAGACGGTAGTACAAAAACCAACTACTCTGGTGGCGTACAAGGCGGTATCAGTAATGGTATGGATATTTATTTTAATGTGGCATTTAAACCTGTAGCAACCCTAATCCAGAAATACGAAACCATAGATAAAGAAGGTAAGGTTGTGCAAATGCAAGGTAAAGGTCGCCACGACCCATGTGTAGTGCCAAGAGCAGTACCTATTGTAGAGGCTATGGCAGCACTAGTCTTGGCAGATTTTCACTTAATTAATAAAACATATTCTTAAAATTTTAAGGAGCTATTTCCCGCTTTCCACTATATCTTTTTTGTGTTAAGTATATGTATATATTTATGTAGTTAACCGCTTTTGTTATAAACTTTCCTAAGTATTTAGGTATTTTACAAAGCACAAAAAAGGATGCCGTTTCAATCGGGGCTAAACTATCTGCCAAATTATAGGTAACCCTACAGTTATGTAATTTTTGCTAAGGTTATTTTATGTATTACATTTTATCTAAAATGTTGAAACCATCAATTTGTTTTCTATAAAAATTTAAAGCGTTTATTAATCAATTTAGAATTAATACTATCAAATTATTATAATCGTTTAATTTATTAGAATAAAGCGTTTACTAAGTTTCAAATTATCTACTGAATTATATATATTGTAACGAATTTTTATTATTCATTATTCAAAAGTTATAATCTATTATATTTTATGAAGAAGCTTGCACTACATTGGAAAATTATTATTGGTATGATTCTCGGAATCATTTTTGGTTTTATAATGAATACAGTAGATGGCGGTACTATTTTTATAACAAAATGGATTGCACCATTTGGTACTATTTTTATCAACCTTTTAAAGCTTATTGCAGTACCTTTAATTTTAGCATCTCTTATAAAAGGAATATCAGATTTAAAAGATATTTCTAAAATAAAATCAATGGGATTGCGCACTATAGGTATTTATGTAGCCACTACATTGGTAGCTATAATAATTGGTTTAACTATAGTAAATTTGGTAAAACCCGGTGCAGGCATGCCTGTAGAAACTATAGAAAAAATAAAAATAAAGTATGAAAATGATGCAGGTGTTACCGATAAATTAATGAAAGCAGCAGCACAAAAAGATGCTGGCCCACTACAAGCACTTGTTGATATTTTTCCAAGTAATATATTTAAAGCTTTTGCAGACGCATCAATGCTACAAGTAATTTTCTTTGCTATTTTTATGGGTATTTGTTTGCTTTTAATAAGTGAAAAGAAAGCGAAACCATTAATAGATATTTTCGACTCTTTAAATGAAGTAGTCATGAAAATGGTAGATTTAATTATGCTTTTTGCACCTTATGCGGTGTTTGCATTGTTAGCCAATGTTATTATAGCATTTGATGATACTGAAATTTTAGTTAAACTATTATATTACGCGTTTTGTGTTTTTGGTGGTCTTGCTTTAATGATATGTTTTTACCTTTTATTGGTAGGTACATTTGTCAAAAAGTCGCCAATGTGGTTTTTAAAGCAAATTAGTCCAGCGCAATTATTGGCATTTTCTACAAGTAGTAGTGCTGCTACATTACCCGTAACCATGGAGCGTGTAGAGGAGCACTTAGGTGTAGATAAAGAGGTGTCTGGTTTTGTATTGCCTGTTGGTGCTACAGTAAATATGGATGGTACAAGTTTGTATCAAGGTATTGCAGCTGTATTTATTATGCAAGTTGTATGGCCAGAAGGGTTAACTTTTACAAATCAGTTGTTTATTATTCTAACGGCGTTACTAGCTTCAATTGGTAGTGCTGCCGTACCAAGTGCAGGTATGGTTATGCTTGTAATTGTATTAGAAACTATTGGTTTTCCAGCGGAATTATTACCCATTGGTTTAGCACTTATTTTTGCTGTAGACAGACCTTTAGATATGTGTAGAACTGTAGTGAATGTTACTGGAGATGCTACTGTATCCATGCTTGTTGCAAAGTCTTTAGGTAAACTACACGACCCTAAACCTAAAGAATGGAACGATCATTATGAGGATGTAAAATAATAATTCGTTTTTTTTATTTAATTTTAAGCTATTCTTTTAAATTACATTCATGTCTAAAACACACATTAGCTTAAATACACCTATAGTTTCCGTACAATGGCTTCATGAAAATTTAGAAGCTGAGAATTTGGTGGTCTTAGATGGCACTATCGCCAAAGTGTTTAACGCTATGTCGCTTCAAATTCCTAATGCCCGTTTTTTTGATATTAAACAAAAATTTAGTGATACTACAAATCCATTTCCTAGTGCCTTTCCTTCAGAAGTTCAATTTCAAAATGAAGCAAGAAACTTAGGGATATTCTCTAATAGTGCCATTGTGGTTTATGATGATAAAGGTATTTACTCAAGCGCTAGAGTTTGGTGGTTGTTTAAAGCTTTTGGGTTTACTAATATTGCTATATTAGATGGTGGTTTTCCAGAATGGCAAAAGCATGACTTACCAACGGAGTACATGAATGACTATGATGGTAAAAAAGGAGACTTTGAAGCAAAACTTCAGTCTGGATTCATGACCTTTTTTAATGCTATTGATAAAGCATCAACAGATAAAACACATAACATTATTGATGCTCGATCTGGAACACGTTTTAATTGCGAAGTGCCAGAACCTCGCGAAGGGTTGCGCCGTGGTGCAATACCAAACTCAGTTAATTTACCTTTTACTAACCTTTTAGAAAATGGTAAATTCAAATCAAAAAAAGAGATAGCAAAAGCATTTTATATGCTAGCAGAAAAAGATGATGCTATTATTTTTTCTTGTGGTTCTGGAATTACGGCTTGTGTACTTGCATTGGGTGCAGAACTTTCAGGATATAAGAATATTTCGGTTTATGACGGGTCGTGGACAGAATACGGCGCCTTAACTTCTGGTGACATGTCGCAACCAAAAACGTGGACTAAAGACGAGTTATTAGCCTATATTTTAATTTATGTATCTCATTCTGATTTAAATGAGACTTGGAAAGAGAAAGCATATATTTTAAGTCGTGTAGATAAATCTGTTTACAAACGTGTTTACAGTCAATTTGAAAAAGATAACGATTATCAAAGTATTCAACATATTATTGAAGCTGTTAAAACGCATGATTATTATAGGAATGATTTAGCTGACTTGTTTGCAGATGTTAAGCTTATGGCCTTTGCAGATGGCACATATACAGATATGGAAAAAGCGGTATATACCAATTTAAAGATGATTTTAAAGGATGTATAAATTAACGCATAGTAAAAATATAACTATTATAAATTTTGTAATTGTATGTTACTTTATACTTCTTTGGTTAATAAGTAATTACAATATAAACTTAAGTTTGGTAACCTTTTTTTCGGAATTATTTACAATAACCTTTCTCATTGCTCAACTCGTTTTTTTAGTCATAGGAATACGTCATATAATTAAAGGTCAAAGACATTTAATGACGTTACTAAGTGTGTTGTTATTAGCTTTATGTTCTTATTTTACCATAACAAGTTTTTGGGCTTAGCGCAATAATTTGGCTAGCATTGTAAACTATAATCAATGTAAATACTTCTAGTTTTATGATTAATAAAAAGAACTATTGGCAATAAATATATTACAAATTAACCTTTCTATACTTAGGATATTTCACATTATATAAAAATTGATGTTTTTGTGTAGTACCTGATTTAATTCTAGTTTTCCATGTTAATATGCCTTTTTTAGGATTAAAATCAGCGTCTCCTGAGTCAATATCATCTACTTTAATATCTTTATTTTGACTAATAGGAATTCTATCTACAATCACAATATCAATAGCAGAAGTTTTATTATTTTTTATTTCAATGTCATATCCTTTTTCAACTATTCTATTATTACCGATAAAGTTTGTTTTCTTAAAATTATTAGTAGGTTTTCTTGTAATCACTACATTAGGATCTACACCTAAAGATACAGTTAGGCTATCGGTAGTAGCATAAGGATTTATGTTTGTTATACCAGAATAGCTGTCTTCAAAATAAATATTGGCTTCACCAGGTAATAAATTTAGTTGTTGCCAGTTTGCAATTTTAGCAGTTAAAAACACGTTTTCATTAATTACTGGTGCTGTAAAGTATGAGAAGGTTGCAGGTAACTTAAAGTTATCAATTTCTATAACAGTTACGTCTCCATCAGAAGTTATAGTTGATAGTTTTTGAATTTCAAAACTTGTATTAGAAATACCGTGAGAAATAATATCACCATTTGACGTGTAATTACCTTTTTTTGTGGTAATTAATATCGCACCGTTAGATGCTCTACTGCCGTAAATACCTGTTGCAGCATTTCCTTTAAGTACATCAACATGTACTATCATATCTTCACTAATACTTTTAAACTCTTTTTCATTTTTAATGGTACCGTCTATAACATAAAGTGGTGTGCCTTTAGATTTTATAGAACCTACACCTCTAATTTTAATATTTGAAACACTGGAAACTGATGCTGTACTTGATACATAGCCATTACCATTGCTAGTACCATAACCCACAACCACAACTTCATCTAAAGCACTAACATCTTCTTCTAAACTTAAATTTATAATACTTGAGTGAATGGGAATTGTAGTTGTTACATATCCTAAATACGACACCTCTAACTCTTTTGCTCCTTTTGCATCAAGTGAAAAATTACCATCAAAGTCTGTTGCACTTCCAATAGAGGTGCCTTTTAATAGAATAGTTGCTCCTGGTAATGGTAAACCACTGGCATCAGTAATAGTACCGCTAACATGTTTTACAAAAGGATTATGTTTAAACTCGTAACGTTTTGTTACGTTTTGCTGCTTATAATTGCTTACAAAATTTAAATATTTAGTATCCATAATGGGTTTAATATTATTAGTATTTGGATCATTAGTAGATAGCGTTAATTTTACAGTATCCCAACTTACACCAGTAGTTTGGTATACATGCGCTTTATAGTATAACTCTAAAGGTGCATTGATACTTTTAGCTTTTAAATCGTAAATAGGAAACCAACCTGCATTAGTAACATTGTATTTTATAACTAAGTTGAGTTGTTTTTTAGTGTTAGAAGTTAGTTTTACTTTAATTTCTCCAGTTTGTATATTATCGTCTACATTTAACTCTACCAACTGTCTTTTTATATCTTCTATCTGTGATTTATAGGTTCTATTTTTCTTTAACGATTTGTTTAGTAATGTATTCAATTCAGTAATGCGCTGTCGGTAATACGCTGCAAACTGTTTTAATTTTTCTAAGCTTACCACTTGATTATCATTACCAAGTTTTCGATTCTCTTCTATAATTTTTATTTCTTGAGTGTAGCCTTCCATTATATCTTGCTCTAAGCGAATAGCATCATTAAGTGCTTCAATATCATTTTGAAGTTGTGTTACAGTTTCGGTTTTATCAAATTTTGTAATATGATTTATAGCATAGTTAATGGATAGGATAGAAGTACCGTTTAATCCCGAAACTTGAATACTATTTTCTTTAATATGCGGTGACAATTTGTTAAACGAAAATTCTGTTGTGCCTTCTGGCAATGTTATTTTAGAATACCTGGTAATTTGTGCACCGTCAACAAAAACGGTTACTGCTTTTATTGAGGAAGTTGTGGGGTTTTTAGTAGTAGAAAAGATAGTTGAGGTCCACAAAAGTAATACTATATACAATAGTTTCATGATTAGTTGTTTTTAAGTTTTGATTAAATCTAGAAACATTCAAAACATTAAAAAACGAACAATGAGTAATCGATACTTTTAAATGAGTTAAAAGCTAATTTTGATGAGTTTAACTCTAAGCAAATTATTTTAATGGCTTTGAGAAATAATTTTTTATAAATAAACAGTAACTGTGTTATCTTCCACTTTAAAAGTGTTACTGTTTACTTGTACGTCTATAAGATCACCAAAATCACAGCATTCATTAGTATTAGGTGTTGATGTGTTGTAAGATAGACTGGTTGTTATTTGAGAGTCTATTCGAATTTCTAAAAAGTCAGATGCACTCTTTTTTTCAATATATAACAACCCTTTAGTTTTGATAATAGTAAATTCAAATGGATTTTCAGAAGCGTCTAGTATAACAATAGCTGTATTAGAAATATTATCTTGAAGAATGATGTTGTCTTTTGTGGTATTATCAACTAAGTCTATAAGAATAAATGGAGTTACACATGAAACGGCAGAACAATCTGGTAGCCCATCATCTTCAGTTTTACAACAAACATATAGAGTAATTATTATAAAGTAGGCTAATCTATTTATCATGATTTAAAGCATTTTCTTTGTAGATGAGTGAAACTTATAAAGGTTGCGTTGTATTAGAAAAGAGCTAGTGTTTTTAGATACAAATTAGCTTAAAAATTTATTCTTCAATTCTGGTGTTGGTATCATACAGGCCTCTTTTTTGCCAAACCATTTATAACGATTTTTTGCAATAAAATCGTAAACCCAATTACTAATAAAAGAGGGAATAATAAGAAAAACACTTAAAATATTGATTGGAAACCCTAGTTTAGAGGCCACTTTTAGAGCTGCAGTACTTTTAGAAACAATTCCTTTTTTTGGAGTAAATAATAAAATTGAATCTACTTTTTTAGTGTCAATATTAAAATGATTGATGATTTTTTGTCCTGCTTCACTTTGCAAAGCGGTAAACATAAACTGATTATTTTTATCGTGTTTAATTACAAATTGTACCGAAGAATTACAAAGGTTACACACCCCATCAAATAGAATTAATTGCTTGTTTTGGGGTATATTAAACGTCATTATACAAAGATATAAACATTATAATTTATTAATAAAACGAGTTCTACTTAATGTTTTTTTAAGTAGAAATACTCAACAAACTCAATTTTTAACAGCCTCTACCAGTTCCAATAAATCCAAAGCTACATTGGTAGTAAACATACCATAATTTACATTGGCCTTGTTTTTTTCTATACTATCAATACTACCAACAGCTCTACCATCGTGCATACGCACACGGTCGCCTACTTTTAAAATGGGTTTTGGTTTTGGTGGTGCTTCTGCTGCTTTTTGTTTTGCTGCTTTTTTCTTTTTTCTTATAACATTAACCTTCTTTTCGGCTTCTTGCTTTACCTGCTGTTCCTTAGCTTTTTGAGCTTTCTTTTGTTTAGCCGAAACTTTTTTTCGCTTAGAGTTTTCAATTTGTACTACTTTAAAAAGTTCGCCCATTAAGGCCTTCTTTTGTTTGTTTTCAAAGTATTTTTCGGCAATATCATTTACTTTTTGTCCTAAATAAATCAAACGTTGATTGCTATCATATAATTCTTGATAGCTCTCAAGTTTCTTTTGTACTTTGGTGTTTATCTCTTCTAATTTATCAGCCTCTTCAATCTTCTTTTTCTCGTTGAGTTTTAAAGATTGTCCTGTTTTTTCTAATCTAGAACGCTCTTTCTGTAGCTTCGCAATGGTAGCATCAAAACGTACTTTACTACGTTCAATTTTCTTTTTTGCTCTATTAATTAACGAATATGGAATACCATTTTTTTGCGCTACTTCAAACGTAAAACTACTACCAGCTTGCCCAACAATAAGTTTAAACATAGGCTCTAGAGTGCGCTCGTTAAACAACATGTTAGCATTAATCATATGTGGTAATTCTGTAGCTAAAATTTTTAAGTTAGAATAATGTGTGGTGATAATTCCAAAAGCTTCTCTATGATAAAACTCTTCTAAAAATGCTTCGGCTAATGCGCCACCCAATTCAGGATCAGAACCTGTACCAAACTCATCAATTAAAAATAAGGTATTTTTGTTGCACTTTCTAAGAAAATAGTTCATCTGTTTTAGACGGTAACTATATGTACTTAAATGATTTTCAATAGATTGGTTGTCGCCAATATCACTTAAAATTCTGTCAAATAAACATACCGTGCTACGTTCATGTACAGGAATTAGCATGCCACTTTGCAACATAACTTGTAGTAAACCAACAGTTTTTAAGGTGATACTTTTACCACCAGCATTTGGGCCAGATATTACAATAATTCTACTACCTTCTTTAAGAGATAGTGTTTGCGGAAATGTTTTTTCTTTCTTCTCTAAATTATTTAAATAGAGTAGTGGGTGGTAGGCATCACGTAAATACATGCTTCTATCTTCCGAAATTTCAGGAAGAATAGCATTCATAGATTTAGCATACTTTGCTTTTGCCGAAATTACATCTATACCAATTAAAAACGTTTGGTAATCTTTAAGAAGCGTTAAAAACGGACGCATAAAATCGGTAACTTCTTTTAAAATACGAACAACTTCTTCTTGTTCTTCGTATTCTAAATTATTGAGTTCTCGCGTGTATTGTAGTGTAGTCTCAGGTTCAATATATACAATACTTCCTGTTTTGCTACCGCCCATTATAGCGCCTTTTACTTTGCGACGATACATGGCTTTTACAGCTAAAACACGTCTGTTTTCTACCACAGACTCTCTAATGTCGTCTAAATATTCCAGATTGTGGTAGGTAGTTAATGCAGATGCAAAACTCTGATTTATTTTACCTTTTACTTTATTTATAGATTTGCGTAAATCGTATAAAGTGTCTGATGCATTGTCTTTTATATCACCAAACCTGTCTACAATAGCATCTATCTTCTCAATTAAAACTTTTGTAACCTCAATATGCGACGCATATTTATTTAAATGAGGGTAATATTCTTCAAACTTTTTTAAAAACTTTAGTATAGTATTAACCGTTAAAGATATAGATACAATTTTTTTTAATCCATGAACTTCTAAAAAGGTGTTTTCTATATTTAAGAGTTGAATTTCCTTTGCAATAGTATCAAAACCGTGGTTAGGTATACGGTTGTCATTATAAAATGATGATACGTAATCATTAGTAAGATTTAGGGAAAATTGTAAATCTTCTTTGGTTTTAAGCGGAAGTATTTTTAATGTAGCAGCATTTCCCAAAGGTGTAATGCACAACTCGCTTACCTGTTGCAATACCGTTTGAAACTCTAAATCTTGTAATGTTTTTTCGTGAATGTGTATCATTCTTTAGTATAATCGAAAAATGAAAGTGCGAAGTTATGAATTCTTTAAGTGAAGTTTTAATAAATTTGCAGAATTGAAAATTTATGTTGAATGATACAATTGTAAATAAATTGTAACATTTTTTCTTTTTTCAGACTAACGAATAAAATTTAAGAGTAATGGGATTTTTAAGAAGAGTATTTTCTACAGTAGTGGGAATTTTTGTGTTTTTAGGATTATGTTTTCTGGGTTTAATTGTTATTGGAGCCTTGTTTGGCGGGGCTTCGGAAGATGTGGTTCAAGTTAAATCGAATTCTGTATTAGAGCTTAAACTAGATTTTCCCATAAACGATTATGCAGGAAAAACAATTTTTAAGGAGTATCCTTTTTTAAATGAGAATGAGAAAAATGGCTTATTTAATTTAGTTGATGCTATAAAGTATGCGAAAACAGATGATAAAATAAAAGGTATTTCTATAGAAAATAATTTTATTATGGCTGGTATTACGCAAACAAAAACACTTCGTGATGCTTTGTTGGATTTTAAAGAATCTGGTAAATTTATAGTGTCTTATGCCGACATATATACGCAAAAAGACTATTATTTAAGTTCTATTGCTGATACTATTTATATTAATCCTGTAGGGATGATGGAGTTTAAAGGATTGTATACAGAGCGTTTATATTTTAAAGATTTTCAAGAAAAATCTGGCATAAAAATGGAAGTGGTGCGCCATGGTAAATACAAAAGTGCTGTAGAGCCATTTTTAGAAAATGAAATGAGCGATAATAATCGAGAACAAATATCAGTATATTTAAACGGATTATGGTCTGAAATGAAAAAAGAGGTATCAGCATCTAGAAATGTACCTACAGAACAATTAAATATAATTGCCGATAGTTTGTTAGCCAGAACACCACAATTAGCTGTTAATTCTAATTTAGTTGATAAAATAGCGTATTACGACGAGTATATTTATGGGTTAAAAGAAGCAACAGGAACTGCACAGGATAAAAAATTAAAAACAGTTACAATAGAAGATTATGCACGACATGTATCGCCTAAATTAAAAGCAAAATCAAGTGAAAATAAAATTGCAGTTATTTATGCCGAAGGTGATATTATGTATGGCGAAGGAGAACAAGGTATAGTAGGACATATTACAATAAATGAGTCTATAATAAAAGCAAGAGACGATGAGCGCACTAAAGCTATTGTTTTAAGAATAAATTCTCCTGGAGGAAGTGCTTTAGCTAGCGAACTTATTTGGAGAGAAATAGAATTGACTAAAAAAGTAAAACCTGTTATTGTATCTATGGGAGATTTGGCTGCCTCTGGAGGATACTACATTGCTGCCAATGCAGATAAAATAATTGCCGAATCTACTACAATTACAGGTAGTATAGGTGTATTTGGTACATTACCAAACTTTAAAAATCTTGCTGATGATATGGGGATTAATGCAGAACAAGTAGCAACTAATGCCAATGCAGTTACTTACAGTGTTTTTGAACCGCTCAACAAAAATCAACATAAATACATAAAAGAAGGTATAATTGATGTGTACAGCTTATTTACAAAACGAGTTGCAGATGGCCGAAACTTAACATCAGAACAAGTAGAAGATATTGCACAAGGACGCGTTTGGACAGGGAATGATGCTTTGCAGCGCGGTTTGGTTGATGAATTAGGAGGATTAGATGTAGCCCTAAAACATGCTGCTGAAGCTGCAAAAATTGAAGATTATAAAATTAGAGAGTATCCAGTTTTTGAAAAGAATCTAGATGAAATGTTAGAAACTTTTGGTTTAGCAAAGGCTAAAGAACAAATTTTAGCCGAAGAACTTGGTGAAGAAAACTATAAACTTATCAAAGAAGTAAAGCGTTTAACAGAAAAAAAAGGCGTACAGTTATTGTTTCCTTTTAGTATGGAAATAAAATAACTACTTTATGTATTAACATATTACAACTTGATAACAAAGGGAGGCTTTTTACAAAAAGCCTCCCTTTGTTTATTTTAACTACTTAGCATAAACAATTAAACTATAGGTATTAGTCATTCGTCTACATTTATTTTATCCTATCTAAAATTGACTTTTAAATACATTCTAGTCATCTATTTTTGTTAAAAGTTTTATTTTTTTAAAAAAAAGTGACTTTACTTACAAGTATGTGTCTTAATCGTATAATAAATGTTTTAAACCTTTTACAGAATTGTATATAAACAATAAAATATTAGCCCCAGCTCTATTTTTGTTTGCTTTTCCTTTCTTGATGTTAGCTCAGGTAAAAATTGGAGATAATCCATCTCTAATAGATTCCAACTCCGTCTTAGAATTAGAAAGTAATAACAAAGTCTTAGTGATAACGCGATTGTCTCAGGTAGAAATCGATGCATTAATTCCGTTGGAAGGTGCAATAGTATACAATACAGATATACAATGTGTATTTGCTTTTGATGGTATTGTTTGGAAAAACTTGTGTGATGCTCCAAATATAAGAATACGCAATTCTGCACCTATAGACAATACTGTCGGTGATTTTTGGTTTAATAATACAAATAATATAGTAAGTATTTGGGATGGTAACCAGTGGTTACCAATAAATATTAATCCTCGTCGTGGCAATGGTCCACCAAATACCTCAATTCAAAATCCTTTAGCAGGTGATATTTATGTCGATAGAATTACTGGAGACATATTTACGTATAATGGTACTAACTGGGTGCCGTTAAATCAAAGTATAGCTGTAAATAATGGACTTTCTATTACAAGTAATACAATACAATTAGGAGGTAATTTAATTAATCCTACTGTAATTACTACTAATACTTTAAACACATTAGCAATTCAAGGATTAGAAGATACAATTTTAGATAATTCTAATAATAGTATTGTAGTTGTGGATAACACATCTGGTGTTTTAAAGAAAGTCTCTACAACAAATTTAGTAACTCAAGAACAAGTAGTTATTGTTGCAAGCAATGGTCAAACACAATTTGCGCCACCAAGAATAGTAACAGATATTGATAAACTAGATGTTTATAGAAATGGTGCTCGTGTAGCATTTTCAATAATAAACGCAACAACAATAGAAGTAGAACCAGAAGCCACATGTTTTCAAGGCGACGAAATACGAATAGTACAATTAAATTAATAGCAAGAATATATAATAGATAATTAAACCCAGAACACATGAAACAGAATTTTTTAAAATTAGGATTAGCATTAATAGCTATTTTAACCTTTAGCTTAGGTAATGCACAACAAACTACAGGAGATGTCGGAAAAACAGAAGATGTAGGACGATCTTCAACACTTGATGGTACCATTAGAGTTATTGATAATAAAGGAACTAAAAAGTTTTTACAAGTTAAAAATGGTATTACACTTTTAACTGATGCAACCCCAGATGGTGGTATTGTATCTACATGGCAATTAGGAGGAACTTTAACAGATGATACATTTATTGATGCTTCAGGAGCAGTATTTGCTTTAGATGGTTTAGAGTTGGTTGATACTACTACAGATGCACCGTCTACCGATGCTACTGACGGTTCTACTGCTGCAACAGCAACAGGAACAGGATGGACCGTTTTAGTTAGAGATGAAGCTACAGGTGAAACAAAAAAATTATTAGCTACTGATATTGTTGCGGCTGGACAATTAACAGCAACAGCATCAGCAGACGGAACAGCTCCTGCACTTGCAGATGGTTCTATACCAGCTATATATCAAAAAGTATGGGTATACAGAAATGGTGCTAAATTAGTGGCAAATGTAGATTATACAGTAGCTGCTGGTGTAGTAACATTAGTACCTAGTACAACAGCACCAAACGATTGGGAAATCTTTAATGGTGATGTTTTTGAAGTACAGTGGATTAACTAAAATAACTACCCAAAACCCAAATCATAGATGTTAAGTTCCTTACTAAAAACATATAATTTCATACTTTTAATAGTCTTAGCGTTGGTTGCAACTACAACAACCAACGCTCAAGAAGTTAGGGTGATAGATAATAAAGGAACCTTAGAAACTATAAGAAATAACCAAGTTACAACTGCTAACGTAGCACCAATTAATCCTCTTGAAGGTGATGTTTGGTTCGATACTAGCGGTACTACTCGTGTAACAAAAACCTATGATGGCACGCAATGGATATCAGAATCTGTTAATGTTTATACAGGTTTCTTTATAGTAACGTCTTCAGGAATAGCAACAGTTACTTCTATTCCATTTCAACCCAGTCAAGTCACGTTTGTTGCACACGCAAATGTGGAAACTTTAGATTTAAATGCAGATAGTGGTATTGGTAACAATGTTAGAGGTATTGGTAATTCACACGGTACCATGAATGGTTTTGCAAGACTCAATACTGATAATAGCATAACGCAACAGGTTATTTACATAGGCGCACATGGTAACTCTATCAACGATATATCAAGATTTGCCAGTAGTAGTAATTGTATAGGTTTACGTTATGGCGATCAAAATGGTAATAATTTGGGTGTAATAAGTGGTGCTTTTACAGGTTTTACTGCAGATGGTTTTACAATTAATGTTACTTATACCAACGGTGTTATTACAAACAATAGCACTAATCCCATCCTAAGAGTACAACCAAATGATGTTCAAAATGAAGACGTAGTAGTTTTATTTACTGCTTATAGATAAAAGATGAAATACATCATTTACATATATTTAATTGCAATAGCTAATTGTTATGCTCAACCTGCATTTCAAAACTATGGCAATATACAAATGCATGAAAATGCCGAAGTTGGTTTTCATATAGACCTTATAAATGATGGTACATTTAATGAAAATTTAGGACTTGCAGGATTTTACAATACCGAAAATGAACTATCTATCTCTGGTTCTCAAATACCACGTTTTTATGATATGGAAGTTGATGTAGTAAATCATCTGTTTTTAGATATTAATACAGAAGTTGTTAATAGTGTAAGTTACATAACTGGCGATATTATTACACCACGGGATGATTCAAGTATTGCTATTGATTATCTAAATAATTCATTTTATATTTTAGAAGACGATGAGAGAAATACCGATGGATACGCTAGTTATTCAGGCGATTTGTCTTTTACATTTCCAATAGGAGATAATGATAAATTACGGCCTTTAATCACAACAAATTCAACACCTAATACTCGTGTAAAAGCTGCGTATTATGATGAAGATCCAAACGTTCCATCAACCTTTAATACTAGTTTTAATACACAGTCATTAGAGCCAATTATTGGCGCAACAAGTACAATTGAATTTTGGGATTTTGATGGCCCAATAAATTCTTTTGTTACTCTAACATGGAATTCTGAAAGCGAAATAGATAATCTTGTTTCAGATTTAAGTAAGCTTAGAGTAGTAGGTTGGCATATTCAAGATATGCAATGGAAAGACTTAGGTAATACCAATACAACAGGATTATTAAATGAAGGTACAATTACCTCTTTTTTGTTTAATCCGTCAGATTACGAAGTTATTACGTTTGGTGCATTAATCACCGAGGATGATATAAATATCTTTAATTTAGTATCTCCAAATAATGACGGTATCAATGATACGTTTACAGTTGAAGGTATAGAAGCTTTTGATAATGAGTTAACCATATTTAATAGATGGGGTTCGGTAGTTTATAAAATGGATAATTATCAAAATAATTGGGATGGTGTCGCAAACGTTAAACACGTCATACAACGTCAGAAAAAAGTACCCGTTGGCACCTATTACTACATATTAAAGCTTAAAGATTCTGGTAAAACTTCAACGGGTTGGTTGTACATTATTTATTAAACCTGCAAAACCCCCAAATTAAATTGTTTTTCAATTGGCGCATGATTTGCAGCCTCAATCCCCATAGAAATCCAAGTTCTGGTATCTAACGGATTTATAATAGCATCCGTCCAAATCCTAGCAGCAGCGTAATATGGCGATACTTGATTGTCATATCTCGCCTTTATTTTATTATAAAGTTCATCCTCTTTTTCTTTAGTAAACTTTTCACCTTGCTTTTCAAGTGAAGCTTTTTCAATTTGCAATAAAACCTTAGCGGCAGAATTTCCACTCATTACCGCAAGTTCTGCACTAGGCCATGCAAAAATTAATCGCGGGTCATAGGCCTTACCACACATAGCGTAATTACCCGCACCATAACTATTTCCAATAATTACCGTAAATTTAGGCACCACCGAATTACTCACAGCATTTACCATTTTAGCACCATCTTTTATAATACCAGAATGTTCACTTTTACTACCAACCATAAAACCAGTAACATCTTGTATAAACACTAACGGAATTTTCTTCTGGTTACAATTGGCAATAAATCGTGTGGCTTTGTCCGCCGAATCATTATAAATTACACCACCAAACTGCATTTCGGTAGGTTTGGTTTTAGAACCTGTAGTTTTTACTAATTTACGTTGGTTGGCCACAATACCAACAGCCCAACCATCAATACGCGCATAACAGGTGATGATGGTTTGTCCGTAACCTGCTTTATATTCTTCATAGTCTGAGTTGTCAACTAGTCGTTTTATAATTTCATACATATCGTACTGATCTGCACGACTTTTAGGCAAAATGCCAAAAATATCTTCTGGATTTTCAGCAGGCTTTTTAGCATCAATTCTATTAAATCCTGCTTTATCGTAATCTCCTATTTTATCTACTATATTTTTTATTTTATCTAAAGCATCTTTATCGTCTTTAGCTTTGTAATCAGTAACTCCCGAAATTTCACAATGTGTCGTTGCACCACCCAAAGTTTCATTGTCAATACTCTCACCAATAGCAGCTTTCACCAAATAGCTACCCGCTAAAAATATACTTCCTGTTTTATCAACTATTAAAGCCTCATCACTCATAATAGGCAAGTACGCACCACCAGCAACACAACTCCCCATAACGGCAGCAATTTGGGTAATGCCCATACTACTCATAATGGCGTTATTTCTAAAAATGCGTCCAAAATGTTCTTTATCAGGAAAAATTTCATCTTGCATGGGTAAATAAACACCTGCAGAATCCACTAAATAAATAATAGGCAACCTATTTTCAATAGCAATTTCTTGCGCACGCAAATTCTTTTTTCCTGTAATCGGAAACCATGCACCAGCTTTAACCGTAGCATCATTAGCCACCACAATACACTGCTTACCTTTAACGTATCCCATCTTAACAACCACACCACCAGAAGGACATCCACCATGTTCAGCATACATATCTTCACCTGCAAAAGCACCAATTTCAATAGATTTAGCCTTAGCATCCAACAAATAATCAATCCGTTCTCTAGCAGTAAGTTTGCCTTTACTGTGTAGTTTTTCTATTCGGTTTTTACCACCGCCTAAACTCACTTTGGCAAGCCTTTTATTAAGCTCAGAAACTAAAAGTTTATTATGATCTTCATTTTTATTGAAGTTGATATCCATTTGTATATTTATTTGTAGACGAAGTTACAAAACCATTTTTGCTCCTAAAAGCGAATAATTTATTAAAAGAAATATTCTTAATTCAGGCTATCCACTGCACCAGCATGCGATACCGCAGGTAGGCAGGTCTTTTAAACGTTATACCCCAAACGTCATTGCGAACAAAGTGAAGCAATCTCTGCAATTACAACAGCTTGCTTCGTTATAATTGCTCTTAAAGAAGTTATATTTACCGGGCTTTAAAAAGTATGCCGTCGCAATACCTAACACGATTCAACCCGCCAGCAAATTCAAAACTCAAAGATCTGTGCCTCTTTGCAAACTCTTATTACTATTACAAAAAAAATAATTCTAATACTTAAGTAGTAAATTAAATAACATGGAAATATATTCCTTGGAATATAAAATTATTTATTATATATTTGTACCGTATTTAAAATAGAAAAGATGAAAACAAATAAAATCATATACTTTGCTGCAACGGTATTGCTAACTGCTGTGATGCTATTTTCGGTTAGTATGTATTTTTTTAAGCATGAGATGATAAAAGGTGCTTTCGAAAGTTTTGGCTATCCTACATATATTATTTATCCTTATGCAGTGGCAAAATTATTAGGATTAGTAGTTTTGTGGTTACCAGGGTTTAAAACCTTAAAAGAGTGGGCTTATGCAGGATTCTTTTATGCGTTTGTATTAGCCTTTTTTGCACATTATATGATAGGAGATGGGCAACAAGAAACCGCCGTAGTAGCTTTAATTGCTTTAGCAGTATCATACATATTTTACAAAAGAATTAATAAAATAAATAGAACTTAAAAAAACGATAAATGAAAAATATAATAGCATTTGCAGGAAGTAACAGTAAAACATCAATAAATAAACAATTAGCAACATATGCATCAAGTTTAGTAGAAGATGCTACTGTTAACGTTTTAGATTTAAACGATTTTGATGTACCACTTTATGGTATCGATTTAGAGAATGAAAAAGGCATTCCAGATAACGCAAAAACGTTTTTAGAACATATTAAAACATCAGATGGCATTGTACTGTCACTTGCAGAACATAACGGTGCCTATGCCGCAGTATTCAAAAACTTATTTGATTGGATGTCTAGAATAGAAGGTAAGTTATGGAACGACAAACCTATGCTTTTAATGGCAACCTCGCCTGGTAATAGAGGAGGAGCATCCGTTTTAGATATAGCAAAAGACCGTTTTCCTAGACATAACGCGAATATCGTGGAGGCCTTTTCTTTACCGTCTTTTGGTGATAATTTCTCTGATGGAAAAGTAGCAAATAATGAATTGAATTCAGATTTGAAAGAAAAAGTGAAAGCATTTCAAAATTCATTATAATTTTAGACTACTACAAAAACATAAGCACATGGGAGATATTTCAAAGGATATAAAATCTAAGTTTATCAATAACAAAGTAAAAGCGATGTTAAATATCATTTATACCGCTAATTGGATAAATAGTGTTCACAATGATTTTTTTAAACCTTATGGTGTATCTCCCCAACAGTTTAATATTTTAAGAATACTACGTGGCGCGGGCAAACCGCTTAAAGTACAAGAGATTAAAGCGCGTATGATTGAGCGCGCACCTAATGCCACAAGGCTTATGGATAAACTTTGTGATAAAGATTTGATACAACGATTGCCATGTCCTGGAGACAGACGTGTTGTTCACATAGAAATTAAAGCGTCTGGTCTAACACTATTAAAACAAATAGAAGCCAACTTAAATGACGACTTACTAGATAAATTATCTGAAGATGAAGCTGCTACACTAAGTGATTTACTAGATAAGATTAGATAAAAAAAATTTAAACTAATAGTTTCCATGGAAACTATTTCAATAATAAATATCATGAAACTAAATACAATAAAAACAGTAGGGCGAGGCGATTTCGTTAATATGGGCCCAATACAATTGCGGCAACCCATACCCACAAGGACTATTGATAACATAGATCCGTTTATATTATTGCACCATTACGGACCTTATGACATTTCAGAACAAAATAACCCGTTTGATTTAGGGCCGCATCCACATCGTGGATTTGAACCTATTACCTTTTTAATTGAAGGTGAGCAGTTTCACAGAGATTCTTTAGGGAATGAAAGTATTGTTAAAGCAGGTGACGTACAATGGACAACAGCTGGCAGAGGTATTATTCATGCCGAAGCACCAACGAAAGATTTCGTACAAAAGGGTGGCACTTTAGAAGGTATTCAATTATGGTTGAATTTACCAGCGGAAAAGAAAATGATGGAAGCCAATTATCAGCATATTGCTAATGACGATTTTAGAGTGGTAACTTCTGATGATGGTAAAGTAAATATTCAAATTATAGCAGGGGAGTTAGAAGGCGTTTATGGACGCATAAAATCGCAAACATCCGTAAATGCTTTTATGATAAATGTTGAAGAAGGAGGGCGATATGAAGTTGAAGTTCCGCATTCACATCAATCAACTGTGTATTTATTAAAAGGAGACGTCTTTATTAATGGAACTGAAACTTTGAAATTAGATAAAAATCAGTTGATCCAATTTAGTCAAGATGGCGAAGGGTTTTATATTGAAGGAAACACGACAAGTAAATTACTATTTCTTTCAGGTGAGCCTTTTAACGAGCCTATAACCACTTACGGCCCTTATGTAATGAATACGCAAACCGAAATTATGGAAGCAATGCGCGATTATCAAATGGGGAAAATGGGTTTTTTACCCGTGTAAATACTCAGACCTGTAAGGTTTATAAAACCTTATAGATTTGAAACAGATAGGAGTAAGTATTCCCCTCCTTGGAGGGGTAAAGGGTGGGTTGAAGAGTATGAGTGGCGCGTTAGGGATTGCAGTGAAAAGCCCACAGCGGAGGCACGGAGCGAGGACTTGTAACGTAAAGCCCGACCCCTTGCGGGTAACCTGCCTGCGATACCGCAGGTAGGCAGGCGCCCAAATTAATATTTATAAAAAATAAAATTTAAACTGATGAAAACAGTAATTCACAAAGCAGATAGTAGAGGTGTAGCAGACCACGGATGGTTAAAATCGTACCATACCTTTAGTTTTTCAAGTTATCAGAATATAGAACGTATGAATTTTGGAAAATTACGAGTGTTAAATGATGATTTGGTAAAGCCAAAAATGGGTTTTGGTACACATCCGCACCAGAACATGGAGATTATTTCGATTCCGCTTTCAGGTGCCTTATCTCACAAGGATAGTATGGGAAATAAGCGCGCGATTGAGGTTGGTGAAGTACAGGTAATGAGTGCAGGTACAGGATTGACACATTCAGAATTTAACGATAGTAAAACAGATGCGACTAACTTTTTACAGCTTTGGATCATCCCAGAAACCATGGGTGTAGCACCAAATTACGAGCAACGCAAGTTTGAAACTTCTGAACGTAAAAATATCCTACAGACAGTAGTGGCACCAAAGGATAAGTTGGAAGGTGATGCGTTGCCTATTAGTCAGCAGGCTTATATTTATAGAACAAATTTGGATGCTGGTAATTCGGTGATTTTAAACATAAAAAACTCAGATAATGGCTTTTATGTTTTTGTTACTGAAGGTAATGTTGCAGTTTCTGAAAATATCTTAGATAAACGCGATGCTATTGGGGTTTGGGAATCTGAGGCTATTACGATTTTTGCTAATAAAAATTCAGAAGTAATTATTATTGAAGTTCCTATGAATTAGTATGTTGTTTGGTTAATAGCGAAAAAAGCATCTAGAAATAGATGCTTTTTTTATTTAAAACTACGATATTTGCTGATATACTAACCAAAATGAAACGAGTATGGCGATGAATAAAAATACAGTATTATCTTGGGCTACCCTTTTAATGATTATTATGGGTGTTGCACTTATTCTAATGGGAGCTTATAGATATCATGAAGTTGCTGGTTGGGGTTTTGCAACCGTTGGTATTGGATTTTTTGCAATAGCGTGGGTATTCAATGCTTTAAAAGGAAGAGTTTAAGGATTTACGATTTTTTAATAAACGATTAATGTTTTACGCTTCAACAATTCAACATATAAACATATAAGATGAGTGACGATAAAAAGATAATTTTCTCAATGTCTGGGTTAACCAAGACATTTAAAAGCTCAAACACACCAGTTTTAAAAAATATTTATTTGAGTTTTTTTTACGGTGCTAAAATTGGGATTTTAGGTTTAAATGGTTCTGGTAAATCTACACTTCTAAAAATAATAGCTGGTGTTGATAAGAATTATCAAGGTGATGTGGTGTTCTCTCAAGATTATTCTGTGGGTTATTTAGAGCAAGAGCCGCAACTCGATGAAAATAAAACCGTAATGGAAGTGGTGCGCGAAGGTGCTGCAGAAACGGTTGCTATTCTTGATGAATATAATAAAATAAACGATCAGTTTGGTTTAGAAGAAGTTTACAGTGATGCCGATAAAATGGAGAAGCTCATGGCTAGACAAGCAGAACTGCAAGATCAAATTGATGCAGCAAATGCTTGGGAGTTAGATACTAAACTTGAAATTGCCATGGATGCATTACGCACACCCGATGGTGATAAAAAAATAGGAGTATTATCTGGCGGAGAGCGCAGGCGAGTAGCGTTGTGTCGTTTATTACTTAAAGAGCCAGATGTATTGTTACTAGATGAGCCTACCAATCACTTAGATGCAGAATCTGTACATTGGTTAGAGCATCATTTAGCACAATATAAGGGGACCGTTATTGCTGTAACGCACGATAGATACTTCTTAGATAATGTTGCAGGATGGATTTTAGAGTTAGATAGAGGAGAAGGTATTCCTTGGAAAGGCAATTATTCGTCTTGGTTAGACCAGAAATCTAAACGTATGGCTCAAGAAGGGAAATCAGCCTCTAAACGTCAAAAAACGTTGGAGCGTGAGCTGGAATGGGTACGTCAAGGCGCAAAAGGACGTCAAACCAAACAAAAGGCGCGTTTAAAAAATTACGATAAGTTAATGAGTCAAGATCAAAAGCAACTTGACGAAAAACTAGAAATATACATACCAAATGGACCGCGATTAGGAACTAATGTTATAGAAGCCAAAAGCGTAGCTAAAGGTTACGACGATAAATTATTATATGACGATTTAAACTTCAACCTTCCTCAGGCAGGAATTGTGGGGATTATTGGGCCAAATGGTGCTGGTAAGACTACTATTTTTAGAATGATAATGGGAGAAGAAACACCTGATAAAGGTGAGTTTGCTGTTGGTGAAACAGCAAAACTAGCATATGTAGATCAAAAGCACTCCAACATCGATCCAGAAAAAACTATTTGGCAAAACTTTAGCGATGAACAAGAGTTGATTTTAATGGGTGGAAAAGAAGTAAATTCTAGAGCTTATTTAAGTAGATTTAATTTTTCTGGTGGTGAGCAAAATAAAAAAGTAAAACTCCTTTCTGGAGGAGAACGCAACCGTTTACATTTAGCAATGACCCTTAAAGAAGAAGGTAATGTTTTACTTTTAGATGAGCCTACTAATGATCTTGATGTAAATACTCTACGTGCCTTAGAAGAAGGTTTAGAGAATTTTGCAGGTTGCGCTGTAGTTATTAGTCACGATCGTTGGTTTTTGGATAGAATTTGTACTCATATTTTAGCATTTGAAGGCGATTCTCAGGTGTATTTCTTTGAAGGTAGTTTTTCTGATTATGAAGAAAATAAGAAAAAGAGACTTGGTGGAGACTTGATGCCAAAACGTATTAAATATAAAAAGTTAGTACGGTAATTATAGTATGAATTAAAAACAGATCATAAACAAAAAAAGCTCACTTTTTAAAGTGAGCTTTTTTTGTTTATGCTAATACTATATTTGTTTTTTAATAGAATTGTTTTCTAATCTAATAGTTTTAGTTTTTTAGTGGTTTTTCTATTCTTTTTCTATTCAAAATTTAAACAAAAATAATGCGTTATTCGATTGTAAACGAATCACAGATATGAATAAAACAGAGTTCTAAAATATTAATAAAATAAACTAGAAAGATTATTTATTATCATATAAGTGGCCTTTTCTAAAATCTTCGTATCTTTTATTGTCTTCATCGCTTTGCAAAGTGCCTGATTTGGCAAGTAAATCGTTTTCCTTCTTCAAAATATAAGATTTTCTAACACCTAATATTAAAAGCACCAAAAAAAATACCACTACTATTGAAAGTATGGTAACAATTTGACCTTGATTAATTAATAATGAATTTGTCTTCAGACTAACGTTTATGAGAGACATGTAAATTTAATTTGGGTTAATAGCTACACAAATATAAAGTTTTTTTGGACTAATAGACTTAAAATGAATTAAATAATGAAATAATTATTAACATTTGTTAACTAAAATGTTAACTTATAATTAGTTAGATTAATGGTTTTAAAGCATAGGATATGAAGTATTGTCTGACGGAATTTTAAGTATAATTAAGAAGATATAAGATTATTTGTAACAAATTGAAATAAACTTACACCAATATTTTAAAGCAATTTAAATTTTAAAAGTCATCTTTTTTAACGAAATTGCTTGTTTATAAAATTGTTCAACTTAAAAAACACGAAATATACCATGGCTGATGATTTTGATTTATTAGAAACTAATGCTAACGAAAAAACCGAAAAAGTAGATGTTAACTGGGGAAAAGCCATTGACACTATGAAATCTAAATTATCGCAAGAAGACGATCCAGAGGTACGTCAAAAAATACTTAACGCTACCTTGGATGATGTCGTACACATGGCAGAGAAGGATAGAACCACTCTTTTAGACGCTATTAAAGATTTAACCGACTATCAAGACGAAGTAGGTATTATATTCGAAAAATTTTCAGCATTAAACCCAACTGAGCAAAAAGTAATTGATGATGCCCAAAAAGCATTAGAGCGTGCAAAAATAGAATTAGAAGATGCACAAGCCAAACCAGATACATGGTGGAATAACCTATGGGGTCGTAAAAGTAAAATCGCAAAAGCAGAAGATGCACTAAAAGCGACTGAAAAAATAAGGGCAGGAGCAGATAACAAAGCTAAAGCTATGTTTCAAGAGCGTATAGAAAGTGCAGACGTACAAACACTTTTAAGCGAATTATCCTATAAATCACAAGCAGCAGTTACACGCTTAAAAAACCGAGAGGTAGAAATTAAAGAAGTAGAAGAAAAGCTTAAAGATGCTATTGTAGAAGCTTCAAAAAATCACACTAAAGCGTTAGAGAAAAAGAAAGAAGTAGAAGCAAAATTAGAAGAGCAATATGCTCTACTAAAACAAGCACGCCAAGAATTAGAAGATATTGCCGATAAACAATCTGCCCAATATGCCGAGGCTATCGGTAAGGTAACACAGCTAGAGCAAAAAGTAGAAGAGCTAGAAGGTTTAAAAAATGCATATACCACATTGGCTGCCAGTAAGGATAGCTTTGTACACAAGCATAATTTAACCATTAAAGTATTAACTTCTTTACGCAGTAATTTACAAACACACCGCGCTAAATTAAAGAGTGATACAGAGGAGCGCCTTAAATATTATGATGGTTATGTGGTAGCGTTAAAAGCAAGGACAGATCAAGAATTCGCAGCAATTTTAGAGCATTTGGGTGTAAAAACCGATGAGCATATTGGCGAAACATTGGCATCTATGCACACTGCAAGTGCCAAAGCACGTCAAGATATGATGGATAATATTCCAGTTCACGAAAAAGTAATGCAAGGCGTTTACAGCAGTTATGCCGAGGCCTTACAAGAAATTAGAGCTAAAGATGGAGAAATCCAAAAGAATTTTGCAGAGCGATATGGTATTGATATGAAAGAGATTTTCGAAGATTATTATAAAGCCGATGGTAATGCGCCAGCAGGCGACGACGGCGAACCAGCTGGAAAACCAAAACCAGAGACTAATGATGACGATTTATTAAGCTAATCTGTAACTTAGAATGATTTGTTTAGAACGAACAAATTGTATTAAGAAAATTAGGGCGTTACCCCGATGAAAAATCGGGGTCAGGCTTTCCACTATATCTTTTTTGTAGAAAAAAACAAAAAAGGATGCCGTTACAATCCTTAACGCAAGTCTTATCCGTTAGCAAAAGTATAACCCAAAATATGGTGTATGCTAAGTAAAGCACTTTACTAAATACACTAACCGAATAAAAAAGTAATGTCTATAAACCACATTGTAACACCTTTAGATTCAGCAATACTCGATTCCAAAGCGCAATACGTTTTTTATCATAAAATGGTAGACTTTGCTTTTAAAGAATTAATTGTAGCTGTACAAAAAGAAAAAATTTGTAACTCATTAGAGTTAAAACTTTTTAAGCAATATTGCGATTTACTACTTTATTCCATAGAAGCCATGCGTGTAAAATATATGTATGACGATGAGGATAATATGAAGGTAGATTTAACAGACTCTGGATTTCCAAATTATTTAGAGTTTAGATACCTTTTTAACGATTTAGAGCTACGAGATGAATATCTTCAAAAGCTAACACCTATTGCAACATTAAAAGAAGAGTTTTTAGATACACTTTTAAGAAAAAAACAACCTATAAAAAAGAGTAAACTATTTCAGGCATCTTCTATTGTATATTATACATCGGTAAATAAACAATATATATTTAACCGTTTTGTGCAAGGTAAAATTATGGAAGTGCCAGAAAACACTAATGCAGAATTTGTAACAAGTTGGAGTTTTTACGATGTATCACACAACCGGCCATTTATTTGCTTCATGTATTTTAATTATGATGGTAAAAACATAAATGATTATAAAGACGATATATATCAAGTATTAAAAACAGTTGCAGATAGAGAAATGTCTTTAGATGCAATGGCATATACTATAGATAGAAAGTTACCTAAAGTATTACCAAAGGAAGTTAAACGCATAGATTTAGGCCCTTTACATAACGTTTTTGCAAAAGATGAGCATAAAGTAACACACACCATTTTAGAAAGTATTGGAAAGAAAGAAATCCCATTAGAATCCTATGCATTCTCATTAAGAGTGCACGAAGTAGCATCTAAAAGTGAATTTAAAGAAGGTAGTTTTTTTAACAAACAAATTTTACAAAAATGGGATGACGTATTTCAGCAAAAATATGTGTTAGCACCACATCGTATTATTCAATTATTATACAATAAAACACCAGAAATAATGGATGGTTTGGCAAAACCACCTATTGAAATTGCTGGGGTAGAGATAAAAATTTAAAGTAAACAGTTAGTCTGCAGTCTGCAGTAGACAGTTTGCAGTAAAACCAAAAAAAACATGAGTTTTAAGACGCTTTTAGCATATCAAAAAGGATTTGAATTAGCAATAGATATATTTCATTTAACCAAGGTATTTCCTAAGTATGAAATGTTTGGGCTTACTTCACAAATGGTTCGTTCAAGTAGATCGGTTTGTTCAAATATAGCTGAAGGTTATAGGAAGCGTCAGTATGAAAAACACTTCAAAAGCAAATTGTCCGATGCTGATAGTGAAAACTCTGAAACACAACTTTGGCTAGATTTTGCTTTAGCTTGCGAATACATCTCAGTAGAAAAAAGAAAGAAATTACACCATAAGAGTGAAGAAATAGGTAAACTTCTAAACTATATGATGAATAACCCCGATAAGTTTGGATTATAATAAAATCGAAATTAACATAAGAACAGCGTAAGTGGGCTTGAGTAAGTACTGCCAACTGAAGACTGATAACTGAAGACTAAAATGAATCACAACTCAACATTCCCTATAAAAATATCAGAATTAGATATGCTTAGAGACGAAGCGTCATCTTACCTTAAAAGCGTGCAATGGGAGCAAGGTGCTCGCGCCAAAAACCGTGATAAAAACGTTAAGGACACATCTATTTTATTGTATTTATCACGTGCTAATAATGGTTCTAGCGCAGCTGAAATCACATCAGTATCTAAAACTATTTTAGCGTTAAAAAAGCGGTTGTTACCAGATTCTGTGGCTATTCCTATTCATTTAAATCAAACCTTATATGCAGTACAAGAAGGAATTACGTTAGGTATATGGATTAAAGATAGTTACTACGATGCTTCGGGATTATCAAGTTTACAAGAAAATAAATTAGCTTTAGATAATAACGGAAAGCGAGAGTTTGAAAGTAAGATGCATACGGCAACTGCTTTTATGTTATTTGCACAGTCTTATAAAATATTACACGATTTAAAACCACATGCATCAGACGATTTAAGTGTGATGAAACAAAAGTTTGCTGGCATCCCAGAAGTGTCTTTAATGTCGCCCATAAAAGGCATTTCTTGTAGTTTATTTTATTATGATAAGTATTTAGGACATCCAGAAATTATTAAGTCTGATAAGGATGTTATCGATTTTACTGTAGTCTATTTTGAAACGTTGATTGATGAAATTCAACTTAGAAAAAGTAGTTTAGAATATACTGAGACTATTGAAGACAGAACCTATAAACTAGAAAAGTCTGAGTTTGCGGTTTCAGGTTGGAATAATGTATTTCAAGGTACTGCAAAAAGTATAGAATTTAATAAAATTAAGTTTGAACAAATAGTAGGTAACCGCGATGCAAAACACTTTGCGCGTCGTTTAACAGAGCGTATGTTAAGTTACGATTTTACTGCAAAGAAAAATCCATTTCAAGAATTAGGTGGTTTTATGCCAGTATTTATGGGTTACGGTATTCCAGGAACAGGAAAAAGTATGTTGATTGCCGCTATTGCCACACGATTAAAGGAACATTGTGATACATTCGATATTCCATTTTTGTTTCACCCTATGCCAGATACGTTGATTTCTACCTTTCAAGGTGGATCAGCAGAAAAAATGGTAGAGTGGATGAAACCTTTGCAAGATCCTTCAAAATTAATATTTGCACCAATTGATGATGCTGAAAATAATTTACAAGAGCGAACCGCTCAAGGTGTTTCTGCTGGTGTAAAAGAGGTTATTGGCGTGTTTTTAAGATATACCGAAGGTGCTTATGCTGTAAATTATGGAAATAGCTCTATAGGACTTTTTACTAACTTACCAGAAATGCTAGATAAGGCAGTGATTTCTCGTGTGCAGGGGCGTTTTAAGATTGATGGTGCTAGAACTGAACATGACTTTTTAGATCAAGATCATATATGGTGGCGTAAAATTGATGAGACCATGCCAGATTTTGTGAATATGCTGGGACCAGAAAACTACAGTTATTTGCAAGACCAAGGTTTAGCAAAAACTATGGGTGATATTTTAAGTAGTGTTGATAAACCTACAGAAGCTCGTGTTCACGAGGCGTATGATAGGGCTGAAAAACAATTTAAAACCAATCATCATCTATTTTATGCCAACTTGTATAAAGAAATTCAGGCAATATTTCCATTCTTTTCCTCGCGAGATGTACGTAATATTCAATCGGCCATTTCACTACGCTTAACCGATTTTGATTTGGAAAACGATTGGTTTGAAAACCCAGAACTCTATTTTAAACAGGATTACGATATTAAGTTTAATATGTTGCAAGAACTGATGCGCACCAATATGAAAGGGTTAGATTTCTCTGAAATTCGCCGTCAAGAAGTAGTGCGTTATTTAGATAATGTGGCAACTATTGCCGATACAGATTTTAAGCGAAAAGTAGATGCTAGAGTGAATCAGTTAAATATTGAAACTGAAGCCAGAAAAACATTTGATAATGGGTAATAAGCAGATTAAAAATATCAAAAAGAAGTTACTATCAGATAACTATTATATTCTGAATAAAGTCACTTTCGATTATATGATGAAAAATGGCGTTTGGGTAAACCAAATGCGTGAAGTATATGATAGAGGCGATGGTGCAGGTATTTTACTTTATAACAAACAAAAGAAAACTATAATACTTACCAAACAATTTAGAATGCCAACCTATTTAAATGATAATAAAAATGGGATGTTAGTTGAGGTAGCCGCTGGTATGTTGGATAAAGATAACCCAGAAGCTTGTATTATCAGAGAAACTGAGGAAGAAGTAGGGTATCGTTTAAAAGAAGTTAAAAAAGTATACGAGGCATATTCTTCACCAGGTGTAATGACTGAAAAAATGCATTTTTTTATTGGAGAATATACGGATGCTATGAAAGTAAGCGAAGGTGGTGGTTTAGATAGCGAGCATGAAGATATTGAAGTTTTAGTGTTACCTTTTGAAACTGCGGTAAATATGTTAAATAATGGAGAAATTGTTGACACTAGAACAATTGTGTTGTTGCAGTATGCTATAATTCATAAGTTATTTGAATAATGAACAAACTAAAACAAGCAAATTTATATAGAAGCGAACTTATCCCAGTAAGCGGTAAATTAGTAGAGCGCTATAATAAGTGTTTAGTTAAATTGGGGTTTACTAAAACCAAACTCAATACATTCCATATTGATGGTATTGGCTGGAGTCCTGAAATAGCAGAAGAAAAGGGCGATATCAATTACTTGAATAACGGAGAAGCAAATCCTCATGGTATTATTATTTCCCCACTTCAAAAGGGAAAACCAGTGTATTTACCGTTTCATACGTTTGATAAAGATATGATGAAATATATCTTTAAAATTCATGGTATTAAAATAAAAGATATTACTAGAGATAGTGCTATTTGTTTAGATTTCGATCAGGGTATTGATGCGTTTTATGAGCCTTTGGATGTTTTGAAATATAACATTGTGAAGGTGAATTTTCATCTTATAGATAATTTAGATAAAGTTAAAGAAGCACAACTAGAATTAGTTGAAGAATTTAATAGGAGCAATAACTTTATTAGCGAAACTATGCATCAAAAGTTATTAGATTCTGCTAAAACGTATGGAGATCTTAGGCATAGAGATTTACAATTACACGAATTACAATATACTACAGATTCGTTTTACACCAGAGCTTTTGGTGGTGTTTACGTACTTAGAGATTTTATAGTACCAATAATTGTTTTTGAAGATGAAATGTGGCATAAAGAAGCCATTAAGGATACAACACACGATGTTTTAATTTATCATATACAACAATCAGAATTGATTGAAAAATTACGTAGCCATTCTATTATTAGCTGTGATTTAGAAGCTGAAGTTAAAACAGAGCGATACAATCGTATTAAAAATTATATGATGTTTCTACATTTAAAAGAGACACAGCACCCCTTGAATAATATTTTAGACGATCCTATTTTATTTAAAAGTTATTTAAATAAATTAGATATTACATCAAGAAAAAAAGTGATGAGTGTTGAGCGTTATTTGGAGAAAATAGAAACAAGTAATACGTTTAAAATTGCTGATGTTGTTGACACTAAACTATACCTTTCATTACATAAACCACATTCGTCACTAGAAGCTAAGCACCAGGATTTAATTTGGAAACTGTTAGTTAAAATTGCACCAAAAGATGTATTGTATTGGTATTGGTATGATAAAGAAGATTTTTATAATAACTTTAAAACTTGGGACGATTCTTTTAAAGATTGGGTGGTAGAAACTATTAGTAATAATATTTAATAAAAGAGAATTATGAAAAAAGTTTTATTTATTTTAACTTTTGTAATAGTAGCAACTAGTTGTCATTTTAATAAAAAGTATCAAAATCGGGAAGAAGATCTTCTGGAAGCACAAATGGTTGTTGCAGATCTTTTTTATACTATAAGACACTCAGAATTTGATAACGCAACTGAATTTTTTAGTGAAGAGTTTTATGAAGTGACTTCAAAAGAGGAATTGATGGAAATTTTTAAATCAACTGAAAATAAACTTGGGTATTTAGATAAAGGGCAATTATTGTTTTCTAATACAATGGTTTCTGAAGGAGCAATTAATCAAGGGATTTATAATATGGAATATGATGTTAAATTCGAAAAAGGGAGCGCTAAAGTGAAATTAGTATTAACAAAAAAAGATGATAGTAAGATAAAAGTTGTTGCCTATAATATACAGTTTAATAATTTTCTAGATAAAAAAACGGGTAATTAAAAATTCATAAAACATGACACTAGAACTCATAATTTTCGTTGCAGCTATTTTATTCGGTGCATTACTCTATTGGAGAGAATCTCATAGCAATACGCTATATCGTTTTTTTAATAAATTAATGTATTCCAAAAACTTACAGATGAAACCAACTGATAAAACGGGGTTTTTATATCAACAGAAATTTATTGTACGTCTGGTATTTATTGGCTTTCTATTTCTTATAGGAATTGTAGTAACCCGATTCTTAATACCTATTGATATTGCTACAATTTCAATCTTCGCCTCAATGATTGTTGGTACTATATTAGGTACGTATTTAGCAGGATTTATTTTTAAATCGAGTGAAGTTATTGAACAGAAAAGCGATTCTATTGAAGACTTAGTGCAAGATACTTTTGAAAAAGGGAAAGATTTTATAGAGGATTTAAAAACTGAAAATCCCCCAGTTATAAAAGAAGCAAAAAAAGAAATTAAAAACAAGCCTAAGCCTAATGAAAAAAGTGCTAGAGATAGGTTGAAAGATAAAGGATATTTAAAGTAAGATTTGTAATCCTGAATTTATTTTGAGATTTCATATTAAAATAACTAACCTTAAAAATATAGATTCTGAAACACGTTCAGAATGATAAAAATTATGATTAAAAACTACTGGAATAAAGGAAAAAAACAAAAGACGGTTACCATTATTGTTTTGATTATATTACTTATCGTACTATTTGTTTTACGAGACGATTACCAACCAGCATTGTTGTTTGTACGTAAATTTATTTTCGTAATTCTACTTAGTGCTCTTTTGCTTTTCTTTGGTTTACGAAAATTTAGAAAATCTGCTAGTACTGGATCAAGATTAGGCATATTAGTATTGTTATCAGTGTTTTTCGGCATTTTATATGTAGTAGGATGGCATTTTAAAATGTACGATTATATGAAAACGTATAACGTATATAATCATCTTAATAAAGTTGAAATAGGAGAATTACCATTAACGCAGAATGAGCGTATACAACCTCTACGCAATGTGTTTTCCATGGCTAATGAAAGTGTTGGCGAAACTAAAGATGTATCCTTACCACACTTGGTAAGAATAGGTGACGAGAATAAATGGACGATGGCAATTCAGCCAACTGAAAAATACGTATGGCAAGGTATGACTGATAATACTGAGGAAGTATTTGCAGTATCTAGTACAACACCATTCCCAAGATTTTCAAGTGAAAATAGAATCCCTGTAACCTTTTCCATAGGAGAATCTTTAAAGTTTAGTAGAAATACTTACAACGCAGTTGTACAACGTTTTAACTTTTTTCAACTATTTACGTTAGAGCCAAGTGATACATACTATATGCAAAATGATTCAGGTGCTTGGGTGCAAGTGGTAAGTTTAATTAAATGGAAAGGGTTTCTATTTCCTTATCCAACCTTTGGAGGTGTAATGGTTGTAGACAATGGTGAACACGATTTTAACGATTACTTAGAACGTATTTTGATTGGTAAAGGCACATATATAAGTCCTGAAAACATGAAAAATCACGAGTATTTAACGAGACAGAATACATTGGCAGAAAGTGTATCAAGATTACAAGCAGAGTCTTTAAAGTTTTTGGGAGGCTTTAGCGATCCATTACCATGGAATATGAAAACAGCAGTTAAAATTCCAGATATGGCTAAAGACCAAAACCAACAACCTTATGTAACCGATTTTGATTTTTCTGATACTAAAACAGGAGCATTTAATGGTTTGTATCATTGGTTTGGCTTAGAGCCAGTAGGCGCAGAGCGTACCAGTTTGAGTTTTAGTGTGTTTGTTCCAGCTGATGGTACCGATAAGTTGTATTACTATGATCATGCCACTAAAAAACAAGGCTACGCAGGAGTTTCTGCAATGCCTTTAAAAGTTAAAGAGTCTAGAAAAGAATATGATTGGTCAGCAAATACACCTGTAGAGTTTAGGCCTTACATAAAAAATATAGCAGGTAAAAAGCGTATGTTTTTTATGGGAACGGTATCATCTATTAATGATAAAAACGCACAACAATTTGATGGTGCTGCCACTCCAGATTTGGTGTTAGTAGATAGTGAGTATCGTGATGTGGTTTGGATAGATGTAAAACACCCAAGCCAATGGGATAAAACCGTTTACGAACAACTAAATGAGGCTTGGAGAGCAAGCGAAGGTATTGGTTATTTTTTTGCCGAAGACACAAAAACTATAGATATAATGCAACAAACGGTAGATTCTAATAGTGTTATCCCGCCAGTAGACAAGACATCGGAAGAAATAGAAAAACTACAAAAGCAAATAGATTCCTTAAAAGCTATTAATAACTAATGAATAGCTATTAAATAGTTGTAACACTTTTATATAGTTTATGACTAATAGGTAAATATTAGTTAAATGGGTTACTTGGGATTTGGAATGCAAAGTTATGTTTATAAGAGACAAACACACAAGTCTTTTGTGAAATCTCGAAAAATACATGCATTTTCACTTTTAGCTAAAACAATCAAGGATTTTAAATTAAACAAAATATTTAAAACCTTTAAGTATGTTTATGGTATTTTATCACTATTACTATTTTTTTTTGTGGTTTATTATGTTTTAATTTTATGTCAAAAATTAAGAAGCAAAACCAACTTCACTACAATAAAGTTGTATCTATTAATTACGAAGACGCTAAAGCATTTAATTTTTTAATCGAATCTGGTAGGAGTAGGCTAAAAAAAGGGGATGTAAAAGCGGCATATTCTGAGTTCATTTTGGCAAGTAAAATTAAACCACATCATCTAGAATTGCATCAACTTACTGCAGAAACATTAAGTGTTTTATGTGAAAAGGATAAACAATTTTGTAAAGCACTAGATGTTTTACTTGGGAGTAATTTATAATCGTATTTTCTAATAACCTTATATATTTTTAGTTTCATTTTAACAAATTTTTAATGTTAATATCTTCTTGATTAAATCTTTTAAAATCAACTATTTAAATATTTTCTTTGAATATTTTTGTTTTTTTAAACATCTAAAAACATTTCTTAGGCGTATATATTTTTGAAAGCGATATTAAACATATCACTTTTAAATTAATATTAATTTGCAGCAACTAAGCTACTTTATGTAGTTAAATATTAACACTAAAAACATTAACAATTATGGAAAATAAAAGTAATACTGGTTTAAAAGTAGGATTAGGAATAGCACTAGTTTTGTTTCTAGCTACAGGATTTTATACTATGAATTTGTATAAAGAAAGTAACGAAACTAAAGAAGAACTTACTAATGAGAAGCAATTAGTTATGAATGACTTAAATGCGATGGCGAAACAATATGATGAAGCTATTGCTGAAAGTGATGTAGCAAATAATAATTTAATTGAAGCAAGAGACCGTATACAGGGTTTAATAGATTCTTTAAGAATATCTGAAACTAATGTAAAAAGTTTATGGAGATATAAATCAAAATATAGAAATCTTCAAAAAGAAATGGATATTTTGTTAGCTCAAAATGATTCACTTAAAATTGAAAACTCATATTTAGCAACATCATTGGATAGTACGCGTGTAAGACTAGAAGAGCGTACCATGTTTACAGATTCTTTATTGGTTCAAAATACAGCGCTTGCCGAAGTTGTTGAGAATGCTTCAATTTTAAACACTGTAGACCTTAAAGGTTTTGGTGTTATTGAAAGAACGTCAGGAAAATTAATACCCACAGAAAGAGCTAGAAGAGCTGATAAGATTAGAGTATGTTTTACTGTTGCTAAAAACTCACTGGTACAAGCAGGAGACCAAGAATTGTATTTGCAAGTTATAGATCCTAACAATAATATTTTAGGAGCTAACCAACAAGTTGTTTTTGGAAAACAAACGTTAAACTACAGCGTAGTAAGTAAGTTTAATTATGAAAATTCTAACTTAAATGTTTGTGAGTTTGTGACTGCAACTAACGATAATGATTTTGAAAAAGGGCGTTACATAGTCAATGTATTTAATCAGAAAGATTTAGTGTCTACGTCAGAATTTACAATGAAATAGTAAAGATTTATTTGTTATATCAAGCCCAAAAGCTCTTTTGCTTTTGGGTTTTTTTATTTGGAGGTAAATAACATATATAGTTAACATTATTTTTTTCTTTCTTAGAAAAACAAACTATATATTGCAGCACCAACCAACCCGTTTACCCCATGTTTGATAATGATAAATTTTCAGACTCTTATGATAATATACCCGAAGATACTTTTTTAAAAGTTAAAGGTATTTCAGAGTTTAAAAAAATTGCACCAAATACGCAACTTGATAAATTTGGTAAAGTGCCTTCTAAAATTTACTTACTTCTATCAGGAATAATGCGTTGTTATATTACTTCAGAATCTGGAAAAGAATACAATAAGCGTTTTTTCTTTCCATGGGATTTTGCAGGATCTCTTACGGCTTTGATAAATAATGCACCTTCTGAAATAGTTTATGAAACTATAACAGCATGTACACTTTATGAGATTGATTATAGTAAATTAAAAGCTATGTGTAAAACAGATATGGTAATAAGTAATCTATATACATCTATTTTAGAAAAGGTATTTATTAAATATGAAAAACGACAGATTGAATTGATTTCTATGAATGCCTCAGAACGTTATCTTAAACTAAAAGAGGATGTTCCTGATATAGATAAATTAGTGGCACAATATCACATTGCTTCCTATTTAAGTATAACTCCAGTTCAACTCAGTAGAATAAGAAAAAAATTAAAGAGTTAATAGGGTTAACATTTGTTAACCTTAATGCGTATAGATTATTATATATTTGGTTTGTATTTTCTAAATGTATTTCTAGAAATTAATAATTAACTAACCAAAAAAAAGCATGATTTTAAATCATGCTTTTTTATTAATACATTTATTTAGCTTAAAGAACCTACCATGGCTTCTGGTTTTACCCATTTGTCATAGTCCTCAGCCGAAACATAACCAAGATTTACAGCCTCTTCCTTTAAAGTTGTACCGTTTTTGTGAGCAGTATTAGCAATTTCAGCTGCTTTATAATATCCTATTTTTGTGTTTAATGCTGTTACTAACATTAAGGAGTTATTTAATAACTCTTCAATTACACTATGATTAGGTGCTATCCCAACGGCGCAATTTACATCAAAACTAACGCAAGCATCACCAATTAATTGCGCAGATTGTAACACGTTTGCAGCCATAACAGGCTTAAATACATTTAACTCATAATGGCCTTGGGTACCACCTACAGAAACTGCAACATCATTACCTATAACTTGAGCACATACCATAGTTAGCGCTTCACATTGCGTTGGGTTTACCTTTCCGGGCATTATAGAACTTCCTGGTTCATTGGCAGGAATAATTATTTCACCAATGCCAGAACGCGGTCCAGAGGCCATCATTCTTATATCATTAGCAATTTTATTTAAAGATACGGCAAGTTGTTTTAGAGCACCATGTGTCTCAACTAGAGCATCATGAGCAGCCAGAGCTTCAAATTTATTTGGCGCTGTTACAAAAGGAAGTTTAGTAAATTCAGCTATATATTCGGCAACACGTTTACTATAACCTTTTGGAGTGTTTAATCCAGTTCCAACAGCAGTTCCGCCAAGTGCAAGTTCGCTTAAGTGTGATAGTGTGTTATTTAAAGCTTTTAAACCATGATCTAGCTGTGCTACATAACCAGATAATTCTTGTCCTAGCGTTATAGGTGTAGCATCCATAAGGTGTGTTCTACCAATTTTTACAACGTTTTTAAAATCTTGCGATTTTTTATTTAAAGTGTCTCTTAATTGGGATACACCTGGAATAGTAGTTTCAACAATTTTTTTATAAATAGCAATATGCATTCCAGTAGGGAAAGTATCGTTGGAGGATTGCGACTTATTTACATCATCATTAGGCTGTATAGTTTTATCACCTTCGCCAATAACTTTACCAGCTATTTGGTGTGCTCTATTTGCAACAACTTCATTTACATTCATATTACTTTGCGTACCAGAACCTGTTTGCCAAATTACTAATGGAAATTGATCATCATGCTTGCCGTCTAAAATTTCATCACAAACCTTAGCAATTAAATCTCTTTTTTCTTTATCCAAAACACCAAGTTCACTATTAGTATAAGCTGCTGCTTTTTTTAAATACGCAAACCCATATATAATCTCTAATGGCATGGAACCATTTGGGCCTATTTTAAAATTATTTCTAGAACGCTCTGTTTGTGCACCCCAAAGTTTATCAGCAGGTACTTTAACCTCGCCCATTGTGTCTTTTTCTATTCTAAAACTCATTTTATTGGATATTAAAAGTAAGTTACAAAGTTAGTTTTTTTATACCTGTTTTAATTATGATTTTTGTTAGTTTTAACAGATGTTTTTAACATATATATAACTAATTTTATACGAAGTATACATCTCAAATCAATTAATTTAGATGAATTAAAAATTACAATTTATTATCTAACTAAAAAATATATTATGGCAACAATACGATTAGGAGACGAAGCTCCAAATTTTAATGCAAAAACAACTGAAGGAGATATAAATTTTCATGACTGGTTGGGAGATAGTTGGGGTATATTGTTTTCTCATCCTGCTGATTACACACCAGTTTGTACTACAGAACTTGGTACTGTAGCAAAATATACTGACGAATTTAATAAGCGAAACGTTAAAGTAGTAGCTTTAAGTGTTGATGGTATAGATTCGCATCATGGTTGGATTAAAGATATCAACGAAACACAAAATACAACTGTAAATTTTCCTATAGTAGCAGATGAAGACAGAACAGTATCTGAGCTTTATGATATGATTCACCCAAATGCAGATAGCAAACTTACAGTGCGTTCTGTTTTTGTAATTGGTAATGATAAAAAGGTGAAATTAATTATAACATATCCTGCATCTACAGGTAGAAATTTTGACGAATTATTAAGAGTAATAGATTCATTACAACTCACAGCATATCACAAAGTAGCAACACCTGCAAATTGGAATAATGGAGAAGATGTTGTTGTGTCTCCTGCAATTGCAACAGAAGATATCCCAAAAATGTTTCCTAAAGGGCATACCATTGTAAAACCATATTTACGTACAACACCACAGCCTAATTTAGACTAGTTGAAAAAACTGTTAATAATTTTTTGTTTTGTATTGTAAAACAAAACGCTTTATAGTAACTTTGCAGCATATTAAAAAACAGATATAATGTTTGAATTTGATCAGTATTTAGGATTTTTAGCGTTTTTAACCATTTTAACTATAGGTTTTTGGTTAATGATTTTTTTATTAACCTTTGTAATTCCTTACTGGATTGGTGGTTCTTTAATTGAAAGATTAAAAGAAATTAGAGAAGAAAAGAAAGCTAAACGATTAAATTCTTAAAGCATTTTACATTATAAATATAAAGAAGGAAGTAAATATGCTTCCTTTTTTTTTGGGGTGCTATTTTAAGCTTGTAAGTTAAATTATATCCAGTATTTGTGATGGAGGTCTTCCTATTACGGCTTTATTTTCATTAATAACTATAGGGCGTTCTATCAATTTAGGGTTATTAACCATAGCAGTTATAATAGCTTCGTCATTTAAGTCTTTACCTTTAAAATCAGACTTCCAAATCGCTTCAGTTCTCCTAACTAAATCAATGGGTTTTATACCTAACAATGCAATTATTTTTTTTAATTCTTCTTTTGAAGGTATCTCTTCTAGGTATTTAACGATTTTAAATTTTTTGCCAGATTTTTCTAATAGTTCAAGACCTTCACGAGATTTTCTACAACGGTTATTATGATAAATTTCAATCATTAGATGTTAATATTATATTGTTTTAATTCTGAAATTAATTGTTTCGGATTCTTAAAGTGAATGGCGTGTATTGACAATTTTCTTGCTGTTTCAATATTTTTAATATTATCGTCAATAAAAATAGCAGTTTTAGGCTCTATTTTATAACGGTTTAATATGATATTATAAATATCAATAAAAGGCTTTCTTGTTTTTTCATCTCCAGAAACTACAATACCTTCAAACCAATTTAAAAAATCAAAACGTTTTTGAGCAATTGGGAAGGTTTCTGCACTCCAATTAGTAAGTGCAACAACTTTATAATTTTCGTTGTCAATAAAATATTTGAGTACCTTAACAGAGCCTTCAATGGCACCACCAATCATATGTTCCCATTCGCCATAGTACATACGAATGTAAGTTTCATATTCAGGATATTTAAGTACTAAATCGTCTGTAGCTTTAGCTATTGGGTAGCCAGCGTCTTGGTTTTCGTTCCAATCCATTGTACAAATAGTATTTAAAAACCATTGCATTTTTTTGTTATCACCTTTAAAAGCATTCAAAAATACATATTCTGGATTCCAATCGATTAATACCCCGCCAAGATCAAAAATAATTGTTTTTATAGTACTCATAACTGATTATTATCTTCCGTTTTTTGCCCCATCATCATAAGGTAAGATTTTAAAAATGCATCAATATTACCATCCATTACAGCATCTACATTTCCTGTTTCATGAGCAGTTCTTACATCTTTCACCAATTTATAAGGGTGCATAACGTAATTTCTAATTTGGCTACCCCATTCAATTTTCATCTTACTAGCTTCAATATCTTCTCTTTGAGATAATTGTTTTTGAAGTTCTATTTCATACAATTGAGATTTTAGCATTTGCATAGCTCGAGACCTGTTATCATGTTGAGATCTTGTTTCAGAACATTGAATTTGAATGCCTGAGGGCTTATGTAATAGTTGCACCTTAGTTTCTACTTTATTAACATTTTGCCCACCAGCACCACTAGATCTTGCTGTTGTAATTTCTATATCAGCAGGGTTTATTTCAATTTCAATAGTATCATCAACCAGCGGGTATACGTAAACTGAGGCAAAACTCGTATGGCGTTTAGCATTACTGTCAAAAGGAGAAATACGTACCAAACGATGTACGCCATTTTCGCCCTTTAGCCAACCAAACGAGAAATCGCCTTGAATTTCTAAAGTAACTGTTTTAATGCCGGCTACATCGCCCTCTTGAAAATTAAGTTCCTTTACTTTAAACCCACTTTTTTCTGCATACATTAAATACATACGCATTAGCATGCTAGCCCAATCACAACTTTCTGTACCACCAGCACCTGCAGTAATTTGTAATACAGCACTTAGGCTATCACCTTCCTCAGAAAGCATATTTCTAAATTCTATATCTTCAAGTAAATTTGCACTTTTTTTATAACGGTTCTCTACATTTTCTTGTGTGCCTTCACCTTCTTTGTAAAACTCATAAATAACCTCTAAGTCTTCAATTAGTGTTTTTGCATCTTCGTAGTCTTGTACCCATTTTTTCTTTACTCTTATAGATTTCATTACAGCTTCTGCAGCTTTAGGATCGTTCCAGAAATTAGGATCAAACGTCTGTTCTTCCTCATTTTGTATTTCTATAAGTTTGGCATCTATGTCAAAGATAGTGCCTAAGTTTGTCAAGGCGGGTGTTAAGGTTTTTAATAGTATCAGATGTTATCATAGTTGCATTTGTTTTTAACAAAAATATGCCTAATTACTTAAGATGAAAACTTAATCTTTGAATATTTTATAGGTTATTTTTATGGCGTTGTCGATTTTATTAAGACTTTGTGCTATATAAACTTATTTTTGAGCTGAAATGAAATATAATATAATATAATAATATATCTATAGATATAATTTTTGATACTTTCTGTTACTAAATGTTTATATGTTATTTATGGTGAGATTAACTTTCAATAATATAATACTAAATTAGTTATGTTAATATGGACTTTTTTTTAAATTAATACTATTTATTATAATATGTACAAATTAGTATTTAAAAATGCAATAGATTTTATGTTGGCCCTAGTTGGGTTAATATTGCTTTTGCCTTTGTTTATTATTATTCTTCTAGTTTTATTATTCGTAAATAACGGTAAGCCATTTTTTTTCCAAGAACGTCCAGGTAAGAATGAGCGCATTTTTAGAATAATCAAGTTTAAAACAATGACGGATAAAAAGGATAATAGTGGTAATTTATTACCAAATGAAAAGCGTATGACTGCATTTGGATCATTCTTAAGAAAAACATCACTAGATGAAATTCCTCAGTTAATAAATATTTTAATTGGTGATATGAGTCTTGTAGGCCCAAGACCACTAAGGGTACACTATCTTCCGTATTATACTTTAGAAGAATCTATTAGGCATACAGTAAAACCAGGAGTAACAGGGTTAGCTCAAGTTTCTGGTAGAAACGCCTTAGGTTGGGATGATAAACTTAAAATAGATATAGAATACGTTAGAAATTTATCATTTTTAAATGATATTAGAATCTTAATAAAAACTTTAAAAAAAGTACTAACTAATTATGATGAAATTGAATTAGATTCTAATACGTTAGACCTAGATGAATTACGAAAGAAAAAAACAACATTAACTTAATGAATATACTTTTTACATGTGCTGGTAGACGAAATTATTTACTTAAATATTTTAAGGAAGCACTTAATGGTAAAGGAAAAATTATTGCGGTTGATAATGATAAATATGCTGCAGCTTCTGTAGACGCTGATGTTTTTATCAAGGTTCCAAATATTTATGATGATAACTATATTGATAAGCTGGAAGAGATAGTAAAAGCGCATAATGTTAATGCATTAATATCTTTGAATGATTTAGAGTTGCCTATTATATCAAAACATAAAAATAAATTAGAAACCAATGGCGTAAAAGTTTTAGTGTCGGATTATAAAGTGATTGAAACTGTTTTTGATAAATGGAAAACGCATAAGTTTATAACTAGTTTAGGTTTAAAATCTCCTAAAACTTATAATGATTATAATGTAGCTTTAAAAGATATTGAAGCAGGAGTTTTAAATTACCCTTTAATATTAAAACCTCGTTTTGGTAGTGGTTCGATAGGAGTTGAGGTTTGCGATAATTTAGAAGAATTAGAATTAGTATACAAACTCCTCACTATAAGAATTAAAAAATCCATATTTGGTAAAAGCAGTAGTTTAGATAACGAACATTCAATTTTAATTCAAGAAAAGCTAGATGGCATTGAATTTGGATTTGATATTTTAAATGATTTTAAAGGTGATTTTTTTGCAACATCCTTAAGAGAAAAAATAGCAATGCGTTTTGGAGAAACAGATAAAGCTAAATCGGTTTTAAATACTTCTTTTAATACTTTAGCTAATACTATTGGTAATAAGCTAAACCACATAGGCACTATGGATGGTGACGCCTTTTTAATTGGTAAAGATTGGTATATACTAGAGCTAAATCCAAGATTTGGAGGTGGCTATCCTTTTTCTCACGAAGCAGGTGCTAATGCTGTATCTCTATACATAGATTGGCTTATTGGAAATGAAACTACCGTAAATTCGTATACAAATTATAAGGCTGGTATGGTATTTTCTAAATGTGATAGATTGATTAAAATTAGTTGATTAAATTATCTAGGATGATTCTTTTAATGATATATGTTTAGTACGAGAAGTTTAATTTTAGTTATTTATTAGCTATTTCACAAAATAAAATATTTATGTTTTTTTTAGAAAAAATACGGCATAATGTGTTTTGGCTTATTGATTCGTTAAAAGGCGGGAACATTAAGTCTCATTATGATGATATTAAATTTATTTTAGAAAATTTCGATTCCGATGCATCTTTAAAAAAAAGGAATCAGCACTTAAATCATCTATTAAATCATGCGATAGAAACGGTACCATTCTATAAAAATTATAAAGATTATAATTCTATTGCTGATTTTCCAGTTGTAGATAAATTACTTTTAAGAAACTCTTTGGATGATTTTATTTCAATTAATTTTATAGATAAGCAAGGTTTTGAAGTAAGTACAAGTGGCTCAACTGGAACACCATTTGTTATTTATCAAAATGAAAATAAAAAAAATAGAAATACAGCTGACACTATATTTTTTAGTGAAAAAGCGGGGTATAAAATAGGTTATAAATTATTTTACATAAGGGCTTGGAGCAAAGTTATAAGCAAAAGTAAATTAGCTACTTTTTTGCAAAATATCAAAATGATTAATGTAAAAGACTTAAATCCAAATACTATCTCTAAAATGATTAAAATTTTAGAAAAAGGAAACTCTACTAATGCTTTTATTGGCTATCCATCAGCTTTTAAAGAAATATGTAAACATTTAGATACTATAAATTCTAAACCCTTAAAGGCAAAAGTATCATCAATGATAGCTAATGCTGAACCCTTAGGCGATCCGTTAAAAAAATCAATTAAAAAGTACTTTGGGTTTGATATATTATCTAGATATTCTAATATGGAAAATGGTATTTTATCTCAACAAGTAATCGATGGAGGCGATGTTTTTCATATAAATTGGGCTAGTTATTTTATAGAGATTTTAGATTTGAAAGAAGACAAACCTGCAAAATACGGTACTCTAGGAAGAGTGGTAGTTACCGATTTATTTAATTATAATATGCCATTAATTAGATACGATACTGGAGATTTGGCAGTAATTGAAGTTAAGCATAACACGTTTAATAAAGCTCCTGCATTCTCTAAAGTAGAAGGCCGCAGAATGGATGCTATTTATAGCGTGGACGGACGAATTATGACTACTGTTGTTTATGAGCTGGAGTATTTTCCAGAGTTAAAACAATTTCAATTAATACAAGAAAACGAGAATACATATATAGTTAAAATTAATCTTGATGGAGTTTTTAATAAAGAACAAAAAATGATTAATTTACTAAAAAGTTTTCTGGGAGAGGAAGCTATAATATACGTTGAGTATGTAGATGAGATTCCTGAATTGTCTTCTGGTAAGCGTAAGTTAACTTTAAATAAGTTTAGGAAGTAAGTTAAGTATTAAAATTATCTTTTAAATGATTTTAAATGTTTACAACTTCTTAATATTGTAAACGTTTAATTTAAACATTATAGATTCATAAAAATTGTTTTCTCAAATCAATTTTTTCTTTTCTTTGAGCTTATTTTGATGATATGTGTTTTTTCTACTACAATAAAATTCAAGTAAGGCTTTCATGTTTTGAATTATAAGTTATTACAGATTAAATATTATCTTATATATATTATTTAAGTGTATCTATATATTAATTAAGCTTGTTTTTCTTCTTATAATAAGAAAGTAAAGTAAAATTTTTCTTAAATTCTATATTGTATCTTAGCTAAGAGTAGCATGACTTTATGCTCAAGATTATTTTTTGCATCCACTATTTTGAACACAATACAAATAAGTGAAAATAATTTTTCACTAAATAATATTGTTACATTAAGATAGTGATGTGTTATATAAGAAAAAAGCCTAAATGAAGTTTAAACTTCATTTAGGCTTTAATAAAAATTATTTAATTTTATTTATTACCAAGTGTATTCACACAATTCTCCACCTTCGGTACTAGTACCTTCAATAACTTCAAAAACTCCTCTTTTAAATCCAGGACCAATGTTGATGTAACAGTTAGTATTAAAACAAGTGTAGTAACAGTGGTTTGTAAATATGTATAAGAACTTTCCGAAAGAACCATCATGGTTTACACCTTTAACAGTAAATTCTTCACCTGGTTGTAATACTTTATCAAAGATTTTTACACCCCACTTAGTATTCTCATATCTTTGGTAAAACTTAATTCTTGTAGGATTATGCCAGTTGAATTTAAGTGTAACTTCATCAACATCTCCTTGACAGTCGTTACATTCTTCTTCTTCAGCAGGAACTTCTACAGTATAAAATATAGACTGCTTTCCTTCAGGAACAAGAATAATAGCAACTTTTTGTCCAGCACTTGGGATAAAACCTTCACCGTTAGCTAAAGCAGCTTCAACGATTTCTCTACCTTTAGCACGGTTGTTATCTCTATCAAGAATCCATTCTCCAGTAGGATTGGTGATAAATGTACATAATGCACAGTTTCTATCATCAATAAGTTCCCAAATAGCCCATTGTACATGACCAAAAGTAAAAGGTCCACCTGTAGCACTTTCTTTACCAATAAAGTCTTGATTCATAATCCAGTTTACTTTATCAAAGTTTTCTGGCATTTCAAACTTATCTGCTGGAAGATCACCATAGCTAGAATACACATCAAAATCTAGAGGTCCTTCAACACCTAAATCTAAATCAACATCTACACACCACCCAGCTAAATCAGTAGCTGCTAAGTTAGTATCTAAGATATCAAAATCAAAATAAGCATCATTACCAGGATTTGCTGTAGTTTGAATACTTACAGACTCAGGTAGACTAGCTTCTAAAGCTTCAAGACCTCCTACAGGTGCACTGTAAGATTTACTAGATACTCCAAATTGTAATCCTGACTTATTATTTAAAATAGGTCTTTCTACTAATGTCTCACTTTCTTCATTAAGAATTAATTCAGAATCTGGTTCAGTAATAGTACTTAATACTTGCTCTTGTGTTTCTACAATAGAAGAGCTTTCTTCATTGATTGTCTCGTTTTGACAAGAGAAGATCATAACGGCTACACCAAGTAGCAATAATAGATTTTTTTTCATAATTTAAAAATTTGTATTTATCAGATTAATAGTTAACGGATGTAAATTTATAAAAAGAGTAACCTCACCTATTAATTTTTTGTTAAAACAGATATTTTTTCGATTAATAGATTAAACTCGTTTTTTGATGGTTCAATAGATTAAAAGTCCTTTTTTTAGATAAATCGTAAATAATTCGTTTTTTTATATTATATATATCATTATATATATTGCTGTTAAATTTGTATTCTAATTCATATGTAAAGAAAACCTCGAATATTATAATTATTTTTAACCTATGATTATAGACTTAAGAAGCGATACTGTTACAAAGCCATCACAGGCTATGCTAAATGCAATGTTAACTACTGAAGTGGGAGACGATGTGTTTCGTGAAGATACTACCGTAAATAGATTAGAAGCTAAAGTCTCAAAATTATTTGGTAAACAGCAGGCTTTATTTTTTCCTAGCGGTACAATGGCAAACCAAACTGCCCTTAAATTGCACACCAACCCTGGTGATCAAGTAATTTGTGATAAATATGCACATATTTTTAATTATGAATCTGGTGGTGCTTCTTTTAATAGTGGTGTGTCATGTAATTTGATTGACGGTAACCGCGGCATGTTTACTGCCAAACAGGTAAAACAAGCTATAAACCCAAATGCTTACTATTATAGCAAAACAAGTTTAGTTGAAGTAGAGAACACTACAAATAAAGGCGGTGGGGCTTGTTGGGATTTTAATGAAATTTTAAAAATTAAAAGTATTTGTGATAAAAATAATTTAGGATTTCACTTAGATGGTGCTAGATTATGGAATGCCTTAATAGCCAAAAATGAAACTACTAAGCAGTATGGTGATGTTTTTGATACCATATCAGTTTGCTTTAGTAAAGGTTTAGGATGCCCTGTAGGTTCTGTTTTAGTGGGGAACAACGCTATAATGGAGGAGGCTATTAGAGTTCGAAAAATTTTTGGCGGCAATATGAGGCAAGCAGGATATCTTGCAGCTGCTGCGCTATTTGCTTTAGAAAATAATTTAGAGCGTTTAGCAGAAGATCATAAAAAGGCTAAAGCCATAGGTAATGTATTATCAAGTGTATCCGTGGTAAAAACTGTTGCACCAATAGAAACTAATATTGTGATTTTTGAATTACATAACAGTGATGACGAAGTGAAGTTTGTACAAAAATTAAAAGAAAAAAATATACTCATTATTAGTATGGGTGGAGGTAAATTACGAATGGTAACACACTTAGATTATACCAACACCATGCACGAAAAACTTTTAAGTGTTTTATCAAATAAAAATTTTGCTAATAATTAAAACATATCCATTCCAGGAATATTAGGCATACCCTCTTTGGCAACAGCAGCAAGTTCAGTCTCATTTACGCGCGTTGCTTTTTCTATAGCTTTATTTATGGTAAGTATTAAATAATCTTCAAGTTGTTCTTTATCTTCTAATAATTCATCATCAATCTCAATAGATTTTATAGCTCTATTTGCAGTTAATGTTATTTTTAGTTTTCCGTCATTGCTTTGTTCGTCAACTAAAACAGTATCTAAACGTTTTTTAGTTTCTTCAACTTTTTTTTGGGTTTCCTTAAGTTTACCCATCATATTCATCATATCTCCAAACATACCTTCTTATTTATAAAAATTTCCTTCTACAAAATTATTAAATTACCCAGTACTTTTACTTTAAAAATTGTTAAAGTAAAAAAACAACTTACTATTATAATCATTAATCTTATTTTTGCCATTGTTTGTAAAAACAATATATACATGACGACACCCATCGGTAATACGCAACCGCCAGTAGCTAAAAAAATATCTCACAAACTTTCGATACATAATGATACTAGAGTAGATAACTACTATTGGTTAAATAATAGAGAGGATACTGAAGTTTTAGACTATTTGAATGCAGAGAATAAATATACTAAGTCTGTTCTAAAGCATACTGAAGATTTTCAAAAACAACTTTTTGAAGAGATGAGGGCTAGAATAAAAGAAGACGATACCTCGGTGCCTTATAAATTAAATGGGTTTTGGTATATAACTAAGTTTGAAATGGGCAAAGACTATCCAATTTATATTAGAAAGAAAGCTCATTTAAATGCGCCCGAAGAATTATTGTTTGAATGTAATAAAATGGCTAAATCACATGCTTACTTTAAGTTAGGTGGTATCTCTATAAGCCCTAATAATACTATGGCGGCTTTTTCTACGGATGTGGTTAGTAGAAGACAATATGCCATACAAGTAAAAAACCTCGAAACAGGAGAGATTTACAACGATAAAATAGAAAATACTACTGGTAGCATTACATGGGCTAATGATAATAAAACCTTATTTTACACAAAAAAAGACGAGATAACACTTCGGTCGCATAAAATATTTAAACATGTTTTAGGTACCAGTACAAAAGATGATATTGAAGTATATCATGAAACCGATGATACTTTTAACACATTCATCTACAAAACTAAATCAAAAAAATATTTAGTTATTGGGGCATCTAGTACATTATCTTCAGAATATAGAATTTTGAATGCAGATACACCAAATGATGATTTTAAAGTGTTTCAAAAACGTGAAAAAGATTTAGAGTATTCCATAGCTCATTATGATGATAAGTTTTACATTATTACAAATGCTGATGCTGCAAATAACTTCAAAGTATGTAAAACACCAGAACGTAAAACTGATAAGACGAATTGGGAAGATGTTTTACCTCATAGAAAAAACGTTTTAATTGAAGATATTGAGATATTTAAAGATTATTTGGTTGTAAATGAGCGCGAAAATGGTTTAAATAATATTAGAATTATAAGTTGGAATGGTTTACAGGATTATTATTTACCGTTTGATAACGAAACTTACAATGCGTATTTAGGTAATAATCCTGATTTTGATAGTAATACGTTAAGATATGGTTATAATGGATTAACAACACCTAGTTCAGTAATCGATTATAATTTTAAAACAAAAATAAAAGAAGTACAAAAAGAACAAGAGGTACTTGGAGGTACATTTAAAAAAGAAAATTATGTGTCTAAACGTATTTGGGCAACAGCAAGAGATGGCGTTAAAGTACCAATTTCAATAGTGCATAAAAAAGGCATAGTATTAGATGGAACCAGTCCTTTGTTGCAGTATGCATATGGTTCATATGGGTCCACTATAGATCCCTCATTTTCTAGTATAAGATTAAGTTTGTTAGATCGTGGATTTATTTATGCAATAGCTCATGTAAGAGGTGGTGAGTATTTAGGAAGAGATTGGTATGAAAACGGAAAACTACTAACTAAAAAAAATACGTTTACTGATTTTGTAGATTGTTCTAAATATTTGATTTCTGAAAAGTATACTTCTTCTAATCACCTTTATGCATATGGAGGGTCTGCAGGCGGTTTGTTAATGGGTGCCATTATTAATATGAATCCAGAATTATATCACGGAGTTTTAGCAGCTGTACCATTTGTTGATGTGGTAACCACTATGCTAGACGATAGTATACCTTTAACTACAGGAGAATATGATGAGTGGGGAAACCCGAATGATGTTGAATTTTATCATTATATGAAATCCTATTCGCCTTACGACAATATTCAATCTAAAGATTATCCAAATATGCTTGTTACCACAGGTTTGCATGACTCTCAAGTACAATATTGGGAACCAGCAAAATGGGTAGCAAAGCTTAGAAATTTAAAAACTGATAATAATAAGTTACTGTTATATACTGATATGGATGCAGGACATGGTGGTGCTTCAGGACGATTTGAAAGTTTAAAGGAAGTAGCCCTAGAATATGCCTTTCTATTAGATTTAGAGAATATTAACCACTAAAAAAAAAATTCTTATTTTTGTGAAGTTAAAAATCATCATTTTGGGTTACGCTAATCTGATGATAAATTACATTTATGAAACAAAAAAATAAAGTTTTTGACAATGTATTAGATTTAGTAGGCAATACTCCGCTTGTTAAACTTAATCGAATTACTTCAAAACTAAAGGGTAAGTTTTACGCAAAAGTAGAATCTTTTAACCCAGGTCAGTCTTCAAAAGACAGAATAGCATTACATATAATAGAACAAGCTGAAAAACAAGGTGTTTTAAAGCCTGGAGATACTATTATAGAAACTACCTCTGGTAATACTGGATTTAGTTTAGCTATGGTAAGTATCATTAAGGGTTACGATTGTATCCTTGCTGTAAGTTCTAAATCTTCAGCTGATAAAATTGATATGCTAAAAACTATGGGGGCAAAGGTTTATGTTTGTCCTGCTCACGTTAGTGCAGACGATCCACGCTCATATTATCAAGTTGCTAAGCGTTTACATGAAGACATGAAAGGCTCTGTATATATAAACCAATATTTCAACCAATTGAATATAGATGCCCACTACGCGTCTACTGGTCCAGAAATATGGAAACAAACAGAAGGCAAAATAACGCATTTAGTAGCTTGTAGCGGTACAGGTGGTACAATTTCTGGTACTGCTAAATATTTAAAAGAACAAAATCCAGATATTAAAGTTATTGGTGTTGATGCTTTTGGTTCGGTGATAAAAAAATATCATGAAACCAGAGAATTTGACGAAAAAGAAATTTATCCATATCGTATTGAAGGGTTGGGTAAAAACTTAATTCCTACTGCTACAGATTTTGATGTTATAGATGAATTTGTTAAAGTGAATGATGAAGATAGCGCTCATACTGCAAGAGAAATAGCAAGAACGGAGGGTATGTTTGTAGGATATACATCAGGAGCAGCTATACAAGCTGTTAAACAACTTGGTGAGGAAAAAAGATTTAAAAAAGACGACTTAGTTATCGTTATATTTCCAGACCATGGCTCGCGTTACATGAGTAAGGTTTATTCTGATAAATGGATGAATGACCAAGGCTTTTTCGATAGTATCCATGAACAAGCTTCTCAATCAATAGAATACATAAAATAGCAAGTATTACATACTTTTTATAAAATGGTTTTTTGTATTTATTGCAAAAAACCATTTCTTTTTTTAATTTGTACATAATTGAACGGTAAAAGTTATGCTTAAACCAGTTAAATTTTTAATTTTGCAGAACTAACTAAGAACTAAAAACTTCATGCCTAAACATAAAATAACGCTCACAAGCGTTAAAAAAAGTTATGTTTAATTTAAGTGTAATATTTAATTTTAGATGAAAGATTTATTTGATAAGATTTATAAAGACAAAGGACCTTTAGGAAAATGGGCCTCTCATGCTGAAGGGTATTTTGTGTTTCCAAAGATAGAAGGAGAAATTTCCAATAGAATGAAATTTCAAGGAAAGGATGTTATTACATGGAGTATCAATGATTATTTGGGTTTAGCCAACCATCCAGAGGTAAGAAAGGTAGATGCCGAAGCCGCTTTAGAATATGGCTCTGCATATCCTATGGGGGCTAGAATGATGTCTGGTCATACAGATTTGCATGAGCAGTTACAAAATGAACTAGCAGACTTTGTTAGTAAAGAAGCTGCTTACTTATTAAATTTTGGGTATCAAGGTATAATGTCTACCATTGATGCGCTTGTTGCCAAAGATGATATTATTGTTTATGACGTAGATGCACATGCTTGTATTATTGATGGTGTTAGATTACACATGGGTAAGCGTTTTACTTATAAACATAATGATGTAGAAAGTTTAGAGAAAAACTTAGAACGCGCCACTAAAATGGCTGAACAGACTGGAGGAGGTATTCTTGTAATTTCTGAAGGTGTATTTGGTATGCGAGGAGAGCAGGGGCGTTTAAAAGAAATTATAGCATTAAAAGAAAAATTCAACTTTAGATTATTAGTAGATGATGCTCATGGTTTTGGAACTTTAGGAGCAACAGGAGCAGGAGCAGGAGAAGAGCAAGGTGTTCAAGATGACATAGATGTGTATTTTGCAACATTTGCAAAGTCAATGGCGAGTACAGGTGCTTTTATAGCTGGTGACCAAGAAATTATAGATTATTTAAAATATAACTTACGTTCTCAAATGTTTGCTAAATCTTTGCAAATGCAACTTGTAAAAGGTGCATTAAAACGCTTGGATATGCTAAAAACTATGCCAGAATTAAAGGATAATCTCTGGAAGATTGTAAATGCATTACAATCTGGTTTAAAAGAAAGAGGGTTTGATATAGGTACGACACAAAGTTGCGTAACGCCTGTATATTTAAAAGGAAGTATTCCTGAAGCTATGGCACTTGTAAAGGATTTAAGAGAAAATTATGGAATATTTTGTTCTATAGTAGTATATCCTGTTATACCTAAAGGACTTATTTTATTAAGAATGATTCCTACGGCTACTCATACTTTAGAAGATGTTAGAGAAACATTAGACGCATTTGATGCTATTAGAGAAAGATTAGAGAATGGTACTTACAAACGCTTGTCTGCAGCAGTAATGTCTGCTATGGGCGAGTAGTTTTAATTAAATAAATATATAGAAAAGGTTCGTTTTAAAGCGAACCTTTTTTTATAGCTTTTTCTTATATGTACTACGTTTTCGATAGACTTCTGGGTCAAAATGTTTCCATATTTTTTGAATAGCCAAATTGTCTTCCAATTCAGGAGTTCTGTAACACATTTTAATCCCTTTCTCTGTAAAGGTATTGTAGTATTCATTAAAAATAACTGCATGAACCCCTTTGTTTTGATATTCTGGATGTATACCTATAAGGTAAAACATAACATCTTTACTATGCTTTTTAGCTTTTAAAATATGGGTAAAACCGAAAGGGAATAATTTTCCTTTTGCCTTTTGTAAAGCATTTGCGTATCCTGGCATTACAATAGCAAAACCAATTAACGCATCATCTTTATCAACTACAAATTTGATATATTCAGGATTAATAAAACTTATAAATTTTTTCTTAAAATATTCTTTTTGAATATCAGTTATAGCTACAAAACTTGATAATGAAGCGTAAGTTTCATTAAATAAATCAAACATTTTATCAGTGTATGGCATCACGTCTTCAGTCTTGCTAAACTTTAGTGCTTTAAGTTTGTAGCGACGTTTAATAAGTTCTTGTGCCTTAAAAAAGAATTCTGGTTTTACATTTGAAAACGGAAATCTACTTTCTATATATCCTTTTGCTTTAACGTATCCTGCGTCCTCATAATGTTTTATGTAGTAAGGGTGATTATACCACGTAACCATTGGTGTAATAGTGTCATACCCATCTGTAATTATACCTACTTTATCTAAATTAGAAAACCCTACAGGGCCTTCAGTATACTCTAGATTGTGTGTTTTTCCAATATGCTCTACTTTTTTTAATAACGCTTTAGATACGTTTAAATCATCAACAAAATCAAACCAACCAAAACGCATTTTTTTCTGGTGTTGATCTTTTACCTCTAACCAGTTTATAATAGCAGCAACTCTACCAACAAGTTTGTCTCCTTTATAAGCTAAAAATAAGCGCGCATCAGCATCTTTAAAAACAGGATTTTCAGTTTTGTCAAACGTTTTTAATTCTTGACTAATAATTGGTGGTGTCCAATATTTAGAATCTTTATATAGCTTAAATGGAAATTTTATAAAAGCTTTTAAATCTCGTTTACCATTAACTTCTTTTATTGTAATCATATATTATGCAAGAAGTATATTAGTTATCAAAATCTTCATCTTTTCTTTTGCGTTTTGTCTTTTTAGTTTTGGTGGTATCAATATCTTTTTTTCGTTTCTTCTTTTTCTTAGAGCCTTTACCTCTTAGCTTTCTTTCCAATTCATCCTCTGCCGAATTCCCGTTGTCAATCTCTTTATCTCTATGAAAATCAAACCTGTAAGATGCGCCAAGTGTGAGATTAAGAACAGAAGGAGTATCTTTTGTATTAAAAGTTACTGCAGTATCTAATTGAAAATTTTTATTCCAAAGATATGCACCGCCAAATCTTAATAAATTATCAGCATAAAAATCACTTTGTATACCTTGTGTTTCACCAAAAATAACCCATTGCGGACTAAATGAATGTGTTAAAGTTAATATATATGAAAAATCAGATTGCTCTGTTCCAATTCTATCCTTAATAAGATTCATAACAAAAACCCATCCGCCATTAAAGTTGTTTTGGGTTGCAATCATCACCTTTGGACTAAAACCCTCTATTCCAGGCGCAGTGTAAGGGTTGTCTGGACTATCGTAGTTTGCACCAACATAAACAGCTACTGCTGGAATTAGAGATTTCCAACTAAAACGGTGGTTTGCTTTCCAGCTGTAAAGGTTAGGTTTGTTGTTTTCTGCATTTTTGTAGGGGTCATATACAAGGTATTTTGCACCAACTGTTAAATATCTAAAATTAGAGCGTTTCTCTTCAGTTGTAAATGATGAGAAATTAGTTCTTGTATCATTTTGATAATTACCTTCAATATTTAATTCTAACTGTTCAAAAAAGAGACCATACCTTGCTGAAAAATCAATATTAAATCCTGACACCTCGTTGCGTGGTAATGGTATTCTTTCTTCATTTATGTAGTTGGGGCCAACTTCAAACTGTAAAACGTTTGTGCCAACAGAAAAAGCACTTCTAGACATGCCTGGTCTGTTAGAGTTTATAACTTCGGTATATTGAGCAAAAAGTACACTGCCATTTAAAAACGTTAAAACGAAAAGCAAGTATTTAAAGGTTTTCATATAAGAGATTTAGGGTAAGATATTTAGTTTTTTAGGGCTTTTTTGGTTTTCAATATTATCAAATATAGATATTTTATCTTTTTTTTATGTTTTTTCAACGTTTTTTAAATTGCTATAATTGTATTTTTGCTTTAAAATATTATTTATGCTACAAGAAGCATCAATTGTGGGGTTAGTAAAAATTGTAGGTATTATACTGCTCATATATTATGGTGTAAAAATTTTATCTCGTTTATTTGCACCTCTTTTATTGCGTTATGTGTCCAAAAAAGCTGAAGAAAAGTTTGGCGGACAATTTAATACAAGACGCCCAGAACCTAAAAGAAAAGAGGGTGAAATTACTATTGATAAAATGCCACAACAAAAACAATCAAATAAAGATGTTGGTGATTATGTGGATTACGAAGAAATTGACTAATTTCATCGCTTAGTGTTTTAATTTTTTTTCATGCAGTTTTTATTCAAAAAATCTCTTTCGCATTTACTTGTTTTATTAGGCTTTGTACTTGTATCAATTGCTTATTTTAATCCTATACTTCAAGGCAAACAAATATACCAGAGTGATATTGTACAATACATTGGTATGTCTAAGCAGCAAAAGGATTTTAAAGCTAAAACTGGAGAAGAAACGTACTGGACAAATGGTGCTTTTGCGGGCATGCCAACGTACCAATTAGGTGCTAGATATCCACATAATTATATTAAAAAATTAGACGCTGTTTTACGCTTTTTACCAAGACCAGCAGATTATTTGTTTCTGTATTTACTAAGCTTCTATGTTTTACTGTTAGTACTAAAGGTAGATTTTAAACTTGCAGCATTGGGTGCTTTAGCTTTTGGTTTTTCAACCTATTTAATAATTATTTTAGGCGTAGGGCACAATAGTAAAGCGCACGCTATAGCTTATATGCCCTTAGTTTTAAGCGGTATTCTTCTGGTATTTCAAAAACGGTATGTATTAGGGTTTTTATTAACTGCAATTGCTATGGGTTTAGAGCTAGTGGCAAATCATTTTCAAATGACATATTATCTGTTACTACTAGTTGTAGTTTTGGGTATTGTATATATAATAGACGCTTATAAAAAACAAATGCTTAAGCATTATTTTTTATCTATAGCTATACTAGTTGGAGCCGTTGTTTTAGCCATTGGGCTTAATGCTACAAATGTATTAGCCACACAAGAGTATGTTAAACATAGTACAAGAGGTAAAAGTGAATTAACTATTAAGCCTGATGGTTCTACAAAGGCGATAACTTCTGGATTAGACAAAGATTACATTACGCAATTTAGCTACGGAGGTTGGGAAACTTTTAATTTGTTTATACCTCGTTTTATGGGAGGTGGTAATGGAGAGAACTTAGGTAAAGATTCTAATGTATATGATGCTGTTAGAAAATTAGGCGCATCGCCAGCGCAAGCTTTAGACCAAGCAGAAAACGCGCCTACGTATTGGGGGCAGCAACCTATAGTTGAAGCGCCTGCCTATGTTGGCGCAGTAATTCTATTTTTATTTGTTTTTGCTTTGTTTTTAGTAAAAGGACGTTTAAAATGGTGGATTGTAGGCGGAACAATACTTTCGCTTTTACTTTCCTACGGAAAAAATTTAAGTCTATTAACAGACTTTTTTATTGATTATGTGCCACTCTACAACAAATTTAGAGCAGTAACTTCTATTCAAGTTATTCTAGAACTTTGTATTCCTGTATTAGGTATTTTTGGATTGGTTAGGTTATTCAATGATTTTAATAAAGGAGAAGAAAAGCTTAAAGCTTTAAAATACGCTTTGGCAATTACGGGTGGTTTAGCTTTAGTTTTCTTAGTATTTGGGCGTTCAATGTTCGATTTTGTTGGTGCTAATGATGGGCGTTACATACAAGCACTAGGACAAGATTTTATAAGAGCTGTAAAAGAAGATAGAAAATCAATTTTTACAATAGATACCTTAAGATCATTACTGTTAGTTTTGCTATCTGCAGGATTGATTTTTGGTTATTTAAAGGAAAAGATAAAAGAGCAATGGGTGATTTTTGGGTTTGCTATTTTAATTTTATTTGACTTGGTTGGGGTGAATAGGCGATATGTAAACGAAGATGATTTTGTAGCATCTATACAAATGTCTAAACCATTTACAGCAAATGAAGTTGATAAACAAATTAAGAATGATACAACTCATTTTAGAGTGTTCGATTTGGTTTCGGGACCATCAAAACCATCGTATTTCCATAATTCTTTAAATGGTTACAATGCTGCTGAGTTAAAGCGTTATAGAGAAGTATTTGATTGGTACGTATCTCAAAATAATATCAATGTGCTTAATATGTTGAATACAAAGTATATTATCGCACAAGATGAAAAAGGAACTATATTTCCTTATGTGAATGATGATGCTAATGGTAATGCTTGGTTTGTTGAAAACATAATTAAAGTTCCCTCAGCAAACCAAGAGATAAAACTTTTAGATAGTTTAAATAATAAAATAGCTGCTGTTGTTACAAATTATCCTTCAGATTTAAAATTAAATTTTAAAGTAGATTCTACTGCTGTAATTGATGTTGTAGACTATCAACCAAATTATATAAAGTATACAACGAATAATACCAATACTGGTTTTGCTGTGTTTTCTGAAATATATTATCCTAAAGGATGGAAAGCCACTATAGATGGAAGAGAAGTAAGTTTTAAAAGGGTAAATTATATTTTAAGAGGTATGGAAATACCCGCAGGAGCGCATGTTGTAGAGTTTAGATTTGACCCTGATGTTGTAAAAACAGGAAGTTCTATCGCTTTAGGTAGTTCTGTACTTCTAGCTATTCTAATTTTAAGCGGTATATTCTACGAGTTTAAGAAACGAAAACAAGTTGCGTAAAAAAGTACTCATAATTGCGTATTATTGGCCACCAGCAGGAGGTCCTGGTGTACAGCGATGGCTTAAGTTTGTTAAATACCTACCTGAATTTAATATTGATCCTGTTGTTGTTGTTCCAGAAAACCCCAACTATCCTATTGTAGACGAAAGTTTAAAAGCAGAAATTTCAAAAGGTGTAGAGGTTATTAAAATACCAATTTCAGAACCCTATAAATTAGCTAGTATTTTTTCAAAAGGAAAAACGAATACGATTAGTAAAGGGATTATCAACACTCAAAAAAAGCAATCTTTATTAGAAAAAGCAATGCTTTTTGTAAGAGGCAACTTTTTTATTCCCGATGCTAGAGTGGGTTGGGTTGCACCAGTTACTTCTTTTTTATTAGACTATATGCCTAAAAAAGATATTAATACTATTATAACTACAGGGCCGCCACATAGTATGCACTTAATAGGCTTAAACGTAAAAGAAAAATTGGATGTAAAATGGTTGGCAGATTTTAGAGACCCTTGGACAACTATTGGCTACCACAAGCAACTTAAACTAACAGCTTCATCAGTTAAAAAACATAAATCTTTAGAAAATCAGGTGTTATCAAAGGCAGATTATGTTACAGTAACATCGTCTGTTACTAAATCTGAATTTAAAACGATAACCCATCAACCCATTACAGTTATTACAAATGGTTATGATAATGAAGTAGCTGATGTAACTGTATTAGATGATAAATTCACTTTAGCTCATATTGGGTCTTTATTGTCTAAGCGTAACCCAGAAATACTATGGAAAGCACTTTCTGAATTGCTTATAGAACATGATAATTTTAAAGCTGATTTTCAATTAAATTTGGTAGGTTATGTTAGTGATGAAGTACTTGAAAGTATCAATACTTATAAATTAACTGATTATGTAAACAAGATAGGATATGTTTCTCATTCAGAATCAATTAAATATCAAAAGCAATCTCAGGTATTAGTATTAATTGAAATAAATTCAGAAGAAACCAAATGTATCATACCAGGTAAATTGTTTGAATATATGGTGTCTAATAGACCTATTATTGCTATTGGCCCTAAAGACTCTGATGTTGAAACTATTTTAAAAGAAACCAATACAGGTGCTTATTTTGAATATGACACCTATGAAAATTTAAAAAATACTATCTTAGAATATTATAATGCATTTAAAGCAAATAATTTAAAATCGTTTCCAATAGGGCTCCAAAAGTATCATAGAAAATCTTTAACTAATACCTTATCCCAACTATTATGGGAATTGTAGTTTCACAATCCTTAAAAAATATTATCTCCACATATTCAGGATTTGTAATAGGAGCAATAAATACATTGTTTCTCTATACAAATTTTATGAGCGATGATTTCTATGGCATGGTAGGATATATGCTTTCTGCAGCTTACGTGTTAATGCCGTTAATGTCATTTGGGGTTCACAATACAATAGTGAAATTTTATTCTAGTTTTAAAACACGAATTTCCATATTTAGCTTTTTAACTTTAATGTTGTTTTTGCCTTTAGTTGTCGTTTTTCCAGCAGGTATAATTACGTATTTAAGTTATGAGGTTATTGCAGATTTTCTTTCTTCTGAAAATGCCATTATTAAAGATTACGTGTGGCATACCTTTTTTGTAGCAATAGCACTGGCTTATTTTGAGGTATTTTATGCCTGGGTAAAAGTACATATGCAAACTGTTTTTGGTAATTTTATGAGAGAGGTGTTTCATCGTGTAGGTGCTATGATTTTATTAATCTTTTTGTATTTTGAAGTTTTAGATTTACAGGCTTTTATGATAGGTTTAGTTTTGGTGTACTTGTTTAGAACACTAGTAATGATGCTTTATGCCTTTAATATAAAACCACCAATTATAGTATTTGAAAAGGTTAGAGGGTTAAACAATATTTTAAAATATTCAATATTAATTATTATAGCAGGCTCAGTAGCAACCGTTCTTTTAGATATTGATAAAGTAATGTTAGGTAAATATATAGCTATAGAAAATGTAGCATATTATAATGTTGCCATATTTATAGCAGCAGTAATTGCAGTACCCCAACGGGCAATGCATCAAATTTTATTGCCATTATCGGCTAAATATTTAAATGATAACGATTTTGAAAGTTTAGAGGATTTGTATAAACGTAGTTCGTTAAATCTATTTATAATTGGAGGATTAGTATTTCTATTAATAGTTCTTAATATTAACCAATTGTATTATTTAATTGATGACGATTATAGAGCGGGTTTATATGTCGTTTTATTAATTAGTGTTTCTAAACTGTACGATTCTCTTTTAGGCAGTAATAACGCGATATTATTTAATAGCGATTATTATAGGGTAGTACTAATGTTAGGTGTAGCTCTTGTTGCAATTATGGTATTTTTAAATACAATTTTAATACCTCTTTATGAGCTAGAAGGTGCAGCAATGGCAACATGTATTGCTATATTTTTGTACAACACGCTTAAGCTTTTATTTGTTTATAAGGCTTTTAAAATAACACCATTTAGTGTAAACACCATAAAAGTTGGTGTTTTATTGATGGTGTTGGTTTTAGCTGGATATTTTTGGGATTTTAATTTTAATCCAATTATAAATATTGCTATAAAGTCTTTAATTGTTTCTATAGTCTTTAGCGTATTAATCTTTAGGCTTAAATTGTCAGAAGATATTAATGATGTATTACTTAAGTTTATAAGAAAACGTTTTAACTAAAAAGAAAACCCCACGATGTTGCTTTGAGGCATACATGTCGCAGGGCTTTCCAACTAACCAACCAAAAATTTATTTATCTTCTTCTACGAGTAGAATTAGATGTTGTATTATTACTTCTAGATGTGCTTCTACTTTGCGTTGCTCTAGAATTTGTTTGTCTTGTATTTTTTATAACACGTGAAGCAGGTTTTTGTGTGCTTCTAGAAGATCTATTCACCGTTTGTCCAGTACTTCTATTTGTGCTACTTCTTTTATATATACGAGTATTATTTGCTTTCGGTTTTTTTACAACTGTAGTGCTTCTATTTCTCGTAACTTGCTGAGAAGAACTTCTTCTCGGATTTTGTCTAACAGTACTGTTAGCTTGTTTCTTAACAGTGTTATTGTTTCCTCTATTTCTATAATCAGCGTTTCTACTATTTGAAGAACTCTCACGTCTTACGGTGCTATTACCTCTGTTTTCAACCCTAGTATTACTTCTATTAATACTTCTGTTTTTTGTGTTCCTATCGTTAGTACTAGCAATTCTTCTAGAATTAGTATTCTTTAAAACATTATCTCTATTAATAGATCGTCTTGTGTTTGAAATGTTATTCACTTTAGTTCTATTTCTAGCGCTTCTATTTACGGTAGCATAATTTCTGTTTCTTACTACAGCATTACCTCTTCTGCTAGCAATTGCTGTTCTTGGTCTATAATTGTTTCTAAAAGGTCTGTTGTAAACATATCTTGTAGGTGTATAAAACTGTCTGTAAGGTCTGTTAAAAACTACACAGTGGTTAAAAACTGGTACACTGTAAAAATTATGCCATGGTCTGAAAACATAAGAACGATTCCATCTATTAATAAATCCAGTATGGTGAGTAAACCTGTTAAATCTGTTATAGTGTACATATAATCCTCCAATACGGTTTATGCGTCCAAAATTGTTATAAAAAACATTGATGTTCCCAACTTGAGCCACGCGTCCATAAAAATCGTAAAATACAGGTGTATTTTCAATTTGTATAATTGCACCAAACTCATCATACTGTACATAGGCATTATAATTAAAGCCAGAATTAAACGTAATATTAGCATTACGATTACCAGCTGAAATAGCTAAATTTGGTTGATGTCTCAAAATATTGAAATCAAATTGTCCGTCAGGGAAAATCGAAAACTCAATACCATTTTCAACAAATATGAAAGAGTTGCCGTAACCTCTGTAATATGTTGACACGGTATTATCGTATGCATTACTTGTTGTAGCTGTAGCAGTAAATCCTCCGAGGATCAAACCTGCTAATAAGAATATAAACTTTTTCATAATTGTGTGTTTTAATATTTAACACTAGATGATAAACAAACAGCGTGCCAAAAAATATAAAATGCTGATATTTAGAAACTTAAACATTTTATAATTCTTTAATCTTTTCTTAAATTTAACTTTGTATAATTTATAATATGGCAAAAAGACTAGAAACCTGTAAAAACTGCGAAAAACAATTTAATAAAGCGTTTAGTTTTTGTCCGTATTGTGGGCAGCAGGCTAAAGATGAGCTTACCGTAAAAGTGTTATTTTATAATACAATTAGTAATTACTTTTCTTTTGATGCTAGATTCTTTAAGAGTTTTTTGCCTCTACTTTTAAAACCAGGTTTTTTAGCAGCTAAGTTTATTCAAGGTAAGCGATTACTGTATCTACACCCCGCGCAGATGTATCTTTTTATTGCAGTAGTGTTTTTCTTTATGTTCTCTTTTGTACAGAGAAATCAGGTGAGAACTTTAGATGAAAAACTAGCTAAAACTATCAAAGAAGATGCTATAATTAGTAAGATTGATGATAAACGCGTTAGAGATTCTATTTTAGAAGCGAGATTTATAAAAAATAGGGTTGAGGATTCTGTAGCTAGAAGTGAACTTCGTGAGCGTTTAATAAAAAACAAATACTTAACAGGTTTTACTGATGCTAAAATAGATTCTTTGGTTTTAGCTGATGATTTTGAAAAGAATGATATCGCTTCTTTTGATTTTAATACGCAATCTGTAGACTCTCTAATTGCTTTAGGGGCAACTGATGATATGATTTTTAAAGAAATGGGTATGAGTACTAATGCAGGTTATTGGGAAAAACGCTTATATAAACAGGCTTTAAAGTTTTATAAATCAAGGAAAGGCGGCAGCATACTTCAAGCGTTTTATGATACAATACCTTTAGCTATGTTTTTTTTATTGCCCATTTTCGCGTTTATTTTAAAGGTATTACATTTAAAAAAGGGTAGTTATACGCATCATTTGGTATTCAGCTTTTATTACTTTTCGTTTTTATTCACTGTATTTAGTATCATATTGGGGATCAATTTTATTTTTGATTTACCCGATTGGTTAGATTTTTTAATTATGCTATCTACTTTTATATATTTAATAATAGCATTAAAACGTTTTTACCATCAAAGGTGGATGAAAAGTGTTTTTAAAAGTACTATAGCCTCTTTTGTATTTCTTTCTATAGTAACTCCAATTACACTAGTGTTGCTAAGTTTGTTTGCTTTTTTGTTTTACTAAAGTATCTTTTTTTTAGATTTAGCGTGCCAAATAGGAGTTTTTAAAAATTCACTTAAAGTTTGTGCATCAGTAATTAAATTTTTTAGGTTTCCATGATCCACAACATTTATTCGAGTAGTATCATCTAGGATCAAATTAAGCTCAAAACTTTGGTAGCTTCCATCATCACTACTTACACGCTCACCAATAATTTGTAATGCTACTATCCTATTAAAATTAATAATTTTCTTTTTTCTTTTGATAAGCGGTATGTTAAGGCCTCTGTAAAATTGGTTTGTATTACTGTTAAAAGTAATGGGAGAGAAAAATAATACCAAAAGTACGTTGCCAGCAATAAAAAAATAGAAAGCACTATAGATGGTATTGGGTTTTTAATCGAAAAGAATTCCTCGACGCTCTGCGTCGGGGTTTCCGTTGAAATTGTCATCCCGAACTTGTTTCGGGATCTAAATAACATAATTTCGGTTTTTTGACCAAAAAGTCAAAAATGAAACGAGCGAAATACCTCTATAGCTCTGACGCGAGGGTAGTTCGTTTCAAGAAATTATTTTATTTAAAAAAAGTAAGTTTCCCGTTTGTGTAAATTGATAGATGGCATACAATAAGGCACCGTAAGCTACTGTGCCAAAGATTCCACAAAAAATAGCATAAAATGTAGAAGGCTTAAACGTATAACCTGTATTGGTTTTAGTTAAAATATGAGTTTCAAAATTAGCGCCACCATGAACAAGGGGTTTAGTAGATACATTTTGTTTAATGTGCTCTAATTCTAAACTTTCCATGAGTTAAAGTTTTTCCGCCAAATACTTCCCAGTCTCCGAGGCTTTTACTTTTATAATGTCTTCAGGTGTACCATGAGCTACTAAATTCCCACCGTTTTCACCACCTTCAGGTCCTAAATCGATAATGTAATCAGCGCATTTAATGAGTTCTAAATTGTGTTCTACTACTATGATAGAATGGCCTTTAGCAATCAACGCATTAAACGATTTTAATAATTTTTGAATATCATGAAAATGCAATCCAGTAGTGGGTTCATCAAAAATAAATAAAGCCTTATCTTTCGTATTGCCTTTGCCTAAAAATGTGGCAAGTTTGATACGTTGCGCTTCACCACCAGAAAGGGTAGAGGAGCTTTGGCCTAAAGTAACGTACCCTAAACCAACATCTTGCAAGGGTTGTAATTTGTTTTTAATTTTATCTTGCCCATTAGTGTTAAAAAACGCAACAGCATCATCAATAGTTAGGTTTAAAATATCATCTATGGTTTTATCTGCAAATGTAACTTCTAGCACTTCTTTTTTAAAGCGTTTACCAGTACAGGTTTCGCATTCTAAATGTACATCGGCCATAAATTGCATTTCAATAGTTACTTCACCTTCACCTTTACAAGTTTCACATCGACCACCATCTACATTAAACGAAAAATGTTTTGCTTGGTAGTTTCTAATTTTGCTTAATTTTTGTTTAGAATATAAAGCGCGAATATCATCATAGGCTTTAATATACGTAACAGGGTTAGAGCGAGACGACCTACCGATAGGGTTTTGATCAATAAACTCTATATGTTTTATAACACTAAAATTACCTGATAATTCAGAAAACTGACCAGCTTTATCACTAAAATCTGTAAGCTTTTTTTGTAATGCCGGAAACAAAATCTTTTTCACCAAAGTACTTTTGCCGCTACCAGAAACGCCCGTAATAACGGTAAGCATTTCTAAAGGAAAACTAACATCAATATTTTTTAAGTTATTCTCCCTAGCGCCGGTAATATTTATATGGTATTTTGATGTTCTTCTTTTTTTAGGAACTTCAATCTTTAGCGTTTCATTTAAGTACTGCGCAGTTAAAGAGTGAGATGCTAAAATTTCATCATAAGTGCCTTTAGCAACTACTTTTCCACCAAATGTGCCAGCTTCGGGTCCAATATCAATAATACTATCTGCAGCTTTCATGATATCTTCATCGTGCTCAACTACAATAACGGTATTACCTAAACCTTTTAACGCCTGTAATACTGCAATTAATCGTTCAGTATCTTTTGGGTGTAGGCCAATACTAGGTTCATCTAAAATATACATGGAACCTACTAAACTACTGCCTAAAGAGGTCGCAAGGTTTATACGTTGGCTTTCGCCACCAGATAGTGTGTTAGATTTTCGGTTTAGTGTTAAATAATCTAAGCCAACATTGCCTAAAAACGATAAGCGATTATTTATTTCTTTTAAAAGGCGATTTCCTATTTGTGTGTCATAGTCATTAAGTTTTAATTTATTAAAAAACTGAATTAACTTTTTAATAGGCATTTCTACCAAATCTGTTAAAGTAACACCGTTTATTTTTACGTAATTAGCCTCGGATCTCAAACGTTTGCCATTGCAGGTTTTACACTTTGTTTTTCCGCGATAGCGCGAAAGCATTACCCGATTTTGAATTTTGTAGGCTTTAGATTCTAATTCTGCAAAAAAAGAGTTTAAACCTTCAAAATATTGATTTCCCTCCCAAATTAATTGTTTTTGTGCAGCAGTAAGCTTAAAATAAGGTTTGTGCACAGGGAAATTGAATTTATGAGACTTATTAACCAATTGGTCTTTATACCAACTCATACTATCACCGCGCCATGGAAAAATAGCATTTTCATACACCGAAAGCCCCGTGTTTGGTATTACTAAATCTTCATCTATACCAATAATATCCCCATAACCCTCACATTTAGGGCATGCGCCGTAGGGGTTGTTAAAACTAAATAAATGTACATTAGGTTCTAAAAACGATATACCATCTAGTTCAAACTTATTACTAAACGTATGCTGTTTATTATCCTCTAAACTTTCAATTATACATTCGCCTTTACCTTCAAAAAAGGCAGTTTGTATGGCATCTGCTAATCGGTTTTTAAAATCTTCTTCGTGTTTTACTATAATTCTATCTACAACTAATAAAACTGAAGCATCCTCTGGCGTTGTTTTTATAGCGTCTATTCTAACAACCTCTTGGTTTACTTTTATCCTAGCATACCCTTGTTGTTTTAATGTTTTTAACTTATCAGCCATTGTACGACCTTCTTCTAAGTAAATAGGAGCGAGGAGGAGTAGTTTTTCACGTTCAGAAAATGTCATGATGTGGTTTAACACATCTGCAACCGTATTTTTCTTAACCTCTTCACCAGATACAGGAGAAAATGTTCTTCCAACTCTTGCAAATAATAATTTTAAATAATCATAAATTTCAGTGGTTGTACCAACTGTAGATCGCGGGTTGGTAGAGTTTACCTTTTGTTCTATAGCTATAGCAGGCGCTATCCCTTTTATGTAATCTACTTTTGGTTTATGTAGTCTGCCTAAGAACTGGCGTGCGTAACTAGATAAGCTTTCTACATAACGCCGTTGGCCTTCAGCGTAGAGCGTATCAAAGGCTAAACTAGATTTTCCTGAGCCTGATAAACCAGTAATTACCACGAGTTTATTTCTAGGAATTACAACATCAATATTTTTAAGGTTGTGCAACTTAGCACCTTTAATAATAATATTTTTTTTAGGGTTTACATCAGAAAGTGCAGTATTCATAGGTTTTTAAGGAAATAATCTTGCAAAGATACTACAACTATATGAGCATTAAAAATGAAGTATAGTTAACTAAAATGTTAAAAAAACATATTAATTTTGCTTTTTAGGAACGATTGTTGTTATATTTGAAGTGTTAATAATTCTTAAAACCACGCGTCTATAGTATAATATTACTTTTAAAAAACGAATAACCCCAAAGTCTCGAAGTATCACTTCGTGCATTAAAAGTAAATATTATGCAAAAAGAACTTATCACAGACGCTACCCTAGTTAGCAATTATATTAAAGGACATGAAAGTGCGCTAGAAACACTTATTAAAAGACACAAACAACGTATTTACAGCTTCATTTACTCGAAAGTATATGATAAGGATATCGCTGAAGATATTTTTCAAGATACCTTCATTAAAGTGATACGCACCTTAAAAAGAGGCGCATACAATGAAGAAGGTAAGTTTTTACCATGGACGATGCGAATTGCTCATAATCTAGTTATCGATCACTTTAGAAAAAGCAATAGAATGCCAAAATTTGATAATTCAGGAGAATTTAGCATATTTTCTGTTTTAAGTGACAGTGCTTTAAATGCTGAAAAAACTATTATTAAAGCCCAAGTAGAAACCGATGTAAGACGTTTGGTTGACGAGTTGCCAGACGACCAAAAAGAAGTGCTACTTATGCGTATATATAAAGATATGAGTTTTAAAGAAATATCAGACCGTACTGGCGTTAGCATCAATACCGCGCTAGGTAGAATGCGTTATGCGTTAATTAATTTACGTAAAATCATTGATAAGCATAATATCGTTTTAACCAACTAATCACAACATTGTGTTGTGTAGTATTTGGGCATTCCCCGAGATGACACATTATAAAGTTTAATGTAAAACACGTGCTCGGGTCGGGCTTTACGTTGCAAGTCCTCGCTTCGTAAAAACTTCGCTGTGGGCTTTTCACTGCAATCCCTAATGCGGTAACATCGTTTTTATGCGTTAAGTTATATATTTTAAAGTTTTTAGCTAGTTTAAATAAGCAGTGCCCGTACTTATTAGCTTTAAAATTCAGGCTATACAATATAAAAAAATTTGTTGCGTTATTATTTTGAATTAACCCTTAAAATGATAAAATGGCAAAAATTTACTCTGAAAATTCTTTTAAAAAACAAAAAAACCTGAAGCCTAAGGATGAAACCATACAGTTTCTTTTAAATTACTCAAAAGCCTTAAAGGTTGTAAAAGGAAAACATGAGAAGTACGAAATGCTTCTTAATTGATATTAAAAAATCCTGATTTAAAATCAGGATTTTTTCTTTTTAAAGTACGCCTTTATTACAGATTTCCTCCCAATAGTATTAGTTATTACATCCTTCTCTAAATCCCAACCGCGGGCAGGAGAATATTCGCGTCCGTACCAAATAATCTGTAAATGCAAATCGTTCCATAATTCTCTTGGGAATAAGCGTTTGGCGTCTTTTTCAGTTTGCACTACATTTTTACCATTAGTTAAATTCCAACGGTACATAAGGCGATGAATATGCGTGTCTACAGGAAATGCTGGCACTCCAAATGCTTGAGACATCACAACACTTGCGGTTTTGTGCCCCACGGCTGGAAGTTCTTCCAAAGCTTCAAAGCTTTGTGGTACTTTGCCGTCATGCTTTTCTATTAAAATTTTTGATAAACCATAAATACCTTTACTTTTCATAGGTGATAAGCCAACGGGCTTAATAATATCTCTTATTTCTTCAACAGATAGCTTTATCATATCATACGGATTATCAGCAATTTCAAATAGTAACGGTGTAATTTTATTTACGCGGACATCAGTGCTTTGCGCAGATAGTAAAACAGCAATTAGTAGAGTATATGGGTCTTTATGATCTAGAGGAATAGGAATATGCGGATAAATAGCATTTAACGTTTTTATAACAAAGTCTACACTTTCTTGTTTAGTCATTTGGTTGTATTTTTGTAAAACAAAGTTATAAAAGAATTAAACAAAATAATGGTTATGACAACATTAAAAGTAGGTGATAATGCTCCAGAGTTTAAAGCTTTAGACGAGCAAGGAAATACAGTGCAGTTAAGTGATTACAAAGGGAAAAAGTTAGTTATTTTCTTTTACCCTAAAGCTAGTACTCCTGGTTGTACAGCCGAAGCATGCGATTTAAATGATAATTTTGATCGTTTTCAAGCGCAAGGGTATGACATATTGGGTGTAAGTGCAGATAGTGCTAAACGTCAATCTAATTTTAAAAACAAGTATGGTTTTCAATATCCGTTATTGGCAGATGAAGACAAAGCGGTAATTAACGCTTTTGGTGTTTGGGGGCCAAAAAAGTTTATGGGTAAGGAGTATGATGGTATTCATCGCACTACTTTTATTATTGATAAAAACGGTATTATAGAAGATGTAATTGCCAAAGTAAAAACTAAAGCGCATGCAGCACAAATACTTGATGCTTAGTATATAATACTAACATATCATAAATAAAGAAAAGAGCCGTTTGGCTCTTTTTTTACTTTTTTGCGTTTGTTCTTCGTCTTAATGTTAAAGGCTTTAAAGGGCGTCGTGTGTAACCAAAGAGCCTGTAATCTTTAATTAAATCTGCAGTGCCTTCAGGTAGCATACCTTCCCAACCTGGTGCTCCAGTTTCTATCATTTGCAGCACTTCTCTAGAGAAAATATTCATTATACTTTCATCATATTCCTCAATATCAATAACTTTTCCATTGTATTTAAAGAATTTATAAAGCTCTTTCATACGCGGATAAACCTTAAGATTTTCACTATTAATAAGTTCACCAGTTTCAGGATCAAACATTGGGTATAAGTATACTTTTAAATCTTTAAAGAATAATTTTCCAAAAGCTTCAAGAATTCCACCGCTTATATGGCGATAATACTTCTCATCAAAAATATCCACTAAATTACTTACACCCATGGCTAGTCCCATTCGTGCTTTAGAGTAGTTAGAAAAGTACTCTACAACCTTATAGTATTCTTGGAAGTTAGATATCATAACTGATTGTCCTAGAGCGCAAAGTAAATCTGCACGATCTATAAAATCTTGTTCGTCTATCTTTCCTTCAGCTCTTAGGTTGGATAGGGTAATTTCAAAAACAACTACAGTTTTTTTAACATCAACTTTGTTCTCTGCAATAAACATTTCGTATGACTTTTTATACATAGCCATATTTACTTTGGTAACGGGTCTAAAACTACCTCTAAGTGCTAAAATATTCTTCTTATAAAAAATTCTAGCAGGTAAAACATTATTGCCATCAGGTCCAAAAACAACAGCATCTGTCATGCCATTTTTTACCAGCTGTAAACTCATTAAGCGGTTGTCTACATTTTTAAATACAGGGCCAGAAAAGTTAATGGTGTCTATTTCTAATTGATCTTTATCCAAATGGTCATACAGGTATCTTAAAAGCTTTTTAGGTTCATTATATTTGTAAAACGCTCCATAAATCAAGTTAGTTCCTAAAACACCTAAGGTTTCTTGCTGTAGTCTTGCATCTGTTTCTTTAAACCTTACGTGCAATATAATTTCATTGTATTCGGCACCAGCTTCTACTTGGTATCTAATACCAACCCATCCATGGCCTTTAAACTGTTTTGCAAAATCTATAGTGGCAACAGTATTGGCGTAGGTGAAGAAAATTTTATCAGGATTTTCATCGCGGGTAATACGTTCCTCCATTAACGCCATTTCATGAGATAGCATTTTGCGTAGTCTAGATTCGGTAACGTAACGCCTGTCGTCTTCAATACCATAAATAGCATCACTAAAATCTTTATCATAGGCAGACATTGCTTTGGCTATGGTTCCTGAGGCGCCACCGGCTCTAAAAAAATGTCTTGCAGTTTCTTGTCCTGCACCAATCTCAGCGAAAGTGCCGTAAATATTCTGATTAAGATTTATTTTAAGGGCTTTAGATTTTAATGAAGGAATATCATCAAATTCTCTATCACCATGTATGCTAATTTCCATAAGCTTTATAGGTTAATACGATTTTTTGTAAAGATACCAAATAACCATAGGTTACAAAAAAAATAGCCTTATTTTTGTACAGTAAAACGCGCATTTTGAAGATTACATTTTTAGGTACTGGCACATCCCAAGGCGTTCCTGTAATTGGGAGTAAACATCCTGTTTGTCTTAGTAATGATAGTAAGGATAAACGCTTGAGAACATCGGTTTTAATTGAATGGGATGATAATACCTATGTTATAGATTGTGGTCCAGATTTTAGGCAACAAATGCTGCGATCTGGTTGCCAAAAAATAGATGGTATTTTATTTACGCATGAACATTCTGACCATGTATTGGGATTAGACGATATAAGACCTTTTTATTTTAAACAAGGTAATATCTCGATATTTGCTCATAAACGTGTTGTAAAATCACTAAAAAAGCGTTTTGATTATATTTTTAAAATTGAGAATAAGTATCCTGGTGCACCATCGGTAGATGTTTTTAAGTTAAAAAATAAACCATTCGTTTTAAAAGATATAGAGGTAGTGCCTGTTAAAGGATTACATGCTAAATTAAAGGTTTTTGGTTTTCGTTTCAATGACTTTTGCTATACTACAGATATTAAGTATATGTCTGAAAAAGAAAAAGAAAAAATTCGTGGTGTAAAAATACTAGTTGTAAATGCACTTAGGGTAGATTCTCACTATTCTCATTTTAATTTGGAAGAGGCTTTAGCCTTTATAGACGATATAAAACCAGAGCGCGCATATCTTACGCATATTAGTCATTTGTTGGGGTTTCATGCTGAGGTGGAAAAACAACTGCCTGAAAACGTGTTTTTGGCGTATGATAATTTAATAATATCAATTTAAAAGATGAAACAAAGAATTTTCATGTATCTGTTTGTGTTTACGTTATTGCTAGTAGTATTTCAATATGCTAGTGCAAAACGTATTATTGAAGACCGAAATATAAAATTGAATACTGCTAAAACCAAAGTAAAACGATTAGCCGATTCTATTAAAATACTTAACGAGGAAATAATTAAACAATCACATTTTAATTTAGAGCGGAATGAAGATGCAATTAGTTATTTTGAAAAAGACGGTTATGATGTAAGTGCATTAATACCAATGATTAAAGATGAAATTTATAGTACAAATGAGGTGAGTGGGCAACATCCTGTAGTGCCATACGCATCTTCTGAAGGCAGAAAAATCCTTATCAATACAGTTAAATTGTTAAATCATAAATGGATTGTGGCAGATTTCTCAGATGGTGAGTACTGGGGAGAAGTGTTTGTAACCTATTTTGTGAATAACGATAAAACTATTGAGTTTAACACTGTAGAGTCGTTTTTGTACCCTTTTGATTAGTTTTTCTTGTAAGCAGTACCTTTAGCTTTATTAATTTCACCTACGTAGGAGTATTCAAATGTATAGCTAGAATCTGTTGTGGTTAGTATTTTCAGATGCACATCTTTACGTTCGGCCATGTTTTTTGGGTTTATGGTTTTAAAAATAACTTCACAATTATTTATCCAGCGCACTTCAGATGAGTCTTCGTGGTCCTGGTAGGTTTCAATTTGTAAACTTCCTGTGCGTATAAATTCAGATTTGTAAGTTTCTCCATTTAAAACTGATTCGCTTATAAAATGACCCGTTTTGTAGTTTTTACAATTGCGTTCTACTTGGTAGCACGATGTAAAAATAAATAAAAACAGTACTAGTGGTATTTTTTGCATTTCAAAGATATTTAATGCAAAGCTACAAACTACAAGTTTATTTTTCGAAGTTTTCAAAGCTTCCGTCAGAATAAAAAATAACAATGCGATCAATTGTTTTTTGGTGCGAAGGTTTAGGTGTAATAATTTCTTTTGTAATATTTTTAATGATAGGAGTAGGTGGTGTGTTTTCTTCTAATATAGTTTTAGGAAAAGTGCCTTTACCATTTAATAACCAATATAATTCTACCTCAGGAAAAGCAGATAAAACTTTTAAAACAAATTCTAAACTGGGCTTGTTTCTTCCAGATAATATATGCGAAATACTAGAGCGTTGAACACCTATTTTTTCGGCAAAAGAAGACGCTGATTCACCGTAATATTCAATGACTTTTTGAAGCCTTTTTATAAATTTATCACTGTTTATCATTGTAAACTATTGTGTGTAAAGATTTGATGTTACAAATGTAACAAATTGTATTTAATTCTATTTAAAACTATTGTTTTATATTTTATAATATTAATCTTTTAGTTTATATAAATTAATTTAAATAACTGATATTAAATATTTTATTTTAAATTAATAATTTTGAAGTAAAAACAGAAAGTGTTTTAAAGAATTTAGATGAGATAGTGTTTACCAAACTATACAAAACAAATAAAACATGGTGTTTACAATTGTAAAAATCGAAATGTTTACTTTTGTACATCAAATAAAACGTATGGAAGTTAAAGATTTGCAAACACTGTTTAAAACGTACAAAGAAAATTCACTTTTTAATAGGTACATAACCAATAAAAATATTGAGCCATTAGTTTCAAAATTTAAAGATTTTGCTAAAGTGGAAACTGTTGGTAAGTCAGTTTTAAATAAAGATATTTTTTCAATTAAAATTGGAGACGGTACTAAAAAAATATTAATGTGGTCTCAAATGCATGGTAATGAATCTACCACTACAAAAGCAATTTTTGATTTATTAAATACTTGTATTTCCAATGCATCAATTACAGATATAATTTTAAGAGAATGTACACTTTGTATCATTCCAATTTTAAATCCTGATGGTGCAAAAGCATACACCAGAGTAAATGCAAATAGTATAGATTTAAACAGAGACGCTAAAGATAGAACACAGCCAGAAAGTAAAGTTTTAAGGCAAGTTTTTGAGAGTTTTAATCCAGATTTTTGTTTTAACCTCCACGGGCAGCGCACCATTTTTAGTGCTGGAAATACAAATAAATCTGCTACAATATCGTTTTTGGCTCCAGCGCAAGATGAGGAATGTTCTATTACACCTACTCGAAAAATTGCTATGGAAATAATAGCAGAAATGAATACTTGTTTACAAAAAGTGATACCAAATCAAGTAGGCGTTTATGATGATGCATTTAATATTAATTGCGTTGGAGATACGTTTCAAAGCGAAAATTGTCCGACAATATTGTTTGAGGCTGGACATTATGCTGATGACTATGCTAGAGATAAAACACGAGAGTTTATCTATATGTCCTACATAACATCATTATCATACATTGCTAATAATAATATTATAGGTGATAATTATGAGTCTTACACCATTATTCCAGAAAACCGAAAGTTATTTTTTGATGTTATTATTAGAAATGCTATTGTAGATATAAATACAAAAGTATCGAAAGATATGGCATTTCAATTTGAAGAACGTTTAAATAATGGGCAAATACAATTCATGCCAATTTTAGTGAAAATAGGGGATTTATCAAATTATTACGCACACAAAGAAATACATGCTAAAGGGCAATTTTTATCAGGTATTAACGAAGAAACATTAGAAATTGGTTACGAAAACGTTTGCGTAAAATTGAATAATGAGAAAATCGTATTTTTATCAAAATAAAATGCAGTAAATGTGCGTAATTATTAATGAAAATGTATTAATTTTGATTTATATTTAAGAAAATCGAATTATGGGGAAAATTAAATTAGACGAAATAGATCATCAAATTCTTGATATGTTAATTGATAACACAAGAATACCTTTTACTGATATAGCTAAAAAACTTTTAATTTCAGCAGGGACTGTTCATGTACGTGTTAAAAAGATGGAAGAATCAGGGATTATTAGAGGTTCTTCTTTAACGTTAGATTATAAAAAATTAGGCTATTCATTTATAGCCTATGTTGGTGTTTATTTAAATAATACATCTCAAACTCAATTTGTTTTAGAGCGTATAGACGAAATTCCTTTTGTTACAGTAGCACATATTACTACAGGTAAGTTTAATATTTTCTGTAAAATTAGAGCTAGAAATACAGAACATGCCAAAGAAGTAATATTTAAGCTTGATGAAATAGAGGGCGTTTACCGAACTGAAACAATGATTTCTCTTGAAGAAAGTATAAATGATAAAAAACGATTAATGCATTCAATTTTTAATGAATTGTAATATTATTATTTACAACTATAATACAAAAACCCCATTTTATGGGGTTTTTATCTATTGATATGTTGCTAGTTATGTTTATTAGGGTATTAATTATGTAATTCATAGAAAATTTTTGATTTACTTATTGGGTTAAAAGATATTTACCAAGTTTTTAAAATAACCCAAATAACCTACTTATTTACTTTATATGCTGTTTAATTCTATAGAGTTTTTTGTATTTCTACCAATAGTATTTGTTTTATATTGGTTTGTTACAGCTAAATATTTAAAGGCTCAAAATTTACTTATAGCAGTTGCTAGTTATATATTTTATGGCTGGTGGGATTGGAGGTTTCTTTCTTTAATCGCATTTAGTTCACTTGTCGACTATACTATTGGGCTACTTTTAAAAAAGACAGAAGTTAAAACTAAACGTAAATTTCTATTGTGGGTAAGCATCTGTGTTAATTTAGGATTTTTAGGTTTTTTTAAATATTATAATTTTTTTGTTCAAAGTTTAGTAGACTCATTTACATTATTAGGACAACCTTTAGAAATAAACACATTAAAAATCATATTACCAGTTGGGATAAGTTTTTATACATTTCAAACGTTAAGCTATACTATTGATGTTTATAATAAAAAGTTAGAGCCAACAAAAGATTTTATAGCATTTACGGCATTTGTTAGTTTTTTTCCTCAATTAGTTGCTGGCCCTATAGAGCGTGCCACTAACTTATTGCCTCAGTTTTACAACAAACGTAAATTTTCATATGATTTAGCTGTAGATGGAATGCGCCAAGTTTTATGGGGTTTATTTAAAAAAGTAGTCATAGCAGATAACTGTGCTAAATATGCAAACATAATTTTTAACGATTATCAGGATTATTCGGGTAGTACATTATTACTCGGTGCGTTTTTCTTTGCATTTCAAATTTATGGTGATTTTTCTGGTTATTCAGATATAGCAATAGGTGTATCTAGATTATTTGGTTTTGATTTAAAACGAAACTTTGCTTTTCCTTACTTTTCAAGAGATATAGCCGAATTTTGGAGACGATGGCATATATCTCTATCTACTTGGTTTAGAGATTATTTATATATTCCTTTAGGTGGAAGTAGAGGTGGTACTAGTATGAAAATAAAAAACACATTTATTATTTTTCTAGTTAGCGGTTTTTGGCACGGTGCAAATTGGACATTTATTGTTTGGGGTGCTTTAAATGCTATTTATTTTTTACCATTAATGCTAACTAACAAAAATAGAGTAAATACCGATATAGTTGCAATGAGTAGTATTCTGCCTAATATTAAAGAAATATTTCAAATGTCTGCAACATTTTTTTTAACATTGATTGCCTGGGTATTTTTTAGAGCAGATTCTGTAACACATGCTTTACTATTTTTGAAGGGTATTTTTAATACATCACTATTTTCTAATTTTCAGATATTTCCAACTACTATTTTACTTTTAGTATTATTTTTTACATGGATTGAATGGTTAGGAAGACGAGGAGAATATGCTATAGCTAATATAGATGCTTTAAATAAGCCCTTGCGTTGGTTGTTTTATGTTTTAATTATTGTTTTAATGTTTAGTTTTACTGGAGAACAACAAGAATTTATTTATTTTCAATTTTAGGATGCTCAAGTTTTTTAGAAATATAATTTTGTTTTTAGTGCTCTTACTTGTAATAGGGGAAGTTGTAGTTAGAGTAACCCATGCCATATCTGAAATACCTAGACGAACAATTGATGAAAATGGAATTCAAAAATATTACCCTAATCAAAAAGGGTATTGGGTTCATGGAACACATACGTGGGAAATAAATAGCTTGGGGTGGCCTGGGAAACTTCCTGATAGTTACGACAATCTTATTACTGTAATTGGAGATTCGTTTGTGGAAAATTTTATGAATCCTAGCGAATGTCATCAATCTGTTTTTCTAAAAGAAAAATTACCTAATTATAACTTTTTAGAAGCAGCTAGGTCTGGAGTTTCATTTATTGAAGCCTTTGAAATATCTAAGCAACTAGATTCACTTAAACCTGTAAAGAGCTTAATTTATGTTACAGATAGTGACTTTATAGAGAGTATTAAGGAGGTTAAAACTTTAGAAGATATAACTCAAGTTGATTTAAAAGCGCAAGAGGTTATATTTGGTAAAATGAAATCCCCAGGAATAAAAAATATATTATATAATTGGAAGTTAGCTTATTATTTTTATTCTAGATTCCCAATAAATTTAAATTTTTGGAAAACTAATGAACCAGAAAAAGTTGTCGAAAAGAAAGAAGATACATCTTTAAAGAATAACATGAAAATAGCCTCTTTACTAGCCTATATAAATAAAAATTATACTATTAAAGATAAAGTTTTGGTATTTCATCCAAGCTCTAGTATGGAAATAATAAAATTGTGCAAAGCACAAGGTTTTAAAGTTATTTATTTAGATTCTAGCACAGATAAAAAAAGTTGGACTTTCGATTTTGATTTTCATTGGACGTGTTATGGGCACGAACAAGTTGCTAATCAAATCAAACAAGGGCTTTTATTTGATAATTTAATTAAATGATAACAATTATTATCTATGATATTTAATTCATTAGAGTTTTTCATTTTTTTACCTATTGTTTTTATTATTTATTGGTTCTTTTTAAAAAAAACAATAAAAGGGCAAAATATATTCATTCTTATTGCTAGCTATTTTTTTTATGGTTGGTGGGATTGGAGGTTTCTATCCTTAATATTTTTAAGCACAGTTGTCGATTATTTTATTGGTTTAAAAATACATGCTAACACAAAAACTGAAAATAAAAAACGTTGGCTATGGTGTAGTGTTATTTTTAATGTTGGGCTTTTAGGCTTCTTTAAATATTTTAATTTTTTTGTTGATTCTTGGATTGATGCCTGTAACGTTATAGGGTATGATATAAAAAGCACGTGGACGTTGCGTATCTTACTACCTGTGGGTATCTCATTTTATACGTTTCAAACTATGTCATATTCGTTTGATATTTATTATAAACGATTGCAACCTACAAAAGACTTTTTGGGGTTTGCTGCGTTTGTTAGTTTCTTCCCTCAATTAGTTGCAGGACCTATAGAAAGAGCTTCAAATTTATTATCTCAAGTATTAAATAAAAGGGCATTTAACTACACGCAAACTGTAGCTGGTTTAAAACTTATTTTGTGGGGGTTATTTAAAAAGGTAGTTATTGCAGATAGTATTGCACCCATAGTAGACGATATATTCTCTAACTATAGTAATTATCCTGCATCAACATTAATTTTAGGCGTTACGCTTTTTAGTTTTCAAGTATATGGTGACTTTAGTGGTTATTCTGATATTGCTATAGGAACAGCTAAACTTTTTGGTATAGAGCTAATGTCTAACTTTAAGTTTCCTAATTTTTCGAGAAATGTTGCTGAATATTGGCAACGTTGGCATATATCATTATCAACATGGTTTAGGCATTATATCTATATTCCTCTTGGTGGCTCGAGAGTTAGTAAGCTAAAAGCCGTCAGAAATATTTGTATTATATTTTTAGTAAGTGGTTTTTGGCATGGTGCTAACTGGACTTTTGTGTTTTGGGGAGCATTTCATGCGCTAGTATTTATACCTGTTTTTTTAATGGGGCGTAATACAATTTATAAAAATTCTGTTGTTGGAGAAAACACTATTTTTCCATCATTTATTGAGATAGGGCAGGTGCTATTAACGTTTTTTATAGTTACTTTTTCTAGAATATTTTTTAGATCAGAGTCTATTACAGATGCTTTTAATTTTATAGAACGAATACTATTAAATTTATCTTACGCACCTTATCATCATCCGTTAGGTTATCGAATGGTTGATTATTATATCCTTATTGCACTATTTATTGTTTATGAATATATTATTAGAAGAGATGAGAGGTCTCCCTTTAAGTTTAAGTCTAAAGTTTTAAGATTTATTATTTATTCAGTAGTTATTATGGCAATTTTACTATTTTACGATAGTAGTATTGATAGATCTTTTATATATTTTCAATTTTAGTACATATGAAAAAGCTATTTTTAAAATGTTTCTTTTATGCTATTTTAATAGTTTTGGCTTTAGAAGTTTACGTGCGCATATTTCACTTAACTAAAGATTATCCGTCTCGATATGTAGATGAATTTGAGGTAGAGAAGTGGGTACCTAATCAATCTGGCTTTTCTGTGACAGGAAACAGGCGTCAAAATTTCTCTGAATATCATATAAATAATTATGGTTTTAATTCTTATCATGAATATAATCCTACAGAAGAGAAGGTTGAAGTTGCACTTGTTGGGGATTCATTCATAGAGGGGTTTCATCAAAACTACTATAATTCTATTGGTAAAAAAGTTGAAAATAGACTTGAACATATTGAAATTTATGAATTTGGCTATGCAGGTTATGATTTTGCGGATCAAATACATTTGGTAGATTCTTATAAAAAAGAATTTGACTTAATTGATAGTGTTATTTTCGGATTAAAATTTGAAAACGATTTAACAAGAGCAGAATATAACGTTGTGCAAGACCGAATGCAATTAGAATCGCCTTTATATAAAAAACTACGTAAAATTAAACTACTAGGTTACCTTTTAAGTATTGGTGTTCTAGACCCTGTTAAACAATTACCAAACAAGGTAATATCGTTTATAAACAGAGAACCTGATGATAAAAAAGTACTTAGTGAACAAGAACGTTTATTAATAGAAAGTGAAAAGCATAATACTTATGTTGAAAATTTTAAAATTCTAACTAAAAAGTATAATTATAATAAAGAGAAATTTGTGCTACTAATAGACGAAAACGCTACACCTAAAGTTTTCTTAGACTATTTAAAACAACATAATTTTAAATATATAGATTTTTCTAAACATCTCCAAGCCTCTAAAACCCCTACTAATTTAATTTATGATAAGCACTGGAATAATAATGGGCGAAAAATTATAGCCAAAGTGATTGCAGAGTATATCACTAATACAATTAAAAACAACTAGTTAATTTAGTTCCTCTAACTTTTGTATCTGTAGAGTGGAAAAAAAGAAGTTTCAGATGCATCGATACCTTTGTCTTGTAATAGTTTATTATAAACTTCTTTATTTGCAATATGTTTCCATATTTTAAAAGGTTTAAAGTCTTTAGAAAATGAGGCTTTAAATTTAAATAATTCATCCTCCTGATTTCCTAAACCACCTCCAAGATTAAAATATTTATAACCTTCTTGTGTTCCTTTAAGTCGCATTTCATCAATCAATAATCTTATAGGTGAAATATTTAGATGGTCATTGCGTGTTCCAGAAATATGATACTGTATAATAGTATTAGTTTTAACCATCATAGCAGCAGAAATAATATTGTTGGTGTCTTTGTCTATAGCTAATAATACATCTGTTTTGTAATCCTTAGAGTTAACAAAGTCAAGAAAATACTGTTTAGAGAAATAATATTTTTTTTCTGCATTTACACGATCCATATTTTCATAATATAAATCCATAAACGTTAAAATATCATCTTCCTTGTTACTTATTTTAAAATCATAGGTTTTTCTGCATTTATTTACATAACGTTTAGTTGATTTTGAAAAAATAGTTCTTTGCTCATCAATAGTTTTAGTTAAGTCTATATTAACTACGCTACTAAGTTCTTCAATAATGCCAAAATCTTTTAAAATGATTTCTTGATGATCTATAAAAGGATTAAGTCTAGAAAATATTGATATTATTTTCTCTTCTTTAAAAAATGCGTCTAGGGCATTTATAAATTTAGTGTTGTTAAAAGAAGCATTAATATTTTTTTGAATTGGTCCTGCATATCCGTAAACAGATGTAGCATCAAAATAATCTGTATTTGGTATTTTTCTTTTTATAAGCGGAAGATAAATTTTTGTATTACCTTCTGTATATTCAATTAATATAGGAGTTTCTCCATCTAGTTTAGATAAATTATGATAATCATAAGTGTGGTAAAAATCGTAATAATCGACATCTTTTATAGCATCTTTCCATTCTTTTTCAGAAGAAATTATTCTTAGTTTACTACTATCTAAACTTTCTGTAATTATACTATTTTGTCTATATAACGGAAAATAGATTTTAGAATCCTTAATATCATCCATTACATTGGTGAATTCAACTTTAATCTCTTTAACTAAATTGTTATATGTTGATTGGTTTAATATTTTTCTTCCTGTATAAAAAATCACATCATCATCTAATGGAAAAAATGATTTTTTGTATTGATATAAACCATCTCCATTTACTCTACCTCCGCCTAAAACATAATATTTTTTATGATTATCAATAGCCCACTTCATAACTTCAATTTTTAAAAAGTCGTTGGGTCTCATGTTAAAATATTCAGCATGTGTGCCACCAAGGTGTGAATAAAGTGTGTCGTTGTCTATTAAAATTAATTCAGCAGAAATAGCAATATCTTCTTTATATATTAATACTAAAATAGTATCGTTAGGATTATTATTAATTAGATTTAAAAAATAAAGTTTACTGTAATAATAATTGGATGCCGCTTTATTTCTATTTAAAGATTTGATGTAAATATCATAAAATTTCTCAACGATGTCTGAATCTACATTTTCTGTATATATTTTTGCTTTTAAATTAGATTTTAAAGACTTACGATAGTTGTTTCTAACTTTTTGTTTAAAGTTTTTCCATAAGGTTTCAAAGTCTAGCAATGTTCCTTTTACATTGTTTAGTGTAGGTATTAAATGGCCTGTGTACTGTTTATAGTTTTCGCTAAAATTAAAGCGTACAAACTCTGTTACTACATTATTATTTTTGTACCATTTATCTACATTATTCCAAAAAAATAAATTTTCATCTTTAGAATTTGTAGAGCAAAATAGTGGGCCACCATATCCATATGGAGAGGAGGCATCAAAATATTCAGGCGTTGTTTTATTAAAAGTACTGTAATCATTTATTTTCTTTAAATAAATTGGCATCAAAGCAATTAATTTAGTATTTCTAAAAAGCTTAAAATAAATGAATGCTTTTTGAGCCAGAGAATTTATATATTCATGAGAATAGAATATGTTGGCATTACTAATTTTATTTATATGTGCCTTATAGTTGTTTATGTCGGTTTCATTTTCAACTACTATACATTCAAATTTATAGTTTTCTTCTTTTAATTGCATCTTTATGTCTATGTAGGTTTTATATATAGATTTGGTTATTTTTTTGTTCCAGTAAACTCTGGCATATTTGTACCTTCATTATTATTAATTCCTTTTGGTATAATAATACCTTTTACAGTAAGAAAAATAATTTTAAGATCTAAAATAAACGTTTGGTTGTTTACATACCACACATCAAATTCAAATTTTTCTTCCCAAGATATTGCATTTCTTCCCATAACTTGTGCCCAACCTGTTATTCCAGGATTTACAGTATGTCGTTTTTTCTGTAAAGCATTATATAGTGGTAAGTATTGTATAAGAAGAGGTCTTGGGCCTACAACACTCATATCTCCTTTAATTACATTTATGAGTTGTGGTATTTCATCTATAGAATATTTTCTTATAAAAGCACCTAATTTTGTAACTCTATTTAAACTATGGATATTAGTCTCATCCCCTGGTTTTAAATCTCTCATAGTTTTGAATTTAATGATTTTAAAAATTTTTTCATTTTTTCCAGGGCGTTGTTGAAAGAAAAAAGGTTTTCCATTATTTGTTATTATTAAACAAAAGGTAATAATAATAAATATAGGTGAAAGTAATAAAAAAGCTATTACAGCTGATAGAAAATCAAATACTCGTTTTATAATCTGATATTTCATACTATTAGGGTTAATTTGGTTTGTAAAGCGATTCTATATCTTTATGGAAAATATTTTATAGAAAGTGACTGTCTTCAATTTTTTTAATTGTTTTTAAAATAATCTTTTTTCCTTTTTTTGCAAATTTCGGGTATAGTGTTTCAAAGGTTTCGTTTTCTGATACTTTAATAGCACTTTGGCATAAAATAGACCCTTCATCTATATTATTATCTATAATATGAGTTGTTATTCCTGTTATTTTCACACCATAATCTAATGCTTCTTGTATGGCTGTTTTTGTAGCCAAAAAACTAGGAAATAGTGATGGGTGTACATTGATAATTCTGTTAGGGAATATTTTTAGCATAGGTTCTTTTATGATGTATTTAAAATTTAGCATAAAAATATAATCAATACCTCTTTTTTTTATTTCTGAAGTTAATTGTTCTTGATAACTTATCGAGTTTTTATAATCTTTTCTTAATACTTGTAGTGTTTCAATGCCATGTTTTTCTGCAAAGTCTTTAGCACCACAAGGTTCTACTTCGTAAATCACCAAATTTATGGTAGAATTTGCTAGTTTACCTTTAGTAAATGCTTTAAGAGTATCTTTAGCATTTCTGCCCCAACCCGTAACTAAGATTGCCCATTTAATTTTATGATCTAATTGCATCTAAATCTTGAATAACTGAATTTGGATTTACCACCACATCTTTTGCGACGATACTATTTTTTATTGTTTTTATAAAAATTTTAAAATCTAAAGTAAGGCTTAGATTCTCAACATACTCTATATCTTTTTTTAGTCTATCGTCCCAATTTAATATATTTCGGCCAGAAACTTGAGCTAATCCAGATATACCAGGTCTTATTGTATGACGTTTTTTTTCTGTTTCGTAATAATAAGGTAAGTATCTAATTAAAAGTGGTCTTGGTCCAATAAAACTCATATCTCCCTTTATAATGTTTATGAGTTGGGGTATTTCATCTAGTGATGTTTTTCTAACTATTTTTCCTAAAGAGGTTAAACGCTCAGCATCTGGTAAATAATTCCCGTTTATATCTTTTTTATCAGTCATTGTTTTAAATTTAATGATACTGAAAATTTTTTCGTTTTTCCCCGGTCGTTTTTGAATAAAAAAGGGAGTGCCTTTATTTGCTATAGTTAGTGCTATTACTAAGATTAAAAAAATTGGTAAAACCAGTAATAATCCTATTGTAGCAGCAATCAGATCTAACGGTCGTTTAAAAAAAAATCGGTACATTTTGAGAGTTTAAACCTTAATATTAACTATGCATTAGGTTTTGTTCTTTTTCTATGGCTATTACTAGGTCGCCAATAGTATCCATATTCATTAAATCCATAAGTTTGAATTTTATGTTGAAGGATTGTTCTATATCATTGATGATCATCATATGGGTAATAGATTCCCAACCATCAACATCATTTGCTGTTGTAATTTCTGTTAACGTAAAATTATTATGTTCTAAAACCTTACTAAACGATTTAGAAATTTTATCTAAAATATCTTGATTTTTCATTTTTTTACTGTATTTCTTAATTGTTTTCTATCTATTTTACCATTAATATTATGAGGTATTGTATTAGTAAATTTTATTTGTGTTGGTATCATGTAGTTTGGAAGCTTACTTTTTAAAAACTCTTGTAGTGCTTCTGTATTAAATTCTTTAGATTCAATAATTAAATATAGCTCATTATTTCCAGAATCATTATTAATGTCTAGTACTACAAAATTATGATCAGTTATTATTTTTTTAATGTAGTATTCTATTTCTCCTAATTCTATTCTATAGCCTTGTATTTTTACTTGAAAATCGTTTCTACCTACATACATATAATCTCCCTCATGATCTTTATAGCATAAATCTCCACTTTTGTAATATCTTTTTGTTCTACCATTAACAGTTTTCACAAAAAAAGCTTCTTTGTTTTTGATTTCATCTTGCCAGTACCCTGGTGTTACTTGCTCTCCAGTAATTGCCAATTCGCCAACAGTGCCATCTGGCACTATGTTTTCATTACCATCAATTATTAAATATCCAGTGTTTTTAAATGTTTTTCCAATGGAAATAATATTATTTTTATTTTTTCTTTTATGTGGAGGTGTATATAAATAATAGCCACAATAAATTGTAGTTTCTGTTGGGCCGTAATAGTTAATAATTTGGGCATTTGGTATACATTTATTCCAAGCATTAGCAACATCATCAAACAGCTTTCCTCCCGCAAAGCAAGATACTTTTACCTGTGGTGCATTAATCTCAGCAAAATATGGTTTTAAATAATTAATAATAGAGGGTACGGTAATTAATACGGTTAATTTATACTTTTCAAGTAAGCTATAAACATGCATGTATTTAATTTTACCTTTGGGAATTGTATAAATAGATGCCCCGTAAAGTAATGGGAGTAGGTAAGATACTACAGACATATCAAAAGTTAATTCAAACATTTGCAAGCATCTATCGTTTTCGTTTAAATTAAAATAGTTGTCATGGTGTAGCTCTTCAGCAAAAGCGCTAATATTTTTAAAACTTATAGGCACACCTTTTGGTTTTCCTGTACTTCCAGATGTGAAAATAATGTAAGCAATACCATCTTTATTGCAAGGTTTAGGTACTAGAGTTTTAGGTTTAAAATTTATTTTTGCTGTGTTAACAAGCTTTAGGTTTTTAATTGGTAGTGTTTCATTACGAGAATTTAGTAAGGTGCTACAACCTACAGATTCTAAAATCTCTACATTTCTGTTTTCTGGAAATAATGGGTTAATGGCAACATACCCTTTGTTTTCTAACCAAGCAGCAATAATACTAGCGTAAGTATATATATCATCGTGTGCGAATAGGCCAACTATTTGCTCTTCATTATTGATGTTTTTTTGAATTGCTAATCTTATTTTGCAAACTAAATCATTAAATTCTGTATAAGAATAATTTATATCATTAATACAAAAGGCTGTATTAAAGCTGTGCTTTTGTATAGAACTGTATAGTTTATTAATTAACTCCATATAAGATATTGTTATGCAAAATTGCCATCTCTATCATTTATAATGGCATGTTCAAAATCAATATTCATGTCGTTGTGTGCTAAGGCATATAGTTTTCGTTTATCGTTATGTAAATGTATAAACTGATTTTCAATATATCTACCTAGTTTTTCGTTTTCAGTTTGAATATTAGTGGCTTTCAATTTCACTATATTTTCAATAATAGCATTAGCGCAAAGCTCTAAATAATCGTCCTCACAAATAAAATATCTAACCATAACCTCATTTCCGCGTATTAAAAATGATGTAAATCCTATAATTGTATTCTCTTTTTTTATAATGTAGCTACTATTGTAAACCCTATCATAAACACTGCTAATTAAACATTTTTTGGGGTACTTGTTTCTTATAAGTGCATTGGTGTATTGGTTATTATCAATTTGCCAACTTATATATTCTTTTGATTTTGGTATTAAATCCTTTTTGCAAAAAGGTGCAATGAATTGCCATAATAGTTCATCTACATCAGATACATATTCGTAGGTAAGGTGCTTTGTTTTTTTCTTTGCTTTTAAACCATTTAAAAATGATATAAGAGTTAGTGATGTGTTATCTAATGTTTTAACTATTCCTTTTATATTTTTTAATACATTAATTTTAGTTAAAACAATATTAGAATCTAAATTAAAAATGATGTAGTATCGTGTACGGTAAGCAAACTCAGTAAAAGGTTGTTTACGGTAGTACTCTTCTATATCCTTACCAAGAAATTTAACAACGGCTTTGTTATTAACAGCATTCATTGCAACACTCATTGTGTAGGTTGGTAATATAGAGTCTTTATATTTTTTTGATATCCACCAACGCCTACTCCAAAATATTTTTTCAGTACCAGTTTTTGTTGAAATAATATCAGGAACCAAAAAAATGAAAGAAATAACGGTTTTGTTTTCTGTACCAATAATTGCACAGATATCATGGTCGTCTATTCTTTCGTTTCTAAGTATCCAATTTGCTTTACTTTTAGAAAATGGCATGTGTATAACATCACTATCCCAATACGTGTTTTTTAGAATAGCGTCTCGTAACTCCTTTTTTGTTAAAGAAATAATGTTAATATCTTCTCCCATTAATTATTGTTATAGCTTACACATATATAATAAATGTGCTTTACAAAATTAAAATAATCTATTTTTTAGAAGATATATTTCCCACTAAAGGCTATTATATTCTTTAAGAAGGGCATTCCATACTTCTGTCCGCTCATAATTAGAAACAATTATTTTTCTGGATGACTTTCCCATAGTTATTGCTATGTCTCTGTTATTTATAATATGTAGCATTGCATCATGTAATGCGTTTTCGTTCTTTACAGGAATAATTATACCATTTTTTTTATTTTGAATAATTTCGTTACAGCCGTTAATATCAGTTACTATACTTGCCAATTCCATAGCGGCTGCTTGCATAACTACATTAGGAAAACCTTCTCTATAGCTAGGAAAGGTAAGTGCATTTGCTATAGAAAAATAAGGCCTTACGTCATCAACCCAACCTGTAGTAATAATATTTTTATTAGAATTTATAATACGTTCAGATTCAGGTAATAATGGGTCTAGTTGTTTTTCATAGCCTCCAACTAATAACAGTGTTATATTGTTATGTGTTTGATTGAGTCTAGAAAATGCACTAATTAACTCGTTAAGCCCTTTATCAGTTACCATACGGCCTAAAAAAATAAACACAAAATTATCAATAGGGATATGTAACTTTTCTTTTAAGTCTTTTTTACTTTTAATATCATAAAGTGACGGATTAAAAAAACCAGTATCAATGCCATTAGAGCTTCCTTTGCCTATAACCTTAAGTTTTTGTTTTGAAGTAAACTTATGATCTAATATAATATCTACTAAACCATAAGAATTAGGGTATATTTTAGTAGCGTTAAGATAGGTTATTTTTTCTACAGTATTAAGAATAAAGCGTTTAAAGCCAGTGGCTTCTACTAAAGGTAAGCCAGCTATGGTATGAAGTCTATGTGGTACTTTAGCTAAAAATGCAGCTATCATACTTAATGTACCTGCTTTTGGAGTATGAGAATGTACAATAAAGGGTTGCTCTTTTTTGAAAATTTTATATAGTTTCCAAACGGCCTTTAAATCTTTAAGTGGTGTAATTTTCCTTGTCATTTCAACAGGAATAACTCTAACGCTTTCTTTTGTGCTTACTTTTTGTAAGTTGTTTTCTTTTCCAGAAGAGGATATGCCTATAACTTCAAAATATTGCGACATGAATTTTAATTGTCCTGTTAAAAGACCTCCTAACGATTCTGGTACAGTAGTAACTCTAATAATTTTCTTTTTCATCTTAGATACTATTGTAAATATTGTGATACCATTTTTGAAAACAATAAAATGTCCATACTTTAAACGTGTTATCTTCTTTTCCTGATATATGATTTTTTACCAAGTTTATCATTGCATCTACATTAAATATACCTTGGTCTATCAACTCTTTTTCAGTAATATAACTTTCTAATTCAGCTCTAAGACTAGATTTTAGCCAATCTCCAACAGGAGCACCAAACCCGCTTTTACTTTTCTCTAAAAAATCTTTAGGAAATTGATCTCTAAAAGCTTCTTTAAGAATGTGTTTTTTATTCCAACCTTTCATTAAAAAATCTTCTGGTAGTGTATTTGTATAGTTCCAAACTTTTTTATTCAAAAAAGGTGCTCTACATTCTAACGAGTTTAGCATACTAGTTCTGTCTACTTTAACTAGCATATCACCTTCAAGACTCGTAACTTTATCAATCCATCTAAAATCTGTTAAACTTTTTGGGTGTGTTATACCAGTATCATTTTTATAAACATCAAATAAATCGTCATTTATATATTTGGGTAAAAGAAAATCTCCCAATGCATTTTTTTGAAATCCTAAAGATAAAATATCCCAATAATAATCGCCACCATTATAGTCTATAGAGTTTAATAATCGCTTAATTCTAAATCTTCTACCTCTATTATCACTTGATGTTTTTAGTAAAGGTGAAGTGGTGTTTTTTATAAACCCATGAAGCCCTTTAGGAATTAAGTTAGTGTATTTGGTGTTTAGTTTACCTATGTAGTATTTATTATAACCACCAAAAACTTCGTCGCCACCATCGCCTGTTAACGCTACTTTAACATGTTTTTTTGTTCTGTTAGAAACTAAGTAAGTGGGTAAGGAGGAAGAGTCAGAAAAAGGTTCATCAAAATTCAATAATATATTGTGTACATCTTCAACTAAATCTTTCTCATTAATAATAAATTCATGATGATTACTATTTATAAGTTTAGCTACAACTCTAGACTTATCACTCTCATCGTACGATTTTTTTTCAAAACCTATGGAAAACGTATCTATTGGTTTATTTGCAAATTGTGATAAGCATAAGGATACTACTGAAGAGTCTACACCACCAGAGAGAAATGTGCCGATGGGTACATCAGAAACGGCTCTACTGGTAACGCTTTCATACATTAAATCTTTTACGCTTTGTTTTGCTTCATCAAAAGAAATATCAATTTTAGGTATGGTATTATTTGTCTCTTTTTCAATTTGGTGTATTGAAAAGTTATTATCTTCAATATTATATTCTATGTAGTGGTTTTGTTTAAGCTTGTGTATGTTTTCATATATGGTATAAGGCGCAGGAATATAGGTAAGTCTAAAATATAAATTTAAGCCCTTGCTGTTTATTTTAGGTTTTTTATCAATAACGTTAACTACAGATTTTAATTCTGAAGCCCATACAAATTGATTTTCGCTTTTGTAATAATACAATGGTTTTTCTCCAAAGAAATCTCTAGCTATAAATAATTTATTTATATTTTTATCATAAATACTAAAACCAAACATACCATCTAGTTCTTTAAAAGATGCTACGCCATATGTTTCATAAAGTTTTAAGATAACTTCTGTATCACTAGTAGTATTAAAAGTAACTCCTGCTTTTTTTAATTTTTCTTTAAGCTCTCGATAATTATAAATTTCTCCATTAAAAACGATAACTATACTTTTATCATCAGAAAAAATAGGTTGCTTACCAGAACTTAAGTCTATAATAGAAAGCCTTCGCATGGCCATACCTATGGTTGAAGAGCTTGTATTCTCACAAAAAACACCATCTTCGTCAGGACCCCTATGAAAAATTAAATCATTCATTTTAGAGAGATGATTTTTCACCTTTTGTTCGCTTTGGTTTTGTAATGCTATATATCCGTTAATTCCGCACATTTTGGTTTTCTTTTAAATAGAAATTTTGTAAGTTTTTGGCGTTTTCATAAATGTCATAACCGCCTGTTTTAATTTTATTTAATGTATCTTCTCTTTCGTAATTAAGGCTTTTAATTACAATGTTGGCCCACTCAGTTTCTGGTGTTTCTAAGCTTACATAAGTAACAAGTCCAGTTATATTAACTTCTTTGGTAACTGTAGTTGATGTAATAATTTTTAAACCTGAAGCTTGAGCTTCTACAGCTGTTACAGGTAACCCCTCGTATAATGAAGGGAATAAAAACAAATCGAAACTTTGTAGTATTTGGGGTATGTCCTTTCTTAAACCAAGGAAATATACATTTTTTTGTATTCCTAAGTTAGCAACTTCTTTTTCTATTTTTGGTTTTAAGTTACCATCTCCAACTAATACTAACACACAATTATTATTGTGTTTATAAACTTCATAAAATATTTTTAGTAAGAAAAAATGATTTTTTTGTTCATTAAATCTTCCTACGTGCCCAATAACTTTTTTACCTGTTAAATTAAGCGCTTTTTTAATGTGTTGAGATTTTACTTGATTATAGGTAAATAGAGAGGCATCTATAGCATTATTAATTACGGTAACGTTCTGTTTATTGTTTTTTCCGTAAAGCCAATCTCCAGCTTTTTCCCCACAGGCAAAATAGTGCGTTGCCACTTTTTTTACTTTTTGTCTAATAAGCGATTGTATAGTATCTTTTATAGTAGCTTTAATATCGGTATTTTTTTTAAAAATGTTTTGAAGTACAGTAGCTTCAACAGCTAGATGGCTGTGCGCTATTCTAGTTGACACATTTTTATTTTTAGCAACACCTAATATGATACTACTTAATGCATTTAAGTGCGAGTGTACAATAGTGTAATTTGGGTATTTATCAAAAAAAGCATTCAGTTTTTTCTTGTATTTAAAGTAGTTTTGAGGTGCAATTGGTGGCATTCTATAAATTTTACCTCCAAGAGATTCTATTTCATCATCAAAAAAACCTCTTTCTTCTCTATGCAATAAAAAATCAAATTGAATCTTAGTTCTATCTACATGCCTATAATAATTCATTATCATAGTTTCTGCACCACCTAGGTTCATTATCGTTAACACCTGTAAAACTCTAATAGGTTGTTGTTCCATAATTATTTAAATAGCGCTTCGTATTGTTTTAAAATTGTTTTCTCGTTAAACGTATTAGCAACCGAAGCCCTAATATTTTCAGGTTTCAAATGTAATCTATTGTTTAAATAGTAAAGATATTCCTCTTCGTTTTCTACTAAATAACCGTTAACCTGATGTTTAAGTATCTCTTTTGTACCACCTGGAACATTAAATGCTAGTACTGGAGTGCCAACAAAACAACTTTCTAGAACGGTATTTGGAAACCCCTCTACATAAGAGCCTTGAAGAAAAAGATCACTTTCAGCGATGTATTTAGAAACATTGTCTGTAAACGTAATTTGAGTTATTTTAGATTTAAGGTTGTACTTTTCTATAGTTTGATTAATCTTATCATTAAAAGGACCATCTCCAATTAAAGTATAATGAAAATCAAAATTTAGTTGAGAAAGTAGCTTTAATATGCGTAGTTGGCCTTTTTCTTTGCTTAATCGTCCAACAGTGATAAACTTTACAATAGCATTATTATTTTTTGTATTATTTTTAAGAGGTATAGTTTGCGTTATTGGGTTGTTTATAATAGTGATTTTATTTTCTGGGATATTATAAATATCAATAAAGTCATTAGCCATATCTTTAGATTGGCAGACTACCATATCAATTTGTTTGTAAGCTTTTAGAGCTAAAGTGCTGTAGATACTTTTATTTTGAGTCTGATTATGAATTTCACTCATTTTAGATACCACGCTAGCTTCTCTAATAATAAACTTTGTTTTTGAAAAAAAAGGTGCCATTAATCCCATAACAGTGTTAAGATGACCAATAGAGCTTAAAACAAAGTTTTGTTTGTGTTTTAGCAAGTATAAAAAAATACTTGGTACTGCTGTAAACACTCTACTTTTTTCTAAAAACTTTATATTAATGCCTTTTATAGTATATGCAGCGTCTTTTTTATAACCAGTAACTAGCAATGTGCTTTCAAAAATATTTGCGTCTATATTTTGAGCCACAAAAGATATAACGCGTTCTGCGCCACCAGCTGTAAGTGTAGGTAATATAAAAAGTACTTTAGTTTTCATAATATGGAGGTAGAAGTATTTTTAAATATGTTTAATAATTCTTCTAATATCTATGTTTTTTATTTTTTTTGCTGGGTTTCCAGCAAGTAATATACCATCTTCATTAAAAGATTTGTTTACCACAGCATTTGCTCCAATAGCTATATTATTTGCTATATTTATATTTCCATAAATTTTAGCACCGGGCGCAATATACACATTATCACCAATTTGTGGTGCTTCTGGCTGCCCTCCTGATGCTCCAATATTAGTACACGCATGTATTCTGCAATTTTTGCCAACTTTGGTATTGCTATTAATTACAATAGTACCGTAATGTACGATGGATAAACCAGGGCCAAATACATTTGGCGGAATAGAAAACCCAAGTTTTAAAGACTTTTTTCTAAATTTATACTTTACTACATTAAATATTAACTTATTTAAAACTCCAGTTTTAGAGTTTTGATAATATTCTAGTTTACGTAATGTTTTTTGAAAACTCCAAATGTAGTTTGGGGCTATCAATTCTCGCAAAAAGTTTACTTTATCTATTCCAAGTGCTTTTTTGTCTTGGTTAAGATATGATACATAATCTTTTTTATTCAGTATCATACTGTTTGTTTTTTATTTTATTGTCTATATAGTAGGCTAGATAAACAAATACAACCATTAAGTAGGGTTGATTTATAATGGTTTGTAGGCTTAGCATGAACATACAAAACGATATTAATATAGCTAATGCAAAAAGCCTAGAGCTCATATCAATTTTAAAGATGCTTTCAAAATATTTAAATAAAAGTATTACAAAAACTATAAGCGCTAGTATACCTGCATCAGATAAAATGTATAAATATGTATTGTGCCCATGATGGTGGGAGCCAAACTCTAATCCGTTTCCTATAAAAGGACTTTGCTCTATATATTCCATAAGTTTGGCAACAAAAGTGTCTCTTCCAGAATCATCCACATTTTCAAAATCTAATTTTAAAAGGTTTACAAAATTATCAATTTTGCTTTGCTGTCTTGGATTTAAATCTATAATACCTTCTAAAAGCGAACTTAAGTTAAGTAGTGTAAAATATGCACCTATTAGTATAACGGGTAATATTAACAATCGTTCTCTGGTAAAGTACTTGAAGTTTAATAAACCGAAAGACATTATAAAAACTACAAATCCTGTTGTGGAATATGTTAAGTATAAGGCGTATACTGATATAGCTAATAATAATACTTTTAGTATTTTTTGAAAAATATTTTTTGTTATAAAATATTGATGTATAAAAATGTATCCTAAAATCCCTACGAGTGCAGCATTATTAGCGTCTCCGTATAGCCCTTGTGCTCTGTCTAACTTATAACTAATAGATATGTTGTTTTTATACAAGTCATAGTCAAAATTAATCATTACAAAAAATATAAGGAAGACATTAGCTATACAGAAAAGTATAAGAGCAGTAATCTCAAATTTTCGCCTATTTTCTTTAAATCGAAAATAGGAATGGTTTCCTATGAAGAATATTACTGGCACCAATGAAGCCAATAAGGAAGATTCAAAATAGTCATGATAAAAACTTGCTATCATAGACATTACGTAGTAAACAAAAAAAAATGGTGCCCACAAAATGCTAAGTTTAGAGTAAGCTTCTTTTCTATTTATCAGAAGGCTAATTCCAACTGCAATAAAAAGGATATTACTATAAGACAAAAGCTGTCCAAATGTTGGCGAAAAGTAAAGTGATATCCAACCTTGTATATTTAAAGTATTTACAATGAGAGGATATAAAAAACAAAAATCAATAATTCTTTCTCTGTTCACTTATTGTAATTCTAAAATTAATTTTTCCCATTTATCACAAATCAATTCTACATCAAATTTAGAAGTAATTTTATTTGCATTTTCAGATAATCTAAGTCTTAGGTTTTCATCTTCAATTACTTTAGTTATATGCTTTTGCATCATGTTTTTGTTTTGGTTTTCTACCAGTAACCCATCAACATTATGTGTTATAATATCTGATGGACCACTAACACAATCATAAGCAACGCAGCACATAGATTGAGACATACATTCGATAAGAGCCATGGGTAAGCCTTCGGTTCTTGATGATAAAACAAAGATTTCGCTACTTTTCATCATAGATTGAATGTTATTTGCTAAACCAGTAAATATTACTTGATTTTTTATGCCCAATTCTTCTACAAGATTATTTAAAAAAGTTAATCCATCATTATTAGAATTACCAACAATTTTAATTTTCCAATCTTTATGTTTATCTAAGATTGGTTTCATGATCGGTAACAAATTGTCAAAACCCTTAATATTATATTTGTCTAATCCACCAATTGCTAATATAACTTTTTCTTTTGAAGTGTTTTTACTCTCGCTTAATTTGAAAGAGCATGGATTAGGCATTACAATTACATTTTTAGTGTAATTTTTATAATAGTCAAAATCATATTTTGTTAGTACAGTTATGAAATTAGCATATTTGTATAAGTGTTTTCTAGTAAAAACTACAAGAGATTTATTTGTACTTGTTCTTGTATGGTTTGTATGTTCAGACGCAATTATTTTTATACCTAATAGTTTGCATACTAGAATTGCACTTAAGCTTGTTTGGGTCATAAACGAAATGGCAACATTAGGTTTATTATGTTTATTGTTTTTGTAAAATTTAAATAAAGCGTATGTGTACGATAAGGTTTGATTTTTTATGTTTTTTTCTTCTAAAAAAAGATGCTGGATCTTTTCATTTAGTTCGTATTCAATTGCATCTTTAAAAGTTAAAACCCTAACATTGTTTCCTCGTAAAACTAGATTATTTGCTAGTGTAACTAAAACCCTTTCGGCACCACCTCTTCTTAAACTTGTTATGATAAAGTCTATTTTCATAATAGGGAATTATGGATTTATCTAATGGTTAATCTTCTTCGAACTTTATTAATACTAAGTATAAATGAAAATAGCTTAACAGGTAAATATTTTGCAGCTTTTACTCCAAATGCATGAGTGTCGTCTCCAAAATAATTGGTGTCAATTAATTTTTTTAGGCGGTTACGTATTTTCCAATCTGGGTCTAAGTGTGCGTAATAATTAATATATTTATAGTGATAAGTAGACGCGTATAATAAATTAGAGGCCACGGTTTTCTTTAGTTCAATATTATCGTCTTTAATATTTTTTTCTATATACAGTGCAGCATCAAGAGAATCTAATTTTTTAAGTGTATATGGTTTTTTTGTAACGCTAGCAGGGTTGTAGTAGTAATTATAAAACGGATATTGTAAATACACATTTTTCTTAGCTCTATTAAAAACTTCAGATGTAAAATATACATCAGGCGCATTTTTGCCAACAACAAATTTTATGCCATCAGATACACTTCTGGTATACATGCGAACACAAACAGAAAATCGTTGATTTTTTATAATCCTTTTAAGTGCATCAATTCTCGTTTCTATTTTAACCTTATGTTTTTCTTCATCAAAAGGCACTAAAGTTTCATTTAAATTCGAATATGCTAAATCGCATTCTACAACTTGGGCGTCGTATTTTTTTAGATAGTTTAAGAGTGTTTCTATCATATTTAATTCTATCCAATCGTCACTATCAATAAACATAAGATAATTTCCAGTAATAAATTTTAGCCCTGTGTTTCTTGCTGCACTTTGACCCGCATTTTCTTGATGAATAACTTTTATAAAATTATACTTATCTGCAAGGATATTACATACTTGTTTACTGTTATCTGTAGAGCCATCATTAACTAATATGATTTCAGTATTTTTATGTGTTTGCTCTATAATACTATTCACACATTTATCAAGTAAATGCTCTACATTATATACGGGAATTATAATGCTAACTTTATTATTTTCCATCTTGATATTTTTTTAAAATCAATAATTTGGCTCTTAGTACTATATCTTTAAAGCCTTTGTTAAATATATATAGTGTTAAGAAATATATTATACTAAAAACAATAGTTATTTTAATTGCCGAAAATGACCACTCTAGATAGTTTTCAAATTTAAACGTGGCATACTTGACTGCTATGTAATGGAAACAGATAAATGATACAATGAATGAAATTAATAATTTTAAAAAACCAATCCAGTATAAGCCACAATTAATTTTAAATCCTCTTTTGTATAAATAATACGGTTTCCAAATTATTATAATTAACAACAAACTCACCAAAGAGCCTATCATAATACCCAATATACCATATTTGTAGCCTAGTGCCACAGAAATAACAAGATTGATGATTGATTGTGCAATTGGCGCCCAAGTATCATCATACAAACCATAAGCTTGTTTAAAATTATCAACTGGTCCACGAATTTGCATTATAAATAAGTTTAATAGCATAACCATAAAAATAGCACTATTTAAAATATATTTTTCTCCAAGCCATAACGCGATAAAAGGCTCTGTAAGATAAAATAGAGCAACACATATTGTACCTGCTATAAAATATCTTAGAGACATCATTTCCCAAAACACTTTTTTTATGGTGTTTTTGTTATTCTCTGCTACTACATTTCCTATACCAGCAGCAGTTCCAGCAAATAGGTTATTTAGCAAACCTAATAGATTCATGAAAATAAGTTGGTAATTCCCAAAAAACGCAACACTTTCTAAATTAACAAAAGCAAAAATTAATAATTGATCTGTGCCATTTAAAACAAAGCCTCCTATTTTATGAACTACTATTTGTTTTATTTTTTTTATTATTTCAGGAAATTCTTTTAAAATACTTTTGTTAGACTTATACTTAAGGTCTAACCAAGGGTAAATTTTTTGTATTTTTCTTCTAAGTGTAAAGCTGTAAATGATAGCAAAAAACAATTCTATACCAATCCACAAATAATAATTTTTAAAATAAAGAAGAACAACTGATTGAAGAATTAATCTAAATAAAGTAAAAGATTTATAATACTGTGTAACTACATATCCTTTTTGATCTGCTTCAAGTAGTATTAAATGGTAGTTATAAAAATAACCAATGAGGGTGCTTGACAAATAACAATAAAATACAAAATAAATTATGGTATATGAAAAATCTACATCTTTAAAAATTAAAGTGAAGAATAGAGAAACAACCACACCTGTTATTAAAGTGATAAAGCCAACCTTTTTGTAGAGATTTCCAAAAAGGGCTAATATTCTATTAATTAACTCATAATTTTTTTTAAAAATAGGCTTGTATAATGTAAAACCTATTGCTGTGCCTATACCTAATTCTGCTAAGTTAAGGAAGCCTAAAATACCTTGTAAGGTGGTGGTAAGTCCAATAAAGTCATCCCCTAAATATTCTAAGAAAATTTTTCTTGAAAAAAAATTCGCAAAAATTGTTATCACATAAAAGAGGACTCCAATTTTTGCGTTTTTTAAAGTTTTAGATACTCTAGACATCTAGTATAGTTTTAGCTTTAATATATAATAGATGTCTTTAGTAGATTTTATAACCTATGGCTTAAATTAGATGAAGGAATAATGCCTTTAACATCGTAAATTAATCCATTATCTTTTAATAAGGTAGATAGATTTAATTCTAAATATTCCTTATGTGCTACTGTTAAAACAATAGCATCAAATTTACCTTCAGGTAGTTTTTGTACTGTATCTAAATCATACTCATGCATAACCTCTTTTGGATTTGCCCAAGGATCATAAATAATAGGGTCAGTACCATAAGATTTTAATTCGTTTATAACATCAACAGCTTTTGTGTTTCTTACATCAGGGCAGTTTTCTTTAAAAGTAATACCTAATACTAAAACTTTAGCCCCTTTAATTTTAATATCTTTTTGGATCATTAGCTTAACTACCTCAGCAGCAACGTAATTACCCATACTGTCATTGACTCTACGGCCTGCTAATATAATCTCAGGATGATAACCAACCTCCTGCGCTTTTTGAGCCAAATAGTAAGGATCAACACCTATACAGTGGCCACCTACTAAACCAGGCTTAAAAGGTAAGAAATTCCATTTTGTACCTGCAGCTTCTAGTACAGAATGCGTATCAATATCCATTAAATTGAAAATCTTTGCTAATTCATTAACAAATGCAATATTAATATCTCGTTGAGAATTTTCTATTACTTTGGCTGCTTCAGCTACCTTTATTGTAGGTGCTAGGTGGGTACCAGCTGTAATTACATTTTTATATAAATTATTAACTTTTTCACCTATTTCTGGAGTAGAACCCGCAGTAACTTTTAATATTTTATCTACAGTATGTAATTTGTCGCCTGGGTTGATTCGCTCTGGTGAGTAACCAGCAAAAAAGTCTTTATTAAATTTTAAACCACTTACTTTTTCTAATACTGGAATACACTCATCTTCAGTAACACCAGGGTATACTGTAGATTCGTAAATAACGATATCTCCTTTTTTTAGAACTTTTCCAACGGTTTCACTGGATTTATAAAGTGGTGTTAAATCTGGCCTATTATTTTTATCAATAGGTGTTGGTACAGTTATTACATAGTAATTGCAATCTTTTATATCATCTAAATTATAAGAACAAATTAAACCATTTTTATCATCGTTTTGTGCTTTTAAAACAGCTTTTAAAACATCAGACTCTACCTCTAAAGTTGCGTCGATACCTTTTGATAATTCATTAACTCTATTTTGGTTAATGTCAAAACCTATAACATTATACTTAGTTGCAAAAAGTCTAGCTAATGGCAGGCCAACATAGCCTAATCCAATTACTGCAATTTTATCTGTATTCATAATATATTTAATTATTGACCGATGGCATAATATTCAAAACCAATCGCATTCATGTCTTGTTTACTTAATAAATTTCTACCATCAAAAATAAAGGCAGGTTTTTTCATTTCGTTATATATTCTCTTCCAATCGTAAGTTTTAAATTCATCCCACTCTGTTAAAATCGCAATAGCATGTGCATCTTTAACCGCTTCATAAGGATCTTTACTGCACTCAACAGCATTTTTGTTTTCTTCTTCAGACCTAGTATTTAAATAATTTAAATCTGTTAACATTCTTTCACAAGAAACTTTAGGATCAAAAACTGAAATTTTAGCTTGTTCGTTTAATAGGTGGTCTGTAACATAAATTGCAGCAGATTCTCTAGTATCGTTAGTGTCTTTTTTAAACGCCCAACCTAGAACTGCTATTTTTTTTCCAGAAACTGTGTTGTATAATGTTTTTATAAGTCTGTCAGAAAATCTTCTTTTTTGATGATCATTCATTATAATAACCTGTTCCCAATAATCGGCTACTTCATTAAGCCCGTAGCTTCTTGCAATATAAACTAGGTTTAAAATATCTTTTTGAAAACAAGATCCTCCAAAGCCAACTGAGGCTTTTAAAAATTTCGGGCCAATTCTTGAATCTAAGCCTATAGCTTTAGCTACTTCATTTACATTAGCACCTGTAAGTTCGCACAATTCAGAAATAGAGTTTACTGATGATACACGTTGTGCTAAAAAAGCATTAGCAGTAAGTTTTGATAGTTCTGATGACCATAAATTGGTACGTAAAATTCTATCATCTGATACCCAACTACTATATACATTTGCAAGACTTTCTATAGCTTCATTAGATTCTCCACCAATTAATACACGATCTGGATTTAACAAATCATCTACAGCCGTTCCTTCTGCTAAAAATTCAGGGTTAGATAAGATGTGGAAATTAATTTCGTTACCAGTGTGGTGTAAAATACTTTTAATGGCTTCTGCAGTCCTAACAGGTAAGGTAGATTTTTCAACAACTATTTTATCCGTTTTAGCAACATCTGCAATATTTCTGGCACATAATTCAATATACTTTAAATCTGCAGCCATACCTTTTCCTTTACCATAAGTTTTGGTAGGTGTATTTACAGAGATAAAAATCATTTCAGACTCGTCAATGGCCTTGTCTATTTCAGTTGAAAAAAATAAATTTTTATGTCTTGTTTCTTTAACAATATCGGCTAACCCAGGCTCATAAATTGGGAGTTTTGATACGTCTTCATTATTCCATGCAGCAATTCTATCGGCATTTATATCAACAATTGTTACTTTAATATTTGGGTTTTTCTTAGCTATTACTGCCATAGTTGGTCCTCCAACATAGCCAGCTCCAATACAACAAATTTTGGTTACATTCATTTTTGATTGATTGATTTAATTATAGGTTTTTCCAATACCAAACAACAGCTTCTTTTATACCATCATTAATATTGAATTTAGGATTATAGTTTAATAATTTTTTTGCTTTATCGACTGATGCTAAAGAGTGGGGGATATCTCCAACTCTATTTTCACGATGCTTAATGCTTACATTTTTAATTGTATCATCAAAATCGCTAAGGTGCTTTTTGAGTAATTCTGTTAACTCTAATAAGGTAGTTCTATCACCATAAGCCACATTATATACTGTATTTAAAGCTTTTTTGTTAGTAGTTGTTATGGCAAGCATATTCATTTGCACAACGTTATCTATATAAGTAAAATCTCTTGAGAAACTGCCATCTCCATTAATCATTGGCGATTCGTGATTAATAAACTGCTTTACAAAAAGCGGAATTACAGCAGCATAGGCACCATCTGGATCTTGTCTTCTTCCAAAAACATTAAAATAGCGTAAGCCAATAGTATTTAAGCCGTAAGATTTGTTAAAAATATCGGCGTATAATTCATTTACATATTTTGTAATAGCATAGGGAGATAAAGGCTTTCCAATGGTATCCTCTACTTTTGGTAATGCCTCATGGTCTCCATAAGTAGAAGAACTTGCTGCATATACAAAACGTTCTACATTAGCGTCGCGTGCTGCAACCAACATATTTAAAAACCCAGAAACATTTACATCGTTAGTTGTTATAGGGTCTTTTATTGATCTTGGTACAGAACCTAGCGCTGCTTGATGCAATACATAGTCTACATTATTACATGCAGTATGGCAATCTTCTAAATTCCTAATATCACCTTCAACGAGTTTAAAGTTTTTATCTTTAAGAAAAGGCTGTATGTTTTCTTTTTTTCCAGTTGCAAAGTTGTCTAAGCATATAGTTTTAATATTGTTAGAAAGTAAAGTTTCACACAAATTAGAACCAATAAAACCAGCGCCTCCAGTAACTAATACTGTTTTGTTTTGTAGTTTGTCTAACATTTTTGATTTGGGTTTAATATAATAGCTTGGGCAAATATGTGAAAAAATATTTAAACGTTTACTATTATTATACTAACTATCCGTTTTTTACGATAAAATTCAGCTGAAAAAATAAATTTATTCAAAAAAAGTATAAATGTGCTTTTTATCTATGGATTATGTAATGTTAATGCTTCTTTTTACTGTGTATCTATATAAGTTTTTTGAAAACAACTATTTACATATATATTATGGTTTTTTTTCTAAACGTATACTTAATGATTTATTCTAAGTGAATTTTTATCAGTTATTGATTACTTATTGTATTGCATTAAATATTGTTTTTTAGAGTTGTTATTATTTATCATATGTTTATTAACAATGCTTTTTTTAAATAAATTTAGGAATTACTTTTGCATTTGTTTTTATAATAGGCGTCCATTATTCAATCACTCTCGTATAACAATAAGATGGTAAAATCGACAAAATGCAATTTCTTACAAAAAACATTGGTTATTATATGTTTTTTCGATGAAGTGCATCTATTTAACGATTTACTTACATATATTTATATTCCCTAAATATTATTTAAATGAATTACCTACTTATTAAAACTGATTATTTGATTGTGCTTTTTATTATTTTATTTAGTTTATTTTCTTGCAATAATGAAGCACTTTATGTTATTGAGGAGAATGTATTAATAGAAGATGAAGAAACAATAGTTGAGGAAGAAGTGTCGGATACCTTCGATATTGTTCAAGCAGTTAATGATACCATCAGAACCTCTGAAGATAAAACTGTAGATTTTAAACCCTATTTAAACGATATAAATCTTCCTGAAAATATTTCGTTCACAAATTCATTACCTTCTAATGGAAGTTTAAGTATTAATGATAATTCTACACCTAATGATTTCACAGATGATACATTAGATTATATACCAAATATAGGTTTTTTTGGAACTGATACGTTTGATTATGAAATTTGCGATGCAAACAATGAGGCTAATTGCGACAGTGCAATAGTTACTTTAATAGTAGATCCTGATCCTGTAATTGAAGAGGATATTGCTGTAGAACTTAAAGCTTTTCCTTCAGCTTTTGGGGCAGCCTCAGGAGCTAAAGGTGGGCGTGGAGGAAGGGTTATCCATGTAACTAATTTAAATGACAGTGGTTCAGGGTCTTTCAGGGAAGCAATACAGGCATCTGGTCCTAGAATTATCATATTCGATGTTTCTGGAGAAATAATTACACAAAGCGATATTCGCATTTTAAACGGTGACTTAACGATTGCAGGACAAACAGCACCTGTTGGTGGTATTACCCTTAGAGGGCATCGTTTTGTAATTGAAGATTCGGCAGATGACGTTATAATTCGATATTTAAGATTTAGACAAGATAGGAATAATGGAGGTACCAACTCAACTTTAGTAGGAACATACTCACCTAGTCATGTTATTTTTGACCACTGTTCTTTAGCCTATGGAAAAGATGAAACTATGCTTATATGGGATGATACAACCAAAGCTGGACCACATACAATTTCAAGATGTATTTTTGCCGAAGGTAAAACAGCTGTTATTTTAGGTTCTGGAGTAGATGAGGTGAGAAAACATAATGCAGATGAATACACGTTTCATCACAACTTAATATCTCACATGCATCGTACGCCTAATTTGGCTGGTAATGGACAATTTGAGGTCGTGAATAATGTAATTTATAACTGGCAGATTAGGCTAAGTTCTATATATAACTCTGCGGAGCTTAATCATATTAATAATTACTACAAAGCTGCTTACGCAACTGAAGTAAAACCACCTAATTTTAGTGGATATTACTTTAATAAAATAGGTAGAGGTTTTGATGGAAAAGTTTACACTCAGGGAAATATTTATGAAGGTTTTAATAACTTGAATACAGATAATTGGGGGGCTTGGGCAGATTTTGGTACAAATTTGACATCTAATCAAACTTTTAGAGCTAATACACCTTACCAGAGTCTTGGAGAATTTATTTTAAATCCTGAGTCTGCAAACTCAGCTTTTAATAGTGTTTTAAATAATGTGGGAGCTAATGCTTCGTTAAATGCAGATGGAACAGTAACAAAATGGTTAGATAGTAATGATGCCTTATATATTTCAGATGCCCTAAATGGGACCGATAGTTTTAGTGTAAATCAAGGCAACGGAGTAGAGCCTAGGTGGTATGCAACAAATCCTGTAGTTTCGTTGAATTTTCCAGAGATACCTAATAATTCAAGACCTACAGGTTATGATGATGATCGTGATGGTATGCCTGACGAATGGGAGCTAGAAGTTTTTAAAACATTAGAAAGAGATGGTTTAGGTGATTTTGATAATGATGGATACACCGACTTAGAGGAGTTTTTAAATATAGTTGATAAAGATTAGTCTATTTTTATTGTAGATACTTTAAAACATCTCACACAAATTTATATTTTTATAACATTTTAGTTACTTTAATATTTAGTATTGTTTTATAAAAATATTTTGATTAACCTTTTATTGAATCTCTAATATATACTAACATAGCTACAGGTAAAGACATAATTACTACAAAGCGTGCTAAATTATTTTTTAAGTTACTAAAAAACACAGTTTTACTATGAAAGGTGAATCTAGTATAATGCACTGCAGTTTTAAAAAAAGCTAAAGGGTTGTTCCAAAAATAATCAATAGTATCATTTAAAACACTTGTGTGCCAAATAGCTGAAGCTTTAGCAAATTTTTTGATGGGAGCTTTAGTATAGCTATCTTCTCCTTGTATATATATACGTAGCGTTTGATTTATAAATCTCGTTTTATATTTTCTAGAAATTTTATTCCATATTACAGCCTCAGGATATAATTTAAGATCTTTTGGTTCTGGAAATGGAAATTCTTTTAATACATCTGTTTTTTGAAATCCCCATTTTTCTCCATTAACTTTATGAATATATTTTAATTCAATTGAATCAGAGTCAAAAATATCTTTAGGATATTTTTGCCCTACCAATTCTCCACTTGCATCACGACATAATCCTGTAACAGCAGAAAAACTAGATTTATCTTCAATTTCATTCCACGTTTTATCAAATATTTCTAAAGCTTCAGGAATACAGCTATCATCGCTATCCAAAGGAAGAAAAAGTTCGCCATTAGCTTTTTGTACTCCAAGGTTGAATGCAGTATGTTTACCTCCATTATTTTTTTTAAAATATCTTATTTCAAAATTAGCCTCAGACATCCATTTTTTTATTATTTTTTCAGTGTCATCAGTGGATCCATCGTCAATAATTAACCACTCAAAATCTTTAAATGTTTGAGTTTTTAAACTATCATACACGCGATGTATTGTATGTGCACGATTGTAAGTAGCAGTAAAAACTGTAAAGGTATAATTATACATAAATTCAGGATATTAGCTGTTAATTATTGAAAACAATAATTTTAATTGAAGCAATCAAAAGTATTGAAATTAAAAAGACTTAATAATACAATAAAATCAATTTTCGACAAAAGGATTAGTTTTAGCTATAAATATAAGTTTACTGGATAATTTTATAGAATAAATGCAGCATTGGTTTAAGTAAACAAAATTGTAATGTATGCTGTTTTAATTGATTTAACTTTGTTTCTATATCGACAACATGCAAAGAATATCCACAAACTAAAAGCTTGTTGTATTTAGCCGATTTTAAATAAGCTTTTAGCGAAATAAGTAGTTTGTTACCTGTTCAGACTAAAACAATTACTAAATTTACACCCACAATACAAGATTAAGTTGATTAATAGCAAAGTTTTGATTTAATTAAGTTGTTGTATTAAAGATCGTCCCTAATCCCTCTCAGTGGATAGAGTCTTTTACCAGCAGCTTTTAAAGTCAAGTTTAAAACTTAAAATATTAGTTTTTGATTTTGTTTTCTTCTAAAGAAGAGGGGATTTCATAACAATATTTAACAACGTTAATTGCTTTTAAAATAGTTATTGATAATATAATGTTGACAAAAACAAAAATTTATTTATCATCACCGCACATGGGAGGGATGGAACAGCGTTTTGTTGAAGATGCTTTCAATACAAACTGGATAGCTCCTTTAGGCCCTAATGTAAACGGTTTTGAAAAAGATATATCAGACTATCTGGGAGGGAAACAAGAAGTTGCTGTTCTTAGTTCTGGTACTGCATCGATACATATGGCTCTAGTTTTACTTGGAGTAGAAAAAGGTGATGAGGTACTGTGTCAAAGTTTTACATTTTCAGCTTCTGCCAATCCTATAATGTACCAAGGTGCAACTCCTGTTTTTATAGATAGTGAAAATGATACTTGGAATATTTCTCCAAAACTCCTTGAAATTGCAATTAAAGACAGAATTGAAAAATATAAAAAGCCAAAAGCAATAATTGCTGTTCATCTTTATGGGATGCCATACAAAGTAAATGAGATTAATGCAATTGCAAAAAAATATGATATTCCTGTAATTGAAGACAGTGCTGAAGCATTTGGCAGTACCTTTATAAACAAACCCTGCGGTACATTTGGGGAATACGGTATTTTATCCTTTAATGGAAACAAGATAATTACTACATCTGGTGGAGGTGCTTTAGTTACCAAAACAATTGATGAAAAAAATAGAGCAGTACATTTATCAACCCAAGCAAGAGAAGATGCGCCACACTACGAACACTCAAAAGTTGGCTACAATTATAGAATGAGCAATGTGGTAGCAGGAATTGGTAGAGGACAAATGTTGGTACTTGATGATAGAGTAGCTGCAAGAAGAAATAATTATCAGTTTTACAAAAATAATTTAGAATCATTTATTGATATAGAGTTTTTGGATGAACCAGATGGTTTTTTCTCTAATAGGTGGCTTACATGTATAAAAACAAGCTCTTTTGAGTTACGAGAAAAAATAAGAACAACATTATTAGAACAGGATATAGAATCCCGACCATTATGGAAACCTATGCATATGCAACCAGTTTTTAAAGATTTTTTGCATTTTACCAATGGTACTTCTGAAGACTTATTTGAAAAAGGACTTTGCTTACCAAGCGGTTCTAATTTGACTAAAGACAACCTAATTAATATAGTTGCTATCATAAAAAAAGCCCTCATAAATATCTAACATATATTAAACTCTCTCACTTATGATTAAGAATTACTTTTCATATTACACACAAAAATTTGCATCAAGATGGTTAGTTTTTGGATTAGACTTGGCCATCGTACTAACTACATTTTTTGTTGCTTATTTTGTTAGGTTTAATTTTACATTAAATTTTGACATAAATCAATTCCTAATTCAAATTCCTATACTTTTATTAATAGCCTCAGTTAGTTTTCTAGTTGTAGGATCTTATAAAAGTATAATACGCCATACTGGTTTTACAGATGTAGTTAACGTATTTAAAGCTGTAGCTTTAATGGCGTTTCTTACAACACTAACGATATTAATAAATATTACCACTAATTTTATTGCTGATTTTACTATTCCAAAATCGATTATAGTTTTTCATGCATTATTTAGTTTCGTAGCACTTTGCGGCTGTAGGTTACTTTTTAAAATTGTTTATAATCACTTAAAAAGTAAATTAATTGACACTAAAAATGTTATGATTTATGGTGCTGGTGATTCTGGAATAATTACTTATAATGCTTTAATGAATAATACCAAAGCAAATTATAATACATTATTTTTTATCGATGACGATTTAAAGAAAAAAGGTAAGTTTATTAATGGTGTTAAAATTTTACCATTAAAATATGTTACTGAAGCTTTTATAAAACACAATAACATAGATGAAATAGTAGTGGCATCTCAAAGTATTGATACAATTAATACTATTAATTTAGTCGATAATTTAATTGATTTTGATGTAAAAATTACTAAAGTACCACCAATTGAAGATTGGATTAATGGTGAATTTAGTAGTAGCCAAATCAAGCAATTTGAGGTAGAAGATTTACTAGGTAGAGCCCCAATTAACATAGATAACCCCAATTTATTAAATGAGTTTGATGGCGAAACAGTTTTAGTTACTGGTGCTGCGGGTTCTATAGGTAGTGAATTGGTAAAACAATTGGCTAATTTTAATCTCAAAAAACTAATTCTTGTAGATCAAGCAGAATCTGCCTTATACGATGTTCAGCAAGATTTAAAAAGAGATGGTAAATACAACTATATAGCTATTGTTGCCGATATACGCGATGGTTTAAGAATAGATACAATTTTTCAACAGGAAAAGCCAACTATGGTATTTCATGCAGCAGCTTATAAGCATGTGCCACTAATGGAAAAATCGCCTTACGAAGCCATAAAAATTAACGTAAATGGCACAAAACTTTTAGCTGATACAGCATCAAGATACAATGTTAAAAAGTTTGTATTTGTATCTACTGATAAAGCCGTTAACCCTACTAGTGTAATGGGAGCTACTAAAAGGATGGCAGAAATGTATATTTCTTGTCTTCAAAAGGAGAGTAAAACTAAGTTCATTACAACTAGATTTGGTAATGTGTTAGGATCTAACGGCTCTGTAATTCCTTTATTTAAAAAGCAAATTGAAAAAGGCGGACCACTAACATTAACCCACAAGGAGATTACACGTTATTTCATGACGATTCCTGAAGCAGCACAATTAGTATTAGAAGCTGGCACTATGGGTAAAGGTGGTGAGATTTTTATATTTGATATGGGAGAGTCTGTAAAAATATATGATTTAGCTAAGAACATGATTAAATTATCAGGTTTAAGTTTCCCTGAAGATATCAATATTGAAATAACTGGTTTAAGACCAGGAGAAAAATTATATGAAGAACTATTAGCAAATGGCGAAAATACGCTATCAACATATCACAAAAAAATCCTTATAAGTAAAACAAGAGATATAGATTACAATAAAGTAAAAGCCGATATTGAAGAACTTTGTATTACAAATCGTTTTCAAAACAATAATATAGTATTAAAAATGAAAAATTTAATACCAGAATATAAATCCAATAATTCAGATTACGAGAAGTTTGATAAACGTGTTCAAATCTATAAAAAAGCTAAAAATATAATCTCTAAAGATCGAAATTTAGACAAAAAATCTTCAGTTAATTTATAAAAAAAACAATATTTTAAATTACTTATTATATTTTAGTCCCAAATATATACCTATATGATTTATTTTTTGAATAAGAGACAAATTCGTTTTGCCTTATACTTTTGTAGTATATTCTTAATTTTTACTTCTTGTGGATCAAGACAAGATATAGTTTACTTTCAAAATGCCAAAGATTTTGAAACAATAGTAGATACTGATACATTTACTCCTAAATTTAAAGTTAATGATATTGTTAGTATATATGTCTCTACTTTTGATTTAGAGGCTGTAAAACCTTTTAATTTATCAAGAGGTAGTGAAGCTTCGGCAATACCAGTGCCTATAGATTATTTAGTTGATAATGATGGAAATATTGATTATCCTGTTCTCGGAAAAATAAAACTTTTGGGATTAACTGTAGAAGAATCAAAAGAGTTATTAAAAGAGAAGCTTTCAGAATATCTTAAAGACCCTATAATCAATATAAGAATATTAAATTTTAGAGTATCTATTCTTGGTGAAGTTAGAGTTCCCGGAAGGTATTCAATTTCTGGTGAAAGAATTACGTTATTAGAAGCCATAGCTCTTGCAGGGGATTTAACTATTAAGGGGAAACGAGATAATATAACCGTGATAAGAGATTTTCAAGGCACCAAAACTTATACTAAAGTAGATTTAACCAATAAGGAGCTATTTAACTCACCTGTTTATTATCTTACTCAAAACGATATTGTTTATGTAGAACCAAATAAGTCTGCTATAAGTACATCGACATTAGATTCTAGAACAACAACAGCAATATCTATTGCTTCTATTCTAATTACTTCTACCATAATTTTAGTTACACAACTAAATTGATAGTGAAAACCAATGGATATAACAGATAAAACTAAAGTTTCCCAAACAGATTTTAACTTAAAAAAGGCTATTTTTAGGTACGCAAAGCATTGGAAGTGGTTTATATTAAGTGCTTTTGTGTTTTCAGTTTTAGCTTATTTTCATTTAAGATATACAGAACCTGTATATAGTGCTCAAGCTAAAATAATGTTGATTGGCGATAATAATTCTGGAACTCCTGGTAAAGAACTACTTAGAGACTTGCAAAGTTTTTCTGATGCAGAAAATAAAAAGACTGAGGACGAAATAGAGATTTTGAAATCTAGAAAGTTAATGGAAAGTGTTGTTGAAAAACTATCATTAAATAAACAATTTGGGTATATTGGACGATTTCACAATACGCAATTATTTAACAACGCACCTGTTAATATCAATTTTATTGCAAGTGATTCGATAGTTAATCAAGCAAATTTTAAGTTTACTATAGAATTTATATCAAATGAAGCTTTCAATGTTAAATTTGATGAAAATGAATTACCTAAGAAATCCTATTTTGGAAAAGCAATAGAAACACCTGTAGGAGAAGTAATTATCACTCCAAAATTTAGTGATTTTAATGTAGTTAAAGATAAATTTTTGTCTGTAAAAGTTAGTCCTGTATATAAAATTGCAGAGTATTATAGAGAAAAAGTATCTATAAATCAAATTAAAGAGTTTTCTAAAGTAATAAACTTATCCTTAAAAGACACAAATAAAAATAGAGCTATTGCTGTACTTAATACTTTAGTTTCAGAGTATAATAGAACCTCAATGGAGGATAAAAATCGAAGGTCAAAAAACGCCTCTAATTTTATAGATGATAGGATAAATAAGATAGCCACTGATTTATCTAGTGTTGATGATAAAATTGAAAGATTTAAAACGGCCAATAAATTAACTAATATTACCTCTGAGGTTGATTTATACCTTAATTCCAGTGCTCAAATAGATCAAGAATTGTCTGAAACAAAAACAGAATTGAATCAAATTAGTTATATGCGAAACGTTATTGGTGATACTAACGCATCAAGTAATAACTATATACCTTCAGATGTTGGTTTAGCTAATTCTGCAATAACAAATTTAACAAATAAATATAACGATATACTTAGTGAAAAGAATAATTTACTAAAAGGGTCAACAACCGAGCGAAATCCAATTATTACTAACTTAAATCAGCAGTTAGCTACACTTAAAAGTAGTTTAAATCAAAGCCTTGGTAATTTGGCTCAATCTACGCAGGTGAAAATGAAAAGCCTTCAAAATAGATATAGCGAAATAAATTCAAAAGTTTATGCAGTACCAGGACAAGTGCGAAAATCTAGAGATATTGAAAGAGAACAGGGTACGAAGGAATCGTTATTTCTTTTCTTATTAGAAAAAAGAGAGGAAGCAGCAATATCACTAACCTCTACATCTTCTTCTGTTAAAATTATTGATAATGCCTATAGCAGTGGTTTTCCTGTATCGCCAAATAAAAAAATGACATTTATTGCTGCACTATTAGTAGGCTTATGTATACCATTTGGTGTAATGTACACTTCAGATATTTTAGATACAAAAATTCATAATAAAGAAGATCTTCAAAAGGCTCTTAAAAATATGACTGTCTTAGGTGAACTTCCTAGAATGTCTAAAAGTGATAAGTTTTTAATTGAAAAAAATGACCGATCAATCTTATCTGAGTCCTTTAGAATTATTAGAACTAACGCTGATTATATTCGTAAAGGAAGAAAAGTTGAAAATTATGATAATGTGATTTTTGTTACTTCTACTATAAATGGTGAAGGTAAATCGTTTTTTAGTATGAATATGGCTTTAACCATTGCCAATACAGGAAAAAATGTTTTGATTATAGGTGCAGATATAAGAAACCCACAAATTTTCACGGCTATAAAAAATAAGGTAAATGATAAAGATGCTAAAAATGGTTTAACAGAGTTTTTAGTAGATGATTCTATTAAAGTTGAAGACACTATCAACACACATTTAATAAATGATATTAAAGTTGATGTTTTACTTTCTGGTAAAGTACCACCAAACCCAGCAGAGTTGTTAATGGGAGATAGGGTTAAAGAATTGTTTGATAGTGTATCACAACAATATGATTATGTAATTGTTGATACAGCACCTTCAATGTTAGTAACAGATACCATTTTAATTAGTGAGTATGCTGGACATACAATATACCTTACTAGAGCTAATTATACAGAAAAAGAAATATTGAATTTTGCTAATGAGCTTCATGATGATAAAAAATTAAATGGAATGATGCTGGTAGTAAATGATGTTAAACAATCAAATTTTGGATACGGTGCTAAATATGGTTACTATGGTACACCAACAAAAAAACGGTGGTTCTAAAACAATTACTATAAATATAAAGCCAGTTAATAAAACTATTAACTGGTTTTTTTAATACTTTTTTTTATTTTAAATAATATTTAAACGCTTCTAGGATTAGTGACTCCTCCACTAAGCAATCAATTTTAGCTTTTCCAATATCTTCAAGTAAAACAAAGTTTATGTTTCCATGAGAGTTCTTTTTATCATATTTTAAGAGCTCAATTATTGGATCATAGTCTTCATCATTAAAATCAACTTTTCCATAGTATGTTCTAAATAAATCTTTAATACTTTGGGATTTTAGAGTTGGAAAACCAACCAGTTTTTCTGATATATAAAGGGCTAAAATCATACCTATAGCAATAGCTTCCCCATGTAATAAATCTTTTTTACTAGAATTACTTAAAAAATAAGACTCTATAGCATGTCCTAGAGTATGCCCGAAATTTAATGTTTTTCTTAAGCTGTTTTCAAAGGGATCAGCATCAACCACAGCCTTTTTTATAAGTACAGATTCGTAAATTAAAACATCTAAATCTTTTAATGATAATTCAGAAAAATTAGTAAACTTGTTCCAATATTCTTCACTACTTATTAGTCCGTGTTTTAACATTTCAGCTAACCCAGATCGCATTTGTTCTTGTGGTAATGTATCTAAATAATTAGTGTCAATTAAAACTATATCTGGAGTACTTATAACACCTATTTGGTTTTTTAAAGTTCCTAAATCTACACCAGTTTTTCCACCTACAGAGGCATCTACCATTGCCAATAAAGATGTAGGTATATTAATGTAAGCAATACCTCTTTTAAATGTTGAAGCTACAAACCCTCCTAAATCTGTAACAACACCACCACCAATATTTATAAGTAAACTTTTTCTATCACCATCTAACTCAGATAAGGTGTTCCAAACTCCAACACAAGTATCAATAGTTTTATGAATTTCTCCAGCTTCAATTTCTATAATTTCAATGCTACCTTTATATTCTAAATTAGACATAAAATATGGTAGACAACACTCATGAGTATTGCTGTCAACAAGAATAAAAATTTTTGAGAAATTATGTTCTTTTATATGTGTGTTGAGTTTTGGATAACACACGTTGTTAAAATGAATAATGCCATTATTTGCTGTTATGGAATCCATAAAAAATCACTTGATTATTAGCCTGCGAAATTAAGTAGTTTTTAACAAAAAAGGTAATTTGAGTATAATTATCTTTGTGAAAAAGTAGATTATGATTAACAAGAATACCTTTGATAATACTGAGATTGCTTTTAGCTTAAAAAATGATTCTCAACTAGAACGCGCTTATTTTTTATTTAAGATGATATCAATTGAGCCATTAGTTAGAATTGGTACTGCAGCTACAAATTTTGCCTTAAAAGCAAATTTGCCTATTGAAGGTTTAATTCGTTCAACCGTATTTGATCATTTTTGTGGAGGGATAAATGAAGAAGATTGTTTACCAGTAATACATAGCATGTATGATAAAGGTGTAAGCTCTGTGTTAGATTATTCAGTTGAAGGTAAAGAAAATGAACAGGAGTTTGATAGTGCCTTAGATACTGTTTTAAATATTATAGAATTTGCAAAAGCTTTGGATGCTATACCTATAGCAGTCTTTAAGCCGTCTGGTTTTGGACGTTTTGGTTTATATGAAAAGAAAAATAAAAATTTAGAATTGAATAATAATGAAATTGAAGAATGGAAAAGGATAGAGGCTCGTTTTGATGCGGTATGTAAAAAGGCAAAGGCGTATGATGTTGCAGTTTTAATTGATGCTGAAGAAAGTTGGATACAAGATGCAGCTGATGCTTTAGTAACTAAAATGATGAAAATATATAATACAGAAAAACCTGTTGTTTATAATACCTTGCAAATGTACAGACATGATAGAATGACTTTTTTGCAGAAAGAACACGCAAGAGCAAAAGCTGAAGGGTACTATCTTGGTTACAAACTAGTGCGAGGTGCTTATATAGAAAAAGAAAATGAAAGTGCAAAAGATAAGAATTACGAATCGCCAATATGCAAAAGTAAAGAGCTAACCGATGAAAATTTTAATACTGGTTTACGATATATTATTGAACATTTAGATTGTATATCGGTTTTTGCAGGCACACATAATGAGGAAAGCTCATATTTACTAACAGAGTTAATGGCTAAAAACCAGATTTTAAATAATGATCCTCGTGTTTGGTTTGGACAATTATATGGTATGAGTGATCATATTAGTTTTAACTTGTCACATTTAGGTTATAATGTGGCTAAGTATATGCCTTTTGGCCCAGTTAAAGATGTTATGCCTTATTTAATAAGACGGGCTGAAGAAAATACTTCAGTTGCTGGACAAACAGGAAGAGAGCTAAACCTTATTAAAAAAGAGAAAAAAAGGAGAAAGCTAGCTTAGGTTTTACATAGTTTTTTGAGGATGTCTTTAACATCATAATTAGTTGTATTCTGGTTGATAGTTTCAAGTTCTTGTAAGTCTATTTTATGATGATTTTCAGCTATATAATATATGTTTTTATTTGAGGTTAAGATTAATTGTTCGCTTTTAGAGATAATCGATTCATGTAACTTTTCACCTTCTGATAACTCTGAAATATTAATTTTAGCAGACGTTTTTTTGATAGTTTCAAATTCAGAAATAAGTACTTTAGCTAAATCTATTATTCTAATAGGTGCACCCATTTCAAAAGAAACTTTTGCATAATTAAGCATATCAAGTTTTACTAACTCTAATATTAAACGACAAGCTTTGGTTTTATCAATAAACAATCTACTAACATTTTTATTAGTAATAGTTATATCTTTTCCATTTTTAAGTTGACTTATAAATAATGGTACTACTGATCCATTTGAGCCAAAAATATTACCAAAGCGAGCAGAAATAAATTGTGTTGTATTACTATTGAGTTGTGATAGATAGTTTTCAGAAATTAATTTTGTCATCCCCATAACTCCAACTGGGTTAACAGCTTTATCTGTAGAAATAAATATAAAACGTTTAGAGTTGTGCTCTATTGCCAATTTTGAAAGTAACTTTGTTGCAAGAATATTAGTTTTAATGGCTGCAAAGGGGTTTTCTTCAACTATTGATACATGCTTATATGCAGCAGTATGAAAAATGTAAGTGGGTTTGAAGGTTTCAAAAATATAAGACATTTGAGGTTTATCTCTAATATCACCCAGTATAAACTCAACATTATTTTTTTCTTTAAGATTTATACTGTTTTTTAAGTAAAATAGAGGAGTTTCAGCATTATCAACTAAAATCAAACGTTTAAAATTAGAAGTAAATAATAAATTACATAAGCCACTTCCTATAGAGCCAGCAGCTCCAGTTATTAAAAGGGTTTCACCTGAAAAATCATAGTTTATAGGCGTTTTTTGTGGTATCGTATTTTTGGATAATAAACCAGAAGTATCAAGTAAATTTTTAATGCTTTCAAAATTGGGATTAGTCATTGATTTTAAACTTATTATAACATTCGAAAAATATCAATAATAAAAGGATAATCCAAAGTTGATTAAATAATTACCTAAAAATTACACGAAATATTGTTATTAATATCAATTTTAAATCAAAAAAGAAGTTTCGTTTTTTTAAGTATAGTTTATTGTACCTAAGTTTATCAGGAATAATTGTAGTTATAAAATAAGCTTCAGGATCATCTGCTTTTTTTAATAATTCTACCTCATTTCTGTACTTTAAAGAAGCTAATCCAGTAATACCTGGTTTTAAATTATAAATAATTAAGTCTTCTGGTTTATAAAAGTTAACATAATACCTCAATTCTGGTCTTGGGCCAACAAAACTCATATCACCTTTAATAATATTTAAAAGTTGGGGGAATTCATCAATTTTATATTTTCTTAAGAAATAGCCAAATTTTGTTACCCTAGCATCATGATCTCCAATAGTTAAAAGTCCTTTTTTTTGAGACTTAACATACATAGTACGAAATTTATATATATTAAATGGTTTGTTATGTTGCCCAACGCGTTCTTGAATAAATAAAGCAGAACCTTTAGAGTTTAAGGTTATAATTACAGCAATTAAAAATAAAATAGGGAATAAAATAATTAAACTTAGTAGAGCAAAAATAAAATCAAATACACGCTTTATCATTCTATAGAAGATAAATTTATGATGGTTACTAAACTATCACAGTTTTGAACTGATATTTCAATCTCTTTATCATTCAACTCATTTTCAATTAAGTAAATACCGCAAGGTGTTTGTCGAGGTGTACTTTTTGAGAAATTAACATCTCCTGTTTTTAATAATTCATTAATCTTTAATGTATCTAGTTTATTTAAAATAGCTTCTGAATATTTAAAAGGTTTTGAAGTAATATTCTTTAGCACTCTTGCTTCAGGGCCATAGGCACAAGAGGTTTTTTTGCCACTTAAAAAAAAAGCCAGAATTACTAGCCCAATAGAAAAGCCACCTAAATAATAGCCTATACGTTGTATTAGTTTCATTTATAGTAATTGAATGGGGGAGAAGTAGGCTTTAAAAAATCAATAGATTAATATCACTGTGTTTTAAATCATACCACTCGCCAACAGATTTATTTGTTAAAATTCCGTGGTAAAAATACAACCCATTTTTTAAACCTTTGTCAAACCTTAAGGAATTTTCTATACCGCCGTCTTCAGCAATTTTCATTAAATAAGGTGTAAAAATGTTACTAATAGAAACAGATGCTGTTCTTGAGTATCTGGCAGGTATATTTGGCACACAATAATGAATTACACCATGTTTAACAAATGTAGGTTTTAAGTGAGAGGTTACTTCACTAGTTTCAAAACAACCGCCCATATCTATACTTACATCAATAATAACAGCTCCTTTTTTCATGTGCCCCACCATGCTGTCAGATACAACAACAGGCGCTCTATTAGTGCCTCTTACCGCACCAATAACCACATCACATCTTTTTAAGGCTTTGAGTAAATTTTTTGGTTGTATGGTTGAAGTAAATAATGATCTTCCTAAGTTGGTTTGTATACGCCTAAGCTTAGTTATAGAATTATCAAAAACTTTAATTCCTGCACCTAAACCAATGGCACTTCTTGCAGCATATTCTCCAACGGTTCCGGCACCTAAAATAACTACTTCAATAGGAGGTACGCCACTAATATTCCCAAGCATTAAGCCCAAACTATCTTTATCATTGGACAATAATTCTGACGCTATTAAAACAGAAGCTGTACCCGCAATTTCACTTAATGAACGAACTGCAGGGTATGTACCATCTTCATCTTTTATAAATTCAAAAGCTAAGGCTGTAATACGTTTTGCGGCTAAAGCTTCAAAATACTTCTTAGTTCTTGTTTTTAGTTGTAACGCAGAAATTAAAATTGCTTGCGGGTTCATCAAATTAATTTCTTCTAAACTTGGTGGCTCTACTTTTAACACCATTGGGCACGAATATACTTTGGAGGTGTCGTTTGAGATTTTCGCCCCAGCTTCACTATAATCTTTATCACTAAATCTTGCTCCTTTTCCAGCTCCAGATTCAATTAAAACTTTATGACCATTACTTACTAAAGCAGATACAGCATCGGGTGTTAAGCAAATACGATTCTCTTGGTGCGTAGTTTCTTTTGGTACGCCAATATATAATTGTCGTTTATGTTTTAAAATTTCTAGTTTTTCTTCTTGTGGAAGTAGTTGTTGCTTAGTAAATGGCGACAAAGATTCAGACATCATAGGTATATTTAGCAAAATTGAAATTACAAATATTTTTGGGTATTATATATTTTGAAAGAGAATTATTTAGTTGTTTTACCTATTAATTTAATTTTGTAAGAGTAAGCAACAAATAATATGTGGTATTTACCCATTTAGTTTCAATTTAATTGTTCTAATTTTGTTTAGTAATAGTCTATGCGTTTTATAACTACATCTCTCTTATTTTTTTTGTCTTTCTTAACAGGGTTCTCTCAAAGCTATATTATTGAAGGGGTTGTTAAAGATAAAAACAATGTACCAATACCTTATGCTAATGTAGTTATTGAGGATACTGTGGGTTCTAATATAATCTCAGGAACAACAACTGAAGATAGTGGTTTTTTTAAGTTGGAAAATTTAAAACCATCAACCTATATTATAAAAATCAGTTATTTAGGATATAACAAATTTTCTAGTAAAATTAAGTTAATTGGTAATGTGAATTTTAAGGATATTATCTTAAATGAGCAGTATGAAAATCTTGAAGGTGTGGTAGTCACTGCAAAACGACCAACAGTAAAGCGTTTAGTTGATAGATTAATTTTTGATATAGAGAATTCTACACTCTCCAACTCTAATGTTTTAGATGTGTTAAAACACACCCCTGGTGTTATTGTAAGTGATGGTTCAATTTCTGTTAAAAACACACCTCCTATAGTTTATATTAACGATAGGCGCGTACATTTATCAAGTGCTGAAGTATTGCAACTGTTAGAAGCTACACCAGCTAATAATATAAAAACTATTGAAGTTATAACTAACCCACCAGCTAAATATGATGCCGAAGGTGGTGCAGTACTTAACATAAAAACAAGTAAAAATATTATTGCAGGGTATCATGGTAGTGTTTTTGGAAATTACCAACAGGGATTTCAATTTCCAAAATTTTCTTTGGGTACAAGTCACTTTTTTAAATCTAAAAAATTAAGTGCTTATGTTAATTATAATATTAGCCCGCGAAAAGATTTTAGAAATAATTTAGAAGAGGTTAACTTTATTGATAACAATACGGTTACATCTACTTGGGAAACCGATTTTAGAAGAGATAAAGAATCTGATAACCAAAATATTACAGGAACTTTAAATTATGATTTTGATGATAGGAATAGTTTAAATTTTTCTGCAAATACGTTAATAGCGCCAAGAGATAATTCTAAAACACGAGTTAATAGCTTAACAGACGTTTTTGGGGCTAATAAGGTTTTAGACTCTTCTTTTAGAACCTTTAATAATTTAGTCTCTGAAAAATTTAACCTTGCTTTTTCTTTGGGTTATATTCATAAATTTAAAAGAGAGGATGAGCAATTATCTATAGATTTGCATCACACTAATTATGACTTTTCTGAATTTCAAAATGTAGATACGGGTTATTTTCTACCTAATACAACATCGTCTTTTAGAGATAATAGGTTTCAAACGTTTTCTGATCAGGAAATTGAATTAGTGACGGGCCAAATAGACTATAAATTACCTTCTGAAGACGGCTCAATATTAGAAATAGGACTAAAAGCAGTTCGTATAGATTCTGATAACATCTTAGACCAATTTAGTTTTGAAAACGGAACGAGAGAAGAAGATTTTAATAATTCTGATGTTTTTATATACGATGAAAAAAATTACGCTGCGTATACAAGCTATCAAAAAGACTGGGAACGTTGGAGTATAAAAGCAGGTTTAAGAGTTGAAATTACAGAAACTGAAGGTCAATCTCAAGTCAACAACACAACAACTATTAATAATTATACAAATTTATTCCCCTCTTTTTACGTGTTAAATAGATTAAAAAATGATGATGAGATTTATTTTAGTTATAATAAACGCATATATAGACCTAGATATAGACAGTTAAATCCGTTTAGATATTTTTTAAACGATAACGCTTTTATAACAGGAGATCCAAATTTATTGCCAGAAATTGATGATAGTTTTATCTTAGGCTATACAATTAATAACACTTTTACGTTTGAAGCTTATTACCGTTACGAAAATAACCCTACATTGGAGTTACCTGTTCAAGATAATGATAATAGATTGCTTAAATACATTTTTACGAACATAGACCATAACGAATCTTATGGTTTAGACTTTACTACCTATACAAGCATTACCAAACATTGGAATTTGTATGTGTTATCCTCGCTATTTTTTTATGAAAATAATTTTTTTGCTCTTGGTAGTACTAACGAACTCTTGAGTAATGAAAGGTGGTCTGTATATGCAAACGTAACTAACTATTTTAATTTTTTAAAAGATAATAGTTTAACTGCTGATGTTGGTGTAGACTATATTAGCTCTATATTTAATGGCCCTAGTGATATTAGTAGTAGATTAGGGGTAGATATAAACCTAAATAAAACATTTTGGAAAAATAGAGCCTCTTTAAATATTGGAATTAGAGACTTATTTAACACTAGAAATTTTACTCAAACTACGAGATACTTAAATCAAGATTGGTTCTCAAACTCTAATTTAGAAAACAGACTGTTTGTAGTTGGTTTTAATTATAAGTTTGGTAATTATAGACTTCAAGTTAAAAAAGATGATATTGAACTAGGTGAACGTGACAGACTAGAAAAGTAATAATTATTAAAAATACTGTTTTACTTTATCCCAAAAGTTTTTTGGAGATATTTTAAATTCCTCTTCAAACTCTTCTAATGATTTTGTAGCGTCGTTTATTTTATTAAAAATTCTAGCTCTTATCAAATAGATAGAGGGAATGATAATAGCCATTATAGGAATCATATAAATCATTTGAAATTCATCAACATATGATAAATCATCATTTAATATATTCATTACTTGAAATGTATACATTGCAATCGGTACTAGTAAAACATGAAACCACCAATGGCGACATGTGAAAAACCATATCAACAGTAAATAAATGGGTATAATTTTACCAGTTAGAATCCAAAAAGCTGTTTGCGCACTTTCATAGTAATTACTATTAAAATCAAATAAAAAAGTGCTCCACAATTTTGTTTGTGGAACACTTTCATATAAATAAAATAAATAAGGAGTAATAGCTATTATAGTAGCTATTACAGTTCCTGTTATATATTTTTTTTTACCCGTTTGGAGCTTGTTTGATTCTCGTTCTATCGATTTTTGCTGTTTCTTCAACATCTACAGTGTAAGTGTTAACAGCGTTAGCTAAAAATAACATTCCTCCAAAAATTGCGGTTGCAATAACATACTTTTTAATTTTCATTTCTTTAAGGGATTTAATTAATTAATACCTCAAATATATGTTACGAATCGGGGTGCTTACAGGTATAAATGTTAAAAATATGTTAAAAACATAGTTTTTTAAAAATTATGTTGTGGATTTACCGTATCGTTTTAATCGTATGTAGTAGTTATGTAAGTTTACTCTTGCTGTGGTTGTTTTTGTTTGGTTAATTTTAGTGTTCTAACATTTTGCGTTTTTTCTTCTAAAAACACATTATTATATTTTTCTTTTAATAATAGTTGTTGTATTAATTCTGGCCATTCTATTACAATCCAATGTTTAGAATATAAATAGTCTTCAATTCCAAAATTAAAGGCTTCTTCTATATCATTTAATCTATATAAATCAAAATGATATAACATTCCATCTTTTATTTTATACTCATTAACTATAGAATAGGTGGGGCTACTTACGTCATCGTCACTTCCTAAAGCTTTTGCTATACGTTTAACGAGCGTTGTTTTTCCAACACCCATTTTACCATATAATAAAATAGTTTTAGCGTCTACATTATTAATGAGCTTTTTAGCTACATCATCAACTTCATTTAAACTATAAGTAATTTCCAATTTTAATAAACCTTATTCACAAAGTTAAGCAATAATTTCTATAAATTCAAAGAAAAAACGCGTTTCGTCGATGTTTTTTGTATTACAAGGATGATTAAGAGCTACTTAGGGCTAAAAACTGTGAAGGGAATTATCATTTCTTCTAATGAAACGCCACCATGTTGATACGTATTTCGATAATAACTAACATAATGGTTATAATTATTAGGATAAGCGAAGAACAAATCACTTTTAGCAAAAATGAAAGAGCTACTCATATTTATAGCTGGTAAATGTATATTTTTAGGATCATCAGCTACCAACACATCTTTTTTATCAAACGTTAAACTTCTACCTGTTTTATAGCGTAAATTTAAGCTGGTATCTCTATCACCAATAACTTTAGATGGATTTTTTACATTAATAGTACCATGATCTGTGGTTAAAATTAATTTAAATCCTAACTGTTGTGCTTGTTGAATCATTTCTAATAAAGGCGAATTTTTAAACCAACTTAGTGTTAATGACCTGTAGGCTTTATCATTTGATGCTAATTCTTTAACAACATCCATTTCTGTTTTAGAATGTGATAGCATATCAACAAAATTATATACTACTACAGTTAAGTCGTTCTCTTTTAATGTTTTAAAATTATCTGCTAAACGTTTACCATTTTTTAAATTGGTTATTTTGTGATATCCACACTTAAAATCATTAAGTCCAAGACGTTGCATTTGTGTTTTTAAAAAGTCGGCCTCGTGTAAATTTTTACCACCGTCATCAGTATCGTTTTTCCAATATTGAGGGTATAGTTTTTCCATTTCGCTGGGCATTAATCCAGAAAAAATAGCATTTCTTGCATATTGTGTAGCAGTTGGAAGAATGCTAAAAAAAGCTTCTTCCTGCTCTTTTTTGTAATAATTATTAATTATGGGTTCAAAAACTTTCCATTGGTCATACCTTAAATTATCAACTACAACTAATAGAGTAGGCTGTTCTTTACTTAACTCTGGAGCAATTTTTTCTTTAAAAAGAGTGTGAGACATTACAGGTGCATCATAATCATCAAACCAATCTGGATAATTTTTTTCTATAAACTTACCAAACTGGATATTGGCTTCTGTTTTTTGAGATTCTAAAATCTCGAACATGCCAGCGTCTTCAATATCTTCAAGTTGAATTTCCCAATAAATTAATTTTTGATATAAACTTACCCAATCTTCATAAGAATTTACCATAGCCATATCCATAGCTATTTTTCTAAATTCTTGTTGATAATTAGATGTTGTTTTTTCAGATACTAATCTTGAGTGGTCTAGATTCTTTTTTAAACTCAACAAAATTTGATTTGGATTTACAGGTTTTATCAAGTAGTCAGCTATTTTATTTCCAATAGCTTCCTCCATTATATATTCCTCTTCACTTTTGGTAATCATCACAACTGGAATGCTATCTTTTTTTTCTTTAATTTCATGTAAGGTTTCTAATCCTGTTAATCCTGGCATGTTTTCATCTAAAAATACGATATCAAAATTTGTATCTTCAATGATATCAATAGCTTCAGTACCGCTATTGCACGTCGTCACCTTATAGTTTTTCTTTTCAAGGAATAAAATATGTGGTTTTAATAAATCTATTTCGTCATCAACCCAAAGAATATTAATCATGCTATGTCTATTTTATGTTGTGATGCCCAATAGTTGGACTTCATATATTTATATTTGTAATAACTAATGTAAACATTTAAAGTTTGAATAAACTTAAAATACTAAACGACCCAATTTACGGATTTATTACTATTCCAAATTCGTTAATTTTTGATCTTATACAGCATAAATACTTTCAGAGGTTACGGCGAATTACGCAAATGGGAATGTCTCATTTGGTATATCCAGGTGCACATCACACACGATTTCATCATGCCATTGGTTGTGTACATTTAATGCAGAAAGCTATCAATATACTTCGTTTTAAAGGAGTTACAATTTCTAAAGAAGAAGAAGAGGCGCTGTATATTGCAATTTTATTGCATGATATTGGTCATGGGCCATTTTCTCATGCTATGGAGCATAGTATTGTTAGCGGCATATCTCATGAGCAAATATCGCTGTTATTTATGGAGCGTTTAAATGTTGAATTTAACGGAAGTTTAACGCTTGCCATTAAAATTTTTAAAGGTGAATACGAGCGCCCGTTTATGTGCCAGCTTATTTCTAGCCAATTAGATATTGATAGAGCAGATTATTTAAAACGAGACAGTTTTTATACAGGAGTAGCTGAAGGTAATGTAAATAGCGAGCGTTTAATAACTATGCTAAACGTTATAGACGACAACTTAGTAGTTGAAGAAAAAGGCATTTACAGTGTAGAGAAATTTATTATTGCACGCCGTTTTATGTATTGGCAAGTATATTTACATAAAACTGGTTTAGTGGCTGAACAGTTATTAATTCGTGTACTATCAAGAGCTAAAGCGCTTACTAATAATGGTGTAAAATTACACGCTAGTACACCTTTAAAATATTTTTTACAAAACGATATTTCTTTAGAAAGTTTTACTAATAAAACACTTGATATTTTTTATGAGTTAGATGATTATGATATTGTATCTGCAATGAAAGAGTGGAAGTACCATGACGATTTTGTACTTAGAAACTTGTGTGATATGGTGATTAATAGAGATTTATTAAAGATTAAAATAAAAAATAAACCTATTAAAGCTTTAAGTTTAGAAAAACACATTAATGCCTTAATAAAAAAACACAGTATTAGTAAAAGTGATGCAACATATTTTGTGTTTTCTGATGAAATTCATCATCAAGCATATCAAACAAAAAAGCAGAATATTAATATTCTATATAAGTCAGGAAAAATTCAAGATATTGTAAAAGCATCCGATCATTTAAATTTGAAAGCATTGTCAAAGCCAGTAACCAAATATTATATATGCTATCCTAAATAAATCTAAAGGCGTTATTAGATATTCAAAAATTGTTCACAACCATAGAATATCTTAAAAAACAGGGCGTTATAACTTTGGTACATTTTTCCTATTTTTGCTTAAACTAAACAATCAAACTAACACAACACGTGTGAAATTCACAGCACAACAAATAGCAGACATATTAGAAGGAGATATAGTTGGAGATGCAAATGTAAAAGTATCTAAACTGGCAAAAATTGAAGAAGGTGTAGAAGGCGCATTAACCTTTTTGGCAAACCCTAAATACACATCTTATATTTATTCTACCAAGGCTTCAATTACTATAGTTAATAAAACATTTGAGCCTGAAGATAAAATTTCTACAACCTTAATTAAAGTTGAAGATGCCTATAAATCTTTTTCTAAGCTCTTAGAATATTACAATCAAGTAAAGCTTAATAAGTTTGGAGTAGAGCAACCTTCTTTTATTGCTGAATCTTCTTCATACGGCGAAAACATATATATAGGTGCCTTTTCATATATTGGAGAAAACGTAACTATTGGAGAAAATGTCAAAATTTTCCCAAACACATATATAGGCGATAATGTAAAAATTGGAGACAACTCCTTGGTATTTGCAGGGGCTAAAATTTATTCAGAATGTATTGTTGGTAACAACTGTGTTATAAATTCTGGCGCTATAATAGGTGCAGATGGTTTTGGTTTTGCGCCTAACGAAAAAGGGGAATACCAAAAAGTACCACAAACAGGAAATGTAATTTTAGAAGATTTTGTTGATATTGGAGCTGCTACTACTATAGATAGAGCTACGCTAGGTTCTACAATTATTAGAAGAGGCGTAAAGCTTGATAATCAAATACAAATTGCTCATAATGTAGAAATTGGTAAGAATACGGTTATTGCAGCTCAAACGGGTATAGCTGGATCTACAAAAATTGGCAAAAACTGTCAAATAGGTGGTCAGGTTGGTATTGTTGGTCATATTACAATTGGTGATAATGTAAAAATACAAGCACAATCAGGTATTGGACGACATGTAAAAGATAACGAGGTTTTACAAGGATCGCCAGCATTAGCGTATGGTGACTATAATAAGTCTTATGTGCATTTTAAAAATTTACCAAAAATTATTAAGAAATTTAATGATATAGAAAAAAGCTATGGCAATAGTTAATACAGAAAACAAACAAAAAACTATAAAAAACGAAGTGTCTCTTACAGGAGTAGGATTACACACTGGTAAAAATGTAACATTAACGCTTAAGCCAGCAACAGCTAATTATGGATTGGCTTTTAAACGTGTGGATTTAGAAGGAGCTCCTGTTATTGAGGCAGATGCAAATTATGTAACAAACACACAAAGGGGTACATGTTTAGAGAAAAATGGTGTTACCATTCAAACATCCGAACATGTCCTTGCTGCTTTAGTAGGCTTAGATGTTGATAATGTTATAGTTGAGCTTAATGCTTCAGAACCGCCAATTATGGATGGCTCATCAAAATTTTTCATTAAAGCAATTGAAGACGCAGGTATAGTAGAGCTAGATGCTACAAGAGAAGAGTTTGTAGTAACTGATGTAATTTCATATACAGACGAAGAAAGCGGTAGTGAAATATTAGTAATGCCTGCTAAAGAATATCAAATTACTACCATGGTAGATTTTGGTACTAAAGTATTAGGGACTCAAAATGCTACATTAAGTCAAATTTCAGATTTTAAAGATCAAATCTCCAACTCTAGAACTTTTAGTTTCTTACATGAAATTGAAATGCTTTTAGAACATGGTTTAATAAAAGGAGGTGATTTAAATAATGCTATTGTTTATGTAGATAAACCTCTATCTCCAGAAACTATGGAGAAACTACGCATAGCTTTTAATAAAGAGAATATATCTGTAAAACCAAATGGAATTTTAGATAACCTAACCTTGCATTATCCTAATGAAGCCGCAAGACACAAATTACTAGATGTTTTAGGAGATTTGGCTTTGGTAGGTACAAGAATTCGTGGTAAAGTTATTGCTAATAAGCCAGGGCATTTTGTAAATACGCAGTTTGCTAAAAAGTTATCTAAAATTATAAAAAACGAAAGACGTAACAACGTACCAAATATAGATTTGAGCCAAGAGCCATTAATGGATGTAACTCAAATAATGGACATGTTACCGCATCGTCAACCATTTTTATTATTAGATAAGGTTTTTGAATTAAGTGAAAACCATGTGGTTGGTATGAAGAATGTAACCATGAACGAAGAGTTTTTTAAAGGTCATTTTCCAGGAGCACCAGTTATGCCAGGAGTTTTAATTGTTGAAGCTATGGCGCAAACAGGCGGTATATTAGTTTTAAGTACAGTGCCAGACCCTGAAAATTATTTAACATTTTTCATGAAAATGGATAAAGTGAAATTTAAACGAAAAGTAAGTCCTGGCGATACTTTAATATTTAAATGTTCGCTAATAACACCAATACGAAGAGGAATTTGTCATATGCAAGGTTATGCGTATGCTAATGGTAAATTATGTGCCGAAGCTGAGCTTATGGCGCAAATTTCTAAAGTAAAATAATAAAAGAAATATGAATCAACCTTTAGCATATGTACACCCAGGCGCTAAAATTGCAAAAAATGTAGTTATAGAGCCTTTTACAACTATTAATAATAATGTTGTAATTGGTGAAGGTACTTGGATTGGAAGTAATGTTACCATTATGGAAGGTGCACGTATTGGTAAAAATTGTAACATCTTCCCTGGCTCAGTAATTTCAGCTGTTCCTCAAGATTTAAAGTATAATGATGAAGATACAACTGTAGAAATTGGTAATAACGTAACCATAAGAGAATGTGTTACAATTAACCGTGGTACTGCAGATAGAATGAAAACTGTAATAGGTAATAATTGCTTAATAATGGCCTATTGTCATATTGCTCATGATTGTATTGTAGGCAATAATTGTATTTTTTCAAATAACAGTACGCTTGCAGGACATATTAATGTGGGAGACTATGTGGTATTGGCTGGTATGACTGCTGTACATCAATTTGTATCGGTTGGTAACCATGCATTTGTTACTGGTGGGTCTTTGGTGAGAAAAGATGTACCGCCTTATGTAAAAGCAGCACGCGAGCCGCTTTCTTATGTTGGTATTAATTCTGTCGGATTAAGGCGAAGAGGATTTTCAACAGAAAAAATTAGAGAAATTCAGGATATATATAGAATTTTATATCAAAAAAATTATAACAACACACAAGCTTCTGAAATTATTGAAGCTGAAATGGAAGCAACTCCAGAGCGTGATGAGGTGCTTCAATTCATCAAAAATTCGCACAGAGGTATCATGAAAGGGTATTTCAAATCAAACTAAAAAATTAGATAAAACATTTATGGCAAATACAAGTGATATTAGAAACGGATTATGCATCAGATATAATAATGATATTTATAAAGTTATTGAATTTTTACACGTAAAACCTGGTAAAGGGCCTGCATTTGTTAGAACAAAATTAAAAAGTGTTACCAATGGAAAAGTAATTGATAACACCTTTTCTGCAGGACATAAATTAGATGATGTACGCGTAGAAACGCATAAGTTTCAATATTTATACAATGATGGTGAATTTTATCATTTTATGAATGAAGCAGATTACACACAAATTCGTTTATTAGAAGCAGCTTTAGATAGACCAGATTTAATGAAAGAAGGAGAGGTTGTAACTGTAATTATAAATTCGGAAGATAATTCGCCACTTTCAGTTGAAATGCCAGCAAGCGTAATTTTAGAAATTACACATACAGAGCCTGGGGTTAAAGGTAATACAGCAACAAATGCTACAAAGCCTGCTACAGTTGAAACAGGCGCTACTGTAAATGTACCTTTATTTATAAATGAAGGCGATAAGATAAAAGTAGAAACAGAAAAAGGGACTTACAAAGAACGTGTTAAGGAATAATGAAACGTATTGTAAAGTATTCTTTTGTTTTAATTACACTATTAGTTTTTTCGAGTTGTATAGATAAACTTAAACAGGCTGTTGACAATTTTTCAGGTTCTTCAAACCAGCCTGAGTCAATTTCTGCAAGTAATTTTTCAACTATTAGTATAGATAATCTTTACAAAGTTAGTATTCCGAAGTATATGAAAAACATGCCTAGTCTACACGACGAGGCTTCTTTAGAATATGCAAATATTTTTAAAGAGACATATACTGTTGTGATAGAAGAAGACAAGCAAAGTTTTATTGATGGGTTTAAAGAATTTGGAGAATATGATGAAAACCTGTCTCCAATAGAAAACTACTTGCATATTCAAAAACAAATGTTTCAAGAGGTTATTGAAGATATTAAAATACAAGATTATGGTTTAACGCATATCAATAATTTACCAGCAAGACAGTTTAAGATGGAAGGTATTGTTGATGGATTAGACTTTTTTTATGTTGTAGCCTTTGTTGAAGGAGAAGAACATATTTATATGATTATGAATTGGACTATGAAAGATAGGAGATTTAAATATGAAAATACCTTTGAGTACATAAACGCGTCATTTAATGAATTATAACCTATGAAATTTAATAAACCACAAACATTAGCAGACATATCAAAACTAATTGATTGTGAGTTTATTGGTGATGCTAATTTCCCTGTTTTAGGCATGAACGAAATACATGTTGTAGAGCCTGGAGATATTGTTTTTGTAGATCATCCAAAGTATTACGATAAAGCATTGCAATCTGCGGCTACTATCATCTTAATTAATAAAAAAGTTGAGTGTCCTGATGGGAAAGCACTACTTATTAGTGATGATCCTTTTAGAGATTTTAATAAACTAACTGATTATTACAGGCCTTTTATAAAGGCAACCGCAACTATTTCAAAAACTGCAGTAATTGGAGATAATACAACTATTCAGCCCAATTGTTTTATAGGCCATAATGTTACAATTGGTAATAATTGTATTATTCATTCTAACGTTAGTATCTATGATGATACAGTTATAGGTAATAATGTTACCATACACGCAGGTACTGTTTTAGGAGCAAATGCTTTTTATTATAAAAAACGACTAGAAGGTTACGATAGACTAAAATCTGGAGGGCGCGTTGTTATAGAAAACAATGTAGATATTGGAGCAGCATGTACTATAGATAGAGGTGTTACAGCTGATACACGAATAGGCGAGGGCTCAAAATTAGATAATCAAATACAGATTGGGCACGATACCGTTTTAGGTAAAGATTGCTTAATAGCTTCACAAACAGGTATAGCAGGTTGTGTAGTTGTTGAAGATAATGTAACAATTTGGGGACAAGTAGGCGTTAAAAGTGGTATTACTATAGCCAAAGGTACAGAGATATATGCGCAATCTGGACTAGGGCACACAACTGACGAAAATAAAGCCTATTTTGGATCACCAGCATTTGAAGCTAGAGAGAAATTTAAAGAAATGGCATACATTAGGAAAATACCTGAAATTCTAAAAGAACTCAAGAATCAAAAGAAACGTTAATATTTATGTTGAATTTAAATAATTGTAGAGATTTGCTTTAAATTTTGACGTTAATAAATTACTTTTGCTAGACTTAAAATAAAAACAAAAAATATCACTTATGAGTGTTTTAGTAAATAAAGATTCAAAAATAATAGTACAAGGTTTTACAGGTAGCGAAGGTACGTTTCATGCTGAACAAATGATTGAGTATGGCACTAATATTGTTGGTGGTGTAACTCCGGGAAAAGGCGGTAACACGCACTTAGAGAAGCCTGTATTTAATACTGTTCAAGAAGCTGTAGAGCAAGTAGGAGCAGATACAACTATTATTTTTGTACCACCAGCATTTGCTGCCGATGCCATTATGGAGGCTGCTGATGCAGGTATAAAAGTGATAATTACAATTACAGAAGGTATTCCTGTTGCTGATATGATTACAGCATCAAATTACATAAAAGATAAAGGTTCTCGTTTAATCGGTCCAAATTGCCCTGGCGTAATTACACCAGGTGAAGCAAAAGTTGGTATTATGCCAGGTTTTGTATTTAAGCAAGGTAAAGTTGGTATCGTTTCTAAATCTGGAACGTTAACTTACGAAGCTGCAGACCAAGTAGTAAAACAAGGTTTAGGTATTACCACAGCTATTGGTATCGGTGGAGATCCAATTATTGGTACTACTACAAAAGAAGCAGTAGAATTGCTAATTAATGATCCAGAAACAGAGGCTGTAGTAATGATAGGAGAAATTGGTGGTCAGCTAGAAGCAGATGCTGCAAACTGGTATAAAGAAAGCGGAAGTAAAAAACCAATTGTTGGTTTTATTGCAGGAGAAACAGCACCAGCAGGTAGAACTATGGGGCACGCTGGAGCTATTGTAGGTGGAAGCGATGATACTGCTCAAGCTAAAAAGAAAATTATGAGTGCATGTGGTATTCATGTGGTAGACTCACCAGCAGAAATAGGTAAAAAAGTTGCCGAAGTTATGGGGTAATAAATTCATAAAATTAAAAAATCCGTTAGCTAAATCAGTTAACGGATTTTTTTTGATACTAATTTGGGCCTTGCCACAAAGGGTCAGGTTTTCTTTACTCAATACATCTAAACTATAGAATTTCAAATATGAAGCCTGTGCTAAGTTTAGCCGAAGTTTTCAATCCTTAATCCAAATCCAGCAAATATTAAAAATCGTTAGCTTTATTGTAACATCCAATAGGTATTTATTATATTTGATTAAATAGAATTTAGTAAAATAAAAGACATTAATAAACCAACTATAAAATGAAATTATTAGAAGGAAAAACAGCTATAATTACAGGAGCAAGTCGCGGTATAGGTAGAGGAATAGCTAAAGTATTTGCAGAACATGGTGCAAACGTAGCATTTACATATAGCAGTTCTGTTGACGCTGCAAATGCACTAGAAAAAGAGTTAAAAGAAGCTGGTGTAAACGCAAAAGGTTACCAAAGTAATGCGGCAAGTTTTGATGAAGCTCAAAAACTAGCGGAAGATGTTATAGCCGATTTTGGTGGTATAGATGTTTTAGTAAATAATGCTGGTATCACTAAAGACAACTTACTTATGCGCATGGGGGAAGATGATTTTGATAAAGTTATTGAGGTGAATCTTAAGTCGGTTTTTAATATGACGAAAGCAGTACAGCGCACTATGTTAAAACAGCGCAAAGGTTCAATTATTAATATGAGCTCTGTAGTTGGGGTGAAAGGTAATGCAGGACAAACTAATTATGCAGCTTCTAAAGCAGGAATCATAGGCTTTTCTAAATCTGTAGCTTTAGAGTTAGGTTCCAGAAATATTAGAAGCAACGTAATTGCGCCAGGATTTATAGAAACTGAAATGACAGCTAAACTTGATGAAGACGTTGTAAAAGGTTGGAGAGCTGGTATTCCTTTAAAAAGAGGTGGAGCACCTGAAGATGTAGCCAATGCATGTGTGTTTTTAGCAAGCGATTTAAGTGCTTACATTACAGGACAAACACTAAATGTTGATGGTGGTATGTTAACTTAATTTTAATCATCCCATCGAAGGAAAGCATCTTTTTTACAGTAGTTAAAAATTTAATGCAAACAGAAACAGTATTATACATAATAGTATCTGGAATAATAGCGCTACTTGTAGCGCTTTTTCAGTATACATATAAATCAAAACTTAAAGGCAAACTTCCTGTAGTATTAACGTTTCTAAGGTTTTTATCAATATTTGCAATTTTAATTTTACTAATTAACCCTAAATTCACTCAAACAAAGATTTACACTGAAAAACCTAAACTTATTGTAGCTGTTGATAATTCAAACTCTATAGCACATTTAAAACAGAGTGAAAATGCATTAACTGCTTTAAACTATTTTAAACAAAATTCGGAAATCAATAAAAATTTTGATGTAGAAATATTTTCATTTGATGACAATATAAAACAATTAGATAGTTTAGATTTTAAATCAAAATCAAGTAATATCGATAAGGCATTACGTCAAATCTCAGACGTTTATAAAACTAATGTAGCGCCTATAGTTTTAATTTCAGATGGCAATCAAACATTTGGAAATGATTATTCAGTTTCAAACACATACACACAACCTGTTTATCCTATTATTTTAGGAGATACAATAACCTATACCGATATTAAAATCCAACAACTTAATGTAAATAAATATGCATTTCTGAAAAATAAATTTCCTGTTGAGGCTATTGTGGTATATCAAGGTGATACCGCTATTCGTTCAACATTTTCTATTCGTCAAGGAAATAAGGTATTGTATTCTAAAGTGCTTAATTTTTCTAAAAAGGACAATTCAAAAGTTATAACATTAACGCTTCCAGCGAGTAGCGTGGGTGTAAAAAGTTATAGTGCAACATTGCAACCAATTAATAATGAAAAAAACACTGTAAATAATACAAAAAACTTTGCTGTTGAGGTAATAGATCAAAAAACAAAAATAGCGTTAGTAAGTGATGTTTTGCATCCAGATTTAGGCGCTTTTAAAAAAAGTATAGAAAGTAACGAACAGAGATCTGTAGTTATCACTGATCCTTACAGAATATTAGATAAAGTAAATGATTTTCAATTAGTTATACTGTATCAGCCAAATATTAAGTTTAAGCGGATTTATGAGTTATTAGATAAAGAAAATAAGAACACTTTGGTAGTGGTTGGTACAAAAGCAGATTTATATTTTTTAAATAAAACATCTAAAATATTTAGTATAGCAGCTACAGGGCAAACCGAAGATTTTCAGGCTAATTTAAATGCAAATTATGCGCCTTTTTTAATTGAAGACATAAATTTTGAATCGTTTCCACCACTAAAAGGACCATTTGGTGATGTAACCTTTAAAGATGATTCGTTTGAAACTTTATTAGAAAAAACAGTCTTAGGGATTTCTAAAAATCAGCCTTTATTAGCAACTTTAGAAGATAATGGTAAAAGAATAGGAATAATTTTTGGAGAGAATATATGGCAATGGCGCGCTCAAAGTTTTTTAAACGAAACATCGTTTAATTCATTTGATGACTTTATTGGCAAACTTGTACAATATTTAGCCTCCAATAAAAGAAAAAGTAGACTTACGGTAGATTACGAATCGTTTTATACAGGGAATACCAATATCATATTAAAAGCTCAAGCTTTTGATAAAAACTATCAATTTGATGAGCGTCAATCTTTAGAGTTGATTCTTGAAGATATTGTTTCAAAAGAAAAAAGTATACGACCATTCATTCTAAAAAATAATAATTATCAAGTAGATTTAAGCGGTTTAAAGGCTTCAAAATATAATTTTACGGTGCGTTCAAAAAGTGATAACATATCAAAATTTGGACGTTTTGAAGTTTTAGAATATAATATTGAAGCACAATTTTTAAATGCGGATGTTGCAAAACTAAGGCAATTAGGTGCTAACACTAAAGGAGCTTCCTATTTTATTAATAATTTAGAGGATTTAGCTGTAGAATTATCATCAAATCAAAGCTATAAACCTATTCAAAAAAGCAATAAAAATACCGTACCTTTGATTGATTGGAAATACCTCTTAGGTGTGATAGTATTAACACTATCCATCGAATGGTTTATAAGAAAATATAACGGATTAATTTAAATAAATAGTAATGGAAAAATTACCAAAAATTGCATTCCCAATAATAATAGTAGTAGTTGTTTTATTTGTTCTAATAGCTAAGTCTGCTGTAACCATAGATTCTGGTGAAGCTGGAGTTCTTTTTAAAACTTTTGGAGAAGGTGTAGTTACTGATGAGCCACCAATGGGAGAAGGGTTTCATATTGTAGCACCGTGGAATAAGGTTTACATCTATGAAGTGCGTCAGCAAGAACTTTTTGAGAAAATGAAAGTATTATCATCAAACGGATTAGAAATCCAGATTGATGCTTCTGCTTGGTACGAACCAGTGTATAAAGATTTAGGAAACTTACATCAATCTCTTGGTCAAAATTATTTACAACGCGTTATTATGCCCTCTATTAGAAGTGCAGCAAGAAGTGTTGTGGGGCGCTATACCCCAGAGCAATTATACTCTAGTAAGCGTGATGCTATTCAAGATGAAATTTTTGAAGAAACTAAAAAGATTTTAGAGAAACAATATGTGCAACTTAATGAAGTTTTAGTGCGTGATGTGACTTTGCCAAATACTATTAAAGAGGCTATTGAGCGTAAATTACGCCAAGAGCAAGAATCTTTAGAATACGAATTTAGATTAGTTACTGCTGAAAAAGAAGCGCAAAAACAAATTATTGAAGCAGAAGGTAAGGCGAAATCTAATAAAATTTTAAGTGCATCATTAACAGATAAAATTCTTCAAGATAAAGGTATTGAGGCTACTATGAAGTTGTCAGAATCGCCTAACAGTAAAGTTATTGTGATTGGTTCTGGTGATAGTGGTTTGCCAATTATATTAGGAAATCAATAAAAAGAATAAATTCAATACATAATATATTCTTTTAAAAAAGTATTAGTTTTTAATTACTTAAATATTATTACTATTGAATTTTTTTAAGAAATGTATTTATAATTTGGATTTAATCATAGAAATTATAGATATTTGCAAAAATAAATAAAGAACATGACTTTTATTCAATTACATCATCATTTTTATATTTGCTCTCAGGCGAAGTGAAAATGTATTGAATAAAATCAAAATATATTTTAAACCCGTTTGAGACAATCAAGCGGGTTTTTATTTTTAAAATCTAATATGATTGTTTCAAACTCATAAAAAGAACATAATGAGTAAATTAAGAATTGCAGTGCAAAAATCGGGTCGTTTAAACGAAGATTCTATGCGCTTATTAAAAGATATTGGTATTTCTATTGATAATGGAAAAGATCAATTAAAAGCTTTGGCTAAAGGATTTCCGGTGGAAGTATTTTATTTAAGAAATGGAGACATTCCTCAATATTTGAAAGATGGTGTAGTGGATGCAGCTATTATTGGAGAAAATGTTTTAATAGAAAAAGGTGAAGGTATAGGCATTGTTGAAAAACTAGGGTTTTCAACGTGTCGTGTTTGTATCGCTGTGCCAAAAGCAGATAATTATAATAGCATAAAAGATTTAGAAGGCAAGCGCATTGCAACCTCATATCCTAATACGGTTAAGCAATTTTTGAATAAAAATGGTGTTAATGCAAATCTTCATATCATAAATGGTTCAGTAGAAATTGCACCAAATATTGGTTTAGCAGATGCTATTGTTGATATTGTTTCTAGTGGCAGTACCTTATTTAAAAACAATTTAAAAGAGGTAGATACCATTTTAAAATCAGAAGCGGTTTTAGCGGTATCTCCAACCTTAAATGAAGAGCGAAAAGCTATTTTAGAAACTATACAGTTTAGAATCCAATCGGTTTTAAAAGGTAGAAATTCTAAATATGTGTTGTTAAACGCACCAAATGATAAGGTGCAATCCATTATAGATGTTTTACCAGGGATGAAGAGTCCAACTGTTTTGCCATTGGCAGAAGAAGGGTGGAGTTCGATACATTCAGTTATCAGTAAGAATGAGTTTTGGAGCGTTATAGACGATTTAAAAGCTAAAGGCGCACAAGGTATTTTAGTATGCCCAATTGAAAAAATGGTACTGTAATGTCATTAAAAGCGAAGCGAATAATCGCTTTAAAAGAAATATAATTATGCAAATAATTGAAAACCCAAATAAAAAAAGTTGGTCTGAGATCCTAAAACGCCCAACACAAACCGTTGATGCTATTGAAGCTACAGTAAACGAAATATTTACCGAGGTTTCACAAGATGGGGATTCAGCAATTAAAAAGTATACCAATAAATTTGATGGTGTTGCATTAGCATCTAATATTGTAACGTTTATTGAGATTGAAGCTGCTGTAAAAGAAGTACCAGAAAATCTTAAAAATGCCATAAAACAGGCAAAAGCAAATATTGAGGTATTTCATAAAGCACAAAAAACAGCAAAATTAGCTATTGAAACCACTAACGGTGTAGATTGTTGGCAAGAGAAACGCCCGATACAAAAAGTAGGATTGTATATTCCTGGAGGAACAGCACCTTTGTTTTCAACCGTTTTAATGTTGGCAATTCCTGCCCAAATAGCAGGTTGTAAAGAAATAATATTGTGTTCGCCACCAAATAAGAAAGGTAAACTGGCACCTGAAATTTTGTTTGCAGCACAACTATGTGGTGTTACCAAAATTATAAAAGTAGGCGGAATACAAGCCATAGCTGGATTAACATTTGGCACTCAAAGTATTCCAAAAGTATACAAGATTTTTGGTCCAGGAAATCAGTTTGTAACTGTAGCAAAACAATTGGCCACTAAACATGGTGTTGCTATAGATATGCCTGCAGGCCCAAGTGAATTGTTGGTTGTTGCAGACGAAACTGCAAATGCGGCGTATGTAGCTTCAGATTTGTTAAGTCAAGCAGAACATGGTGTAGATAGTCAAGTTATTTTGGTATCAACCTCTAAAGTATTAATTGACCAAGTTTCAGAGCAAGTTAAAAAACAATTACAGGCTTTACCACGAAAAATAATCGCAGAAAAAGCCATTGAAAATTCAAAATTAATTTATGTTGAAGATGATGCTACTGCTTTGGAATTAATTGATGAATATGGTCCAGAGCATTATATTATCTGTTGTAAAAACGAAGACCTTTATGTTGATAATATCAATAATGCAGGCTCTGTTTTTATAGGTGATTATACACCTGAAAGCGCAGGCGATTATGCGTCTGGAACCAATCATACATTGCCAACTAATGGTTTTAGCAAAGCGTATTCTGGGGTAAATTTAGATAGTTTTATGAAGACTATGACCTTCCAAAAAATATCAAAAGAAGGCCTTTTAAATATTGGTGAGACTATAGAGTTAATGGCAGAAGCAGAAGGCTTACAGGCTCATAAAAATGCGGTAAGCATACGTTTAAAAGATCTCAAATAATTTAATTTAAAAGTCCTCACAGGTTTTTAAAACCTATGAGGACTACTAGGCAAAAAATGAACATTCAAAATTTAATAAGACCAACCATAAAAGCCCTAAAACCATATTCGTCGGCAAGAGATGAATTTCAAGGCAATAGTGATGATATGGTGTTTTTGGACGCCAATGAAAACCCGTTTGAGAATGGCGTAAATCGGTATCCAGACCCGCAACAAAGGTCGGTTAAGTCTTTACTTTCTGAAATTAAGGGCATTCCTCAAAAAAATATCTTGTTAGGAAATGGAAGCGACGAAGTTCTAGATTTAATATATCGTACATTTTGCGAACCCAATCAAGATAACATTATCACACTACCTCCAACTTACGGTATGTACAGTGTATTGGCTAATATTAACGCCATTGCAATAAAAAGTGTTGAATTGGATGCTGGTTTTCAACCTAAAGTTGATGAAATTTTAAACATCGCTAATTCAAATTCTAAGCTCTTATTTTTATGTTCACCAAATAATCCAACCGGTAATAGTTTTGAAGCCAAATCGATAGAAAAACTGATTAAAAATTTTAAAGGTATTGTAATTATAGATGAAGCATATATCGATTTTTCAAATAACGAAAGCTGGGTGAGCCGATTGGATGAGTTTCCAAATTTAATAGTTACACAAACCCTTTCAAAAGCTTATGGAATGGCAGGAATTCGTTTGGGAATATGTTATGCTTCCGAAGAAATAATATCCGTTTTAAATCGTATTAAGCCGCCCTATAACGTAAACGAATTAACGCAGCAAAAAGCAATTCTTCAGCTTAAAGATTATGATTTAACCCAACAACAAGTGCTTAGCATATTAAAAGAAAGAGAAGCGTTGATAACGAACCTACAAACGGTATCTTTTATTTCAAAAATATATCCAACGGATGCTAATTTTGTGTTGGCTAAAGTAGATGATGCCACAAAGCGCTACAACCAATTAATAGATAAAGGTATTGTTATTAGAAACAGAACCACCCAACCTGGATGCGAAAACTGTTTGCGTTTTACGGTTGGAACGTCAGAAGAGAACAGCTTATTAATAGATAGTTTAAAATCTATATCATGAAAAAAGTACTTTTTATAGACAGAGACGGCACCTTAGTTTTAGAGCCACCGGTGGATTATCAATTAGATAGTTTAGAGAAGTTAGAATATTACCCCAAAGTATTTCAATACATGGCTAAAATAGCTAATGAGTTGGATTATGAGTTGGTTATGGTTACCAATCAAGATGGTTTGGGTACAGATAGTTTTCCAGAGGATACCTTTTGGCCTGCTCAAAACAAAATAATAGATGCTTTCAAAAAAGAAGGTGTTATATTTTCTGAGGTGTTTATAGATAAAACATTTCCACACGAAAATGCAGAAACGCGCAAACCAAGAACAGGGCTGTTAACCAAATACTTCTCTGAAGCTTATGATTTAGAAAACTCTTTTGTTTTGGGGGATAGAATTACCGATATGGAGCTTGCTAAAAATTTAGGAGCAAAAGGGATTTATTTATCTGAAGACCCAGAATTGGGTGCAGATGAAATTGAAACCTCGAAGCAAGATATTCTGAAAAGTATTGCGCTTACTAGCACAGATTGGGCCTCTATTTATGAGTTTTTAAAACTTGAAAATCGTATTGAAGAAATAACACGTAATACCAATGAAACTCAGATTTATATAAAATTAAATCTAGACGGATCTGGAAAAAATAATATAGATACAGGATTATCTTTCTTTGATCACATGTTAGATCAAATTGGGCGACATGGCGCTATGGATTTAACCATTAAAGTAGATGGCGATTTAGAAGTTGATGAGCACCATACCATTGAAGATACCATGATTGCTTTAGGCGAGTTATTTAATAAAGCTTTAGGAAATAAACTAGGTATAGAACGCTACGGATTTTGTTTACCTATGGATGATTGTTTAGCACAAGTGGCGGTAGATTTTGGTGGTAGAAATTGGTTGGAGTGGGATGCTGAATTTAAGCGTGAAAAAATAGGAGATATGCCAACAGAAATGTTTTTTCATTTATTTAAGTCTTTTACCGACGGCGCAAAATGCAATTTAAATATTAAAGCAGAAGGTGTAAATGAACATCATAAAATAGAAGGTATTTTTAAAGCCTTTGCAAAAGCCATGAAAATGGCCGTGAAACGAGATGCGAACAAAATGTTTTTACCATCAACAAAAGGAATGTTATAAATAGCGCTTAGCTCTTAGCTGTTTGCTAATAGCTAATAGCCAAAAGCTAAAAGCTTTTTTAAGAATGAAATTAGTTATTATAAATTACGGAGCAGGAAACATTAAAAGTATTCAATTTGCTTTTAAACGATTGGGTGTAGACGCCATTTTGTCTGATGATCCAGAAGAAATTAAAGCTGCAGATAAAATTATATTTCCAGGTGTTGGAGAAGCAAGTTCTGCTATGAAGATGTTGAAGGAAAGCGGTTTAGATAGATTAATACCAACATTAAAGCAACCTGTTTTAGGTATTTGTTTAGGGATGCAACTCATGTGTTTACATACAGAAGAGGGCGACACTAAAGGCTTGGGGATTTTTCAAACTAAAGTAAAACGTTTTTCTAATGCTGTAAAAGTGCCACAAATGGGTTGGAATGTCATTAAAGCATTAAAGTCTGATTTATTTAAGGGCATAAATGAAAACGAATACATGTATTTAGTGCATAGTTATTATGCAGAACATTGTGATGAAACCATTGCCGCAACTGACTATGAGATTAATTATGCGTCAGCATTACAGCACGATAATTTTTACGGTACCCAATTTCATCCTGAAAAGAGTGGCGCTAAAGGTGCTAAAATTTTAGAAAATTTTTTGAACCTTTAGCGCCATCCTGAACTTGTTTCAGGATCTTTTGAATTTATGAATAAATATTATTGTTATATTCTATCAAATAAAAACAAAACTGTTTTATATATAGGCTATACAGATAATTTAAAAAGAAGATTAAAGGAACATTTAGAAGGGAATGGCGCGTTATTTACAAAAAAATACAAGGTCACAGATTTGATGTATTTTGAAGAATTTAATGAAATGAAAAATGCTAGATTAAGAGAACGACAATTGAAAAAATGGCATAAAAAATGGAAATGGAATCTTATCAAAGAATCAAATCCATATTTAATAACAATAGAAATTAATTAAAGACCCTGAAATAAATTCAGGGTTGATTAACAAGTTAATCAATGAGAATAATACCAGCAATAGATATCATAGACGGAAAATGTGTGCGCTTAACAAAAGGCGATTACGATACTAAAAAAGTATATAACGAAAACCCTTTAGAGGTTGCAAAAATGTTTGAAGCTTCTGGTATTGAGTATTTGCACCTCGTAGATTTAGATGGTGCTAAAGCGAAGCATATAGTTAACTATAAGGTGCTAGAACAAATTGCAACAAAAACTAAATTGAGAATAGATTTTGGAGGTGGTTTAAAAACAAATGAAGATTTACATGTTGCTTTTAATTCTGGTGCAAGACAAATTACAGGCGGCAGTATTGCTGTAAAAGACCCTAAGACTTTTGAAGGTTGGATTTCTAAATATGGAAGCGAGAAAATTATTTTAGGAGCCGATAGTAATGCAGGAAAAATAGCGATTAGCGGATGGCAAGAAGAAAGCTCCGAAGAAGTGATTCCGTTTATTAAAGGCTATCAAAAGAAAGGAATTCAATATGTGATTTGTACAGATATATCAAAAGATGGTATGTTAGAAGGTCCTTCTTTTGACTTATATAACGACATCATTTCGCAATGTACAAATAGTAGTAGTAGTGGGCAATCTATAAAATTAATAGCCTCTGGAGGTATTTCACATATTGATGAGTTGCCTAAGCTTATTGAGTTAGGTTGTGAAGGCGTTATTATTGGTAAAGCTATTTATGAAAATAGAATCAGCCTTTATGAACTTGAAAAATTTTTATAATTCATAGAGATTAGATTTTAGTAAAAAGTATTTAGTATGAATAAATTTGAGGATTTACTTATCTGGAAAAAGTCAATGGATTTGGTAGAATACGTTTATTTATTATCTAAAGAGTTACCAAATGAAGAACGATTTGGGTTAATTTCTCAAATAAGAAGATGTAGTGTTTCCATACCTTCTAATATTGCTGAAGGCGCGGGAAGAAATTCAAAAAAGGAGTTTGTCCATTTCTTATCAATTGCTAATGGCTCAACATCAGAACTTAAAACACAATTACTTTTATCTTTAAGACTAAATTTTACAACTAAAGAAAAAATTGAACCTTTAATTAATCTATGTAATGAAATTCAAAAGATGAATAGATCATTACAAAACAAATTAAACTAATTACTTAATACTAAGAGCTAAATACTTGAAAAGTATGTTAACAAAACGAATCATACCCTGTTTAGATATTAAAAATGGACGTACCGTAAAAGGTGTAAATTTTGTAGATTTAATTGATGCCGGTGATCCTGTAGAATTGGCAAAACAATATGCGGAGCATGGTGCTGATGAATTGGTGTTTTTAGATATTGCTGCAACTCTAGAAAACAGAGGCACAACTTTAGATATGGTGTTGCATGTGGCAGAACAGGTAAATATTCCTTTTACAGTTGGTGGAGGTATATCATCTGTAGAACATGTGGATGCGTTATTGCATTGTGGTGCAGATAAGGTATCTATTAACTCCTCAGCAGTGAAACGTCCGGAATTAGTAAATGAGTTAGCAGATAAATTTGGAAGTCAGTGTGTAGTAGTTGCTATTGATGCAAAACAAATTGATGGACAGTGGAAAGTGCATTTAGCAGGAGGAACCATTCCAACAGATATTGATTTATTTGAATGGGCTAAAGACGTTGAAGAACGAGGAGCTGGAGAGATTTTATTTACATCGATGGATCATGATGGTACAAAAAACGGGTTTGCAAATGAAGCGCTTTGTAAGTTATCAGAGCTGTTAAATATACCAATAATAGCTTCAGGAGGTGCAGGAAATGTACAGCATTTTGTGGATACCTTTAAAGAAGGAAAATCAGATGCTGCTTTGGCGGCCAGTGTGTTTCATTTTGGTGAAATTCCAATTCCTGATTTAAAAAAAGAATTAAAAGAACATAATATAGAAGTACGACTTTAGTCGTCATGCTGAACTCGTTTCAGCATCTCATAAAGAGTAAAAGATGAAAATAAAATACGATCAAAACGGATTAGTCCCTGCCATCATTCAAGATGTAACAACAAAAAATGTATTGATGTTGGGTTACATGAACGAAGCGTCTTATCAAAAGACATTAGAAACTAAAAAGGTGACCTTTTTTAGCCGAAGTAAACAACGTTTATGGACAAAAGGTGAAGAGAGTGGCAACTTTTTAAACCTTGTAGATATCAAAAATGATTGCGATAGCGATTCCTTATTAATACAAGTTAATCCCGTTGGCCCAACGTGTCATACAGGAACAGATACCTGCTGGAAAGAAAAGAACAACTCATCTTATGGTTTCTTTTCAGTTTTAGAAGATGTAATTGCAGAACGTGTTGCAAATAAGGATACTAAAAAATCTTACGTAGCGAGTTTGTTTTCAAAGGGCATAAATAAAATCGCTCAAAAAGTGGGCGAGGAGGCTGTAGAAACCGTTATTGAAGCTATGGATAATAATGATGAGTTGTTCTTGTATGAATCAGCGGATTTGTTATTTCATTATTTAATGTTGCTTCAGGCTAAAGGCTTTACTTTAAAGGATATTGAAGAAGAGTTGAAAGGCAGACAGAAATAAATGCAATTTCAACCAAAAAAATACTACTATCTTATACATGTTCAGTATTTAGGCTATCGGTTTCATGGTTGGCAAAAACAGCCAAATCTTAAAACCTTGCACTTTATGATAGACAGAACACTTAACTATATTTTAGAAGGTAAGTATTTTAAAACTCTAACATCTGGTAGAACAGATGCGATGGTGTCTGCGGAACAAGCGGCTTTTGAGCTCTTTTTAAAATCACCTATTGAAAACGAAACGGAGTTTTTAGAGTTATTTAATTACAATTTACCGCAAGATATTAGAGCGTTAAGTATTCAAGAAGTAAATGCTCAATTCAATATTATACAGCATTCTAAAATTAAAGAGTATTTGTATCTGTTTACTTATGGTGAAAAGTGCCATCCGTTTTGTGCACCTATTATGGCTACTATTTTAGACAATCTTGATATTGAGATTATGAAACAAGGTGCTAAACTATTTGAAGGTGAGCACTATTTATGGAGTTATTGTTACAAGCCTACTGAAAACGGGATATACACAAGAGAAATTTTACAATGTGAATTGGTAGAAAATACGATGTATACTGCTAACTACTTCCCCAAGAAAACATTTTTGCTTAGAGTAAAAGGGAAGGGGTTTATGCGAAACCAAATTCGGTTAATGATGGGTACTTTGATTGATTTGGGTAAAGGAAAATTAACACTTACGGATATTGAAAATAGCCTTGTACCTGATAGTAAAATGAAGATGAATTATATCGCACCTGCTTCTGGATTGATTTTGAATTCTATTGAGTTTGAGTAAAAGCTCCTCTTAATCTCCCCGAAGGGAGGAAACTATTACTTAATAGCAATGATGCCTATTTTTAAGAGCAAGAGTGGAGTTCCTCCCCTTTGGGGAGGTTAGGAAGGGTTTACGTTTGAGTGAGTTGCGCTAGGGATTGAACGGCATGTTGGAGCTCCCGACCTAAGGAGGAGCGACTAGTGAAAGCCCGACCCTTGTGGTAGCGCCCAAATAATTAATGTATTATTCTTCTTAAAACTCTTTAACACTTATCGGTTTTTTTAACATAAATTAAGTTAATAAAATCTTAACGCCGTTAAAACCTGTTAAACCACTTGACAAAAGCGTTATTGCCTATATATTAATAGGGAATTTAATTTTAAAACAATAAAAAATATTATGAGCTATTTAAACATGAATGAAGAAGAATTAATGCCTGTGGTGGTTGAATTAAATGTTTTGTTAGCAGACTACCACGTGTATTACCAAAAATTAAGAAGTAGACATTGGAATATTATTGGAAAGAATTTTTTCGATTTGCATGAGCAGTTTGAAACCATGTACAATGATGCTAAAGTAAAAATTGATGAAATTGCAGAACGTATATTAACTTTACGATTTCACCCAATGAGTAGATTAGAAGATTATTTAAAAACATCTGCTATTCTTGAGGATGCGCCTTTAAAGGATGATCAAGAAATGGTATTAGATACTTTAAATGATCATAAATTATTGCTAAACCAAATGAGTAAAGTTATTGATAAAGCTAGTGCTATTTCTGATGAAGGTACTGTAGATTTAATTGGTGCATATATTAGAGAATTAGAAAAGATAAGCTGGATGCTAAATGCATGGACCAAAAAAACTTCGGATAATTTAAAAGCTAGTGTTGTAGAGGCTTAATATTTATAGATTAAGACACTAAAATTTTAACACTAATTAAAATATTTAAATTATTATGAAAGATACTATAGGAAAAGCATTTGCCGATTTAATAGAAAAACTGCAAGGTTGGTTAAGTGCAATTATAGAAAGTATACCAAATTTAATTTTGGCAATACTAGTAATGTTCACAGCATACATTGTTGCTAGATATACTAGAAAATTTGTATTAAAACTCGTTGAAAAACGTGTAGACCAAAAATCGATTGCTAACATTATTGCAAAAATATCGGCTGTGGTAGTTGTAGCAGCTGGCTTATTTTTGGCACTTGGCATATTAAACTTAAGTAAAATGCTAACCTCCCTTCTTGCTGGTGCAGGTGTTGCAGGTTTAGCAATTGGTTTAGCCTTACAAGGTACATTATCAAACACATTTGCTGGTGTGGTAATATCGTTTAGAAAACGAATACAATTAGGTAATTGGGTAGAAACCAATGGATATTCGGGCGAAGTTGTAGATGTGAATTTAAAAGAATTTGTTTTGAAAGAGGCCGATAATAACTTGGTGATTATTCCAAACAAAATGATTTTAGAGAATCCACTAAAAAACTATTCACTAACTACACGTATGCGCGTTGTATTGGAATGTGGTGTAGGATATGAATCTGATTTGGAAGAAGTAGAGCGTTTAACTAAAGAAACAATTGCAAATAAGTTTGAACAAGTTAATGACCCAGAAGACGTGGAGTTTTATTACACAGAATTTGGAGGCAGTTCTATAAATTACATGTGTAGATTTTGGATAGATGCCGAAAGCATGTTAGAAAAACTAAAAGCAAAAACTAGAGCAATTATTGAAGTTAAGAAAGCTTACGATAAAGCCAATATTAATATACCTTTCCCTATTAGAACATTACAGTTTGATAATAAATTAGCGTTAGACAAATCTGCTCTAACGGAAAAACATAATAGTAATTAATTATAATAACGCGTTTGTCTTTAGGTAATCAGTAAAGATAAAACGATAGGTTATTTAGTGTTTGCTCATATTTTGATATGAGCAAACACTAATACCAAATACGGCAAATTAATAGGAGTTATGCTATTAAATTTGCAGTATAAGGTATTAATTATTAATGAGTTAAATAAAAAAATATAAATTAAAAAATTTGAAACAATGAAAAATACTATATATATACTTGCACTATTTATTTGTGGTACTGCAGTAGCCCAAGAACAACCATCAGAAGTAACAGAAGAGGTTAAAATAAAAACCATTAAACAAAACAATGGTAAAAACGTAACTGAGAAAAAGATAAAAATGGTTACCCGTGAAACATCTAATGTGAAATTAGACGATAGCGATGCTGAAAAGATTAATCAAAACCGAGTTAATGCCACAACAAAGGTGGAAAAGAAAATTATGGTAGCGAAAAACTCTAATAATTTTAAAACCTTAAGCAAAGTAACCTATTACACAGTAGGTGATAGCAATTATATGTTTACGCCACAAAATTATGGTTTTGATGTAGCGAACAATCAGGATAGCAAATATACCACCATTGCCAAAGCGTGGATAACTAAAGCCAACGGAAGTTATATTATTAAGGGTGAAACCTTGAATGGCGTAGGCTATTTTGATAAGAACGGAAATTTTATAGTAGAATATTTTGATGATACATCTAATAGCATTAAGTCTACAATGTATAACAAAGATAGTAGAGCTATTAAATAATTATCTCCCTATATAATTTTAAAATCCTGAGGTGACTCAGGATTTTTTTTTAACGCTATCGAATTCAAATAAATAACTTTAGGCAGGTCTTTTTAAAACGTTTTTAGATCTAGTGTTATTCGAACAAAGTGAATCAATCTTCTTAATTGCAACAGATTACTTCGTCGTACCTCCTCGTAATGACGGCATATTTGCAGAAGCTTTAAAAAAGATGCCGCTGCAATCCCTAACGCACTAGTCCAGAATACCTAGAATATAATAAGAATAAGTTGATACTATTAAAACTAATAACGTCCAATACTTTTTCGTAATTTAGAAACCATTTAAAACATAAAAATGAGCAATACCGTACCAAAATCTGTTTTTGCATTTTTTAAAAAATTAGAAAAGAATAATAATCGCGATTGGTTTAATGAGAACAAACCAGAGTTTAAAGCCATTGAAGGCGAAGTGAAGTTGTTTTATAATGCACTTTTAGAGCGTATAAATCGTCACGATGAGATAGACAAACTAAAAATTTTCAGGATATATCGTGATGTACGTTTCTCTAAAAACAAGTTGCCTTATAAAACCCATTTTGGTGGGTCGTTTCACCGCGCAAAGCCAAGATTAAGAGGTGGCTATTATTTGCATATTCAACCCAATAATCAAAGTTTTATAGCTACAGGGTTTTGGCAACCAGAAAAAGAAGATTTATTACGGATTAGAAAAGAGTTTGAAATGGATGCTTCGGAAATGCGAGATATTTTAGCAGATAAAACATTTAATACCGTTTGGGGAGATACGTTTGAAGGCGACGAAGTTAAAACCGCACCAAAAGGGTTTAGTAAAGAACATGAAGCGATCGGTCTCATTAAAAAGAAACAGTATATTTTTACAAAAAAGTATACCGATAAAGAAGTTTTGGGTGCCGATTTTTTAGATAGCGTGGACAATGCATTTAAAACCATTCGCCCATTTTTTGATTATATGAGCGACGTGTTGACTACAGATTTGAATGGGGTTTCTTTAATTGACTAATATTTAGTATGTTATCAATTTTCAATATAATAATATGAAAATACTAATATTGACATTTAGCTTAGCCTTTTCAATATGTTTTGCTTTTTCCCAAGAATGTAAAAAGTCTGAATTATCTGAATATTTAGTTCAAAAGAAAATTAGCGATAGTATATATAAAATAGATGTAAAGCAAAGAATAGAGTTTTATGCAGTATTGAGTAACGATATACTTCCAAAATACTCAGATTTAAAGAAAAGTACTATTAGTAAAATAGACTATGCTGATTTAGAACAGATATCACAATTAAAAAGTATTTATGATGAAAACAGATTGAATTATCTAGCAGAAGCAAAAGAAAATCAAAAAGAAATATACAATGGTGTTGCTGCTTATTCTAAGCTTAATACTATTATTCTTTTTGAAACTTTAGATATTTTTCCTGATAGTTATGCTATAATTTTTAATCCATTAAATAAACTAAAAGAAAAAGACAAAATACTTTTTAATAAAATTTACCAAAAATACTCAATGTTACTATTCGAATCTGTTGATTGTTACATGGAAATGAAGTTAGAAATAAATAAAACCAAAAAGAAGTTTAGAGTATTAGATATAAATCAAAACAAAGGAAATAAAACTATATATGGTGCTAAAAAGGCAGACCTAATTGATTTGTTAATATGGTCATTATAATTAGTTTAATGAAAATATATTCTTTTAAATAAAGAATTTTAAACCGCCACCAAAACTTCAGGCTTATCAAACAACTGCATATTACTAATTAAACGTTGTTTTGTAATATTCATCATGCGTTTGTTTAAAGCCGATGAATTTTGAATATAAATTTGATATTCTTCAACCGTAAATAAACCTATAATCATCCCTTTCATAGAATTACGCAATTTCATGTCCTTTTGAATGGCATTTTCAATATAATCGATACGTTTTTCAAGAGATAAATCGTAAAAAACCGACTTGTGTTTTTTAATGTAATTTCTAAACACAGCAATCAATAAATCGTTCTGAAATTTAAGAATAGGGCGTAACACCAAATTCTGAAAACGCTCGTCGGCACTCATGTTGTCACTAATAACCGCATTAGGTAATTCTGGTCTTATACTTTTAAGCTTGAATTGTCTTGAGTCCATAGTGTAGATTTTTTAATAAAAATATAAATTCTTAATGCTTAACGTAATAGTTGGTCTTATAATTGTTAACGAGGTTATCAACATTGAAGTTTTTATCTTTATTGAAAATTTAAAACATGAAATTTGGAAGCGTAGACCATCCTGAATTAATAGACTTTACATTCCCTAATGACCATCCTGATACCAAGAAAGTGCTTGATAAGGTAAAGAATGATAACGAACCAGAAATTTATGTAGGCTGCGCCAAATGGAATAGGGCAGACTTAAAAGGATTCTATCCAAGAGGTACAAAAGATGAATTAGGATATTATTCGTCTCAGTTTAATGCTATTGAAATGAATGCGACGTTTTACCGTATATTTCCTGCGGAACAATTTTCGAAATGGTATGATAAAACACCAAAAGGTTTTAAGTTCTTTCCAAAATTGAATCAAGAAATCAGCCATTGGAAACGTTTGAACGAAACTAGTGGCGTAGTTGAGAATTATTTGTACAACGCTTCAAATTTAAAAGAAAAGTTAGGCACTATATTTTTACAAATGCACAGTAATTTTGCGCCAAAAGATTTTGATAGAGTGATTACGTTTGTAGAAGGTTGGCCAAAAGATATACCATTAGCTATTGAATTTAGAGATACTAATTGGTATAACGATAAAGCAATTGCTGAAGAATTATATCAACTTTTAGAAGCAAACAATATTTCAAATGTAATTGTTGACACTGCTGGTCGTCGCGATTTGATGTACATGCGCTTAACCAATGCTACAGCTTTTGTGCGTTATTTAGGGGCTAATCATGAAAGTGACTATACTCGTTTAGAGGATTGGGTAGAGCGTTTAAAATTATGGAAAGATCAAGGTATCAAAGAAATAGATTTTTTCATCCATCAAAATATAGAAAAAGAATCGCCTTTATTGTCGGCGTATTTTATTAAAAAACTAAATGCGGCATTGGGATATAATCTTACCATTCCAAACGAGGATATTCAAAAAACATTATTTTAAAATATTAAAAACAAATTATGCGATTTCATACCAGAAAATGGATTAAACCAGAAGATTTAAATGCAAACGGCACTTTGTTTGGTGGAAGACTGCTAGAATGGATAGACGAAGAAGCGGCGCTTTACAGTATTGTACAGTTAGAAAACCAGAAAGTAGTTACCAAATATATTAGTGAAATTGATTTTAAAGCATCAGCAGAACAAGGCGATGTTATAGAAATAGGTATCGAAGCTCTAAAATTTGGTAAAGCATCACTTACTTTAGGCTGCGAAGTTAGAAACATGAGAACGCGAGAAACCATCATTACCATTTCTAATATAGTCATGGTAAATATTGGGCCAGATGGTAAGGTTTTACCGCATGGAAAAACAAAAGTTGAGTATGTAAAAGATAGATTATAAGGTGCTGCAATAAAACGGCTTTAAAAATTATAATCGATTTTTCATTTTTGTTGCATAAAATGCAATTAATATACGCTCCATTGTAAATTTTATAAAATAAAATAACAATACGGCTTAAACTTTTGATTATTTGTAATTAACTATAACTTTGTAACCTGTTATAATTTGAAATACAATATTGTGTTCTATTTCAAAGTTATTTCAAAAACAAACCTTTATTATTTATGAGTAAGACATTATTTGACAAAGTGTGGGATTCGCATGTTGTTAGAACCATAGAAGATGGACCAGACGTGTTTTTTATAGACCGTCATTTTATACACGAAGTAACAAGTCCTGTTGCATTTGTTGGATTAAGAAGTAGAGGCATAGGCGTGATGTATCCAGAGCGCACATTTGCAACTGCCGATCATAACACCCCAACTTGGAATCAACACTTACCAGTTGCAGATCCATTATCAGCAAATCAGTTAGAGGCTTTAGCAACTAATGCTGAACAATACGGTATTTCGCACTGGGGATTAGGACACAGAAACAATGGTATTGTTCATATTGTAGGGCCAGAAAATGGTATTACATTACCAGGATCAACTATTGTATGTGGCGATTCGCATACCTCTACACATGGTGCTTTTGGTGCTATTGCTTTTGGTATTGGTACGTCTGAGGTTGAAATGGTATTATCTACACAATGTATTATGCAACCTAAGCCTAAGAAAATGCGTATTAACGTAAATGGTAAATTAGGTTTTGGTGTTACACCTAAAGATGTGGCGCTTTATATCATTTCAAAACAAACAACGTCTGGTGCTACAGGTTATTTTGTAGAGTATGCTGGTGATGTGTTTGAAGATATGTCTATGGAAGGTCGTATGACGGTATGTAACTTATCTATTGAGATGGGTGCTCGTGGTGGAATGATTGCGCCAGATGATAAGACTTATGAATATATAAAAGGTAGAAAACACACTCCAAAAGGTGCAGATTGGGATAAAGCGATGGACTATTGGAAAACGCTAAAAACTGACACTGACGCAGAATTCGATTTAGAATTTAACTACGATGCTGCCGATATTGAGCCAATGATTACTTACGGTACCAATCCAGGAATGGGAATGGGTGTAACAAAATCAATTCCTTTAGCGGAAGATGTTCAAGGTGGTGTAGCTACATATAAAAAATCATTAGGCTATATGAAGTTTGATGAGGGTGATGATATGATTGGGAAGCAAGTTGATTATGTATTCCTTGGATCATGTACAAACGGACGAATCGAAGATTTTAGAGCTTTTTGTTCTATTGTTGAAGGACGCCAAAAAGCAGATAATATTACAGCTTGGTTAGTACCAGGATCACACAAAGTGGTAGACCAAATTAATGAAGAAGGTTTAGATGAAATAATAGAAGCAGCTGGATTTGTATTAAGAGAACCTGGATGTTCTGCATGTTTAGCAATGAATGATGATAAAGTGCCTGCTGGGAAATTGGCGGTATCTACATCTAACCGAAATTTTGAAGGACGTCAAGGGCCTGGATCTAGAACATTGTTAGCGTCTCCATTAGTGGCAGCAGCTACAGCAATTACAGGTGTAGTCACCGATCCGAGAACACTAATGGAACAGGTTAGTGCTTAACTATTAAAATTTAAGAATATACTAATACTGCCAACTGATACTGGCAGACTGAATACTGAATATATGGCTTACGATAAATTTGAAGTATTAACAAGTACAGCATATCCATTACCAATTGAGAATGTGGATACCGATCAAATCATACCTGCACGTTTCTTAAAAGCAACAGAGCGTAAAGGGTTTGGAGATAATTTTTTCCGTGATTGGAGATATGATTCTGAAGGAAATCCAATTGCTGATTTTCCTTTAAACGATAAGAAATATGAAGGTGCTAAAATTTTAGTAGGCGGTAAGAACTTTGGTTCTGGGTCTTCTAGAGAGCATGCAGCTTGGTCGGTTTACGATTTTGGATTACGTTGTGTAATCTCATCATTTTTTGCAGATATTTTTAGAAACAACTGTTTAAACATTGGTGTTTTGCCAGTACAAGTTTCTGCAGATTTTGCTCAAAAATTATTTGATGCTATTGAAGCAGATCCTAAAGCTGAAATAAAAGTAGATTTACCAAACCAAACCGTAACTTTGGTAGCAACTGGTGAATCTGAGTCTTTTGATATTAATGGCTATAAAAAAGATAATATGTTGAATGGTTTTGATGATATAGATTATCTTCAAAATATGAAAGAAGACGTGAAGGCATTTGCTGAAACGCGACCATTTTAAGTATATTAGTAGCATAGATACATTATAATAATATTTAAAAGCATTCCATTATTACAATGAAATGCTTTTTTGTGAATATAAAACCGGCAATGTCTAAGAGAAGAATAGAAATAATGGATACGACGCTTCGTGATGGAGAACAAACCTCTACGGTGTCGTTTTCTGCCTCGGAGAAACTTACAATTGCTAAATTATTACTTGAAGAATTAAAGGTAGACCGTATTGAAATTGCTTCGGCTAGAGTATCAGAAGGCGAGTTTCAAGCGGTAAAAAGCATTACAGATTGGGCGGCAGAGCATAACTATTTAGATAAAGTTGAAGTCTTAACTTTTGTAGATAAAGGAGTGTCTATTAAATGGATGAACGAAGCTGGTGCCAAGGTACAAAACCTACTAACTAAGGGTTCATTAAATCATTTAACACATCAACTCAAAAAGACTTCTAATCAGCACTTTAAAGAAATATCAGAAACGATAGCGTTAGCTTTAGAACACGATATTATTACTAATGTATATTTAGAAGATTGGAGTAATGGTATGCGTAACTCTAAAGCGTATGTTTATGAGTTTTTAGACTTTTTAAAAACGCAAGATGTTGCTAGAATTATGTTACCCGACACTTTAGGCGTGCTGACTCCTGAGGAATCGTATAATTTCGTAAAAGAAATAAAAGAGACATACCCTAATTTACATTTTGATTTTCATGCGCATAACGACTATGATTTAGGAGTTTCTAATGCTATTGAAGGTTTAAAAGCTGGCGCTGATGGTTTACATTTAACGGTTAATGGTATGGGCGAGCGTGCAGGAAATGCACCTATGAGTAGTACCATAGCAGTTATAAATGATTTTATGCCTGATATTGAAACAGGTGTTAACGAAAAGGTATTATATACGGTAAGTAAGTTGGTGGAAAACTTTTCTGGTGTAATGATTCCTGCAAATAAACCTATTGTTGGCGCGAACGTATTTACACAAACTGCTGGCATACATGCGGATGGCGACAATAAAAACAACCTCTATTTTAGTGATTTAATGCCAGAGCGTTTTGGAAGAACACGCCAATATGCTTTGGGGAAATCTTCTGGGAAGGCTAATATTCAAAAGAATTTACAGCAATTAGGCTTGCAGCTTAATGATGAAGATTTAAAGAAAGTTACGCAGCGTATTATTGAGTTGGGTGATAAAAAACAAGTAGTGACTAAAGAGGATTTACCTTATATAATTTCGGATGTTTTAGATAGAACTTATGAAGAAAAGATAAAAGTAAACTCTTATGTGTTAACACACTCTAAAGGGTTAAAGCCTTCTACAACGGTATCAATCACTATTGAAGATGAAACGTTTGAAGAACATGCACAGGGCGACGGACAGTATGATGCGTTTATGAATGCTGTTAAAATGATATTTAAGAGTAAAAAGATAGTATTGCCAAGTTTGATTGATTACGCGGTTAGGATTCCTCCAGGGAGTAATTCTGATGCGTTGTGTGAAACTATTATTACTTGGAAAAATAGAGATAAAGAATTTAAAACACGAGGTTTGGATAGCGATCAGACAGTGTCTGCCATTAAGGCTACGGAGAAGATGTTGAATATTATTGTGAGTTGATGTGTTTTAGTGCGGAATTGTTGATTCGTTTAATTGTTAAACTGTAATCTGATTAAACGCATAAACGATTAAACAGATAAACAAAAAGTAGTGATTTTAGTAAGTGTGCTATTACTTAAGGTTAAGAACTTGAGAAAGCAAGCACGCCCCGCGTTAGGGATTGTAGAGGAAAGCCCACAGGTTTTGAGACGCAGGAACAAAACCGAGGACTTGCAACGTAAAGCCCGACCCGACTTAAGGAGGGTAACGCCCTAAAGAGAATAATTAAAGATTAAATTACATATAAATGAAATTAAACATAGCCCTTTTAGCCGGAGACGGTATAGGACCAGAAGTGATAGACCAAGCGGTAAAAGTTAGTGATGCGATTGCTGGTAAATTTGGACATGATATTACATGGAAACCTGCTTTAACAGGTGCTGCGGCAATTGATGCTGTTGGTGAGCCTTACCCAGATGAAACGCATGAGATTTGTAAAAGTAGTGATGCGGTATTGTTTGGTGCTATTGGGCACCCGCGTTTTGATAATGATCCGTCTGCGAAGGTTCGCCCAGAGCAAGGGTTATTAAAAATGCGTAAGGCTTTAGGCTTGTTTGCTAATGTACGCCCTACATTTACATTTCCGTCGTTATTAGAGAAGTCGCCTTTAAAAAGAGAGCGTATTGAAGGTACCGATTTGGTGTTTTTACGCGAATTAACTGGAGGTATTTACTTTGGTGAAAAGGGAAGGAGAGATGATGGCGAAACGGCTTTTGATAATTGTGTATATACACGAGCAGAAGTACAACGTTTGGCAAAAAAAGGGTTTGAATTAGCGATGACACGTGGTAAAAAACTGTGTTGCGTGGATAAGGCTAATGTATTGGAAACTTCTAGACTTTGGAGAGAGACAGTGCAGGCGATGGAGAAAGATTATCCTGAGGTTGAAGTGAGTTATGAGTTTGTGGATGCTGTGGCGATGCGTTTGGTACAGTGGCCAAATAGCTATGACGTTTTAATTACGGAAAACTTATTTGGTGATATTTTAACGGATGAGGCTTCGGTAATTTCTGGATCTATGGGATTAATGCCTTCGGCGTCTTTAGGATCGGATATTGGTTTGTTTGAACCTATTCATGGCTCTTACCCACAAGCTACTGGTAAAAATATTGCTAACCCAATGGCTACGGTATTATCAGCAGCTATGATGTTTGAAAACTTTGGTTTACAAGAAGAAGGTAAAGCGATTAGAGATGCTGTAAATAGCGCGCTAGAACAAGGTATAGTTACTGAAGATTTAGCAGATGGTGGTAAAGCTTACGGTACTAAAGAAGTTGGTGATTGGTTGGCTGAAAATATTTAAGAGATTTTAAACTTTATGAGACCTCACAAGTTTTTGAAACTTGTGAGGTCTTTTGTTCTACATAATTTATTATATGTCTTCAATTAGAGATATAGCTGTTTTTAAAAGCAATGAAACCAATCTTGAAGTTGATTATAAAACGTCTAGTTGTTTTTTATGCTAAATGTTGTTGGCAATTCAAAAATCTCCAAATCAAAGTATGGAACAGCAGAGAGTACATGATCAAAAATATCTGCCATAATATATTCGTAATTTATCCAACGTTTATCACTACTAAAAGCATAAATTTCTATTGGTAAACCTTGAGCGGTAGGTGCTAATTGGCGCACCATAATTGTCATATCCTTATTTATTGCAGAGTGGTTTTCAATATAGGTTTGTATGTACTTTCTAAATACGCCAACATTAGTTAGGTTTCTACCATTCAACATTAAATCTTTATTGATTGTATTTTTTGTGTTGTATTCTGAAATATCTTTTTGCTTAGTTTCTAAGTAAGATTTAATTAATTGAATACTTTTAAGTTTGTCAATATCAGTATCAGAAAGACATTTAATGCTATCTTGTTTTATATTTAAGGCACGTTTTATACGTCTGCCACCAGCATTTGTCATTCCTCTCCAGTTTTTAAAAGAATCTGAAATCAACGCATAAGTTGGAATAGTAGTAATTGTTTTATCAAAGTTTTGAACTTTAACCGTGGCTAACGTAATCTCAGTAACATCACCATCGGCACCATATTTTTCAAAAGTAATCCAGTCTCCAATACGCACCATATCGTTTATAGATACTTGTATGCTAGCTACAAAGCCTAAGATTGTATCTTTAAACACTAAAATTATAACTGCTGAAATGGCGCCTAAGCCTGTTAAGAATTTTAAAAATGGAATTCCTGTTACAATTGCGATAGCAGACATGATACCTCCTAACCATGCAAAAATCATAAAGACTTGTATGTAACTATCAATGGGTTTGTCTTTAAATCTAGGCAGAGTTTTTAAATAGTCTTTTAAGGTACTGAGTAGACTTCGTACAACCCACAGGGTGAGTATTATAGCAAAAACTTTGAGTGCTTTTTCAATTATAATTTCAAAATTGTAAAAATCGACAAAAACGTTTGGTAAAAATTCTATAGCAATTAAAAGCGGAATAATATGTGCTATATTTCTGGGTACTTTGTTTGATATGAGTAAATCATCAAAGTTAGTTTTAGTGCGTTTTGCAAATTGGGTAAATGCGCTAATTAGTATTTTTTTTATGATAAAATCTACAATGAAAATAATGAGTAATAACCCAATAAGTAGAATTAACATATTTAGGTATTGTGCCACTTCTTCAGAAACACCTAGTGCCATAAGTTTTTCTGAAATTAAGTGTTTTACACCTGATGCATTTTCTGATAAAGAGTTTGTTTTACTTTCGGTTTGCATTATTTAGCAGGCTTTAAATATTTTCTATCAATATAGAATGTTCCAAAAGGTATAATTGCAGCTAATAATACGATACCTAGAGTTTTGTTATCCCATTTAAGTGTTGGCTTTATAACTATGGCTATAGCTATATAGGCTACAAATAATAAACCATGCGGCATCCCTAATAGTTTTACGTATTGCGCATCTCCTGATAGGTACTTAACAGGTGTAGCGATAAATAGTAGTAATATGTATGATACCCCTTCTAAAAGTGCAACGATTCTAAAAATATTTATAAATGAAAACATAGGTAATTATTTTCTGCAAAAGTAGAGTAGAACAATAACAAAATGCTACTATTTTAAGACTTTTTTATAAAGCGCTAAATATAATTATACCATAAATAGCAAAACGTAATAAACGTAATGAGCCGAATAAAACTACGTTTTTAAAAGGAAAATTAATAATACCCGCAGCAATACACGAAATAGAGAATGGTAAAGGCAAAAGTGCACCAACTATAATAAGGAAACCACCCCATTTTTTTGAGTTTTTTAATTGCTTTTGCATTTTTATTTCTAAATAGTTGTGTACAGACGGAATTTTAGTAATCATTTTACCTAGGTGATAGGCTAATAAACCACCCAAATATGAAAGTGCTGCAAGAATACTTAAGTAGCCCCATGGGTTTGGCATTTTTCCTGACCAAGCTATAAATATTTCTGGGGGAATTAATCCTAATAGGGTTTCAGAAACAAAGAAGAAACTTAAAACACCATAAGATGGTAATATTTCTGTAAGTCTAACTAAAGCAGCATTAATATCAAAAAAATAATCAAGGGCATAAATAAGAACTACAGCTCCAATAATATAAGGTAATGCTTGCTTTATAGCCTGCCAAACAAATGCATAAAAACCAGTATAGCTATAATACTGGTGCAATAGCTTAATACGAGATTTTGTATTAGGCTTTGTTTTTTCTTTTTTTTTATGTTCATCAATCATAGCAATATCAAAGATAAAATTCAAATATTGTATTAAAAAATATCAAGTGTTAATTTAGCTAATGTTTAACAGCAGTTCAAAAAAAATCCGACAAACAAATCGTTTGTCGGATTATTAACATTTGGTGATTTTTGTTTTAAAGCTTAACGAATCTTTGGTTGATGTTTACGTTGGTATCTATAGCTGTTAATATATATACACCGCTTTTTAAATCACTTATATCTATTATTTGTTTTGAAGTTTCGAGAGATATGTTGCGAATAGTAGCACCTAAAATATTTTTTAATTGTAATATGCCTCTATAATTTGATAAATTATTTATTTCTATTCTATCTGTGGCTGGGTTAGGAAACAGTTTTAAACCACTTTGTTTTGTTATATCGTTTAACGATAGAACAGCACACGAAGATTCGCTATTTGTTAAACTAAATGCATTACTATCACTAACGTCTGTTCTGCGTAGTACCATTTTATCCATAAAAAAGAAACTAGATCTGGCATCTATAATTACAGAATAATTTCCTGCAGTATTAAAGGTTGCCCAAATAAATCTAAACGAATTACCATCATTTGTATTCGTTACAAAACCCCAACGTTGTTCTGGAGGTAAATTTACAGGGTGTCTATTCATAAAAGCTTTAAAATAACCAGAGGTGCTAGAACCTTCTGGACAATCTCTGTCTGGGTTGCTAGTGCAACTTGGTCTTGGCTCAAGAGACTCAGTAGAAGTAGCGCTACTTTGTTTTGTAGCATAAAAATCATCAGCTACAATACGTAACCAAGCATCATTATGTTCGCCACCAGAAGTACCTGTACCTATGCGACCTCGCCATGCGAGTCTATACGTACCAGGATTATTAATTTTTATATTATATGTAATGGGTTGACCAGTTAAGGAAGAAAATGACTGAGGGCCATCCCAAAAAATATAATTAATTGTTGATCCAGGTAAATTAGGATCAGCTTCACTACCAGTTTGCCAGTTTGAACCTGTTGGTAAATTGCCTGATTCCATTTCGATAGTTAATAATCCGTTTTGTTCCTCAAAAGGTAATGTGCCATCACAAGGTGCTGTTTGAGCTACAAGTGGGACAGAAATAGTTAAAAATACGAATAGAAAAATGAATTGTAAAGTAGTTTTTTTCATAGCCTAGTTTTTATGTTGCAATTTCAAAAAAAATATAGTGTAAACCATCATGAGCTATCCTGTATGTTAATATTTAAAGTAGGTAGCTTTTCAAGTCTTCATATGATGAAATAATTGTAGCTTCTTTGTCTTTTCCCATTACAGATTGAATCTGTTTAGGTAGAGGCTGTTTTGTTTTAATAACATCTTCAACTACATCTAAAAATTTAGTAGGGTGTGCAGTTTCTAAAAATACACAATGTGCATTTGGATTATCTTGTAAATACGATTTACAGCCTAAATAACCTACAGCACCATGAGGATCTGCAACATAATTATAACTATTATAAATCTCTAACATCGCATCGCGAGTTTCTTCATCTGTAAAACTATATGATGAAATATTTTCTTTTAATGTTGAAAAATCATTTTTATAAATTTCTTGAATACGAATAAAATTACTTGGTGCCCCAACATCCATAGCATTACTAATGGTTTGAATAGATGGTTTTGGTTCGTATAATTGTGACACTAAATAACGTGTTACTACATTATTTAAGTTGTTTGATGCGATAAAGTGTTTGATGGGTAAGCCTAATTGTTGCGCCATCATACCAGCACAAACATTTCCAAAGTTTCCACTAGGTACTGAAAATACAATATCATCATAGGTGTTATGTAATTGCTTGTAAGCAAACATAAAATAGAAAAGTTGCGGTAGCCAGCGTGCTACGTTTATAGAGTTTGCAGATGTTAACTGCATTTTACTAATTAAATCTTCATCTAAAAAAGCTGTTTTTACCATGGCCTGACAATCGTCAAACGTACCATTAACTTCTAGTGCTTTTATGTTTTGTCCCAGCGTGGTTAATTGTTTTTCTTGAATGTCACTCACTTTTCCGCTAGGGTAGAGTATCACAACATTAACACCTTTTACGCCTAAAAACCCATTAGCAACAGCGCCACCAGTATCACCAGATGTAGCTACCAAAACTGTAACCTCTTCATCATTATCTCTATTAAAATAACCTAGGCATCTCGCCATAAATCGAGCGCCAACATCTTTAAATGCCATTGTTGGGCCGTGGAATAATTCTAAAGTAGAAATGTTGTCGTTTAGTTGTACCACAGGGAAATCGAACGATAACGTTTCCTCAACTATTGTTTTTAATATGTCCTCTGGTATTTCAGGAAGAACAAATTGTTTTATGGCTTCAAAAGCTATTTCTGAATATGATAATTTATCAATATCATCAAAAAACGATTTTGTAAGCGGAGTGATACTCTCAGGGAAATATAAACCTTTATCTGGTGCTAAACCCTTTATTACAGCATTTTTAAACGTTGTATTTGGTGCTTTTTTATTTAATGAGTAGTAATTCATTTTTTAACCTAAAATTTTAACACCTTGTGTGTTTATTTTTGAAACATGAATATCAAAATCAATATCAGATTTTGCATAAATATCCTGCATTACTTTTTTAACTTTTTCTGCTTGCTTCTCTCCTTTACTCAATGTGAAAATTGAAGGGCCAGAACCAGAAATACCAGCACCTAAAGCACCAGCACTAATACATGCTGCTTTTACCTCATTAAATAATGGTATAAGTTGGCTTCTATGTGGCTCAACAACAACATCGTTTAGTGCATCTTTTATCAAATTGTAATTGCTAGTATGAAGCGCGTGTACTAAACTACCTAAATTAGCCCATTGTGTTATAGCATCACCTAGTGGTACTTGTTTTGGAAGTATGGCTCTAGATTCTGATGTTTTTATTTCTATTTGCGGATGAATAATAGTGGCGTATAAATCTTTGGGCGTTGGTAGCTCTAAAATTTGTAGTGGTGCCACGCTTTTCACCAAAGTGAATCCTCCAAAAAGGGCAGGCGCTAGGTTGTCAGCATGTTCGCATTTACTAGCTAGGGCTTCGCCTTTAATGGCAAACTCAGTTAACTGTGTTTTAGTAAAGGGGCGTCCAAGTAATTCATTCATACCAAAAACACTACCTACTGCACTTGCAGCACTACTGCCAATACCGCTTCCGGGTTTTATGTTTTTATAAATTTCAATTTCAAAACCAAAATCAATATTAAGTGATTTATACATGGCTAGAGCAGAAACACCAGCAACGTTTAATTCTGCTTCAAAAGGCAAGTCAAAACCCTCAATTTTAGTAATAAAAACGCCTTTCTTGTCTATTTTTCGTATTACCATTTCGTCACCAACATTGTCTAAACAAAATCCCATAACATCAAATCCACAGGATACGTTAGCAACCGTTGCTGGGGTAAATATTTTTATTTCATTCATGCGTTCAATTACATATTTTTCGGCTGCACTAGTACAAGTAACAGCACTGTCTTTGTGTAATTCCATTTTAATTAATCATTGCCTAATCTAATAATATCTGCAAATAAACCAGATGCGGTTACATCTGCACCAGCACCAGCACCTTTAATAATCATGGGTTGTTGCGAGTAGCGTTCTGTATAAAACATTACAATGTTATCACTTCCTTCTAAATTATAAAACGGATGTCCTTCAGGAATTTCTTGTAAACTCACGTTAGCCTTTCCGTTATCTAGTTTAGCAACGTATTTTAATTGACAATTATTAGTTTTAGCTGATGCATATAAACTTTGATAGTGCGCTTCATCATCAATTAAAGTCTGATAAAAATCGTCTACCGTATTGCTCTCTAATCCAGCCTTGGATAAGAACGGTAAATTATCAATATCTTCTAAATTCATTTCCATACCACTTTCTCTGGCAAGAATTAAAATTTTACGAGCCACATCTACACCACTTAAATCTATTCTTGGGTCTGGTTCGGTATATCCTTCTGCACCTGCTTGTTTTACTACATCAAAAAACTTAGTAGTGTTATTAAAATTATTAAATACAAAATTTAAACTACCCGATAACACAGCTTGTATAGACGTAACTTTATCACCCGATGCTATTAAATTGTTTAGAGTATCAATAATTGGTAAACCTGCACCAACATTAGTTTCAAACAAAAATGGCGCATTGTATTTAAGCGATAAATGTTTTAATGCTTTATAATTTTTAAATTCACTAGAACATGCAATTTTATTACAGGCAACAATGGCAATGCTTTCGCGTAAATAACTAGCATATAAATCAGATATATCTTTGTTTGCAGTTACATCAACAAAAATACTATTTCGTAAATTTAAACTTTTAGCGTTTTCAAAAAAGCCTTGTAAAGATGCTTTTTCACCGTTTGGCAAATTGGTTTTCCAAGATTTTAGATCAAGTCCTTTTTCATCAAAAATCATTGTTCTTGAATTTGACAAACCTGCAACACGAAGGTTGATTTTAAGGTTGTCTTTCAAGTATTTTTTCTGTTGTTTTATCTGCTCTACCAAACGTTCTCCAACATTACCAACACCGGTAATAAATACATTTAATTGTTTTGTTATACTTTCAAAAAACACCTCATGTAAGGTGTTAAGTGCTTTTTTCACATCGGTTTCTTCAATAACTATAGATATGTTTTTTTCTGATGCACCTTGAGCAATCGCTCTAATATTAATATTATTTTTACCTAAGGTTGAAAACATTTTACCACTAATACCTTGGTGATTTTTCATATTATCGCCAACTAAGGCTACAATTGATAAATTAGTCTCAACGATGATTGGATCTATTTTATGAAGTGTAATTTCGTTTTCAAAAGTAATATCAATTGCGGTTTTAGCAATCTCTATATCTTTTTCTTCAATACCTAAACATATAGAATGTTCAGAAGATGCTTGTGTAATGAGAATTACATTTATTTTTTCGTTTGAAAGTGTTTCAAATAAACGTTTAGAAAACCCTGGAATACCGACCATACCACTGCCTTGTAGCGTTAATAAAGCGATATTAGAAATGTTGCTGATGCCTTTTACTGGATTTTCTGAAATTTGTGATTGGTTAGAGATAACAGTTCCAACCGCATTAGGATCCATCGTATTTTTAATATGAATAGGAATATCTAAATCTAAAACAGGTTGCACAGTTGGTGGATACAATACTTTAGCACCAAAATGCGACAATTCCATTGCTTCTTGATACGATATGGTTTGAATAGGTTGTGCTTGTTTTACCAGTTTTGGGTTAGTGGTAAACATGCCGCTTACGTCTGTCCAAATTTCTAATTGCTCTACATTAAGTGCAGCAGCTACGATGGCGGCTGTAAAATCAGAACCACCACGCCCTAAAGTAGTTTGCTCTCCAAATGTAGAATTTGCAATAAACCCTGGAAGAATAGTGATTTTTTCTTCAGAAGTATTAAAATATGTTTTGATATTTGAATAGGTAACGCTGTAATCTATCTCAGCTTTTGTAAAGTTTGAGTTTGTAATTACCAATTCCTGAGAGTTTTTTCTATTTGCAGAAATCCCTCTGTTTCTCATGGTTTCAGCAACGATATATGAGGATAATAGCTCTCCAAAACTTACCAATTTATCTGATGTTTTTGGCGATATCTCATTAATTAAGAAAATACCATCTAATAAACTATGCAATTCGTTAAGTTTTTCTTCAGCGTAAGCTAAAATAGATGTATTGTTTTCAGGGTTTAAAGCTTTAATAATTGTAAAGTGCGTATCTGTTATAACATCTAGAGTTTCCTTAAAACTCTCGTCTTTACTACATGCTTGTCGTCCTGCTAATAATAACTTATCTGTTATTCCGCCAACAGCAGAAACCACACAAACTACCTTACTATCGTTTGCATACCTATTTAAAATACTTATAACTTTATTTATATTTTTTGAAGAACCTACAGAAGTTCCTCCGAATTTTAAAACCTTCATTATGTAATGAATTGAAATTTAAATGTAAAATTTGAAACTATGTAACTATAAAAATTACACGAAAAGCCTGAATAATATATAACTAATAACCCCAAAGGGTTGTTGTATTTGTAGTTGTAGCTAAAATAGAAGTGGTGCTTGTAGAAAACACTGTTAAAGATATATTTTGGCTTAATTGAATCATTTTTCGTTATATAAAACATTTCAAAAGTATTACTTTTAGCCTAATAAAAAAACAAAAACTATTTTTTTACAATATTCTTATCAACGGTAAAAATTCGTTTAAAAAAAACGACTAATACCCTTAAGAATTGAAAAATCAATAATACAGATTTATGAAGATATTTTCTAAAGCGCAGATATATTCAGGTGATGCACTAACGGCAGAACGTCAAAACATTACTTCTACAGAATTGATGGAGCGCGCAGGTACTCAAATTTTTAATTGGATGCATATGCGTATGCAAGGTGCACAAGTGCCCATACATGTGTTTTGTGGCATTGGTAATAATGGTGGTGATGGTTTAGTGTTAGCACGCCATTTAATTACTCATGGGTATAATGTTTATACTTATATTATTAATTACAGTGATAAAAGATCAAAAGATTTTTTGATTAATTATGATCGTATAAAAAATACCACTAAAAAATGGCCAACGCTTTTAAAATGTACCGAAGATTTTCCAGAAATACATGCTAACGATATAATTGTAGATGCCGTTTTTGGTATAGGATTAAATAGACCTGTTGACAATTGGGTAAAAAAATTATTTCAGCATTTTAAAGTAAGTAAAGCGTTTACAATGTCTGTTGATATTCCTTCAGGGCTTTATACTGATAAGCCTGTAGAAGATAAAGAGGCAGTGGTTTACGCAGGTTTTACATTAAGTTTTGCCTCTCCTAAGCTGGTGTTTTTTTTACCAGAAACTGCAAAGTATACAGTACAATGGGAAATTTTAGATATAGGTTTAGATCCTGAGTATTTATATACCACAGAAACCGAAGCTGAACTTATAGGCAAGCACGAAGTATTACCAAATTATATGCCTCGTGAAAAATTTTCGCATAAAGGACAGTTTGGTCATGCGTTAATAATAGGAGGAAGTTATGGTAAAATTGGTGCAGTAACCTTAGCTAGTAGGGCAGCATTATCAGTAGGAGCTGGTTTGGTATCAGCTTACGTGCCTAAGTGCGGGTACGTGCCATTACAAGCATCGTTTCCAGAAGCTATGGTAATTACAGACCCTAATGAAGAGAAAATTACAACCATTAATTTTGAAATAGAGCCAACAGTAATTGGTTTTGGTATAGGTGTTGGTACAGATGCTAAGACTGTTACCGCTTTTGAAGCATTTTTAAAAACAAATAAACTACCACTTGTAATTGATGCTGATGGCTTAAACATACTCGCAAAAAAGAAAGCACTTTTAAAATTACTACCCGAGTTTTCTGTTTTAACACCACACCCTAAAGAGTTGGAACGTTTGGTTGGAGCTTGGAAAGATGATTTTGAAAAACTAAAAAAAGCTAAAGCTTTCTCAAAAAAATATTCTATTATTTTAGTGATAAAAGGCGCAAATACCATAACTGTTTTTAATGAGAAACTATTTGTAAACACCACAGGAAATCCTGGATTAGCTACCGCAGGCAGTGGAGATGTGTTAACGGGTATTGTTACAGGGTTAATATCACAAGGGTATCATCATTCTGTGGCTGCTATTTTTGGTGTGTATTTACATGGGAAATCAGCAGATATTGCAGTAGAAGATTTTGGGTATCAAAGCCTCATTGCTAGCCATGTTATTGAGTATTTAGGTGAAGCTTTTATCGATTTGTTTAAACAACCAGAGCAACCACCACAGCAGCAAGACACTGAGCAAGCACAAGAAAAATAATAAAAGAAGCCGCAAATTTGTGGCTTTTTTTTGAAGTAATATCGTATTGTTTAGATATTTAATTTTTTAAATAAATCTGTTAATGCAGGATCTGATGGTCTAGGCGCATTCGCATTTACTATGTTACCATTTGGATCAATTAATATAAATCGCGGTATGCCTTGTATTTGGTAGTCTTTAACAAATTTAGAACTCCAATCGCTATCAGCAAATAATTGAATGCCACCTAATGCTTTGGTATTTACCATAGTTTGCCATTTATTAAAATCTTTTTCTTTATCAATAGAAATACTAACAAATTGAATGTTGTTATTATGAAATTCCTTTTCGATTTTTTTTAATGACGGAATTTCTTTAATACATGGGCCACACCATGTAGCCCAAACATCAATATAGGTGTACTTTCCTTTTAAATTTTCAGAAGAGGTTGTACCTCCAGAATGATTTCTATAGTTTACAAATACAGGGGATGGTTTTCCTTTTGATAATGCTGTAAGTTTTTCGTATTGTACTTTTACTAAAGCATCATTTTCTTTATTGGTTGAATTTTCAGAATATAATTTATAAAAGGTTTCAATATCTTTTGAATGACTAATACCATTACTAGCAAAAACGAAGAGCAAATTATTCTTTATGTTTTCATTTGGTATTTTACTCATGGTTTTTAGAAAAGCGATATCAATAGCAATAGCATCTTTTTTAGCTAATTTTTCTGCTTCTTTTCTAAAATGACTAGTCACTAGCATTTTGTAGTTTTCAGAGAAAAAATAATCTTCTTCAATTAGATAATCAAAGTCCTTTAATTCTTTTAAAAAATCATCAGATGCTGTAAAACTGTTATCTTTAGTAACATATCTACGGTAAGCTTCGTATTCGTTTAGTCGTGCAAGATAATTATAGTTTAAGTCTCTTTTTTCTAGAGTTTTAAAATTATCCGGTATAGTTTTAAATGTTTCCAATAAACTATCACTTGATGCTTTTATAGCTTTGAATTTTGTTTTATAAGCAGTTTCATCAAGTTTATAGGTTTCAAAACGATTACCTAATAACGCTTTTTCATTTTTATTTTTTTCTAATAAATATGTATTTACATCAGCACCATTACCTGAAAATTTAAGTGTATTTTCAAAGTCTTTTACATCATAAGATACGTTAAAATTATATCCTGGTTGTACATGTATAAATACAGGGTTGGTACCATCAAAAATCACATAAGAGTTTTTGTCTGTACTAAGGGTATCAACAAAACTGCCATCTGATGAAAACTCAAGTGGTTCACTAAAAGTTCTATCAAAACTATTAATGGTGACTACGCCAGTTTTATTAGCAATAGTTCCAGATACAATAGCATAATCTACCTTGTCTTCTTCTTTCTTATCACAAGAAAAACATATTATTAATCCTAAAATTAGTATAACTTTTTTCATTTTTAAACTTTAAATTTTTTTACAAAAATATATATATGGATGTATTCAATATAATTAATTAACACTAGTTTATAATGCTCTAATTAGTTTTAGAGTGTATGAGTTAAAAATTGATAATCAACAATTTTAGGTATAATATCTAGAGTTTTTAATTTTTTTTGAACATTCATAACGGTAGGTTTATCAATTAATTCTTGAGACCATTCAGTAATAGCCAACCAATCTTGTACATCTTCTAGTTGCTGCTCATATCGGTTAGCTATCATTCTATCAATACTTGGAATGTCCTTAAAATCGACAGTTGTATTGTTAATAATGTTGAGAATTGTTGTTAAATCTTCGTTGTGATTTTTAATAAAATCTTCTCTAACAGCTATAACAAAACATGGCCATGGCGAAGGGCAATCGCTAATACGTCTAAAAACACCATCATCCACAATAGGTTTAGTGGTATATTTTTCCCAAAGAAAATAATCAGCATCTCCATTAGATAAGCCTTTAACAGCACCGTCTAAGTTTTTAATAACTTCAAAATCTAAGTCTTTATCTAAATCCCAACTATTATTTTCTGCATTTATATAAGCCATAAGGTGAGAGCCAGAGCCATATCTGCTAATAGCAGCTTTAGTACCTCTTATATCTTGATTGGTTTTGTATTTAGAATCGTGTGCTACATGTACACCCCAAATAAGTGGTGTTTCTACAAAAGTTTGCACAATTTTACTTGGGTTTCCAGCTATAATGTCTTTAATTATACCTTCCGTTAAAATTACAGCAATATCTATGTCACCATTACGAAGCCCTTTACACATAGCGCCTGTGCCCCCGTAATAGTCATGCCATCTTAAATTGATGTTTTCATCTTTATATTCGCCGTTTTTTAGTGTTAAATACCATGCTAGGTTAAAATGTTCTGGTACACCGCCAATATTTACGTTATTCATTTAAATTCTATCTAAAGTATATGTAATTAAATTTTCTATAGTTTGAAGTGGGTTTTTACTAAAAGTACCATGTGCTCTGTTGGCTATTATGGCATTTAAAGAAATTGTATGATGACCCAATAGTTTTGCTAATCCATAAATACCAGCAGTTTCCATCTCCAAATTGGTAATTTTTGTATTTGCAAAGGTAAAATTATCCATTTTATTGTTAAGGTTTACATCGTTTAATTTTAACCTTAAAACGCGACCTTGAGGCCCATAAAATCCATTTGCGGTAGCTGTAACTCCTTTAATGGTGTTGGAGCTTTCAAATTTTGAAATCAATGCTGTAGAACCTTCTATAATTAAAGGTTTAGCTTTGTTAGTATCCCAATTTGTATGAGTTATAAATGCAGCTTCCATTTTAGGATTTGAAATATTTTGAGTTTGATAAGCGTGCAGCATACCACTAATATCTAAACCGTAAGCACTAATTAAGAATGAATCTATTGGTATGTCGGGTTGTAACGCTCCAGAGGTACCAATCCTAATAAGGTTTAACGATTTTAATTTTGACTTAATTGTTCTAGTTTTAAAATCAATATTTACCAAAGCGTCTAGTTCATTTAAAACAATATCTATATTATCAGTGCCAATACCTGTTGATATTACTGAAATCCTCTTACCTTTTAAAGTTCCAGTTATGGTTTTAAATTCACGTTTTTGAGTTTCAAACTCTATGCTATCAAAATGTTTTGTTACTAATGCTACACGGTCTTGGTCTCCAACAAAAACAACAGTATCAGCAATATGCTCAGGTTTTAAATTAAGATGATAAATACTACCATCTGGATTTAAAATAAGTTCTGATTCTTTAATCGACATATAGAGGAGAGGTTATAAGTTTGTTTTCAGTTTTGCTAAACTGAAAGTTGTACTTTTTAATACCACCATATACCATGTTACTTTTAAGTTTTTTTAACGCATTACGCTTTCCTGAACTAATTATATGTCCCTGTCTGTTAAGCGTTATACCATCTTCTGAAACGGTATAAAAAGGCGATAAATCTTCTATAATGCGATTTAATTGTAAATCTCCAAATCCATAAAATCCTTGATAATTTAGTGCATAACCTAATAGATGATGCTTAGATTTTATATCATTTTCTTTAATAATTTTAATGATGTTTGTTTCTAAAAGATTTAATCCAGTTTCAGAATCTGGAAACCGCTCTAGATGTGCTTTTAAGCAATTATTCATGTATTTAAACGAAGAGGTTTTTACGATATAGGGTTTAAAAAGATTATGGTCTATACCGCAGTAAATATTCCAAAGTGTAGTGGCTAATTCTAAATCGTCATCAGTTAACCTTACCTTATTTTTGTAATGCGCCATAAGTTGTCCAGAACTTAGTTCTGCTAACCCTTTTAATTCATTACTCCCTGAAACTCTACCGCTACATACTAAATATGTTGGTAAACTTATATCTTTTTGTCTTAATAAGTTTAGTACTGCTAGCATATTTATATGGCAAAACAAATCATATTCAAACCAAAGCACAACTTCATCATAGCGATCATTAGCGTTATCTAATTGAGACAACGCAAAATCAATTTTTTTCAAATCAAGCTCTACATCATAAAATTCATTTAGAAATTTACTTCTTTCTGTAATTAATGCTTCAGAATGAACAATTTCAAGAGTTGGGCCTTCACAAAGCATTTCCTGCCATGTTACTATTTCCCCTTCAATTTGCAATTCTTTCAAATATGCTGTTAGTACTCCACCACTAGTAATATGCAGTATTTTATCCATGGATTATCCTCCTACGCGTTTAACATTAAAACCTTTATCTTTTAAAAGTTGCATAATTTTATCCCTGTAATCGCCTTGTATAATGATTTTGTCATCTTTAAAACTACCGCCAACGCTAAGTGATTTCTTAATCTCTTTAGCCAAAATTTTAAAATCTTCAGTAGCACCAGTATAACCTTCTAATATGGTTGTGGGCTTGCCTTTACGTTTTACGTACTTGCAAATAATGGGGTCGTCTTGCATCCAAATATTTGAAGCTTTAGAGGTGTCGCTAGCCGTTTCTTCAGGTTCATGGTCTGGAAATAGATTTTTTAATTGGTCTTGTAAATCCATGTGTTTTGTTTACAGTTTTAGTCACAGTATCAGTTATCAGTAATTTTCTGAAAACTAAGACTGCTATTGATAACTTATTTTTTTATAAGTCCTAACTCAATTAAACGTTCGGTTAAAAAATCTCCAGCAGTAATATCGTCAAACTGTTTTGGGTTATCCTTATCAGTACAGTTATTTAAAACATCAAGTTTCATGTCGCTTATGGGATGCATAAAAAATGGGATTGAGTATCTAGAAGTGCCCCATAATTCCTTTGGTGGATTTACCACACGGTGTACCGTAGATTTTAATTTATTATTGGTGTGTCGGGATAGCATATCGCCAACATTAATCATTAATTCATTAGGTTGGGCAATAGCATCAATCCATTCACCTTTATTATTTTTTACTTGTAACCCGCGACCTTGGGCGCCCATTAAAAGAGTAATTAAGTTTATATCGCCATGTGCAGCTGCTCTAACAGCTTCTTTAGGTTCTTCTTTAATTGGTGGATAATGTATAGGCCTTAAAATTGAATTCCCATTTTTTATATAATTGTCAAAATAGCATTCTTCTAAATTTAAATGTAATGCCAAGGCTCTTAAAACAAACTTAGCTGTTTTTTCAAGCATTTGGTAGGTTTGTTTTCCTATGTCATTAAATTTTGGCAACTCTTCAACTATAACGTTATCTGGATAGCCGTATTTTGCTTTTTCATTTTTATCAACATATTGCCCAAAATGCCAAAATTCTTTTAAATCGCCTTCTTTTTTTCCTTTTGCACTCTCTTTTCCAAAGGATACATAACCGCGTTGACCAGCAATTTCAGGTATTTCATATTTCTGTTTAACGGCTACCGGTAAATCAAAGAAGTTTTTGACTTCACTGTAGAGATTATCAACTAAAGTGTCATCCAAAAAATGACCTTTAAGTGCCACAAAACCAATGTCTTCATATGCTTTTCCAATGGCGTTAACAAATTTTTGTTTTCTATTTTGGTCTTCTGAAATAAAATCTTGTAAATCTACGCTAGGTATACTATTCATAGGGTAATTTCTATATGGTGATATTAACAAATGTACAAAAACATTCAATGTAATATTTATTGAAATATATGTAATTTTTTAATAAATAATAGCTAATTACGGTATATTTGAATGTGTATTAAGTGCTTTTTTTATGAAAACCTCAAAACTACAGACACCTCTTCAATATGATACTCAAGGTTTGGATGTTGCTATTTTAAAGCAACTCTATGTAAACATGTTAAGACCTCGTTTAGTTGAGGAAAAAATGCTGGTACTATTACGCCAAGGCAAAATAAGTAAGTGGTTTTCAGGAATCGGGCAGGAGGCTATATCTGTGGGTGTTACAATGGCGCTACACAACGAAGAATATATACTACCAATGCATCGTAATTTAGGTGTATTTACTACTAGAAATGTTCCGCTACACAGGCTATTTGCCCAGTGGCAAGGTAAAGCCTCTGGATTTACTAAGGGTAGAGATCGGTCGTTTCATTTTGGAACGCAACACTACAAAATTGTTGGTATGATTTCTCATCTTGGGCCTCAATTAGGTGTTGCAGATGGCATTGCACTTGCTTCAAAATTAAAAAACAAAAATCAGGTTACTGCAGTTTTTACAGGTGAAGGCGGCACAAGTGAAGGAGATTTTCATGAAGCCCTTAATGTAGCTTCCGTATGGCAATTACCTGTTTTGTTTTGTATTGAAAATAACGGTTATGGTTTATCAACCCCAACTTCTGAGCAGTATAATTGTGAAAATTTAGCCGATAGAGGCTTGGGTTATGGTATGGAATCTCATATTATAGATGGTAATAATATACTTGAAGTTTACACTAAAGTACAAGACATTGCGAAAAGTATTCGTAAAAATCCTCGGCCTATTCTAATTGAATTTAAAACCTTTAGAATGCGCGGTCATGAGGAGGCAAGTGGCACAAAATATGTACCTAAAGATCTATTGGAAACTTGGGAACTTAAAGATCCTATTGATAATTTTCATAAGTATTTAAAAAAGGAAGGTGTTATAAATGATGCTTTTGAAGTTGATATTCTAAATAAGATAACTACTGAAATTAGCGAACATTTAGAGGTTGCTTTTAATGAAGATTCTATTAACTCAACCTTAACTAATGAGTTGAAAGATGTTTATAAAAGTTTTGAATATGAGCATGTTACAGCAAATTCAAAATTAAAAGAAGTGCGCTTTGTTGATGCGATTTCTGAAGGACTCAAACAAAGTATGGAGCGTTACGAAGATCTTGTTATTATGGGGCAAGATATTGCAGAATACGGTGGTGTTTTTAAAATAACAGATGGTTTTGTAGCACAATTTGGTAAAGACAGAGTGCGTAATACGCCCATTTGTGAATCTGCTATTGTAGAAACAGCAATGGGCTTATCTATTGCTGGACTAAAAAGTGTTGTTGAAATGCAATTTGCCGATTTTGCATCTTCTGGTTTTAATCCTATAGTCAATTACTTGGCTAAATCTCATTACCGTTGGGGGCAGGCAGCAGATGTGGTGCTACGAATGCCTTGTGGTGGTGGCGTTGGTGCTGGCCCATTTCATTCGCAAACTAACGAGGCTTGGTTTACAAAAACACCTGGTTTAAAGGTAGTATATCCCGCATTTCCTTATGATGCTAAAGGCTTGTTAAATACAGCAATTTCAGATCCTAACCCTGTGCTGTTTTTTGAGCATAAAGGTTTATATAGACGTATACGTCAAGATGTACCCACAGCTTATTTTACATTACCACTAGGGAAAGCAAGTGTGATTAGAGAGGGAAATGAGATATCAATTATTAGTTATGGCGCAGGAGTGCATTGGGCATTAGATACCTTAAAGAAACACACTCATATTTTGGCAGATGTTATAGATTTAAGAACACTTCAACCATTAGATGTTGAAACAATTTATACTTCAGTTAAAAAAACTGGAAAGGCTATTATTTTGCAAGAAGATTCTTTATTTGGAGGTGTAGCAAGTGATATTTCAGCATTAATTATGGAACATTGTTTTGAGTATTTAGATGCTCCTGTTAAACGAATAGCAAGTATTGAAACGCCTATACCTTTTGCAGATAATTTAGAGTCTCAATACTTGCCAATACAAAGATTTGAATCAGAACTAATGACTTTGCTCAATTATTAACCTTTAGTCTCTGCTTCAGAGAGAATAAAAGGGTATGCTTCTTTTAATTGTTTCATATCATCTTCTGTGAGTTTGTCCGTAGGTTTATTTAATACAGACTTGCAGTAGGTTTCACGTAATTCTAAGTAGGCTTTTGTGAGTTCATCTTGCACTTCAATAAATTGATTGTATTTTGAATTTCTATCTGATTGTAATGAAATTACAGCTTTTGAAGGATTATCGGATGACGATGTTGTTTTAGTACCATTACAATACATGCAACTACCATCACCATTATTATCAATAAAAGCTTTAGCTAAATTTTTAACTTCATCTATATTTACGATAGCATCATCTACCATTATTTCATTGTTTGAATTAATGGCAATTTTTAAAATATTTCTGTCTGGAATCGGAATATTACAATCTTCTCCCGCAGGGCATTCTCTAGGTAATTTTCGCTGTATGCCTTGATCTTTTGGTATTACAGCGGTAACTAAAAAGAAGATTAATAACAAAAATGCGATGTCTGCCATAGACCCCGCATTTACTTCTGGGCGTTCGTTTGTTCGTCTCATGATTTTTGTGTTTTTGTACCATAAGATTTTTTTAAAATGATTGATTCTACATACCACAGATAATTTAAATATAGCCTTGGTAACGATTCTATTTCCTTATGATAAAAGACACAGAAACTAACTTCATAATTCATTTTAAAAAGCTTACAGTATTAGTTAATGTAGTGTTAAATCACAAAAACAATACCATAAAAACAAACAGGACTTTTAGCGCATGTGATGGTGTAAACGCTTCCAAGAGGTTTGGTCTGTAGAAAAACTTAAAATTCGTTTATTAGAAATTAAATTTTCTTCGGTAATACCTTTAATGTGTTTTGATATTTTGAGGATTGATTTCATAATATTTTTTTGATTGATGAAAGATTATTTAATGCAGAACCGTTATTATCTATAACGTCTCTTGCTATTCCATGTGTTAGTTTTTGTATTAGCTAGAGTTTCGGTTACTAGATTTGTGTTTAAAGTTCTCATGATTAAAAGTTTTTTGATTGATGAATTAAATAAATGAAATAACAAATTTTACTATCTATAACGTCTTTTGTTATTCCACGTGTTAGACTTAGTACTGTTTAAAGTTTCTGTTACTTGGTTACTGTTTAAAGTTCTCATAATTATATTTTTTGAATTGGTTTATACAGAATAGACGACAGAATCTATTTTTTGTTACAGTACTATGTATAACAAAGTAATAAATTAACTAATTTTAACTATTTTGAATGTTTTATGATAGGAGTAAGCTGTAATAGAGACTATTTAGGTATGGTTATTGTTAAATAATTATAAATATAGAATTAAAACTATATGTTTTTTAGAGAAAAAATATCTTTAAAATATATTTCTATTATTTTTAACCCATAGTTAGAAGACACATGAAATTTTTAGTGACATGCTTTTTAATATTAGTTTTTACTGCTACGGTAAGTGCTCAAATTGATTCTAGAAAAAAATCAGGAAGCATAATTCCTGCTATAGAAGCACCTAAAGACTCTACTGATAGTAAAAAGATTTTACCAAAAAAACCTGAGCAAAATAATCAGTTTAGTGGCGTAAAGTCTCCAAAGGTGGTGGGTAAGCTAGAGTTGCCTAAAAAAGAATTTTCAATGTTTCCGCAAGAAGAGTTTGGTAATCCTGGAGAATTATATACTAAGAAATTAGATAAAATTGAGAAAACATTACTTCCTGAAGGACATGGTTTAAACGCTGGTTTAAAAAAAGACGCCTTTTGGGGCGATTATAAAACAACATCTAAATCACTTCGCGTGATGTATAGAGACTATTCTGCCATAGATGGCGATTTACTAAGAGTGTACGTAAATGGTAATGTTTTAGAGCCTAGAGCGTACTTAACACAAGGTTTCAGTGGATTTAAATTAGATTTAAATGAAGGAGCAAACGAAATAGTATTTCAAGCCATTAACACAGGAGCATCAGGTCCAAATACTGCTGAATACAGAATAGTAGATGAAAATGGTAAACGTATTTCTAATAAAGTTTGGGCGCTAGCAGCTGGTATTAAAGTAACTGTTGTTATTATTAAAGAGTAATTTAATAGTCTTAATACAATCTTTAATATTTAATTCGGTTAAAAAAATAAGTCTAATTATTACTATTCTATTTTAGTTATTTTCTATATGCAATATTATAATTGTTAAAAATAGTGAGATTTTAGAAAATCTTATTTTTTGGAGATTAACTAACAATATTATCAATCATCTTTAACTCCTCATCAGTAAAACTTAAATTTTCCAAAGCTTTTACATTATCTTTTAATTGATTAGCAGAACTTGCGCCAATTAAAACAGATGCCACTTGTTTGTGCCTTAATATCCAAGCAATAGCCATTTGCGATAATTTCTGATTCCTGTTTTGGGCAATTTCATTCAAGCTATTAATTTTAGAAATGTTTGAATTCACAGTTTCCTTATCTAAATACGACATACTTTTCGCAGCTCTAGAATTTTTTGGAATACCATCTAAATATCTGTCCGTTAACATGCCTTGTTCTAATGGCGAAAACGTAATACAGCCTACACCATTTTGTTCTAAGGTATTAAGTAAGCCATTTTCTATCCAACGATCAAACATAGAATAGCGTGCTTGATGTAATATAAACGGAGTGTTTGATGCTTTTAAAAGTTCGGCAGCTCTTTGTGTCTCTTTTGGTTGGTAATTAGAAATAGCTACATATAGAGCCTTACCTTGACGCACAATATCAGTTAAGGCACCCATGGTTTCCTCTAAAGGTGTATCAGGGTCTGGCCTGTGGTGATAAAATACATCCACGTAGTCTAAACCCATACGCTTTAAACTTTGGTCTAAGCTTGCTATCAAATATTTACGCGACCCTAAATTGCCATAAGGCCCAGGCCACATATCATAACCAGCTTTTGTCGCAATAAAAAGTTCATCTCTATAAGATTTAAAATCTTTCTTTAAAATAGTACCAAAATTCTCTTCTGCAGACCCAAAAGGAGGGCCATAATTATTGGCTAAATCAAAATGTGTAATCCCCAAATCAAAAGCACATCTTAAAATATCTCTTCCGTTTTGAATACTATCTATAAACCCAAAATTGTGCCATAATCCTAAAGATATTGCTGGTAAAAGTACGCCACTATTCCCTGTTCTTCTGTAGGTCATTTCATTATAGCGTTGGGCTGATGCTAGATATTCTGTAGCTCCTGATTTGTCGTTTATTTGCATGTTTTCAAATTAAAAAGAGTAACAAATGTAGCTTTTTAAACAGCTATATGAAAAGTTATTTAGCACGACATACTAATATTAAAGAGATACATTCTCAATATTATCAACAATACACTGAATAACTTTAAAGAAAACCACTTTAAAAAACCCAAGAAAGGTGTTATTTTTGCGTTTTACTAAATTGTATATATGTCGATTTCAAAAACCGAACAACAAGAAAGAAAAACCGGAAAAGAGTTATATAGCTATCAAAAAGGTGCTATAGATAAAATTTTTACTGCTTTTGAGGAGTCTCCAGTTGATTATCATTTGTTGTACCAATTGCCTACAGGAGGTGGGAAAACAGTAATATTTTCTGAAATTGTACGTCAATACCTAAAAATTAAAAAGAAAAAGGTATTGGTTATGACACATCGTATAGAGCTATGTAAACAAACCTCTAATATGCTTACTGAGTTTGGTGTAATAAACAAAGTAGTAGATAGTAAAGCAGATTTAAGTGATCAGGCAGATTATAGTTGCTTTGTAGCAATGGTAGAAACTTTGAATAACCGTTTAAATGATGATAAACTAGATATTTCTGATATAGGTTTAGTAATTATTGATGAGGCTCACTACAACTCATTTACAAAGCTGTTTAAATTTTTTAGTCAGTCTTTTATTTTAGGGGTTACCGCTACGCCTTTAAGTTCTAGTATGGAGTTACCGATGACGGATAATTATGATGAACTTATTGTAGGAGAATCTATAGAATCTTTAATAGGTCGAGGCTTTTTAGCACGAGCTGAAATGTTTAGTTATAATGTTGGGTTAACTAGTCTAGTTGTTGGTGCTAATGGTGATTACACGGTAAAATCTTCTGAAGATTTGTATACCGATGATAATATGTTAACTAAGCTATTACGTGCTTATGAAGAACGCTCTAAAAACAAAAAAACATTAATCTTTAATAACGGGATTAATACATCTCTGCATGTCTATGATACGTTTAGGCGTGCTGGGTATCCGGTAGCTCATTTAGATAATACTAATAGCAAGAAGGAGAGAGCCATGATATTAAAATGGTTTAAAAAAACACCAGGCGCTATATTAACTTCGGTGAGTATTTTAACCACAGGTTTTGATGAACCAACAGTTGAGAGTATTATATTAAATCGTGCCACTAAATCATTAACCTTGTATTATCAAATGATTGGTCGTGGTTCTCGTGTATTAGAAAATAAAGACACATTTCAAGTTATTGATTTAGGAAATAATTTTCACAGATTTGGGCCTTGGGGTGATAACCTCGATTGGCAACGTATCTTTAAATCACCTAACTACTATCTAGATTCTCTACTTAGTGATGATGAGTTAGAAAGTAACTTTAGGTATGAAATGCCAGATGATTTACGTGCAGAATTCGGTAATTCTGAAGATGTGTATTTTGATATTCAAAAAACTTATGTAAATGCTGTAAGAGCTGGAGAGTCAACCAAAGTAGTATTAGAGCGCTCTATAGCTCAACATGCAAAAATATGTATAGAAAATAGTGAAGATGTTTATGATGCTATTGCTTTAGCTAAAAAATTAGGAGACGATATAGATTTTAGGATTAAACGTTACACCAAGTGCATAAGTAAGAGTACTCATAATTTTGTAGATTGGCTACGTGGCGATTATCGTAAAAAATTAAACTCCTATCTCCGAGCAAATTTTGATGAGGTGTTTGAAGAGGTACATGGTTACGCACCAAAAGAGTAATAACATTCGTATTAAATTTTATATCTAACCCTTTTGGAACTTAAAAAGGCTGTAACATTCATGATTATTAGCACATTGTCATTTGCTTGCATGAATGGTATTGTAAAGCATTTGGTGCATATGAATGCGTTTCAAATTGTGTTTTTTAGATCCTTTAGTTGTCTCTTTTTAACTTTAGGTTTTCTTCTTAAAAATAAAATACCGATACTTGGAAAAAAAAGAGGTTTGTTGGTGTTAAGAGGATTAGTTGGTGTTACCTCTATGACATTGTTTTTTATGTCAACTAAATATTTGCCAATAGGTACAGCGGTTTCTTTAAGGTATATGGCGCCTATTTTTGCTGGAATTTTTGCTGTAATTATACTAAAAGAAAAAATATACCCTTTACAATGGTTATTTTTTATAATCGCTTTTTCTGGAGTTTTAGTTTTAAAGGGTTTTGATACTACGTTAAGTAGTTTTGGCTTACTTTTAATTTTTATTTCTGCAATATTTAGTGGCTTAGTTTACGTTGTAATTAGTAAAATAGGTAAAAGCAATCATCCCGTTGTAATTGTGAATTATTTTATGGTTATATCTGCAATTATTGGTGGTGTTTTATCAATAAATAACTGGGTAATGCCTATAGGAGCAGAGTGGCTTTTGGTATTAGGTTTAGGGTGTTTTGGGTATTTTGGGCAAGTGTACATGACGAAAGCATTTCAATCTGTAAAAACAACAAAAATAGCACCTTTTAAATACTTAGAAGTTGTATTTACTTTACTTTTAGGAGTGTCATTTTTTAGCGAAGTATATACGTTTTGGAGTCTGTTAGGTATAACAATGATTATTGTAGGATTGGTTTTAAATGTTACTTATAAGTCTTCAAATTTAAAAAAAATAAAATGAGATTTATACGACAAATTATAAGCAATATGTTTTATTATAGCCCTAGTTTAATTGTAACTAAATCACTTTAAGTCACTATGAGTTTTAAAGTATGGATTAATCAAAAGCGGCGCGTAATAATGCATAATATTACTAAACGCGTTGGGAGTTCTTATGTAGAGCCAACAGCTGAGGTTGGTAAAAGCATTACCATAAAAACAGTACTGATAATTAGGCCAAATCATCGCTTAGGTAATCAGCTATTAACGACGCCCTTGGTGCAAGAGGTGGAACATACATTTCCGAATTGTAAAATTGATTTATTTGTAAAAGGAGGTGTGGCTTATCCAGTGTTTGAAAATTATAAGTCTATTGATAAGATTTACCAATTACCAAGAAAGCCTTTTAGTAAATTGTTTAAGTACGTAATGTGCTGGGTATCCATCAAAAGAAAAAAATATGATATGGTGATTAATGGTGATAAGGATTCTTCATCTGGACGGCTTCTTACAAACTTAGCTAAAGCACCATTAAAAGTATTTGGAGATGTACATGAGGATATACAAAATACGTATTCAGATTATCTTCATATATCAAAATACCCAGTATATAATTTAAGACGATACCTTTCTAAATTAGGCTATTCCGAAGAAAAAAAACCGCTTCCAGTTTTAAATCTTAAGTTATCTGAAACAGAAGTACAAAAGGGTAGAGAAATTTTAAATCGTTTAATTAAGAATAAAAAACCAACCATTTGCATATACACTAATGCTACTGGAAATAAATGCTATTCTGAGGCGTGGTGGGAATCATTTTATTTAAAACTACAGGATGAGTTTTCTGAAACCCACAATATTATTGAAATGTTACCTATTGAGAATATTTCAAAAATAAATTTTAAAGCGCCTCACTTTTACAGTAAAGATATACGAGAAATGGGTGGTATTATAGCAAACACATCCGTTTTTATTGCAGCAGACAACGGCGTTATGCATTTGGCAAGTGCAGCTTTAACGCCAACAGTTGGCTTGTTTTCTAGAGATAATCAAGCTATTTATGGGCCTTATGGTAATGGTAGTATTGCGCTTTATACTAAGGTAAAAACACAAAATGATTGCTTAGCGACAATTCAAAATTTATTAAGCTAATAGTATTTTCAATTTCTTTAAAGCGCTATGAATAACAAAAATAAATTTTCATTTATTAAGCCTAAATCATTTCCTTTTTTTTATGGATACGTAGTGCTTTTAGTTGGTAGTATTGGTGTTTTGGCTAGTATACCAGGACAAACAGTTGGCGTTTCTGTATTTACCGATCCTGTAAAAGATGCGTTAGGCTTAACTAGAAATCAATTTAGTAATGCTTACATGATTGGTACATTATTAAGTGCCTTTTTTGTTGCTAGAGCAGGTGTTTTGTTTGATAAATTTGGCGCAAGGTATGTTGCTTTTTTTTCTGCTTTCTTTTTAGGGATTTCATTGCTGCTTTGTTCCCAATCTGTTACTATTAGTAAAGGCATTCAAAGCCTTTTAAATATAAAGTCGTGGGGCGTAGCGTTTGTGGTAATAACTATATTATTTTTTGCAATTCGCTTTTTTGGTCAGGGTGTATTAACCATGTCTTCTAGAAACATGATTATGATGTGGTTTGATAAAAACCGAGGTAAAATTAACGCCATTAGTAGTATTACGGTGTCCTTAGGGTTTTCTAGCGCGCCATTATTTATCAATTATTTGATAGATGGATATGGATGGGAAGCATCGTGGCAAGTTTTGGCTTTCTGTCTTTTAATTTTTAGTTTTTGTATTATTCAATTGTATAGAAACAGGCCAGAAGATTTTGGATTAAAGCCAGATGGAAATTCAAAACAGAAAAAAGTTACTAAAAAGGTTGAAGTAGAAAAACATTTTACATTGCAAGAAGCAAAGAAAACTCGAGCTTTTTGGATGATAGGTTTAGCCTTAGCTTTCAATAGTTTTTTTACAACAGGCTTTACATTTCACGTGGTTTCAATTTTTGAAAGTGAAAACTATTCTAAAACAGAAGCGATAGCTGTATTTTTACCAATTTCTATCATTGCGATTATGATATCTACACTTGGTAACATTCTTAGCGATTATTTACATCATAAAATATATTTATACATAATGTTGTTTGCGGGTATATTAGCGTCTTTAGGATTGTTTCTATTAGGTAATGGTTTTGGTATTTACTTACTAATTATAGGTCTTGGTGTTTTTAGTGGTTTATTTGCTGTTGTAAATGCAGTAACGTGGCCCCGATACTTTGGTAGGCAGCATTTAGGTGCTATTACTGGTAAAGTCATGAGTTTTTTAGTTATAGCAAGTGCCGTTGCGCCAAGTTTATTTAGTTATTGTTATACTACTTTAGGGGCTTACTCAAACATTAGTTACCTTACAGGTGTATTCTTGTTATTTTTATTAATAGGATCTTTAAAAGTCAAAAAACCATAACGTTAGCCATCTCATTGAGTTTTTTTAACTATTATTTATTACAACACAATTAATCTATTTTGTAAATTGAAATAAAAATAGATTATGAAACACATGGGTTTTTGTCTAGTTGTAATAATAGCTCTGTCATTTAGTTGTAAATCTTCAAAAAATATACTGACAGCCTCTCAAATTGAAGAATTCAATGCGTTGATAAGTTCGAGAAATTATACTATTGAAAGTAACTGGGCGCAACCGCAATTAACTGCTGCCACTGCTCAAGTTTTAAACTCAGGTTTGTTGCCTCCTGGAAGTAACGCTGGCGCTATTAATTTAGTAGGGAATTCTAATTTTTTTACTATAAAGGGCGATAGTGTTACGTCTTATTTACCATTTTTTGGCGAAAGACAAATGCAAGTAGCCTATAATGGTACCGATAGTGCAATACAGTTTAATGGTTTGATGGAGGATTATGAAGAAAAAGTTGGGAAAAACGATAGAAAGATTATATCGTTTAATGCTAAAAGTAATAACTCAGAAAATTTCAACGTTATTGTTGTAGTGTTTCCTAATATGAAAAGCCAAATTATATTAAATGGTACTTCGCGATTCACTATTAGATATTCAGGTGAAGTATCACCGATAGATGAAACTAAAAATCAGTCTTAATTCTATTATCTTTTAATTAATGACTATTTGTCATTTGTTTAACTACTAAAAAAGACATAATGTCTTGTTTTTTGTGAATATTCATGTTAAAAACCAGTTTATTTCACTTTGGTATTTCATTTGCTCATATGTAACAGAAGTTTAGAAAGGACTTCTTTAATAGAAAAAATTCAAAAATTTAATTTAAAAAATAGTATTATGAGCACATTAATGAATATTTCAAAAAACGGTAGCACTAAAAATTTATCACACAACAATTGGTCTAATTTCATGGACGATTTCTTTGGTTTAAAAACGCTACCAACTACATTTCCGAATACAGGAATTACCTTGCCAAAGGTAAATATTAGAGAAACTAAAGACGACTACTTTGTGGATTTAGCTATTCCAGGAATGAAAAAAGAAGATATCAATATCGATTTAGATAATGATGTATTAACTATTTCTGCTGACACTAAAGCTGAGGGTAGTGAAAATGAAGAAAACTACACAAGAAGAGAGTTTGGATATACGTCATTTAAAAGAACTTTTACCTTACCTGATTCTATTAATTATGGTAAAATAGAAGCTGCATATAAAGATGGTGTTTTAAGTATTCAACTTCCTAAGCGTGAGGAGGCTAAACCAAAGCCTGCACGTACTATTAAAATTTCTTAGATTTTAAATAACATAGCTAGAAAAGAGGAGCAAATGGCTCCTCTTTTTTTTATATCAATCTGTTTTTTAATCATTACACTTTTTTGCTATTCACATAAAATGCATGGACAACTCCAGGAAGCCAGCCAATAAGTGTTAATATAATACTGATTAAAAATTTACCACCAACACCATGTTGAAGTACAACAGCTACGGGTGGTAATAAAATATTTAGTAAAATTGTTAAAATAGACATAATAATAGTGTGTTTTTTGTTTCATTCAAAAATACAGAGATTACTTGATGGGTATTAACCTCAATACTGAAAATTTTAATCTATATGATTACTGTTAGTTTACTAAATGAATCAAAAGAATATTTTATTTAGGTTCTTGTAAAATATTTTATTAAAATGATTTATAACTATTTGTAAGTGTATGTTTTTACTAATTAACCCAAACAGTCTTGGTATTTACAAACTCTTTAATACCATTATCAGCAAGTTCTCTACCATAACCACTAGTTTTTATCCCACCAAACGGTAATCGCGGATCAGAAGCTACTAATTTATTTACAAAGCAATTTCCAGATTCTAGTTGTAATGCCACTTTTTCACCTCGGGTTTTATTACTAGTAAAAACACCAGCACCTAAACCAAATTTAGAGGTATTGGCTAACGCTATGGCTTCCGCTTCGTCTTTAGCGCGAATTACTGAGGCTACAGGCCCGAATAACTCTTCATCAAAAGCTTCCATACCAGGTTTTAATTCTGAAAGAATAGTAGCAGGATAATATGCTCCAGAACGCTCAGGAATTTCACCACCAAGTATTAACTTTCCACCTTGTGCTATGGTTTTTTTAACCTGTTCATGCAATTCATCTCTTAGGTCTATTCGTGCTAATGGTCCGTAATACGTGTCAGAATCTTTCGGGCTTCCCATTTTAGCCTCTTTCATTTTTTTTGTAAATGCGTTTATGAAATCATCATAAACTTCATCTAAAACAATGAATCGTTTAGCTGCAATACAGGTTTGCCCATTGTTTTGAAGTCTACCGTATGTGGCTATATCCGTAGTTTCATCTAAATCTGCATCTTCTAAAATAATGTAGGGATCACTACCACCAAGTTCCAAAACAGACTTTTTAAGGTGTTTACCAGCTAAAGCAGCTACCGCTTTACCTGCGGGTGCACTTCCTGTAAGTGTTACAGCAACAACAGCATCATGTTTTATAACAGCTTCTACCGCATTAGAACCAATATTTAAGTTTGTAAATACAGCGTCTGGAAATTCCGCCTGTTTTATAGCAGACTCTAAAGCAAAAGCACAACCTTGAACGTTAGAAGCATGTTTTAATACACCTACATTACCAGCCATAAGCGTTGGTATTAAAAAACGAACTACTTGATAGAACGGGAAATTCCAAGGCATAACCGCCAAAATTACACCTAAAGGTTGATAAGTTACATAACTTTTAGAAGCTTCAGTTTTAACAATTGTGTCTTCTAAAATTTTTGAGGTGTTATCTGCATAATAATTGCATATCCAGATGCATTTTTCTATTTCTTTGACAGACTGCTCAAGCGTCTTACCCATTTCTTGGGTTGCAAGAAGCGCATAGGTGTTTTTATTTTTTTCAAAAATATCAGACAGTTTTCGCATTAATTTGGCACGCTCATCGTAAGATGTTTTTTTCCAAGATTGAAATGCTTCGTTTGCAGCAACTAATTTAGTTTTAAGTTGGTGTTCTGTTAATCTTTCGTATTCCGCTATGTGTTCTTCAGTTGCAGGATTTGTTGATATCGATTTACTCATTTATTTCTTTTCTAAATTATTTGAAAATTCTTTTATTAATACATTTAATATTTTATGATTTAGCGAATAGTCTACCGCTAAATCTATAATGTGTATACCTTTAGCGTTAAGGGCCTCGGTTAAAATCTCATTAAAGTGCTCAACAGAGTTTGGTCTGTGACCTGTAGCACCAAAACTCTCAGCATATGTTACAAAATCTGGATTTTTATAGGTTAATCCATAAGACGTAAAACCTTCATCTTCTTGTTTCCATTCTATCATCCCGTAAGCACTATCATTAAGTATAATAACTACTAAATCTAATTTTAAACGGATAGCAGTTTCTATTTCTTGAGAATTCATCATAAATCCACCATCACCATTTACAGATATTACTTTTTTATTAGGATAAAGCAGTTTAGCCATAATTGCAGAAGGTAATCCTGCACCCATGGTTGCTAGCGCATTATCTAGAATAAGGCTATTTTGCTTGTAAGCAGGATAGTTTCTAGCAAACCAAATTTTATAAATGCCATTATCTAAGGTTACTATACCATCATCAGGTAGTGTGTGGCGTACCACATTAACAAGGCGTTGGGGTAGTATAGGAAAGCGATCATCTTCTTCATACTTTTTTAAATGACTATTTACATTATGCTTTACTTTTAAAAAAAAATCATTGTGCCATGATTTGGCAACGGGTTTTAAAAGTTCAGTCAAACTATTGATACTTCCTGCTATATCCCCAATTACGTTAAGATGTGGAAAATATAACGCATCAATTTCAGCAGCAAAATAATTAATATGAATCACTTTTCTATCATCGTCTGTTTCCATAAAAAATGGAGGTTTTTCAATTGTATCATGACCTACGTTTATTATCAAATCAGCGTTATCAACGGCTTCATGTACAAAATCATGATCAGAAAGAGCAGCTGTTCCTAAATAGTTTGGGTTGCGTTCGTCTATAATACCTTTTCCCATTTGCGTATTAAAAAACAGTATACCTAAGGCATTTACAAAGTTTTCCAATGCCTTACTTGCACGTTTTCGGTTGGCACTAGCACCAATTAATAGTAATGGTTTTTTAGCATATTTAATTACGTGGGCAGCTTGTTTAAGTGTTTCGTTTGAGGCATCAGGAATTCTATAATCTACCACATCAAACAGTCTTGGTGTATCTACTGTTTCCTGTGCAATATCTTCAGGAATTTCAATATGAACAGCACCAGGGCGTTCTTCTTGAGCCAACCTAAATGCTTCTCTAATGGTGGCAGGTGCATGCGCGCCATGAGTTATTTGTTTGGTAAATTTTGTTAGTGGTTGCATCATTTCTACCACGTCAATTATTTGAAATTTACCTTGCTTACTAGCTTTTATAGGCTTTTGCCCTGTAAGCATTACCATTGGCATAGCGCCTAATTGAGCATAGGCTGCTGTGGTTACTAAATTGGTAGCGCCAGGACCTAGCGTAGACATGCATACGCCAGCTTTACCAGTAAGTCTGCCATAGGTTGCCGCCATAAATCCAGCACCTTGCTCGTGCCTAACTAAAATAAATGTTATCTTTTCAGATGTTCTAATAGATTCTAAAAGATCTAGATTTTCTTCTCCTGGTAAACCAAAAATATATTCTACACCTTCGTTTTCTAATGCTTTTACTATAAGGTCGGATACCTTCATATATTTATATTATTTTTTAAAATAGTATTACAAAACACAAGGTAGTATTTTCTTTTGCTCAATCTTAACTCATTTTTGCTCGATATTAACCCAATCAAATTATAAGCTAGATAATCCGTATTTTTATAAAAAAAAGTGATTGAAACTCGTTAAGTTTACTAAAAAAGGTATTTACTGTATCCCTGGAAAATTTTATTTAGATCCATGGTTTCCGGTAGATTATGCAATTATTTCGCATGGGCATGCCGACCATGCGCGTTGGGGTATGAAACATTATTTATGTCACCACCATTCCAAACCCGTATTACTACATCGCATTAATAAAGATATTTCTATAGAAAGTTTAGGGTATAACGACCCAAAAGTGATTAATGGTGTGCGTGTAAGTTTTCATCCAGCGGGTCATATAATTGGTTCTGCTCAAATTAGATTAGAATATAAGGGATTTGTCGTGGTTTTTACTGGAGATTATAAAACAACATCAGACGATTTAACAATACCTTTTGAACCTGTAAAATGTCATGAATTTATTACTGAAAGCACCTTTGGACTTCCTATTTACAAATGGCTGCCAGAAGTTGTTTTAAAACAACAAATGCAGAATTGGATAGCTGCAAATCAGGCAAATAACAGAACAAGTGTGTTTTTAGGCTATTCTTTAGGTAAAGCACAGCGTATCATGAAAATGCTAGAAGGTGTAGATGAGTTATTTGTGCATCGTGCTATTCACAATTTAAATGAAGCACTAAATACAGTTGCTATAAAATTACCAGAAACTAAGCTGATTACAGCCGATTTTAATAAAAACGACATTCAAAATAAAATAGTGATTTTACCACCATCCCTTTTAGGGTCTCGGTTGTTAAAACGTATTCCTAATGCAGCTACAGCAGTATGTTCTGGATGGATGCAAATAAGAGGCAATAGGCGCTGGAAAGCTGTAGATGCTGGTTTCCCAGTGAGCGATCATGCCGATTGGGATGGACTTATAAGTGCAGTTAAAGCCACAGATGCCGAAAAAGTATACGTTACCCATGGCTCACAGGCTATATTTTCTAAATATTTAAATGAAATAGGAATCCCTTCCGCAGAGGTTAAAACCGAATATGGCGAAGAGCAGTTAAATGATGTTGAAACTACTGAAACGGCTAATGCATGAGAGACTTTGTAAACCTGATTAGCACAGTAGAAATTACCAATAAAACCAATGCTAAAATTCAAGCTTTGGTTGATTATTTTAAAAATGCTACAGATAAGGATAAATTGTGGCTTATTTCGATATTTACAGGAAAACGCCCACCACGCCCTGTAAAATCTACACTTATGAAACAGTGGTGTATGGAACTTGTAGCATTACCAGAGTGGTTGTTTTTAGAAAGTTATAGCACTGTTGGCGATTTGGGAGAAACTTTAGCGCTATTGTTGCCAGAACCTTCGCATCGTATTGATAAGCCTTTAGAAGCTTGGATGCAGGATATTATTGCGCTAAAATCAAAATCTGATGAAGACAAAAAAGCTTACGTTTTACACGCCTGGTCTGGACTTAATATGCAAGAGCGTTTTATTTTTAATAAACTCATTGGTGGGAGTTTTAGAATTGGCGTATCCAAAAAAACCTTAGTGAATGCTTTGGCTAAATTTTCAGGTATAGATGCCAATCAACTCATGCACAGTATTATAGGGAATTGGGATGTTAATGAAATTTCTTTTGATGAGCTACTACATGGCGATCATATTAATTATGATAATTCTAAACCTTATCCGTTTTGTTTGGCGTATGCTTTAGAAAAGGATTTGCAGGCATTAGGAACAGTAAATGAATGGCAAGTAGAATATAAGTGGGATGGCATTCGTGGGCAAGTGGTAAAACGCAATGGTGAAATTTATATTTGGTCTCGCGGCGAAGAGTTAGTAACACAGCAATTTCCTGAAATAGAAACTGTAATGCATCAGTTTAATGACGATTTTGTGATAGATGGAGAAATACTTGCACTAAAGGATAGTAATATTTTATTATTCAATGATTTACAGAAACGGTTAAATCGAAAAAATATATCAAAAAAATTACTAGAAGAAGTCCCTATCGGGTTTTATGCCTACGATCTTTTAGAGTTTAATGGTGAAGATGTGAGAGCTGTTGCTTTAGAAAAACGACGTACTATTTTAGAGCAATTGTTTGCTAGTATTTCACTACCAAACCATATTAAATTATCACAAATTATTAAGTTTGAAGATTGGAATAAATTGAATAACATAAGAGAAGAAGCACGCAGCATAAATTCTGAAGGTTTAATGTTGAAACAAAAAGCGTCACCCTATCATGTTGGGAGAAAAAAGGGGGATTGGTGGAAATGGAAAGTAGATCCGTTAACTATTGATGCTGTTATGATTTACGCCCAAAAGGGTAGTGGTAGGCGAAGTTCTAAATACACTGATTATACTTTTGCTGTTAAAAAAGATGATGGTTTAGTTACGGTAGCGAAGGCTTATTCTGGTTTAACTGATAAGGAAATAACCGCGATTTCTAAATGGGTAAATAAAAATGCGATTGAAAAATTTGGTCCTGTACGCACCGTTAAAGCGGAGTTGGTTTTTGAAATTGCTTTTGAAGGTATAGCACTTAGTAAACGCCATAAATCAGGAGTAGCATTGCGTTTTCCACGTATAAAACGCTGGCGAAAAGATAAAACCGTAGCCGATATTGATACCATTACATCCGTTAAAAGCTTAATTCTTGCACAATAATGGGAAAGTTTGAAGATAGCGACGGCTACCAAATAGTGCATAATTACTTTGAAGAAAAGGGGCAAACACCGTTTCAGTTTCAATTAAAAACTTGGAAAAAATATGCTATTGGCTACAGCGGCGTAGTCGTAGCGCCAACAGGATTTGGAAAAACATTTTCTGTATTTTTAGGTGTTTTAGTTGATTATTTAAACCACCCAGAGCGTTACAAAAAGGGATTGAAACTGTTATGGATAAGTCCGCTACGATCTTTAGCAAAGGACCTAGCCAAAGCTATGAAAACAGTTGTAGACGAGATTGGATTGGATTGGGAAGTGCAAGTTAGAAATGGCGATACACCTACAAGTATAAGGCGCAAACAAGAACGTTTAATGCCCGATCTATTGCTAACTACCCCAGAAACCATGCACCTTTTATTTTCTCAAAAGAAAAACTCTAGATGGTTTAAGGCGTTACAGTGTGTAGTTGTAGATGAGTGGCATGAGCTTTTAGGTAACAAACGCGGCGTGCTTACAGAATTGGTAGTATCACGGTTGTTAACGCTGTCGCCAAATATTAAAATTTGGGGTATTACGGCTACTATCGGAAATTTAAAAGATGCTCTTGATGTTTTAATTCCTTTTGAAGGAAAAAAAGCGGTAATGATTACAGCTAAAGAAAAGAAGAAAATTAAAATAGAATCGGTATTACCAGATGAAGTCGAAATATTGCCTTGGGCGGGACATTTGGGGAAATCTATGAGTTCTAAAATAGTGCCCATTATTCAGAAACATAATACCACTTTAATATTTACAAATACTCGCGGACAAAGTGAATTGTGGTATCAAATTATATTAGAAGCTGCTCCAGAACTCGCTGGTCAACTCGCTATTCATCATGGATCTATCGATTTAAAATTACGGCATTGGATTGAGGATAACATTGCCGAAGGTAATTTAAAAGCAGTAATTTGTACCTCATCTTTAGATTTGGGTGTAGATTTTAAACCTGTGGATTGTATCATCCAAATAGGTTCTGCAAAAGGCGTAGCACGTTTTATGCAACGCGCAGGCCGCAGTGGGCACTCACCTTACGAAGTATCAAAAATATATTGTGTGCCCACACATTCTCTAGAACTGATAGAAGTAGCCGCTTTAAAAGAAGCCATTAAGAATAATAAAGTTGAAGAGCGACACCCACTGGTGTTGTGTTATGATGTGATGGTACAATTTCTGGTTACTTTAGCCGTAGGCGAAGGGTTTAAAGCAAACGAAGCGTATCACATATTAAAACAATCTCATGCGTTTTCGTACCTAACGGATGATGAATTTAATTGGGGCTTGCAGTTTGTAACACAAGGCGGCACTACATTAAAAGCCTATGAAGAATTTCATAAAGTAATTAAAGATGATGATGGTATATATAAAGTAAAAAGTAGGCGTATTAGTATGCTACATCGTATGAATATTGGTGCTATTGTTAGTGACGCCATGTTACGTGTAAAATTTATGTCTGGTGGCTATATTGGAATGATAGAAGAGTTTTTTATTTCAAAATTAAAACCAAAAGCTAGTTTTGTTTTAGCAGGACGCGTTTTAGAATTGATAAAAATAAAAGACATGACAGCTATTGTAAAACGTAGTAAAGCTAAAAATGCCATAACACCAAGTTGGATGGGAGGTAGGCTGCCATTAACATCATATCTTAGTCATTTTTTAAGAGAAAAGTTGGCTGATGCTATGTTTCCAGGTATTCGAGAGCGAGAACTCAAGTTTTTACATCCATTAATATCACGACAATCTGCATCATCTCATATTCCTAAAAGCAATGAGTTTTTGGTGGAAATGATTGATACTAAAGAAGGGCATCATTTGTTTATGTATCCGTTTGAAGGCCGATTGGTACACGAAGTAATTTCGGCTTTAATGGCACACAGATTGAGTAAAATAAAACCTTTAACTTATACCATTGCAATGAATGATTATGGATTTGAGTTGTTAAGCGACCAACCGTTTCCTTTAGACGAAAGTAACATAGAAACCATCCTTTCAAAAGAAAATTTAATGGCAGATGTTACAGCAAGCATTAATGCTTCGGAAATGGCGTCACGAAAATTTAGAGATATTGCTGTTATTGCAGGATTGGTAGTACAATCTAGACCAGGAGCGAGACAGAACAATAAAAGTTTGCAATCATCATCTGGATTAATATTTAGAGTTTTGGAAGATAATGAGCCACAAAATTTATTATTACGGCAAGCATATACCGAGGTATTTAATCAACAATTAGAAGAAGTGCGCTTACAAGCCGCATTTGAGCGTATTTCTAAAAGTAAAATCATATTGAAACGAGCCAAAGGGTTTACGCCTTTAAGTTTCCCTATAAAAGTAGATAGTTTAAGACATAGCATGAGTTATGAAAGTTTAGAAAAACGTATACAACGCATTCAAAAACAGGCTTTAAAGTTAGATTAATGACGATATGTACCAAAGATATTATATGCAGCAGTGAACTGTTAACCTTAACCAACCAGCGCGTGGTATATTGGCCAAAGCATAACGTTTTAATACTGTCTGATTTACATATTGGTAAAACAGCACATTTTAGGAAGAACGGTATTCCTGTGCCATCAAATGTGCTAGAGAAAGATTTAGAACGCTTAAAAACTCTGATTCTTCACTTTAAGCCTAAGCAACTACTTATTGTTGGCGATTTGTTTCATGCAGAATTAAATCAAGATGTGATGCGTTTTAAAGTGTGGATGCAGCAATTTAGAGCGTTAAACTTAATACTAGTAAAGGGTAATCATGATAAGCATGTTTTCGATTTATATGAAAACTTAAATATTGAAATCCTTCCAAATCAATTGCAATTAGGCGCTTTTACTTTTGTGCATGATATTTCTAATTTAAAAGACGATACTTTCTATATTTCTGGACATACACATCCTGGAGTACTCATAAAAGGGAAAGGGCGGCAAAAAATTAAGTTGCCATGTTTTCAGGTTTCTAAGCAGCAATTAATTTTACCAGCATTTAGTTTGTTTACGGGTTTAAATACTAATAATGCGCCGAAACTTTGTGTAAATTATGCGTTTACCGATGCACAAATATTTGAGATGTAATATTGTAACTTGATGCTATAAACTAATGCTGATGTCTTTTTGCAAACGCCTTTGCCCAGTTTGTTATACGTTCTCCAAAACATTCAAGTATAGCATCTACACCAATTACACTGCCTTTAGCGAGCCTGCCTAGAACTGCAATAGGTAATATATTTCCATTTTCTGAAATTACACGACCGTCTTCCTGTGTTTCAATTCCTAATTCAGAATGTAATGGTTTAATTAAATCGTTTTGTAATAATGATGTTATTATAGGTGTATTTACATCTAATAATTTTGGACCATCTAAAACACAGTTAATCATTGAATTAATAGTTATGGAGTCACCAGAAGTGTTAGTAAGTTTCCAGCCATTATCTACTAATTCAATATCAGGATTATTAACAAAATCTAAATCCATTATTTTAGCATCCACAAGTGCTAATACCTGTTGCATGCTTTCAATAGGTGGGCCGTAAGAAAAGCGTTTTGTGCTTTCATCCAATGCAATAACTTGTTGTATAATATCATCGTTTAACTTAGCATGAGAAAAAGAGGCATACAATGTTGGTTGACAATGGCGCCATACCTGCCCAATACAGTATTCTAAACTCACCAATTGCTTGCCTAAAGCCATTTGTATCAAATTTTCAATGCGTTTATATGGCGATGTTTCATTATCACTTAAATCAGTATTTATTGGGTCATTATTACTCCAATGTAATACTTGGTTTTCTATTACAGTTACAGTGTAAGAATGTGGTAAGGCTTTTGCTTTTAAGTTAATAAATATTCTTGCTGCAATTTTTGAAAAGGCTGTGGTTAAAAACGAGATATCAGTGACTTCAGTATAACCATCAGCAACATTTTTTATTTGAGATTCAAATGTATCTAAATCATGTTTCGTAGGTTTAAACCAATTATCTATCTCTGCATTTAAAGGTTTTGGTGCAAGTGGATCGCCATTTAACGAATAGGGGATGAGTTTTATGTGTTGCGTGTTAGTGCTATGGTAAACCGTTTTAAAAGTGTCATTATCTGTAACTTCAAAATTTCCAAACGTATTATTCACAAGGAAACGCATAACATCAATTGTAGCGAGACCATGACCTCTAAAGCCTATTACCGTATTTTTTGTGTTTTTTAATGCTGAAAACTGCTCAACAGGATAAGCATTTTCAAATGTTTTAATAGTTGAGTTTTTTGAGCTTCCTGTATGTGCTTTCCAATCTTTTATTTCTTTTGAAGTATTCGTGGATTGATGCCCAATGGTTAATAAAACTTCATCAACCTCATAAATTTCAGCATTTTCTGTTTTTAAATAAAGTTTTTTTTGGTCTTCATTTATAGCATTTACCAGAGAGTTAATTATTTTAAAAGTATTGTAGTTTTTTAAAGCATTAACTAAGGTATTACTACGTTCATTTAAATATTTACCAATAAAACGTCTTGGAGGAAATGTATCTACTTCTTGAGACTTCAATTTAAATTTACACCATTCGTGATAACTTGGAAAACTTGGGATGTTTTCAGTATTAAAATTAAATGAAGCTCTACCTTTTAAGTCTTGTAATGCGCGCTCTGTGATATTTACCCAATTAGATTCAGGTTGATTTAAAGACCATGCTGCTCCTGTACCTAAATTGTTATGGATTTCAAAAACAATTATATTTAGAGGTGTATTTGTTTTTCCTAAATGAAGCAATACTTGCTCTAATGCAAATAGCCCGCGTGGCCCCATTCCTATAATTGCTAATGTTTTCAAAGTAGATACGATTTGTTTAACTGCTAAATTACTTTAATTTTAGACTAGAGTATGTTGTTATACATTAAGTTTTAACTCTATAATCAAAAATTATTAGTTATACTTAGGGATCAATGTATTAAACTTCTAAATTTAGTAATACAACGTTGTTTTTTACAGTTTATAGTGATACTCGTTCAATGAACATGTGTAATTTACTGTTTTTCGAGTTTTTTACTTAATAGCTGACTACTTAGTTAGTTTTGAGGAGATTAAATAATTAATGCCCCATGAAACAATTAATTACACTCCTTACTATTGCTAGTATTTTTACTATTTGTAATACGCTAACTGCACAAGATTTAGCTGATAATTATAAAAAGCGTCATGCTATTTTTGATTATACAGAGCAACAATTAAACAATGTGGATTCTATACCTGGTTTTGAAAATAAAGCTGAAAAGTTAATGATTACAGGAACTATATTTGAAAGTGATGGTGTTACACCTGCTAAAAATGTAATTCTTTACATCTGTCAAGCTGATGAAGAAGGGGATTACCATTCAAAAAAAATAAATGGTAAGCGAACATTAAAGCATCAAGGATGGATTAAAACTGATGCCGATGGGAATTATACCTTTTATACTTTTATTCCAGGAAATCATTGGGGAAGTAAAGATTTAAAGCAAATTCATGGTTATATAAAAGAGCCTAATACTACAAATGCATATGCAATTAATCATTTTGTGTTTGATAACGATCCGTTTTTAAGGAAATCGTGTCGCAAAAAAATTGCAAAACGGGGTTTAAATAATATTTTGAAATTAGAAAAACAAGATGGTTTATTTGTGGGTAAACGTAATATTGTATTACAGCACAATGCATTAACCTATTAGCATTTATTGTTTTTTACTTTAACTTAGTTTTTTCGAATAATATACAATGGGATTTTATTTGATAGAGGATAAGTTAAATTATGTTTATGCTAAGAGTACAGTTTTACTCAAATAACATTTAATTATTAATAACGGAAAATATTTTTTAAACCATTTACTTCTCGATGATTAATTGCTGTCCAATTTTCAATACAGCACTTTTTCTAATAGTATTTACCTTACATATAGATGCAATGGTAACATTGTTACGCTTTGAGATTCTAGACAGCGTATCTCCAGATTTTACAGTGTAAATAGAGCGTTGTTTTATTAAGCTCGCTATAGCGTTAGCTTCTGATAGTAATGGTTTTATATTGCTTTGTCGTCTTGAATTATGGGCTATGGGTTGTGTCCATTTTTTAGTTATCCAAAGTTCTTTTGCTCTAATTTGATTGTTTTCATCAAATTTAAAAAGGTATTCAGGGTTTATAGAAATACCTTTATAATTTATAACGAGATGTAAATGGCTGCCTCGAGCATTACCAGAAACACCACCCTTACCCAAATATGTGCCTTTGCTTACTGTATCATTTTCTTTTACGCCATATTCTGATAAATGTGCATACACAGTTTCTAAGTTGTTATAATGCCTCACAACAACAGTTCTGCCATGTCCTCGCGTATATCTAGACATACGAACAATGCCATCAAACATAGAAAAAATACTATCACCAGTCACTAAATCAATATCAATACCTTTATGAGGCCTTCCATGGCGCCACCCATACCTAGATGTTATTACTTTATTCTTCTTAATAGGTGAAAAATAGGTAGAATCTTTAAATTTTAAATGTATCGGAAATTTAAGTTCCTTGGCGTATTTGTATGGGTCGTAAACGGTGCTAATCCAATATTCATCTGTAATATTTATAGTTTCTAATTTGGGAACATCTACAACTGAGGTTATAGAGTCTTCAATAATATCAATAGTTATGGGCTGTAAGAAATCGTATTTTTGAGCATGTAAATTTATACTTAACAGAATAATTATAACTATGATGCGGGATAGCATTGGTGAAAAAATAAATTAATTTTTTAGAATGACGAATTTAATAAAAATAACGTATTTATTAAAAAAGATGTATTGTTTTGAAATTTCAAATGATATTTCAATATTTTTTTCTTATAATGGTTAAAAATGAGTAAACTTACTTTAATTAAGGCATATAAATTCGTAATTTAGACGTCTATTATTTATAACGCATATCCTAGATGTGCTTTGATGTAGTTTAAGATAGCTTAACAAGCATCATAAAAATTAATTTTTAAAACAATACATGGCAAAATCGCAACAAACTTACAGTAAAAGTGAAAAAGAAAAAAAACGTTTAAAAAAGCGAGAAGACAAGCGAAAAAAAATGGAGGCTCGTAAGCTTGCAAAGGAAGAGAATGGTAGTAAAGGTATTGAATTTGCTTACGTTGATCATAACGGGCATTTAACAGATACGCCACCAGATCCTACAAAAAAAGTAAAAATAAAGGCGAAGCATATAGAAGTTAGTATCCCAAAAACTCTAGAAGGAGATAAAGAAGAAGTAGACTATGTAAGACAAGGCACAGTATCATTTTTTGATACTTCAAAAGGTTTTGGGTTTATTATAGATTCTGAAAATCAAGAAAAATATTTTACACACGTTAGTGGTTTAATAGATGAAATTGCTGAAAATAATAAAGTAACTTTTGAATTAGAAAAAGGACAACGTGGTATGAATGCTGTAAAAGTAACCTTAGTTAAATAGTAACAATATTTTTATATTATAAAACCTGATGCTTACAACGCATCAGGTTTTTTTGTATAATAAATTAAAACCACCAAATAATAAAACGACTTTTTTTATGACCTTGCGCCATGGGAATAATCTCATAATTAGCTTTAGCTTTATAAAGTTGTTTTTCTATTTTAGGGAGATGACTAGCCTTAGCTACTAAACTTGTAAAAAACTTTATTTGATGTTTAAATAAGATACTTTCTTTAATTAATCTTTTAATAAATAAAGATTCTCCTCCATTACACCAAAGTTCGTTGGCTTGCCCTTGAAAGTTTAGTATAATATTACTTTTATCAGAGTTATGGTTGAGATTTTTATGTTTTTTTAGAGAGCCTTTCATAGCATCCTTTTCAGAAGTGTGAAATGGCGGATTGCAGACTAAAAAATCAAATTCATCTTTAGAAGTCACGCAATTTTTTAATAAGAAACTCTTGTCGCTTTGGTGTAGGATAGTAACTTTATCTTGTAATTCTTTGGTGTTACTTATATTTTTATTGACAACAGCTACTGCTTCTGCATCACTTTCTATACCTACCATTTTCCAATTATAATATTGCGCTCCTAAGATGCAATAAATACCATTGGCACCACAACCGAGATCTAAGCCTTTTACACGAGTATTGGGTGATATTTTTATTTTTTCTGAAATGATATCGTTGATATGTAACAAATAATCTAGTCTACCAGGAATTGGTGGAATAAGGTAGCCTTTGGGTAAATGATAATAGTTTAGTTTAAAATCTGATAACAATAAACTTTTATTTAGGGCTAATACAGCAAATGCATCACTAAAATTTATAGTTTTTTGTCCAGAAGGGTTATAAATGATATGTTGTTTTAAATCCATATTGCGATGGGTTAATCGCTCAAAATCATAACCAAACTTATATGGATTTTTTTCATGCATATTAGGATGTAAAAATAGGGGTTAAAATATGAATTTAGTTTGTAATTACTAACGAAATTGGTAGTGCTATCCATAAAAATTATTTTCTATGATTTGAAACATGAAAAAAAAAGATGTTATAAATCATCGTTTTACACACATAATAAAAAACATTAAATAACCTCTAAACGTTTACCAACTTTAATAAATGCATCTATAGCTTTTTTAATATGTTTGGTTTCGTGTGCAGCAGATAGTTGTACGCGTATTCTAGCTTTTTCTTTAGGTACAACAGGGTAAAAGAAGCCAATAACGTAAATACCTTCATCTAGTAGCATTTTAGCAAATTGTTGCGACAGTTTTGCATCGTAAAGCATTATGGGTACAATAGGGTGTATGCCAGGAATAATATCAAAACCAGCCCTGGTCATTTCTGTTCTAAATAACGCTGTGTTAGCTTCTAGCTTGTCTCTTAAAGTTGTATCATCAGAAATTAAATCGAAAACTTTTAAAGTTGCACCTACAATGGCTGGTGCAAGCGTGTTTGAGAATAAATAAGGTCTGGAATGTTGCCTTAATATATCAACAATTTCTTTTCTCGCTGCAGTAAAACCACCAGATGCACCACCAAGCGCTTTCCCGTAAGTACCAGTAATAATATCTACTCTATCTATAACATCATAATGTTCATGAACACCTCTACCAGTTTCACCTATAAAACCTGTAGAGTGGCATTCATCAATCATAACTAAAGCTCCATATTTATCTGCTAAATCACAAATTTTATCTAATGGTGCAATTCTGCCATCCATAGAAAAAGAACCATCTGTAACAATCAATTTTCTTCGTGTTGAAGCTGCTGCTTTAAGTTGGTCTTCAAGATCCTTCATATCACAATTCTTATATCTAAAGCGTTGTGCTTTACATAAACGAACACCATCTATAATGGATGCATGATTTAATTCATCTGAAATAATGGCATCTTCCTTAAAAAGTAAAGGTTCAAACAAACCACCATTGGCATCAAATGCAGCAGCATAGAGTATACAATCTTCCATACCAAGATATTGTGCGGTTTTTTGCTCTAATGTTTTATGAATATCTTGCGTACCACATATAAAACGTACAGATGATAGCCCAAAACCATGTGTTTTTAATGTATCAATTCCTGCCTGAATGACACGTGGATCAGATGATAAACCAAGGTAATTGTTAGCACAAAAATTTAAAACATCAGTATTACTTAATGTATCAATTTCAGCACCTTGTTTTGAGGTGATAACACGTTCGTTTTTATACAAGCCACTTTTTTTAATAGTCTCAAGGTCTGCTTTAAATTGTTGTTTTATATCTCCGTACATAGCTTAAGCGTTTTCAGGTTTATAAGTTTCTTTTAAGTTTTTAATCATATCTACAGTCATGGCTTTTAAATCGTATTTTGGTTGCCAATTCCAATCAGTCCTAGCTTCATTATCGTTGATGCTATTAGGCCAAGAGTCTGCAATATCTTGTCTAAAATCTGGTTTATAAATCATCTTAAAATGAGGTATTAGTTCACAAATAGCGTGCTCTAATGCTTTAGGATTAAAGCTCATACTAGCAATGTTGTAGGATGTTCTAGTCTTAATTTGCGCTTTAGAGGCGTTCATTAATTCTAGAGTAGCTCTTATGGCATCATCCATATAAATCATTGGTAGCACAGAGGTTTCATTTAAAAAACAGGTGTAGTTTTCACCCTTTATTGCATAGTGATAAGCATCAACGGCATAATCTGTTGTGCCACCTCCTGGTGAGGTTTGATACCCAATAACACCAGGATAACGTAATGAGCGAACATCTAAATTATACTTTAAAAAATAGTAATTAGCCCAATGTTCTCCAGCGGCTTTACTCATGCCGTAAACGGTAGTTGGTGTCAAGAAAAAATCTTGCGGTGTTTCGTTTTTGGGCGCATTTTTACCATAAACAGCAATGGAACTGGGATAAAATACTTTTTTTATACCAAACAAGCGTGCTGCTTCTAAAATATTGAGAAATGTATTATTATTAATATTCCATGTATGCAAGGGGTTTGTTTCACCTTTGGCTGATAATATAGCTGCCATATGATATATTTCGGTAATATTATGTTCTTTTATTATTGTTGCAATACTATTGTAGTCTGTGGTATCTAAAAACTCAAAAGTTCCTTTAAAGTTTGCATTAAGTTTTATATCTGTGGCAATCACATTGGTTATACCATAGGTGTCTTGAAGTTTTTTTGTTAACACCGAACCAAGTTGTCCGTTAGCCCCAGTAATTAGTATTTTATCTTTCATAATTATAACTTAAATGAAGTTATACTAAATTAATGTTATGTTGATTATAATGATAAAAAATTCTGTTAATTAGCAATAAATAAGTTTTTTATTCTTTATATTTTAATATTTGTAGGTATATTTACCTTTAATAATTGCTGTTTTAAAAGTATTAAAGTATATTTTACTGCATATGGATAAACTAGACGATGTTGATCTTAGAATACTACGAATTCTTCAAAAAGACTCAAAGAAAACCACAAAAGAAATTGCTGAATTACTACACCTAACTGCATCTCCAGTATATGAAAGGATAAAAAGATTAGAGAAAAAAGGATACATAAAACGCTATGTAGCCCTTATTAATAAATCACAAATTGGCTGCCCAATTACTGCTATTTGTATGGTGTCATTAAGATATCATGATGAAGGTTTTATCGATAAGTTTGACAGACAAATTAAAGCACTACCAGAAGTACAGGAATGTTACCATATGGCTGGTAAAGTAGATTTTTTCTTAAAAATAAACTTAAAGAGTTTAGAAGATTACCATGAATTTGTGAGACTAAAACTTTCTAAAATTGAAAATATAGGCGTACTGGAAAGTTACTTTGTTTTGAAGGAAATAAAAGCTACTACTGAATATCACTTTTGATGTGTGTAATATATTCTGATAATTTTTGTGCAATTTCGATGTAAACGCAAAATGACATATACTTTAATTAAATTTTTTTGATATTTTATCAAAATAAATGGCTTCAAAATTTGAAATAACCATATTTGCTTTAGAGTAGTCTTGATTTTTAGAGTGAAAACTATCATACCCTACACAATAAATACCTGCAGATATTGCTGCTTGTATACCGTTAGTAGAATCTTCAATTACAAAACATTCATTTTTATTGGAACCTGAAGCCTTTGCTGCTTTTTCAAAGATCTCAGGATGTGGTTTAGATTGCCTTAAATCGGCACCACTTAATTTAGCTTTAAAATATTGATTTAAATCAAAGCGCTCAAAAATTAGATTAATGCCACTCATTGATGCAGACGAGGCTAAAACTAGCGTTAATCCATTGTCGTGATAGTTTTTAATTAAAGCTAAAACACCATCTATTAGTCCAAAAGTAGTATCTGTATTAAATAGTGTTTTGTAGTGTTTACGTTTTAGCGCTACTAAGGTTTCTGGCGTTTCACGTAAGTTAAAATGCTCACATAATTGTTTACAAATATTAAGTGTAGACTTGCCTGTAAAAGATTCATAAAGCGCTACTGGAACAATAATTCCAACGTCATCAAACATATCATGATAAGCTTTACGATGCATTGTTTCGCTATCTATGATAACACCATCCATATCAAAAATAACAGCTTTAAGCATATTTTAAATTTTTAACGAAGATATAGTTTTGTATTTTTTTTTGGTGATTCAGAATAAAAAAAGTGTAGTTTTATTTTTAATATGAATCACCAACTTCAAAATATATTAGCACACAATACAACGCCACAACGGATAATTTCTTTAGTGCCAAGTCAAACAGAATTATTGTGCGATTTAGGCTTAGAGGCCTCTATAGTTGGTGTTACAAAATTTTGTGTGCATCCAAATTTTATTAGAGCTAAATCTAGCGTTATTGGTGGCACAAAACAAATTCATATTGAAAAAATAAGAGCGCTAAAACCTGATATTATTTTATGTAATAAAGAGAAAAACACTAAACAGATAGTTGAAGATTGTGAGGCGATTGCCCCTGTGCATATTTCTGATATTTATAATATAGAGGATAGTATTATCCTTATTAAGCAATACGGGATAATCTTTAAAAAAGAACATGAAGCTCTAAATATCATTTCTGATATTGAAATAGAACTTAAAGAATTCGAGAATTTTGTTGAGAAAAGAGTAGCTTATAAAACTGTTTATTTTATATGGAAATCTCCATGGATGGTAGTGGCTAATAATACGTTTATTAATTCATTAATGAAGTTGAATAAATTTGATAACTATTTTAAAGACAAATTACGCTATCCAGAAATTAAACTGCAAAAGCAAGAGCATGTGGATTTGGTATTATTATCTAGTGAACCATATCCATTTAAAAAGAGACATATAGTAGAACTAAAAGTATTTTACCCTAATGCAAAAATATACTTAGTAGATGGTGAAATGTTTTCTTGGTATGGCTCTAGATTAGCTAAAGCTATTAAATATTTTAAATCACTCCATGAGAGTCTTTAGAAAATTCTACTTTACTAATATCCTCTACAAAGTTTTTTATTCTTTTTTCTAGCTGTTTCATACTAATTAAGGGCGTAGTGTTTACTTTTATTTTACCAATTTTACAGAAATGCGGACTCATAATTAACTTGTTTTAAATTAATTACGATGTTTTTTGCAGTTTAGATGTTTAGTTTATGTTAAAAAAAGCATAAAATAATTTCACCTATAATTTCAATCTACATTAGATAAAAAACCTAGTAAATATTTAGGTTTTAAAAATTATCTATCCTGAAGTGCGAAAACACGTTGTAATAAATCTGTTGTTCTAGAACTTAAGGTGTTTCTTATCTCTTTTTCTTCAACAGCAATCATAGTGTATACACCTTTTAAAGCTTCTTTAGTAACATAATCTGTTAAATCAGGGTTTACGTTATTCGTAAGAGGTAGTGTATTATATTTATTAATTAAGTTTGTCCAAATAGCATCAGCACCCACTTTACTAAATGAGTTTTTTATAACAGGATTAAATTTTGAATATAATGCTGTTTGCGTTTTAGATGTTAAAAATTGAGTTGCTGCATCATCATTTCCTAATAATATATTCTTAGCATCTGCAAAAGTGATGCCTTTAACAGCATCTATAAAAATGGGTGTAGCCTCTTTTACGGCGTCTTCAGCTGCTCTGTTTAAAACTTTTAAACCTTCATCTGCTAGTTTACTTAAACCTATGCTTCTAAGTGTTTTATCTACTTTTTGTAGTTCGTCTGGTAATAAAATTTTTACTAATTCATTTTTAAAAAAACCATCCTCTTGGGTAAGCTTAGTGACTTGTTTATCTATACCTAAATCTAAGGCTTGCCTTAAGCCTGAGCCTATTTCAGCATTTGTTAGTACGCCGCCTTGGGGTAATTGATTTATAACACCTTGTAATTCTGCACAAGCTGTGGCGTTAAACACTAAAACAACTAATATAATTTTACGTATCATGCTATCTGGGTTTTAAATTTCAAAGATACACTTATGCTTTAAAACATAAAGACATCTAAAATTTATATTAGATGCCTTTTATATGTAAATCGAATTAATCCCTCAATCAATTAGATTCTTATGTAATTATTAGACACTCAATAAATAAACACGTCACATTTTCAAGTTATTTTTTTATATTTTGCTATAAAAACTAAAGAAGTTTACACAAAATACTATTTTAGCATAATCCTTGTTATAAGATATGTAAATCATCTTTTTCAATAATTAAAATGAAAATAAAAATCTTAATAGTATTACTGACATTTTTTTCGGTATTTTCTTCAGCACAGATTAAAATATCTGAAACGATTAAAAATTCATCTCTTGCTACCGATGATGAAAATGCATTATATTTTGTTGATTTTTGGGCTACGTGGTGCGGACCATGTATTGCAGCAGAAAAACAACTATCAAGTTTACAACGGCAATATCCAAAGGATTTCTATATCATGTCCTTATCTCAGGAAAATTCTCAGATTGTGAAAAATTTTACCATAAAGCATAATTTAAAATTAGGCGTTGCAATTGATTATGATGGTGAAGCTTTTTCCAAATATAACATTGCTAGTTTACCATATGGTATTTTGTTTAATGCAAAAGGGGAAAAACTTTGGGAAGGTCATCCAGCAGATTTTAAAACGTATCATATTGATGGTTATTTAAGTACTAATACCCAAAAACTATCTGTAGATGAGATGTTTAAACTACAATCGTATTTGCCAGTAGCTATACCGAAGGAAGCAGATTTGGAGCAAGATTTTGAAATTGTAGAAATTGAAGAACCTTTAGAAACACTTGAAATAATTGAGAAGCAAGATTTTTTACAATTAACAGGAAGTTTAAAGGATATTATAGCTTACACAAATTATGCTTATAAAAACCAAGTTAACATGCCATCTGAATTGAATAAAACGTATCGTATGCGTTTTAAATATGATACCAAAGCATTGAAAAAGATGGAAAAAATTATTTTGAAGCAGTTAAAACTTAGGCGTAAAGACGCATCTGCTAGTGGAGAGGCACTTTTTTTGAATTTATCTAATGCACGCTTTTGGGATGCAGATCAAATTAATTGGGGTAGTGATACACCGCACTTTTTAATTGGTAATACCGATATACAAGCAGATAACGTATCGTTAAATCAAGTTAGTTTTCAGTTAGCCAATCTTTTAGAACTACCAATTATTATTAGTGATGCAGATATGGCTAATAAATTACACGATTGGGAATTGCATTATAAGTATTTCGATTTAATGGCATCTAATTTAAATGATACCTATGGCGTTGTAATAGAGAAAAGGGTTGTAGAATATCCTAATTATATTATCACAGAAAAATAGCAGTATCAGTTAATAGTATAAATAATATTTCTAAAAAAAGGTGTTTAGAATTAATACCTTTTAAACGTATGTTTTATAAGGATAACAAATTGAAGATATAAAGAACTTTTTTTTTTGATTATATATTTGGAGAATTCTAACCTAGAATTATAAAGGTAAAGCAGTGTTTTATCTTAAAATCACACATTTTACTACTAATAAAACTAAACATAAATACGTTTTAGTTTTTTTTTAAAATAATGATAACTACATAAGTTTTAGTTAAAAACACCTTATCTCACTCACTTTTATTACTTACCCTTGTTGTTAATTTGTTTTATACTGTTTATTTAAAACTAGGCGAGCAATACCTCTCTTAAAAGTTAATGGATAATGGTAATTTACGTTGCTATGAATTAGAATAGTTTTAGTAAGAAGAAGACAAATTACATGGTATGTCATTATAAAAAATGGGAGATGCTGTTCTTTTTAATAGTATTCAAGTAGTATTAAGAGCTTGACCTTTAATTGATTATATCAATGATGCCCTTAATATTAGAGTGAAACTAAAGCCAAAAACTGTAAAGGAGGTTAGGTAAGAAGTGGATTTCTAAAATAGTAACTGTTTACACTATTAATATTGTTTTTATATTTAATTATAATTTTCTTTTTCAGAACGAGAAGTGATAATAAAAAAGAGGCTGTCTGAAAAGACAGCCTCTTTTAATTTTATTTATAAAAACTAAAATTTAGTTTCCAATAACTCTAAATTCAGTTCTTCTGTTTTTTCTGTGCTCACCTTCAGAACAATCAACACCATTAGAACAACGGTTTACTAATCTAGTTTCACCATATCCTTTAGCAGTCAATCTGCTTCTAGAGATACCTTTAGATACTAAATAGTTAACTACAGAATTTGCTCTTTGTTGAGATAAAGACATGTTAAAGCTATCATTACCTCTAGCATCTGTATGAGACATTAACTCAATACTTACAGGCTTGCTATTTAATAATGGTAATAAAGTTTCATCAATTGTTTTCTTAGAAGCAGCAGTAATTCTTGCGCTACCTGTTTCGTAAAAAATTGGTAAAACGTTAGAGTTTAACAATCCACAATCAACTTCTTCCCAAGTAGTTAAACCACCTTTTTTAGCTAATACAGTTCTAGTAACGCTTTTAGACTGAGCAGGAACAGTTACGCTTCTTGTAGAAGCAGGAGTTGCTAAAACTTGACGCTTAATAGTTTTGTACTCAGCAGGAATATCAATTTGATCCATTCTTGCAGGAGTTTTAACTACACGTTTCTTGTAAGTAGCACTTCTTTCTGGCACAGGCACGCTAGTTGTAGCAGCATCTTTATCTAAAGTTGTAAAACTTACGTCTCTAGATTGAGCAGGATACTCAACAAAACAAGCTACCATACAATCTTCTTTGTTAGGAGAGTCACAAGCAGTTTCTCTGTATTCCCAACCAGAAGTTTTAGGGTACGTTTCAAAAGTTCTTGAGTCAGAACCAAAAGAAGCAGGAATAATACTTAAATCAGATCTTCCTTCTTTACTTACGTAAGGTACTTCTACAGTTTCATAAGTTGCAGGAACATATACAAATCTTTTAGAAGCTTCTTGTACTAATACACGCTCTTCAACAGTTCTGTACGTAGCTGGAACTACTTCTAATCTAGTGTATGCAGGATACGTTTGGATAGTTTCCTCTACAGTTTTAAACTCATCCTTAGTAATACACTTTACGTAACATTTTCCTGGATCAGGATTAGCAGGTAAATTTTGTGCTTGGGACATTCCAAAGCCTAATAAAAAAGTTAGGCATAAAATAAAATTTGATTTCATAAAAATTGAGAATTTGTTAATGGTTTTTATTATTTAGTTTTAAGACACAAATATAATTATAAAGTCACAATTAACATTTGTCTATAATGCAAATGTTAATTTTTTCTTAATCAAAAACAAATTAAAGGCTTGTTAATATAGAGTTTTTATGAAAAAACAACAGTTTTATTATTGTATACCATTACTTTTCTTTCAGAGTGAAGTTTAATAGCATTGGCTAGTACAATTTTTTCTAGATCACGCCCTTTAGCAATTAAGTCTTTAATAGTATAAGCATGGGTTACACGTGATACATCCTGTTCTATAATTGGTCCTGCATCTAGTTCTTCAGTTACATAATGACTCGTTGCTCCTATAATTTTAACACCTCTTTCGTAAGCGGAATGGTAAGGTTTTGCTCCTACAAACGCAGGAAGAAAAGAGTGGTGTATGTTTATTATTTTATTTGTGTATTTATCAATAAGTTTTGGAGAAATTATCTGCATATAACGTGCTAGTACTATAAAATCAATATTATTATCTTCTAATAATTGTAATTGTTTATTTTCTGCATCCGCTTTTGTAGATTTTGTAACTGGTATATGATGAAATGGAATTTTAAAATTATTAGCAATAGGCTTTAAATCTATATGATTACTAATTATAAAAGAAATTTCTAAATTAAGCTCTCCAGAATTATAGCGCCCAAGGATATCATATAAGCAATGATCGTATTTAGAGATAAAGAGCGCCATTTTAGGCTTTTGGTCAGAATCATAAATCCGCCATTTCATATTTAACTTATCAGCTAAATCACTTTTAAAACATGTTTTAAAAACGTCTGTTGAAAAATCGGCCTTACTAAATTCACTTTCAATACGCATGAAAAATATATCCTGTTGATTATCAACATGTTGATCCAAATATACAATGTTACCATTTTTATTGGCTATAAAATTGGTAACAGTAGCAATAATATTTGATCGATCTTTGCAGTGTATTAAAATGGTAATTTTCTTCATGAAGCTTATTTTAGCACTTCAAAAATAAATAAAAACGCTTCTAAGCATACTTTTTAAATAAATTTTGCAATATTTTTTCGAAATATCATTTTTTTTTGAATTATTCGTAAATTGCAGCTAGTAAACTAATTATTTTTTAATAATGAATCAAGAAACTCCTTATAAACCAAAATATAAAATTAGAGTGGTAACTGCTGCGTCACTTTTTGATGGTCATGATGCATCAATAAATATCATGAGGCGTATTATTCAAGCCACAGGAGTAGAAGTGATTCATTTAGGGCATGATAGAAGTGTTGAAGAGGTTGTTAATACAGCGATTCAAGAAGATGTAAATGCTATTTGTCTTACCTCATATCAAGGTGGACATAACGAGTATTTTAAATATATGTATGATCTTTTAAAGGAAAGAAGCGCAGAACATATAAAAATTTTTGGTGGCGGTGGTGGCGTCATATTACCATCAGAAATTAAAGCGCTTATGGATTATGGTATTACGCGTATTTATTCTCCTGATGATGGTCGTAAAATGGGGTTACAGGGTATGATAAATGATTTAGTGGCAACATCTGATTTTGCTATTGGTGATGCATTGAATATTGATATTAATTACCTAAACACTAAAAATAGTAAAGCAATAGCTCGGGTAATTTCTTCTGCTGAAAATTTTCCTGAAACTGCAAAGACTACACTTTCTCAAATTCATTTAAAAAATAAAAATTCTAAAACACCAGTTCTAGGAATTACAGGTACTGGTGGTGCAGGAAAATCAAGTTTAGTAGATGAATTGGTAAGGCGTTTTTTAATAGATTTTCCAGAAAAAACTGTTGGAATTATCTCTGTTGATCCTTCAAAACGTAAAACAGGTGGTGCTTTATTGGGAGATCGTATTAGAATGAACTCTATTAATAACACCAGAGTTTACATGCGAAGTTTAGCAACACGACAATCTAATTTAGCATTGTCTAAACACGTAAATGAAGCTGTTGAAGTTTTAAAAGCAGCTGAATTTGATCTGATTATTTTAGAAACTTCAGGAATAGGGCAGAGCGATACCGAAATTATTGAGCATTCTGATGTGGCTTTGTATGTGATGACACCAGAATTTGGTGCCGCAACGCAATTAGAAAAAATTGATATGCTAGATTTTGCAGATTTAGTAGCTATAAATAAGTTTGATAAACGAGGATCTTTAGACGCGCTTAGAGATGTGAAGAAGCAGTACATGCGAAATAATAATCTTTGGGATACACCACAAGAGGATTTACCTGTTTTTGGAACAATAGCTTCTCAATTTAATGATCCTGGGATGAATACGCTTTATAAAGCGGTAATGGATAAGCTTGTTGAAAAAGTAAATGCAGATTTAAAATCTTCGTTTACCATTACAGATGAAATGAGTGAGAAAATATTTGTAATTCCACCATCCAGAACTCGCTACTTATCTGAAATAGCAGAAAGTAATAGGAATTATGACAGTAACGTTACTTTACAAGTTAATGTTGCTCAAAAACTTTATGGTATTTTTAAAACCATATGTTCTGTTATTAATGTAACTTCTACCACAACAGAGCAATCTTTTATTGAAAAATCAGGATTACATAATGCTACTATTTTAAAAGAAGCTAATGAAGAAACTAAAGATTTTATAATATTACTTATTGCTGAGTTTGATAGAGTTAAAATGGATTTAAGTCCCTATAATTGGGAAGTTATTATTGGGTGGCACAATAAAGTAAACCGTTATAAAAATCCAGTGTACTCCTTTAAAGTTAGAGATAAAGAAATTAAGATTGAAACACATACAGCATCTTTATCGCACACACAAATTCCTAAAGTATCGCTTCCTAAATATCAAGCTTGGGGCGATATTTTAAGATGGTGCATGCAAGAAAATGTACCAGGAGAATTTCCCTATACGTCAGGCTTGTACCCATTTAAAAGAACAGGCGAAGACCCCGCAAGAATGTTTGCTGGAGAAGGCGGACCAGAGCGCACAAATAAACGTTTTCATTATGTAAGTGCTGGTATGCCTGCAAAACGTTTATCTACAGCTTTTGATAGTGTAACGCTTTATGGAAATGATCCAGATTTACGCCCTGATATTTATGGTAAAATTGGCAATGCAGGGGTTTCTATTTGTTGTTTAGACGATGCAAAAAAACTCTATTCTGGGTTTAATTTGGCAGACCCGTTGACTTCGGTAAGTATGACTATAAATGGGCCTGCACCAATGTTATTAGGCTTTTTTATGAATGCTGCTATAGATCAGCAGTGTGAAATATATATTAAAGATAACAACCTTGAAACCGAAGTTGAGACTAAAATAAAAGCGCTTTACAACAATAAAGAACGCCCACATTATAACGGGGAATTACCAGAAAGTAATAACGGTTTGGGATTAATGCTGTTAGGTGTTACGGGAGATCAAGTATTGCCTAAAGCTGTATATTCTAAAATTAAAACAAATACAATAGCTCAAGTTAGAGGTACAGTACAAGCTGATATTCTAAAAGAAGATCAGGCACAAAATACATGTATTTTTTCTACCGAATTTGCCTTACGTTTAATGGGCGATGTACAAGAATATTTTATAAACAATAATATCAGGAATTTTTATTCTGTGTCTATTTCTGGTTATCATATAGCAGAAGCTGGCGCAAACCCTATCACACAGTTGGCTTTAACCTTATCTAACGGCTTTACTTATGTAGAGTATTATTTGAGTAGAGGTATGGACATCAATAAATTTGGTCCAAATTTATCTTTCTTTTTCTCTAATGGTATCGACCCAGAATATGCAGTTATTGGTCGTGTAGCTCGAAAAATTTGGGCTAAAGCTATGAAAGAAAAATACGGTGCTAATGCCAGAGCACAAATGCTAAAATATCATATACAAACGTCTGGCCGTAGTTTACACGCTCAAGAAATAGATTTTAATGATATAAGAACTACACTTCAGGCGCTTTATGCAATTTATGATAATTGTAATTCCCTACATACTAACGCCTACGATGAAGCCATTACTACGCCTACAGAAGAGTCTGTTCGTCGTGCTATGGCAATTCAATTAATTATCAATAAAGAATTAGGTTTAGCAAAAAACGAAAATCCTATTCAAGGTGCTTTTATCATTGAAGAGTTAACAGATTTATTAGAAGATGCTGTACTGTTAGAATTTGATCGTATTACTGAACGCGGTGGTGTTTTAGGTGCTATGGAAACCATGTACCAACGCTCTAAAATTCAAGAAGAAAGTTTGTATTACGAAACGTTGAAGCACAACGGAAAGTTTCCAATTATTGGTGTAAATACTTTTTTAAGTAGTAAAGGCTCTCCAACGGTTTTACCTGCGGAAGTAATACGGGCTACAGAAGATGAAAAACGATTTCAAATTAACACTTTAGAAAACCTTCATAAAGCTAATGATACTGAAGCTCTTTTAAAGAAACTTCAAGAAACTGCAATTCATAATAAAAATATTTTTGAAGCATTGATGGAAGTTTGCAAAGTATGCTCCTTAGGGCAAATTACAAAAGCTTTGTTTGAAGTAGGAGGGCAGTATAGAAGGAATATGTAAGCAGAGCACCAACTTTACACAGTAAAGTTGTGTGAATCGCTTATCCCGTGGCATGCGGGATCTAAGAGCATCAACTTTACGCAGAAAAGTTGTGTAAATTCCTTTGTTTTAATAGCTTATATTGCCACAGAATCTAAATAATTATCAAAATTTTTACGCAACCCTTTTGAAATTTCACCATCTTAAATTAAACAACTAAAATGAGAACTTTACTTTTTATGCTGTTATTAGTTACAATCTCAAGTTGTGCTTCTGATGATGAAAAACCTTCAGATGATAATACTTTAATTGGTAAATGGCAACTTATCGAACAATTATCAGATCCGGGAGATGGTAGTGGTACATTTCAACCTATAACTAGCGATCGCACTATTGAGTTTTTTAGTGATGGCACAATTATTAGTAATGGGATTTTATGCTTTATGTCTTCAGAAGTTGGTGATAAAGAATCTGGAATGTTTTTTTTGACTACAGATACGAATACCGATAATCAATTTGATGGCGAAATTATACCAAACATATGTACTTCTAGATCAGCAAGAGTATTTTTTGATTTACCAGTAAACGGAAATTTAATCTTGTGGTATCAATGTATTGAAGGGTGCGGACAAAAATTTGAAAAAATAAACTAGAGTGTTAACATCCAAGAATGTTGCAGCTTCTTAAATTTCTTTAATTCACGACGTAAAACAGGTAAAAAGTCTTTACCATTACTATTGCTTTTTTCTAAACGGTAAGCGTTTTTATAAAGCAGGTTTGTAAGCCTTTTTAAAGACGCAACATGTCTATGTTTTCTGTCTGAATACCGCTCACGTTCTGCATTTTCTATTTCAGGAGCTAATGACACTGAATGTTGAATAATATCACCTGAAAAGTAAATATTAATATCTTCTGAACCATCTTCTTTTAGCGCAGATAAATCTTCATTTAAATACAAAGAAATACTCTGAGATAATGCAAAAATCTCTATAGCTTTTTGATAAATCGGTAATTCCGATAGATTTACTGGGGTATTATGCATTATTACGTATTTTCATTAGCATTTTAGTCAAAATTAGTCACTAAAACTTACATTCAACTTTAATATCTAAAGTAAATTACTATTTTTGCTTTAAATTCAATGTTTTATTAATAAAATATCTTTAAATGCAAATCGACACCCTTAATGCAAAGATTTTGAAGTGTTTACAGGAAAACGCGAGACAATCTAATGCTGAAATTGGCAGAAAAGTAGGGATAAGTTCTCCTGCTGTTTCAGAACGTATTAAAAAAATGGAAGATTTGGGTGTTATTGAAGGCTTTAAGGCACTTGTGTCTCCTTTTGAAATTGGGTATCAACTAAAAGCTATTATTACGTTACGGGCATTTATGGGAAAATTAAAGCCATTTTTAAATAAAGTAAAATCGCTTGATGAAGTGGTAAATTGTTATCGTATAACAGGTGATGAAAATATTGTAATGGAAGTTGTACTTAAAGACCATAAACATTTAGAGGCTTTTATTGATGATTTAATTATTTATGGTGAATCGAAAACCCAAATTGTACTGTCTCGAGTGATTAAACAAAAAGAAATTATCCCAATTAAATAAAGCCTTTTAAATACGCCACGGCGGATTTTTCCTGTTAGTTCCTGCATGGTATAAAATAATATGATTACCATCTAAATCTTTTAAATGCGCTTCTCTCCATAACCAAGACTTATCTTCCGGTAATGTTTCAAAAGAGATACCTTTTTGTTGTAATTGTAATACCAATGCATCTAAATTCTCATCTTCAAAATACACAGTAATACCATTTCCTTTTGGTAATTCTTCAACTTTATGAATTGAAAACGTGCTATTGCCACTAGTACATTCAAAACGCGCATATTTGGGTAATGCCTCAACAATTAATTTTAAGCCTAATGTTTTATAAAAACCAATAGCTTTTTCTACATTTTGTGAGGGTATTGTAATTTGATTTAAATCCATATTCTAAATAGTTAACGTAGTTTTAATATGGTTTGCAATTTGTTTGGCATGTATGCGGCTATTTTCTATAAACCATTTGTGGGTTTCCATGCCCCCACAAATTACGCCTGCTAAATACACGCCTTTAATATTAGTTTCCATAGTATCTTTGTTATATGTAGGCTGTTTTTTAGCATCATTAGTTAAGGTTACACCTAGTTGATGTAATACATCAAAATTTGGTTTGTATCCTGTTAATGCAACAACAAAATCATTAGGAATAGTTTTGGATCCTTCTAGCGTTATAAATGTTAATTCAGTTTCTTTTATTTCTGTTATTTCAGCATTAAAATAGGCTTTAATACTGCCTTCTTCAATACGGTTAATAATATCTGGACGCACCCAATATTTTACACGCTTCCCGATGGTTTCTCCACGAATAATCATAGTCACATTGCCGCCTTTTCTATAAATTTCTAAAGCAGCATCAACTGATGAATTACTTGCGCCAACTATTACAATATTTTGCATAGCGTAGGGGTGTGCTTCTTTATAATAATGCGTTACCTTTGGTAAATCTTCACCTGGTACATTTAGTAAGTTTGGTATATCGTAAAATCCAGTAGCTAAAACGATGTTTTTTGTTTTGTAAGTCTCTTTATCTGTTGTAACAGAAAAACCAATAGCTTCTTTTGTAATCGTTTTTACTGTTTCAAATAAGTTAACATATAACGTGTTAGAAGTTGCCACGCGCCTGTAATACTCTAAAGCTTCGTCTCGGTTGGGTTTTGGGTTTTTACTTATAAACGGAATAGCATCAATTTCTAATTTTTCAGAAGTAGAAAAAAAAGTCATGTTTTTAGGATAATTAAAAAGAGAGTTGGTTAGTGCTCCCTTTTCAATTATCAAATAATTCCAGTTATGCTTTTTACATTCTAAAGCACAAGCAATCCCAATAGGGCCACCGCCGATAATTATTACATCTTTCATTTAAAATTCGCTTATATTTTTTGTTTTAATTGAGCCTTTAAAATAAGTAATAAAAGTACGCAAAAGCCACCTATTAGTGTTATGGTATACCAAGTTTTGTCAAAACCAAAACCGTCTACCATTTGCATGCCAGCTTTATGTCCAAATATATGCGCCATAGAAAATGAAATAGCATATAATGCCATATACTCGCCTTGGTTTCCCTTTTCTGCACGCTCCATAGCAAATGCATTTGAAAACGGAAATGCTATCATTTCTCCAATAGTCATAAAAAATAGGCCTATAATTAAAATACCCGACCATGAGGTAATATTTAAAATAATAAAGCTTATAGCAGTTAGTATAGCTCCTACAATCATCAACTTTACTTTAGAAATCCCAGTGTTTTCTAACCATTTTATCAAAGGCATTTCTAACAGAAAAATTATAAAACCATTGGCACCTAAAAGTAACCCAATCTCAAATTCTGATAATACGTGTGCTTCTCTATAATAAATAGGCATTGTAGAGAAGTATTGTAAAAAAATAACTCCAAATAAAAACATGGCTATCAAAAACGTAACAAACGCTTTATCTTTATAAGCCGATTGCGGATTGGTAACCACTATATCGTCTGTAACCTTAGATTTTTTAGGGTGTAAAACTCTAAATAATACAATAGTAGCCAGCATACAGGTAATACCATCCACCCAAAACAAACCACCATAACCTAAGGTTGTAATTATAACACCCCCAATAGCAGGTCCTGCAGAAAACCCAAGATTAATAGCTAAACGAATTAAGGTAACACTTCTTGTTTTATTTTTTGGTTTACTGTAAGCACTTAATGCCACAAACATTGCAGGACGAAACATATCAGCCACTAGCATTACTAAAAATACGCCTAAACACAATGTATAAAACGTAGTTAAAAACTGTAAAGCAATAAACAATATTCCTGTACTTAAAAGGCTTCCTACCATTACTTTATAGTAACCAATGGTATCTGTTAATTTTCCACCAAGCCATGATCCTATTACAGAACCTAAGCCAAAACACATCATAATTGTACCAACATTACTTAATGTAAATTTTAAGTCTTCGGTTAAATACAATGATAAAAATGGTATAACCATTGTACCAGCTCTATTTATTAATGTTATTAAAGCTAGCCACCATACTTCGGTAGAAAGGCCTTTAAATGTGTTTAAGTAAGTGTTAAAAAGTGTTTTCATGTGTTCTAGGTATTCTAATTTTAATCATTCCTCTGGAGGAAAAAATATGTTGTGTGTCATATAAGGTGCCATTTGTGTTGTTAACGAGGTACTGTGTTTCATTGGTAATTTCATAATCATTGTTTTAAATTTTAAGTAATGCACAAAAAAAAGTCCGACTGCGAAGTCGGACTTTAAAATATATCTGTAAACGTTTAGTTTATAACATCACAATACATTACAAGTCCGTCTTTCCTGCTTTAAGGAAACGGTCCATTGTGTTCTGCAAATTGTGACGTTACTACGCATTTTTTATCTTTATAAAGTACAAATCTAGGTAAATAACTTGGAAGTTGTATTTTTACAATGTTAATTTTTAATATGAAGAAATCAATATTAGTTATTTCTATTACTTTTTTGCTAGTGTCTTGCGGTAGTAGTTTTCAAGGGTTTTATAATAAGCATAAGGCAGATTTGGGTACAACATCCTTTCAAGTCCCTAATTTTATGAAAGCCGTATTAAGTACTATTTCACCACAGGTAAAAAACGCTATTGGTAATATTTCAGACTTTAAATATATTAAGTTCGAAAATGTTTCGGCACTAAAACGTCAAACTCTCATTACTGAAATGAATGCGGTAACCAACAGCGGTTACTTAGATGTTTTTAGAAAAAACGAGTTGGAAAACACACGAATTATATCTGTAAAAGAAGCTGGTGTTGTAGTAACCGATGCTATTATTTTTATACAAAAAGGGGCAGACGTTGCGGCTTATTATTTACAAGGTAATTTTGATCCAGAAAAAATTAAAGCCTTTGCCGATGAAGATACATTTAATGCTTTTTCAAATGATTTATTGCAGAATTACAATACCAATCTTAATCCATCATTTAATCCCTAAAAGTGATGTGCGTTTTAAAAAAAACTAAATTATTTGGGCGCCTGCCTACCTGCGGTATTGCAGGCAGGTTACCCTATAAAGTTGGGCTTTCTAACATATGTTTTCTCATGCTTCAAAAAAGGATGCCGCTACAATCCCTAACGCGGGCGTATCCGCTAGTACTATACAAAATCCTAACATTAGTAGTACTTGCTACGTTTTTAGTATCTACAAGCTGCGCAAAAAAAAAGCGACCTATAAAAGGTGATACAACATATCAAAAAAAACAAAATGCTTTTTTTAAAGATGCTTCTACATCACCATTAAAAAAGAAAGATCTTAAAACTTTTGAAGGTTTAGATTTTTTTGAGTTTGATTCTACATATATCGTAAACGCAAAACTAAAACGCACACCAAATAACGAATGGTTTAATATGAAAACTACGACAAAGCGCGTCTCAGAAGAACGCATTTATGGTGTTTTGTATTTTGAACTCAACGGAAAACAACATCAACTAAATATATACCAAGGCAAAGAAGCAGTGGAAGAAGGTGATGATTACTTGTTTTTACCTTTTTTGGATGAAACTAACGGACTAGAAAGTTATGGCGGTGGTAGATATATAGATAGTAACATACCCAAAGGAAATACACTAATACTTGATTTTAATACCGCTTACAACCCTTATTGTGCTTACAATTCTAAATATTCTTGTCCAATAGTACCAAGAGAAAACTACTTAAAAACTAGAGTAGAAGCAGGGGTAAAGCGTTTTAAAAAGGATTGAATTTAAGTGTTATGAGACGATGATTTATAAAACTATTAGTATTGACAAACAATTTATTTTCAAGGTTTTTTCTGGTGTTTCGTTTAACGGTCTCGGCTATGAGTAGTTGCGTGGTTTAGTACGTAACTTTGCAAGTACACACCAAACTGAAAATTCGCGAGAATTTTCAGAAGTAGGCGAGAACAAGCGATTACTTATAGCCATTGTTGTACACTGGCGTTTTAGAAATTAAAAATAACATCCTCTCGTAACATGTTTTTAACATCAATGGTTGGTAAGAGATACTCATTAAATGGTGTTCCCTCGGTTTTAGCATGTAATATTCCTCTGGCAGAACCTACAGTCAGTACAGCAAAATGTACTGCAAGACCTTTTGCTACTAAATAGGATTTATCATCTTGTTTCATTTTATTCAAGAAGTCATTTTTTTCTATTTCAAATAGTCCTTGAACTTCAAGAATTAAAAATGGCTGATCCTTTTTTCTCTCAAAAGAAAAACGAGTGTTACAAGTTACTACTTGGTCGTCAATATCTAAACCAAATCCTAATCCAGTCATTAAGTTCGTTTCGCCAGTTTTTTTGTAAGCTTTATCAATTATTGCAAACGATATAGTTCGTAAACCTGTAAAAGCAAAACCTAATTTATTGTACGTCATCGCTTTTTAAATTTGATTAGCTGTGTAAGTATATGAATCCAAGTTTTCCATATTAGTTTGTAAAACAGGATTTCTTTGTGTAATTCTTTCAGACGTCAATTCTTCCTCTATAGTTTTGTACTTGCGTTTATGTACAACTTGCATCGATTGAAGAATGACAGCTGAATTAGTACTTTTATTAGACTTTATTTTTGGTGATGTAATATCAACGCCTAAAGCCTCGGCAATTTTGTCTATTGTTTCGAATGTTAAATTCGCTTTAGCGCTTAATATTTTATTTACTTGTTGAGCACTTACACCCATTTTATTTGCTAGGTCTATTTGCTTGATTTTATGTAAATCCATATAATCCAACAACTCTAGTGCAAATGCTTGAGATCTAGTTATATTCCTCCTGTTAGAACGGTCTCTTTTAGCTCGTTCTTTCCATTTAGTTGCTGTTCTTGTAACTACTTTGTTTAGGTTTTTTTCCATGTTATAATTCAGTAGAATCTGTAATGTTTTCTTGTTTTAGCCAAGACTTTAAATAAGTCATTTTATCTAGTTCTAATTTCAAAGGTTCTGTATCCATTTTATCGACTAATTTAATTCCAGCTCCTGTTATTACAATTGCATAGTTACCGACACGCACTCCATATAGTCTCAATAAAGAACCGTAATCATAGGTGTACATTTTTCTTCTTCCAGGATCATGATATCTTTCAGATTTTGACAACTCGACAAATTCATCAAATAATGTTTCAAAACAATCACCATTTTGAGACTCTTCGCTTATTTCATCTAATTTATCAAACAAATCACCTGCTTCTTGAAGAATTTCAGTTGTTAAAAATAATAAGCTATGATTTTTATATGCTCCTTGTTTCCAACCTGATTTCGAGGATTTAATAAAATTTCGTACAAACAATGGGTTTTGAAGTTGATCCTGTATCTTATCCAGTTCTGTTTCATACTCTGTGGGTGTTTGGTAAAATGGACAATTATCGAAGTTCGCTAAATAAACCCCTTGATATTGTTCGTCAAATGTACTAAAAATTTCCATAAAATCAACCTGTAGGTTTATTTTTTGCGTAAAATTAACAAATATGCATTTTTATATACAATTGAATAATTAAAACTTATTAACAATAAAGTGAATTTTATTTTACGAATCATTATGATGTTTTAAGCTTGTGTACAACGGTCAATCGGATATACTTCCGTTTTAATACTGAAACTAGTTCAGCACAGGTGACGTATATCCAAAGTTAAACGAAGTTAGGTGATTTTTTTCACAAAGCCAAGTGTAATACTCTTAGTTGTAGTGTAGGTGATAAAAAACAAATAGATCAGTTTTTTGTCCTAACTTTTGGATTATACACGAAAATTCAACTTGCTATTATGTGTGCTGTATAGATAAAGTCAGTACAAATGAAGTCTTAATACTTAATTTAAAGCACTCTTATAAGTTTCTAAACAACGTGCTCTAGCCATTTTATGGTCTACCATGGGTTGCGGGTAGGTTAACTCTTGAAAATCTCGCACCCAAGTTTTAATATAATTTAGTTCTTTATCAAACTTTTGTATTTGCGATGTGGGGTTAAAAATTCTAAAATAGGGTGCAGCGTCAACACCACTGCCTGCAACCCATTGCCAATTACCAATATTACTTGCCATTTCGTAATCGTGTAATTTTTCGGCAAAATAGGCTTCTCCCCAGCGCCAATCGATGAGTAAATGTTTACATAAAAAACTACCCACCAGCATGCGTACACGGTTGTGCATAAAACCTGTTTCGTTTAGTTGTCTCATACCTGCATCTACAAGCGGATATCCTGTTTTACCTTCACACCATACTTTAAATTCTTCTTCATTATTACGCCACTGTATACGGTCGTATTTAGATTTAAAACTGCGTTCTGCTGTATGGGGGAAATGCCAAAGAATTTGCATAAAAAACTCACGCCAAATTAATTCTTGCCAAAATATTTCATTGTTTTCGGCAATAGCTTTTTTTACCATTTTCCTGATACTTACGGTGCCAAAGCGCAAATGTGGTCCTAGCTTTGATGTAGCATCTTTAGCGGGAAAATTACGTGTGTCTTCGTAGCGTTGTATTAAGGTTGGGGTTACCGTGTAGGGTTTTATCTTTTGGGTAGATGTTTTAAATCCAATATCGGCTAAACTTAAATTGGGTAATCGTGTATGTTCAATTAAATTATTAAGAAAGTTATTTGTATAATAAATGTCTAAATTATGAGATTTAAATGTTTCTTTCCAAACTTTCATATATGGCGTGTATACTACATATGGGTTGCCATCTTTTTTTACTACCTCATCTTTTTCAAAAATAACCTGATCTTTATAGGTCTTAAATTCAATATTTTGAGATTCTAATAGATTTTTTATGGCTATATCACGCGTTTTAGCATAAGGCTCATAATCATGGTTTGTGTATACTGCATTAATGGTATAATCTTCTATTAAAGTATTAAAAATATCTAACGGTTTCCCATGGAACATCGCAATACTACTATCATGTTCGTTTTGTAACGTATTACGCATACTTTGCAAAGTTTCATAAATAAATGTAACCCTTGCGTCATCTTCAGGGAGTTTATCTAAAATTTCAGCATCAAAAATAAAAATTGGTAATACAGGAAAATCACCTTGTAACGCCTTAAAAAAACCAAGATTATCGTCTAATCGTAAATCACGTCTAAACCAAAATATATTTACTTTTTTCTTCATGTTAATGGAGTTACAATGGATAATAGGGTTAAAAAATCTTATAATCTATTTTACACATTAATTAAGCAGAATTTTAAACCGGATACTTACCAAAAAGTGCTTCTAGCTTCGTAGTTCTATAGTTAAAAATTTCTTCAAGTTTAGGTTTCACTAAAAAGGGGTGTACTAGTTGCCCAAGAATACCAAGCGGTACTTTATAATCTATAATATCTTCCATTTCTACACCACCATCTATTTCCTTTATAAAATGTTTATGATGCCATAATGCATAGGGGCCAAAACGTTGTTCGTCTACAAAATAATGCTTGTCTACACTATGTGTAATTTCAGTAACCCATTTGGTTTTTATGCCCAATATAGGAGTTACTATATATTGAATAATTTGTCCAGCATACATCGGTCTATCAGCACCAGATAAAATATGAAACCCCATATATTCTGGTGTAATAGTTTTTAAATTTCTAGGATTTGATAAAAACTCCCAAGCTTGATCTATAGAAATAGGTAGCTTTTGTTTTTTATGAAGTGTATATATTTTCATGAACTTTTTTTATGCTTAATTGTATAGTAATATGTATCCATTGAGCGATGTTGCAATGCAAAGCCAAATAAAGTATGGTAAAATTAAGAGCGTTTTTAGTTTCATTTGCTTTTTATAAAAAAACATAAAAACGCTTATTGTAAATGTGAGTAAAATAATTACGGTTAAAGCAAGACCTATTAAATGTAAATTAAAAAAAATAAAATTCCATATGGTGTTGAGTACTACTTGTATACCGAAAATAATCAATGTGGTTACACCTCCTAAGGTTTTGTATAAAAACCCCATATATATTGAAAAACATAACATTATAGAAAACCAAGCGGCACCAAAAACCCATCCTGGAGGAGTCCATGGTGCCTTTTCTAGATTAGTATACCAATCTGTTTGAGGACCATTAGACATTAGATAGCCGCCAATAGCTAAAGTGGCAAAGTTAATTATTAAAAAAATAAAGATGTATTTAAGCAGCTTCATTATTCATCATGTTCAATTGTTTAGCAATTTTTTGGGCTTCACTAAATTTTTGATCACTGGCTGCTTTGTTTGTAGAAGACAATCTATGCCACTCTTTCATTAACTTTTTAAATTTTTCTTCCAATCGGGCTCTTTTAGTTTTTTTGATAAAAATAGTAAACATTTGCTTTTATTTTAAATATTTTAAAATCTTTGAACTCATTGGGCTAGTCGCAGAAAAATAATAATCTACCAAAAGACCTTCTCTATCAACTAAGTATTTTTGAAAATTCCATTTTACAGAAGAATCTTTAACACCGTTGTTTATTTTTTGAGTTAACCAACTGTAAAGTGGATGTTGCTGTTTGCCTTTTACATGAAGTTTTTCGGTAATTAGAAAGCTTACGCCATAATTTACTTGACAAAAATTTTCGATATCGTTGGTGTCACCAGGTTCTTGTCCTCCAAATTGATTACATGGTAAACCAATAACCTGTAGCTTGTCACCATACTCTTCGTGTAGTTGTTGTAACTTTTTATATTGGGGAGTGAAACCACATTTTGTGGCTACATTTACAAAAAGAATGTGTTTCCCTTTGAATTTAGATAAATCAATAAGTTTACCTTGCAAAGAATTAATTTCTATATCATAAACCGAATTTACTTCCAGTTTTGTTTTGGTATTATTAGAGCCTAGGGTTGCAATAAATGTTTTAAAAGGATTCATGAATTTATATTTTAAAACTTACGATACCACAATCCATTTGATAGACTTGACCAGAAATTGACGATGCGTTTTCTGAAAGTAAAAATTCTGCCATACCAGCTACTTCCTCAGGGGATAAAAACTTTTTTAGCGGATGACGTTCTGTGATATTTTCAATCATCTTGTCGTTGCGCAGTAATTTGGACGCCAAATCAGTATTTGTTACAGTTGGCGCTATGGCATTTATGCGAAGCGTAGGTGCTAACTCTGCTCCTAAAGATTTTACCAAACCTTCAACACCAGATTTAGAAACGGCAACACTTGCATGATACGGCATACCAAGTTTAGATGCTACTGTACTAAATAAAACAATAGATGGCTTACTCCCTTTTTTTAGAATTGTAAGATATTTTTGAATTACCTTAACAGCACCAAGTACGTTAATTTCAAAATCATTTTTAAAATCGTCTATACTAAGGCGTCCTATGGGTTTTAGATTGATGCTACCAGGGCAATATACAAGTCCATCTGCAGTATCAATTTCAGGTAATTCGTCTTTTGTAATATCGCTTTGGTGATGGGTAAGATTAGAGTGCGATATCTCTGGTTTACTTCTACTAATGTTTATAACATTGCAGTTTGCTAATAGTTTTTCAACTAATGCTTTACCAATGCCCTTACTTCCACCAACTACTATTATTGTTCTCATAGGTTTCAGGGCATTTTTTTTATGGCCTGCCCTTTAGCCGTTTTTCTATTTTTTGTTTAATAACTGTTAGCCGTTTCATTAAATCCATTATTTCAGGATCTTTTTCTACCTTGTAGATATCGTTTAAACCTAATATTAAACTTTTTACTTCTCTAGATGATTCTATACGCTCACTTGTAGTTTTAAAAGTGTGTCTGCGTTGTTCGAACTCTAAAGCTTTGTCAATAATCTCCATAATTAATTTTACTATATTTTTTGAATAGTGCATTATAATACGCACATTCTCGCAATATAATAAAATATAGAAGATTACCTATTTTTATGAAGAAATATTAGATGAATTTTGATATTTCAAGCATTTAGTTACTTATTATGAAAGTTTTACTATTACAATAAGCGTCCTTTTAATCGCTTTTCAACTTTTCTTTTTATTACAGTTAAACGCTTCATGATATCCATGATGTTTTCATCCTTTTTTTGCTTGTAGATTTGATTTAAATCTAAAATTAAGGCTTTTGCTTCTCTTGAAAGTTTAACACGATCACTTGTAGATAAAGACCTCATTTTTCTTTGTTCAAACTCTAAAGCTCTGTTTATTAATTCCAATTCCATAGTATTAATTATTTAAATAATTTTGTAATTCTGCAATTTTTTCTGAAGTATTAAATTGTCCGCCATAGTATGCGGTAACTGTAGATGACGTATCATCTTTTATGCCTCTTGAAGATACACATAGGTGTTTAGCATCAATTATAACAGCTACATCTTCTGTATCTAAAATTGTTTTTAATTCGTTTGCAATTTGATTAGTTAAACGTTCTTGAACTTGAGGACGTTTAGCATAATATTGCACAATTCTATTCAATTTTGAAAGTCCGATTACTTTACCAGATGAAATGTAAGCCACGTGTGCTTTCCCTATAATTGGTACAAAATGGTGTTCGCAATTAGAGTAAAATGTTATATTTTTTTCAACTAACATTTGGTTGTATTGATATTTGTTATCAAACAAAGCAACCTTAGGTTTATTTTCAGGATTTAAACCTGAAAAAATTTCATCTATATACATTTTAGCAACACGCTTTGGCGTACCTTGTAAAGAGTCATCTTTTAAATCTAAGCCCATAACATCCATTATTTCTTCAAATAGAATGCCGATACGTTCTTTTTTTTCCGCATCTGTTAGTTTAAAGGCATCAGGTTTCATTGGTGTTTCCAACCCAGTGTACAGATGGTCGTCTCCTATATCTTCGGTTGAAAATCCATTTAATTTGTGTCCATTTGTTTTTACTTTTTCTAGTTGCATAGCATCTTTTTTATGTGCTGTCTCAAACATAATCTAATAACATATCATTTAATAACAATTTTAATTGTTAAATTAACTCAAAAGCAATTAGGCATATAATTCAATCAAAGCACGTTAACGTTTAGAAATTTTATTATGTGTTATTTGTTTTTGTCTGCTACATTTAAAGCGTCCTTTTTCAAATCCTCTTAATTTTTCATGTTTTGTTGACCTCCCTTGAACGCGTTGTCTCCACATTCTGAAACTACTTGGTTTCATTTCTCTTCGCATCAATTCAATAACATCTTGTTCTTTTAAACCAAATTGATATTCTATGGCTTCAAAAGTTGTACGATCTTCCCAGGCCATTTCTATAACTCTATCTATTTCGTGTTCTGATAATGTCATATATTTTGAAAGTTATAGTGTTCGTCGTATTTTATTTTTTCATCTAACATTTTTAGAAAAAACTTTTTATTCTCCTTAAATGTTTTGTTATTTTTAAATCTGATAAATTTTCCTTGGGCATGTATACTAGCTCCATTTGTTTTATATATAACCAATTGGTAATAAGGAATTACCCAAGTAAAATTTTGAAGTCCTTTATTTATGTACAGTATTATACCACCTTTTCTAAGTTCAATGTTGGCATAATTAATATCTGATACTTTATTGATATATGTTTTTAAATTAGGACTTACATCTTCAATAATTAAACGTTTAGAGCCAACACCTTTTATTTTTAAAGCTTCTAAAAAAGAGAATGGTTTACCTACCAAATCAGTAATGATTTGTTTGTGTTCTTTATTATTATGTGTTGAATTTAGTATCATTATTCTTATTGATACTCAAAGATACAAAATTGTTTAACCTTTTTACAAATTAGTTAAACAAAATTTCAATCAAATAATAAGTTTTAGTTATGATAAATTATATGTATCTGATTTTTAGAAGTTAAGAGTTTTTGAAGCGATTTTTAAGTGTGTGCTTTTTTAATATTCTTTTACTTTCTTCTATTACTATTTTGTCTTTACGGAGTTTCCAAAGCGCATTACTTGCTTTAGTTCTTGTAGTTTCTAAGTCTACTATTGGTTTTGGATAATCTTTACCCAGTTGAAAGTTATAGAATTGTTGTTCCATTTCTGTCATAAGGTAAGGCTGATGTGCAAAAGGGATATCTAGAGCCTTAAGTTCTGGAATCCATTTTTTTATAAAAGCGGCTTCAGGATCATGTTCTAAACTATTTTTCACAGGATTATAAATACGTAGCATATTTATTCCTGTTTCTCCCGCTTGCATTTGTAATTGAGGGAAATGAATACCAGGTTCAAAATCTAAAAACATCTGCGACAGGTGAGTTGTAGCACCTTGCCAAGGTTGCCAAAGATTGTGCGTATAAAATGATACTACCAATGCGCGCATTCTAAAATTAAGATAACCTGTTTCATTTAAACAGCGCATACAAGCGTCTACAAGCGGGTATCCTGTTTGTCCGGTTTCCCAAGCAATTTGGTATACCTCTGAAACACTTTTTTTTAATTTATGAAACCCTTTATTTACACTAGCCTCTTCCATAGTGTGCTCCATTTCAAATTTTTGAATAAAATGGGTTTGCCAACGTAAGCGCGACATGTAGGCTTCTAACGCTTTTTTATTTGTTGATGTTTTCTTAAGATGATATGCTTTATGATACACCTCTCTAACCGATAAGTTTCCCCAAGATATATATGGTGAAATCCTACTACAGCTTTTTCGAGATAATTCTGGTTTAGAAATATTAAACATGTAATTAGAATACCGGTCTTTATAAAACGACTCCAAGTATTTAAGCCCAATTGTACGGCCACCTTTTTGGAAAGGTGAAGTTTCTGGTGTTGTTAAATCTGGAATATTAAAATTTTGCTCTAGCGTTTCAACATCTTCTTTGGTTACAAGTTGTTGTTGTTTTGGTAAAAACATTAGAGGCTCAATAGCATAGTAAGCATCAACTAAAGCAGTCCAGTTGTCTCTATTTTTTAAACCGCGCTGTATACCATTATTGATGTTTTCGTGCCAATTAATTAAATTGTTTTTGCAATACCTTTTAAAATTTTTATCACGCTCATAAGTTACTAGTACTCCTGTTTCTTGGTGCGAGTAAATATTTGATATTTGATAATGCGATTGTAATTGATTAATTACCGCGATAATATCAGATTGTACTGCAAGTATTTTTGAGTTGTAATGCTCTAATTCATTATTAAGGTCTATAATTGACTCTTTAATAAAATTCCAATGGCGCTCGCTGTAATGTTTATCGTTTATTAATAAAGGCTCAAAACTATAGAGTAAAAGTGTTAGTTTACCAGTGTTAAGTGCATTATAAATAGCTTCGTTATCATGCAGTCTTAAATCTCGTTTTAACCAAACAATGTTTACATGGGGCTTAGTATTCATCTTGATGTGCAATTATATGTTGTGCTTTATCTTTAATTTTTTTTAGTTGATTATTATCCATTTTATCTAGTAGGCTATACATCATACCCATTCTAAAATTATTTCTTAAATACTCACGTTTCTCATCTAAAAAATTCCAGTATAAACTGTTGAAAGGGCAAGCATCGTCTTCCGTTTTTTTGCTTTTGTTGTAATGACAATTAGAACAGTAATTGCTCATTTTATTAATGTAAGAGCCAGAAGACACATAAGGTTTGGTTGCAATTTTTCCACCATCTGCAAATTGGCTCATACCTCTTGTGTTTGTAAGTTGTACCCATTCTACTGCGTCTATGTAAACGCCTAAATACCAAGCGTCAACTTCATCTGGGTTAGTTTGTGTTAATAACGCATAGTTCCCCGTTATCATTAAGCGTTGTATGTGGTGGGCGTAACTATTATTTAGCGAGTTTGCTATGGCATGTTTTAAACAATTCATTTTTGTATTACCTGTCCAGAAAAATTCTGGTAAATTATTTTGATTGTTTAGTTCGTTTAGACTTTTATATTCTGGCATAAATGCCCAATACATACCACGCATATATTCTCGCCAACCTATAACTTGTCGTACAAAGCCTTCTACTTGCGAAATAGCAATGGTGTCTCCATGTTTTCTGTAATAATTCATTACAGTTTTTACAATGTCTTTTGGAGATATCAACTTTAAATTCATAGCGAATGATAACCGTGAGTGAAACAAATAGTCCTCATCTGTATGCATAGCATCTTGATAATCGCCAAAATGAATTAATAAATGTTCGCAAAAATATTTAAGTTGTTCTAATGCTTGAATTCTAGAAATAGGGTAGGAGAAGGTTTTAGTTTCAAACTTACCAATAGTTTTAATGTCGGTATTTTTTATGTTCTCTACAATTTCTGTAACATCATTTTTAAATAACTTATAATTTGGGATTTCAACTTCACCTTTCCACTTGTTTCTATTGCTTTTGTCGTAATTCCATTTACCACCTTCGGGTTGGTCGCTAACCATTAAAATGTCATGTTTTTTGCGCATATCTCTGTAGAAGTTTTCCATGAGATATTGTTTTTTGCCCTTAAAGAAAGTTTTTAAATCTTCTCGATTTGTGTAAAAATGTTCAGTTGATACTGCTTTTGATGAAATTTTAATAGTACTGCAGAAGGATTTTAATTGTTCGTCTAAACGGTATTCATCCGGAAATAAATATTCAAAATTTGAAATTTGATGGCTGTCAATTAATTTTGAAAGATTATCTATTAAGCTTTGTGTATTTTTATCATCATTAATTTTGAAATAAATTACATCATGACCGTTGGAGGTTAAATCCAAATGAAATTGACGCATTGCAGAAAAAAAACCAATTACTTTTTGAATGTGATGTTTTACATAGTCCGTTTCTTGGCGCATTTCAAACATACAATACAAAACTTCATCATCGGTATCTTTAAACCATGAGTGTTTTATGTTGAGTTGATCGCCTAATATCAGTCTTAATGTTTTCAATCTTTTTTATTTTTGTTACACCGATTAGTTATGTCTTTTTTGTCACAACAATACTTAAGTGTGTAATTAGCGCTTTATATAATTCGCTTGTGCCTAATAAATTAAGCGAACATGTAATTATTTAAAATAATGTTTTTTGCAACCATAAATTCTGAAATTTACCATTGCTATCATAACGTTCTGCTTGTAAGTCTACATTAAACTTTCTATTGCGAGGATCGTTACCAACGCCCGAAACATACATCCAGTTACCATAATTACTATGTACGTCGTAGTCTAGAAGTAATGACTCAAAATACGCTGCACCAATTCTCCAATCTAGCAATAGTTCTTTTGAAAAAAATGAAGCTACGTTTTGCCTACCTCTATTACTCATCCAGCCTGTATGTTTAAGTTCTAACATATTTGCGTTTATAAAAGCTGAACTGGTTTCGCCATTTATCCAAGAATCTACTAAACTTTTATCAGTTTTCCATTGATACTTTTTTTTGAGAATTCCATCTTTTTTAAATATATCGTTATCGTGTTTTAGCGACATATATTTGAAATAATCTCTCCAAATCAATTCAAAGATCAACCAATAAGTCGATTGGTTCTTATAATGTTCTTTTTCAAATTCCTTCACAAACCAATATATTGTTCTTGCAGAAATACTACCATTTGCCAACCACGGCGAAAACTTAGAGCTATAATCTTTACCAACAAGCCCATTTCTTGTTTTTTTGTAAAACCCTAATTTTTTAGTCTGAAAAAAATAATCATCCAAACGATGTAATGCGGCATTTTCTCCCCCTTTAAAAGGAAAAGCTGTATTTGGGTGTGGCACAAAACCATCAAACCCCAACGCTTTTAGTGATGGAATAGTAGTTGTATTAGAAATAGATTTAATAGGCAGTAAAACTTCTGAATTATTTGAAGGCTTTACGCAACTATACTTTTCTACCTTTTTTCTAAAACTAGTAAAAACCTGAGGAATTTGTTTAAAAGACATAACAATATCCTCTGGATGAAATAGGAATTGGTTGTAATGTTCGTGAAAAGAAATATTTTCTGAAACATTAGTTTTTACATATTCTAAAACTTCAACTTCTTCACTCGTCCATTCTTTTTGAAGATAAATATCTTTAATGTCAAACTGCTCAATTAGTTTAGGAATGGCATGCTCTGGGTTGTTGTGGTATACAAATAACTCAATATTTATATCCTCTAGGTTTTCCTTTAAATCTGTAATGGTTTCTATTAAAAACTGAGTTCTATATTTTTCAGTTTTTTTAAATCCAAAGCTATTTACCTCAAAATGTCTAGGATCAAAACAGTAAACTGCAATAAGATGTTTGTGTTTTTGTAAAGCTTCGTTTAAAACGATATTATCATTAACTCGTAAATCGTTTCTAAACCAAACTAAGCCGGTGTTGTTTTGTTTCTCCTGCATCGTTCACTACAATATTTAACGTTGTCCCAATTTTTTTCCCATTTTTTCCTCCAAGTAAAAGGTAAACTACAGGTTTTGCACGTTTTCTGTGGTAAGTGTTGTTTTTTGTGGCTCAACTTTTACTAATTTATTTATCATACCTGAAAATATAAAACCATGAAACGGTAGTACAGCATACCAGTATAATCTACCCCAAAGACCTCGAGGTCTAAATGTTGCAGTTTGTTTTAATTTATCATCTTCAATTTTAAATTCTAACCAAGCTTCACCAGGTAAACGCATCTCTGCGTATAATAATAGTTTTTGTTTTTCTTTATCAGCAAAAATTACACGCCAAAAATCTAAGGCATCACCAGCATCTAACTCCGTTGGACTGGTACGTCCACGCCTTAAGCCGATACCGCCAAAAAGTTTATCTATATAGCCCCTAATACGCCAAAGTATGGTGCCATAATACCAACCATTTTTCCCACCAATACTCCAAATTTTTTCAATGGTTGCATCTGTGTTAATGATATTACGTTCTTTATAATCTTTAAAACACCCAAACTTAGGTACGTTTACATATTTATGTAATTGGTTGCCTAAACGTCCGCTGCTTACCATGGAATCTTTCCAGCTAGAAACAATACTGTTTTGTTCAATTTTTTCGAATGCTAGTGATACTGCTTCTCTGTAAGTAATAGGGTTTACATCTAGTATTTTATTAATATTGCTTGGTTTACCAATAATTTGCACGCCCATACTATCAACTAGCGATGTAGCCAATTTGTAAGATGTAGACGTTACAAAATATAACCAATATGATGATAACTTAGGCGTCATCACTGGTACAGTTAATATATAACGTTTAAGTCCACGAACTTCAGCAAATTGAAGTAACATTTCTCTATAAGTAATAATTTCAGGACCAAAAACATCATAACTATTATTGTAAACAGCTTCCTTGCCTACAGCACGAGTTAAAAATGATAAAACGTCTCTAACAGCCAATGGTTGAGTTTTTGTATTTAACCATTTAGGCGCAATCATAAAAGGTAGTTTTTCAACTAAATCTCTAATAATTTCGAATGAAGAACTGCCAGAACCAACTATTATTCCTGCTTTAAATATGGTAAGTGCATATTGTTCTGATTTTAAAATACCTTCAACATTTTTTCTCGATCTAAGATGTTTAGACAGCTGATCCTCATTTGTAATGCCACTTAAATAAAGCACTTGTTTAACGTTAGTGGTTTCAATATGACGTTTAAAATTTATGGCACACTTTTCTTCTAAAGTTTCAAAATCTTTTGAAGAGTTAGACATAGAGTGTATAAGATAGTAAGCTGCATCAATCTCTTTTGGAATGTTTTTAAGAGTTTCAGGTTTTAAAAAGTCTGCTTCAATCACATATATATTTTCATCTTCAGTATAACTTTTATCTGCTCTTAATCTATCTCTTACAACACAAACAACGGTATGGCCCTCATTTAATAAAAAGGGGATAAGGCGTTTGCCAATATAACCTGTTGCTCCTGTTACAAGAATTTTCATAAACTTTCTGTTATTTCTTTAGGTCTTTGGTATCCAAATCTCTCATTATTTTGTGGTACAGCATAACCGTCTAAACCATTTATAGCAGCAACTCCTGCTTTTGATAGATTTATAAATCCGTCGTCTTCAATAAGTTCATTGTCTACATACAAGCCAATTACTTTACCAATAACTAAAATGGTATTATTGGCTTTTATTGGATATTCTTCTAAAAATTCCATAGCTAGTTGTACAGGAGCGCCTTTTACAAATGGAGCTTTAAAATCATCTTTAAATTCAGCCTTTAAATTTGTCATATCAAATTCTGAGATATCGCTATCGTATTTTGCTGATGTATGGTGCGCATCTTCTTTAATGCCTTCATATATATGATTTATAGTATATACCCCTGTAGTTTTTAAGTTATCGTAAGTATTACGTATTACGGTAGTTGGTCTCAAAAAAAAACCAAAAATAGCAGGACTAGAACCAATATGCGTAATAGAACTAAATACCGCTACATTCTGTACACCATCTTCTGAAACAGAACCAATTAAATTAGCCGATTTATAGCCAGAGCAACTATTAATCAAGTTAATTTTGTAGATATGATCTAAATTTTTTATATCTGTTTCACTAAAATATTTCATATTAAGATAATCTTAAGTAGTTATTAATTTTTATGTTTTGAGCTTTTAAATCAAACATTAAATTATAAAGGCCAAAAAATGTTCTGTTTATATAGATAAAATGTTTAGAACCACGATTTCCATTCATTTTCTTTAAATCTGTACTTTTTGAGTAACGTTCGCCTAATTCAGCAATTTTTCCAAAGAATCCAGCATCAGAAAAATCAAAAGTTTCTTGATGAAATGGTTGCGTAAATAAACTCAACATGTCGTGAAACATTTCTGTAAAAAAGGCTAATTCTTTTTTAGAATCCTCTTCCTTTAATATTTCAAGCTCATATAATTTGGATACAAAATTATCTCTATTGGTAATATTTTCTGGTTTTGCTAACTCGAAATAAGGTGTATAAAATTCCTGAGGGATAGATTTCATACACCCAAAATCAAGAGCTATTAATTCTCCTTTTTTAGTGATTAAGAAGTTCCCAGGATGAGGATCTGCATGTACTTTTTTCAAATTATGAATTTGATACATGTAAAAATCCCAAAGTGCTTGCCCTAATTTATTTGCTTTATTTTGATCGGTATTATAAGCTGTAAATTCTGATAAATGCTCACCTTCCATGAAATCCATAGTAATGATACGCTCAGAAGAGAGTGCTTCATAATATTTAGGAAACTTTAAATTTGCTATGTGTCCACAGGCATTAGAAATTTCCTTACTCTGCTTAACTTCTAAAACATAATTAGTCTCTTCAACCAACTTATGTTCTACTTCCTTAAAATATTTGTCAGAATCTTTCCCTTTAATGTTGAACATACTCATAGCTATAGGTTTAACCATAGCTAAGTCTGATGCGATACTCTCAGCAACTCCTGGATATTGGATTTTCACAGCAAGTTTTTTCCCATTCTTAGTTGCAATGTGCACCTGACCGATGCTTGCAGCGTTTACAGAAGTTGCATTAAAAGTATCAAACAGTTCATCTGGATGTTTTCCAAAATATTTTTTAAAGGTTTTTATTACTAAAGGCGGTGATAATGGCGGTACTGAAAACTGCGCTAAAGAAAATTTTTCCACATAAGCTTGTGGTAAAATACTTTTTTCCATGCTTAGCATTTGCGCTACTTTAAGCGCACTACCTTTAAGTTGCTTTAACCCATCGTAAATATCAGAGGCGTTATTTTTGTTCAAACGCTCTTTGGCGTCAACCTCTTTACTTACTAATTTGTCACCGTAATATTTTAAATAATTTACGCCCACTTTAGCGCCAGTAGACACTAATTTTGATGCACGTCGTATTTTTGATGTAGGTATATTGTCTATGGTCTTCATATGTTAATTGGAATGAAATCGTTCTTTAAATAAAAATTTACCCAAATCGATAACACTTTTAAGAGGTGCAATATCTAAAACATCAAATGTGGTGTTTACCGATTTTTCTATATAAATATCAGTTTTCTCAAACGAGGCCGATGTATCATCTAGCCAGAACTTCATAGTTAATAGTAGTTGAAACCAAGCAGATTCTTTAAGCGCGTTGTCTTGTATTTTCTCTAATTGTTCCTGCTTTACATCTAACATTTGTATACCCAATTCGCTTACGTAATTTGTGTAGTGCTTTTTTAAACCAGAAAGTATTTTTAAACCTTTAAAGTCTTTTTTGTATTTGTCTAATACATGTTTTACATAGCTTCTGTTTGCAGTAAGATTTTCAAAAAAGGTGTAGTAAAAACTTAAAAGTTTATTTCTAGCATCAAAAATTTTATAATCTTCGCTTTTTTCTAAAGCATGTATAGAGTTTGAGAAGAAGGCTTCAAAAATGCCCTTCTCTATAGTTTCAAATGAAGTAAAGTATTCATAAAATTTAGCTTCATCAAAATTATTCATTTTAGCGAAAGCGAATACCGTTTTTGGATTAGCGTCATGTTCTAATACATAATCCATATACCATGTTATTATATCATCTTTTGAGACAGATTTTTTCTTAGCCATAATTTTTAATATTTAGCGTAAATATACAAAATGTTTAACTATTAATTAAATAAGTTAAACAAAATAAAATGTTAATATATTTATACTGATGTAATTTATAAATGATAAAACTTTAGTAACTTTTTAATATTCAGCAAAATTCAACTTTATATACAAGTAAAAATATGAATAAGTACGTTTTAACCTCTTAAATTGTTATTGAGTACTTTTAAATAGGTTTTGGTATACATATTATTAAAGTAAGATTATAATTTTGCAATAAAATGTGATAATTATTAGATGGTGTTTACAATTGATTTTTTTTTTAGGTGGCGGTATTGGGTTTTCAATAGGTTGTGTTGCAGTTATTATTATAAACTTATATACACAAAATAATAAAAAGTCTTACAGGTCTAAATTTAAATAATGTCATGTTTCTTCAAGTAGAATCTCTGTATAATTTTATATTATGATAAACTAAATTTAAAATTCATGTTTTAAACCAAGAATTTTCTTATTCAAACTAAATAATGATACATTTAGTTTCATATAAGTTACAAATACTCATAATATTTAAAGAATTGTATTTGCATCTTTAACTTAATTCAATATTTTTATAGAAATTCTTTTTCGCTTTTAAAAAAAGTTTAAGTAGAAAGGTATTACTGATGAAATAATTACAATTATTGAATTATGATTGATTTACGTGAGAGTTCGCCTTTAGATATGTTACGCCAATTTGCCGTTAGTTTAGATGCAGATTTAATTGAGAATTACGGTGCTTCTAAGCTAATATTAGATAACGATAAGGGAAAAGGAACCATCCAGTTATACGGTCTTTTCCCTGGGTTAACAGCTTGGGTTTACGACGTAGAATTTACATCAGATTTAGAGTTAGATTTGGAGTTTTCTGATCAAAGACCTTATTATTTTGGTTATCATATTTCTGGCTACCAGTATCAAAAATTTCAAAGTGAGAGTGAATTTAAAAAAGTAGAACAAGGGCAAAATTTTATTTTAATTAGTGAACCTGGAACCAATTCAGAATTTAAAATACCTGGAAATATTAAATATCAATGTTGTTATTTAATACTTTCTCTTTTTGATTTAAAAAATTCTAATGTAAATACCAAGCGTTATTTAGAATTAAACTTGGAAGAAATTTTTGATCTAAATATCACGGAACGACCATACAGGTATTTTGGTAATATTGATGTTAGAACTGGTGCATTTGCAAAAATAGTTATTGAAAACAAACGTACAGATTTAGTAGGTAGATTACTTACAGAAGGTGCTATATTAAACATGTTGGCCTCTCAAATAGAAGCGCATGATTATGATGAGAATGAGAATAGCTTTTTACCAAATTTGCAAAAGGCAGAATTATCAAAACTCACTAAACTGGGTGATTTTATAAAGGCAAATGTTCACAAAAAAATTTTAGTAAAAGAAGTTAGTCAGCATTTGGGTATGAACTCCAAAAAAGTACAATCTGGTATTCGCTTTTTATATGGTTATTCTCTTGGGCAATTTATTAGTAATATTAGGCTAGATACAGCAATGGAGCTACTTAATACTACAGATAAGAGTATATCTGAAATTTGCTATTCAGTAGGTTACAATAGTAGAAGTTTTTTTTCTAAGTTGTTTTTTGAACGTTATGGTAAAACCCCAAGCGACTATAAAAAACGTTTTGTGAGCGGAGATTTACTCTACGAAGTGAGTTATCGCTCTATGGCAAATACTGACACTACAGATGCCGATATTAAAGCTATAATTAAAACAGCAAGAGCACATAATAAGTCTCTAAATATTACAGGAAGTTTAATATATCATAGAAAAGTTTTCTTTCAATTAATTGAGGGGTCTAAAAAAGATATTCTTGAGTTATACGAATCTATAAAAAAGGATGATAGGCATTTTGACGTTACTACAATATGGGAAGGACCTAAACCTTTTAGAGAATTTGAGGATTGGAGTATGGCATTAGTTACAGATGATGGCGTAAGTAGTTTAAAACGTCAAGGCAGCACAAAAAACTTAAAGCTTGAAAATATGATGGGCAACATAGATGAGGAATCTTTAGTATCTAAAAGCCTCTGGAATAAAGTACGAAATATTATTAAAATTACAGGGTAACTCACTTACAATTAGGTACACAAGCCTGACTTATATACGCTAGCAACACTGTTGCTCTTTAACTAACTTACAACTAGAAACTGCAGTTATAGCTCCTAAAATTGGAGCAATAATATAGAGCCATAAATATTGAAAGTTACCTGTAAAAAGAGCAGGAGCTATAGAGCGTATAGGATTCATAGATGCTTTTGTAATTGGGCCTGCAAACATGGCTTCGAGTAAAATTATACCGCCAACAGCTATGGCAGCCATGGTGCCAATTTCTTTACTACCTGTAGATACGTTGATAATTACTACCATTAAGAAAAACGTTAGTAGAAACTCTAAAATAGCAGCTTTGTACGCAGGAAACCCTTCTGCAGGCGTTGTTTCTCCTAAAAATTGACTTTCTGGAAATAGAAACCAGAGTAAGAATATGGCAAGAGTTGCACCAATAGCTTGTGCTAAAATATATTTAGGAACTTTGTTCCAATCGAATTTTTTAGCAAATGCAAAGCCTATGGTAACCGCAGGATTAAAATGTGCACCAGATATTTCGCCAAATGCATAAATCATAGCCATTACTATAAGTCCCCATGTAGCTGCAACACCTACGTGCGAGATGCTTCCACTAGTTATTTCGTTAATAGTCATAGCACCACAACCGCAAAATATCATAGCGAATGTACCCAAAAACTCAGAGATGTATTGTTTCATAACTTATTTTAAGTATTTAGACGAATTTGCGTTAGGGATTGCGGCATTTGTTGAATCCCGATTATAATCGGGAGACTGCCGAAAGCCCGACCCTTGTGGTAACGCCCAAATTATTTTTGACAAAGATACAACGTCTTATTTTAAGCTTTTGTTAACAATAAGCGATTTTTGTTTGGTTAATTTTGAGGTGTTTAAAATTTAAATAATAATAACTAAAAAAAAATGAAAAAATTACTATTATTACTAATGACATGTGTTACTGTATACACTGTGCAAGCGCAAATAGAAACGCCACAACCAAGCCCAAGTGCTAAACTGGAGCAAAAAGTGGGGTTAACGGATGTTACTATTGAATATTCTAGACCAGGCGTTAAAGGACGTAAAATTTTTGGTGGTTTAGTGCCTTACGGTGAAATATGGAGAACTGGTGCTAATAAAAATACAATAATAACATTTAGTACAGATGCTACTGTAGATGGACAAACATTAAAAGCAGGGTCTTATGCTATTTTTACAAAACCAGGTAAAGAAAGTTGGGACGTGTATTTTTATACTGATACAGAAAACTGGGGAACTCCAAAAAATTGGGATGATAGTAAGGTAGCTGCTAAAACTAATGTAAAATCGTATACTGTTCCTTTTGATGTAGAAACTTACGCTATGGATATTAATAATATCTCCAACAGTGGTGGACATTTAGAGTTTATCTGGGAAAAAACGTATGCTGCCGTACCTTTTACAGTACCAACTGATAATGCAGTACTATCTAGCATTAATAAAACGATGAGTGGTCCTGGTGTAAATGATTATTTTTCTGCTGCTGTGTACTATTTAGAGGAAAATAAAGATATTAAGAAAGCTAAAATTTGGATAGATAAAGCGGTAGAAATGACTAACGATAAGCCTCGTTTTTGGGTGCTAAGACAACAATCTTTAATACATGCAAAAGCTGGTGAGAAAACCACAGCAATCGCTGCAGCTAAAAAATCTTTAGAGCTTGCAGAAAAAGCAGGAAATAAAGGATATATTAAAATGAACCAAGACTCTTTAAAAGAGTGGGGAGCTATGTAATTTATAGGTCTTAAATTTCAGAATATTGAATGTTTTAAATGAGCGCAACTTTCTTGGTTGCGCTTTTTGTTTGGAAAATATCTAATTAAGTACTGGTCTTGCTATTAGCTATACCTGCTTATGATACCTTATATAGGTACATCTTTTTTACAGAATAAACCAAAAGTGTCAGCTCTATTTTAACACACTTATTTGCTATTGTTATGTAAAATCTAGTAGTTTAAGTTTATCAGTTGTCTTACTGAATCTAGAGTTTTAATAAGCTGTTTGCTAAACTTAAAAGTCATAACATCACTTTCTGTTTTTCCTTTACGAATAAGCTCCGTAAAATGTATAGCTTCGTAGTTGTAGCCTATGGTGTTGTAATTAAAATCTAAAATTTCTTGCGAGCCTTCATTTGGCGTAAGCGTTACTGTTGTAGGAGCATGAAACATACTGTTTATTTTTATAGTACCTTTTTCACAATAAAAAACAGCCTCAGTAGGTGTATCTTCAATCAATGAACTTTTTAAAACCGCTTTTACATTGTTATCATAGTCAAAAACCATATCACAAGACGCATCTGCTCCGTTGTCAAAATAAGTCGCTTTTGCTTCAATGTTTTTAGGAATTCCTAAAGTAGATAATGCAGTAAAAATAGGGTATATACCAATATCTAATAAACTACCACCACCAAGCGATTTATTAAATAACCTGTGAGAATCATCAAATGGTCTACTAAATCCAAAGTCAGCTTCAATTTTTAAAACCTGACCGTACGATTCGTTTTTAAGAAGTTTTAATACATGTTGATAATGTGGTAAAAAATAGGTCCACAATGCCTCCATTAAAAGGGTGTTTTTTTCTTCAGCTTTAGCTATCATATTTTCAACTTCATTTGCATCTATGGCAAATGGTTTTTCGCATAGTACTGGTTTACCATGTTCTAAACACAATAGCGTGTTTTTTTTGTGTAACGCATGAGGTGTTGCAATGTAAACAGCATCTACATTTGGGTCTTTAGCTAAAGCTTCGTAGGTGTCATAGGCTGTTACTGCTTTATATTTTGTAGCAAACGCATCTGCTTTTTCTTGATGTCTTGAGGCAACCGCATATAATTTAGTGCCTTTAATTGTCAATAAATCAGTTGCAAATTTATGAGCAATATTGCCTAGGCCAATAATGCCCCAGTTTATGGTTTTAGGTAGCTGTTGGTTTTTCATTTTTTAATAGTGATTGTAATAAACACGCTATACAAATAACAATAGTACAGCCAACAAAATTTAGCCATAAAAATGGAAGGTTAATATACTCGTATTCATTTAAAAAATATAAGGCAATAATTAATACTTGAGTAATTAAAGCTGCAATAAATACAGCATTACCTTTTACAAATTTAAAGAAAAATGCTAATAGGAAAATACCTAAGATATTTCCATAAAAAATAGATCCGATAATATTTACTAACTGAATTAAATTTTCAAAAAGATTAGCAATACAGGCTACACCTATAGCAATAATACCCCATAAAAATGTAAACCATCTAGAGGTTTTTACCATTTGCTGTTCAGTTTTTTCAGAAACATTCCTTTTGTATAAGTCCATGGTTGTTGTAGAGCCTAAAGCATTCAGTTCACTTGCGGTACTAGACATGGCTGCACTTAAAATAACAGCTAGAAGTAATCCAATAAGTCCACGAGGAAGATTATTCAAAATAAAATGTATAAATACATAATCCTTATCGTTGCTTTCAATTTTCATATCCATTTTTAAGCTAGCTTTATCTATAAGTACTCTAGCTTCTTTTCGTATATCATCATTAGCAGCATTAGCGGCTGTAATAAATGCTGCTGTTTCTGGTTTACCCGATGTATTATAGGCTTCAATAATTTTTTGTTTGTCTCTAAATATTTGTGATTGTTCTTCTTGAAGTTTTTTATAGTCTTCTGCATAATCAGACTGTAACATCATTTCAGTAGCTGTAGGATTAAAGTTGACAGGTGCTTCATTAAATTGATAGAATACAAAAACCATTACACCAACTAATAAGATAAAGAACTGCATTGGTATTTTTAGTAAGCCATTAAAAATAAGCCCCAATTGCATTTCTCTAACCGATTTACCAGAAAGATAGCGCTGTACTTGACTTTGATCTGTACCAAAATAAGAGAGCATTAAAAAGGTACCACCAATAATACCGCTCCAAAAAGTATACCTATTATCTAAACTAAAGGAAAAATCTAATACCTCCATTTTACCACTAGCACCTGCAATTTCGAGAGCTTTTGTAAAGGTAATATCTTCGGGGAGTTTGCTAACTATGATAAAAAATGCAACCAACATACCAATAAAAATAACTACCATTTGGTGTTTTTGAGTTACATTAACAGCACGCGTACCGCCAGAAACTGTATAAATAATTACTAAGAGGCCAATAGCAATATTAAGCGTTAGTAAATCCCAGCCTAAAACAACCGATAAGATTATAGCAGGTGCAAAAATGGTAATTCCTGCTGCTAAACCACGCTGAATTAAAAATAAAATAGCTGCTAAAGTTCTTGTTTTTAAATCAAAACGATTCTCTAAAAACTCATAAGCTGTGTATACTTTTAAGCGATGGTAGAGCGGAATAAATACCAAGCAAATCACAATCATAGCTATTGGTAATCCAAAATAAAATTGCACAAAGCCCATACCATCATTAAAGGCTTGCCCAGGTGTAGATAAAAAAGTAATGGCACTTGCTTGTGTTGCCATAACTGATAAACCTATAGTCCACCATTTTGAAGTATTACCACCACGTAAATAGTCTTTTACGTTTTTACTGCCACGTGTTTGAAGTGTACCATAGGCAACTATAGCAACTAATGTAATTGCTAGAACCGTCCAGTCTACCCAGTTTAACATCTGCATAATTTAAAATACTTGTGTTAAGATGTAAAAAATAATAAAGTAAAGTGCGTTAGCTATTAAAACTAAGGTATACAGTTTACTCCATTTTTGTTTTGGTACTTCTTCTTCCATAATCAATCTTTAAGTTTTAAGGATGCTTTTATTTCATCTTTTCCTAGAGATAGCATATTAGCAAATAGACGATAAGCACCAGAAACGCCAGCAGGAAATTCTCTAAAAAAGCTCAAACCGGTATATATGTAATAACCGTTACCGTGTTTTGCAATAAGTAAACTACCATCTTTGGCTGTTTCGCCTTTATCATTCATGGATAGTATTGGAGTAAATTCATTACCCCAACTATTTGCAAAATATAGTCCACGTTCTTGCGTCCATCCTTTAAAATCGTTTTGTGTAATTTTATTTGGGAAATTTAACACCTCGTGTTCTGGTTTTAAAAAGCGTACATCAGCATTTTCATCTGTTACACGATCTCTAGATAGTGTTAAGTCGTAAGGTGCCAAATTATCTATTTTTAATCTATACGATGTATTGTATTGCACAATCATATTACCACCATTGGCTACAAAATCAAACAATTGTTGTTGTTTAAATTGTAAATCCTCTAGGGTGTTGTAAGCTCTTATACCAACAACTACTGCATCAAAAGCACTTAGGGTTTCTGGAGTAATATCATTTGGTGTTATTATACGAACGTTGTAACCTATTTGCTCTAAACTTTCAGGAACAACATCACCTGCACCTTGAATATAGCCAATGTTTTCGCCTCTTTTCTTAATATCTAAGCGAACTACTTTACTTTCGCTAGGTAATACTACAGTTTGAAAAGGGATATGTTCGTAATCTATTCCTATAAGTTCTTTTGAATATTCTTTTCCTTCAATATGTATTATTGGATTAATAAGGCCTTCACTTTTAGTGCTTGGTGGTATTACAGTAAAAATAAGCGTTTGTGTTTCTCCCTTATGTGTAATGGCTATTTTTTGTTTTTTAGGATACACATTCCAGTTATTTGGGTGCTTTATTTCTACATTACCTTCTAAATTATCGCGACCTGCTTTTACAATTACCGTTATATCTTGTTGTTGGTTATCATTAAAAATAATAACTTTTTCTTTTATCTTAGCTGATGCTTCCGGAACTACCTCAAACGGACGATACAATTCACCTTTATCAGGTTTAGAAAAACGCTGAATTACTGATTTAGTGAAAGTGATGGGTGTGTTTTCAATTAAAACATTAAAATCTACATTGTAAACTCTAGGTGTTTCTGGTTTTCCAATAAGACTTTTGTCATCTACTTGATACATGCCTAAGGTTCCTTTTTTATCTAACCAATACGGTGTAGTAAGTGTAGCGTTAGTATTGATTTTTAAGACTTCTTTAAATCTGAATCGGGTATTACTATCAAGATTTATATTTTTTGAAATACTAGTACTACTTATATTACCAATGCTTATAAGCGTTATGGGTGTTTTACTTCTATTTAAAACCTCTAAATTTAAGTTTACCATATCTCCAGCAGTGGTCCAGTTAGTTTCTGCAGAAGCTTCTAAATATAAACCAGCACACATTTCAATAATAGCTTTTAATTCTTTTGATTTTTGAGTTTTCCAATGCTCATTGTCAATATTTTGAAGTAATTGATAAGCTTTTAATAACTCTGAAACATGAACCGAAGGATTTTGAAAATTGAATTCTTTTTCAACATTATTTAATATATCACCAATAGCTTTTCCACCTTTAACGCGATTCCATGAGGTATCGATACCAGCAAATATGTGTGCATTATTTTCTAATGGGGCTCCTTTTAAAAATTCTATATATTCAGTTTGCGATCCACGCGTAGAAACACGCCCAAAACCTTGACATAAATGTTGACTACTTGCCAAAGATGCCAGTTCATTATTAGACATTCCTTTTACAGGGTAGTAGGTGCCAATATCAAAATTTAGCATATTACTTTTATCTATTTTATCAAAGGCTTCTTTACTACCATAACGCCACCAACTTGTATTATAAAATAAACGTTTTGGTTTCCATGTGCTAGTTTGTTTTAGTTGATTAGGATATGCAGAGTTATCATTTGCTAGATCAAAAGCTTCCATACTCAACATTGCAGATGTCGTATGGTGGCCGTGTGTAGTGCCAGGTGTTCTGTGGTCAAATCTATTGATTATAATATCTGGTTTAAACTGCCTTATAGCCAATACAACATCGCTTAATACTTGATTTTTATCCCAAATTTCTAAAGTTTCATCGGGGTGTTTGGAGTATCCAAAATCATTTGCTCTTGTAAATAGTTGTTCCCCGCCATCAATACGTCTTGCTGCTAAAAGTTCTTGTGTACGTATTACGCCTAGTAGTTCTCTAATTTCTGGACCTATAAGGTTTTGTCCACCATCACCACGTGTTAATGATAAATATGCAGTGCGTGCTTTTACTTGGTTAGCCATATAGGCAATTAAACGTGTATTTTCATCATCTGGGTGTGCAGCTACGTATAGGACAGAACCCAAAAAGTTTAACTTTTGAATAGATTCGTAAATTTCTGATGATGAGGGTGTTTTTGGTTTTTGTGCTTGGGTAATAGATAGCGAGAATAGTGCTATAAGCACAAAACGTATGTGTTTTTGCATAACTAAAGGTTATTAAGCGCCAAATATAATTAAAGAAACTAGTGCGGGTGTTGGTTTTAGTTTTTGTTTAACAGTATATTTTTATTCATTGATAACTAGCGAATATTGCTTTTAATCTATGAAATTTTAATGTAAGAGAAACTTAAGTTGTTTTAAAACCTAGCGGTTTAATGTTCTATTCTAGCTCTTCTAACATTAAATTATAGTCGTACTGTAAATCTTCGTGTAATTTAGCTATTGTTTTTTTTGCTAATAGTAGTTGCCTATTGTACATATTAACCAATTGTATACTTCCATGAATACTAGGTGTAAATTCTTTTAGTTTTTCACAAAAATAGAGGAGGAGTTCTACCTCAGTTTCCTTTTGTTGAGAATAGCGGATAAACTTTTTTACATTTCTTAATATTTTACGAATACTCTTTTTTATATAATAAAAGTTGTTGGTATTTATCAAATTAAATTCTTCATCAATAAAACCTTTTACTACACTAATGTAGCCACCTTCGTCATGAGACTCAAATAGTAAATATGTTAAAAGTTCTTTGTTTTCCTTTTTAAAACGCGCTAAGCGAAGACACAGTTGTTGTAACTCGGTGCTTGAAAGCGTATTTAATTCTTTTTTTATTTCAGGAAGATTAACGGCTTTCATCTATTTAAATTAAAAAGATAAAAGTAGTAAGTAAAAATGTGTTTGCAAAATCGATTTAAACCGCAAGTTAAATAGGTATATAAAATGTATAAGTGATTTTCATAAACCGTTATATTATTTTAAATAATGTTATTTATAATTATCTCTTTTGGATAAAATCTAATTTATCTTATAGATTTAAACTGAATATCTTCTAATTTTAATTCCTCAGATTCGTAAACCATAGCAATTTTAACTTTATATGTTGGTATTGTATCCTTATACAAATCAACATTTGATACTAAGCCAATTTTATTATGTGTAAAAATTAAGGGTTGGTTAGATTGAATTTTAAAACTATCTTCATTAGTTACATATTTATTGATGTGAGATTTAAGTTGATCTTTATTTAATTGTTCTTTAAAAAACGTATTTGTTTTTGTGTAGATTTCATCAATATCTTTATGTATTATATGATTCATTATATCATTAATAATTCTAAATTTTTCCTGATTACCCTTATTTTCATAAGGTAAAAAAGATAAATATGATAGTTTTGCATCGTCTATATCTAAAGCTAAAATAGCTCTTAACCTTAAACTATCTCCATCTATCAAAGTAGCCGTATAATCATTAGTTCTATATTCTGCAGTCATTATACTACCATAATCTTTTATCGTTTTTATTTTACCATAAAACTTTTCGACAAAATCAAAATGATTTTTAATATCAGATTCTAATATTGCACTTGTTAAGCTGCTGTCTGCATTTTTGTACAAAACTTTAAAATCTCTTTTTTGTAGCTGTAGTTTTATTTGTTCGCTTTTTGCCTCGATAAGGCTATCGCTTTTTTGTTTAATTTGAGATAACGTATAGTTATGCCGCCTTTTGTAATCATCTACCAATGTATCTGTTGCATTATTAAATGCATTTTCTTCTAAGGGAATTGGCTTACCTGGTGTGTCTTTACAAGCAGTATGAAAAATTAAAATAATAAATGATAATAGGTAAAATTTAGATTTCATTTAGTTTATGTTAGGTTAGAAACGTTTAACGTATAAGTTGGATATAAATTAACTTTAATTTTTTAATCTAATATATATTAAAGAGGATTACTTTCAAGTAATCCTCTTTATTTATTTGATTAAGGTTTTATTATTTTAATAATATTGCCATACTCTAACATAGTCAACCCACGACCAATGTCTAGATCCAACAGGTCTGCTGGTAAATCCATTTGCACCACTATTAGGATGATTTCTATCAAAAGCAGCACCGTTTGATAACCAAAGGTATTCATAAGTATTAGATACATGGTTTCCTCTAAACTGTGCCTTTAGAGTGCCTTCGTAATACACGTCCATTCCAGAAGCCCACCAGTGTAAAGCATACTTACGATATGTAGCACCATCTTGTCCTTCTGCAAACCAATATAGAGTTTTGCGATCAGCATTAGATCCATAACCATCATAATGTACTACAGATTGTACTCTAGTATTAACATAAACAGATTCAAATATATCTATTTCAGCACCATCAGATGCAGTGTTGTTTCCTCCACCAGCGCCAGAAATTTGATTAGGGCTTTGTAACCAAAATGCTGTGTGCGATCCATAGGCTGGGTTTTGAGCAGATATACTAGCCTCTAACCAACCATATTTAATAGATATTTTGCCAGCGGTATTTGCAGAGCCACAAACTAATATATTATTAGCTGTTTTTTCAGATTGTAATATTAGTGCTCCACCATACAAGAAGGTTTGCTCTGGGCGCCATCCCCACCATTTAATATTCAAATCGCGTCCATTTAAACCTCTTGTGCCACTTCCATTGTTACCCCAAGGCGTGTATTGTTCTGTCCAATAGTTTGAACTTGGATTAGAATAGTTGCTACCACTAAATTCGTCAGACCATAAGAAATTCCATTGTGCTGCTGTTTTACCTTCTTTAGACACGAATTCGCCCTTTTTAATTGTTGGTTGTGCATTCTTCGGTGATGTTGGATCTACTTTGTAGTTTTTCCAAGCATGTTCTTCAGTATCCGAAATATTGACGACACTAGTGTTTTCGTCAATGGTTAAATCTTCAGTTTGACAACTGAAAAGGGCTAAGACTGACATAGCCAAAATAATCGATTTTGATTTTCTCATAATAATTTAGTTTAGATTAAAATAATTGATTGGTATAATAAAAAACACCAATTTAAAGTTTCTTAAAAAAAAGGTAGAAGAGTCGTTTTAGATTACAAAAAGTCTGTTCTAACTATTTAGAAATAATATATAAATACTGTAAAAATTGAATGTAGTTAGGTTTATACTTCTACTAGGAGGTAATAAATTTGATTAATATTGGTCATTATTATATTAGTTTGGTTTAGTTATTGAAATAAGGCTATAAAAATGTATTAAATACTAAAAAAGATTAAATTTTAAGTGTTCTTACAAAAAGCAAATAACAAATTCGAATAAAACGCCTTTCACAAATTTGTTTATATATCTGTTATCATTTATGGATTAAAATACTTTATTTATGGATTTTTATTGAAAACCACTATAGTCAAATATCAAAATATGTGTAGTTTTTCTATTTTTTTAAACCGCTATAAGATTATAACTTCATTTTTTGTAAGAAGCAGAATTGAAATTATGTTGTAATTTTTAAGATAACACTGAGGATGTGCTACAGTAATTGTATAAATAAATTTATAGCATTAAAACTAGATTAGAGGTTTATTGAGTAGTTGTTTTTAGTACTAAACTAAATTAAAGTTGTAATTTAAAAACTCAAAAGTAAAATATCTCTATAACAGCTTTAGACTATTATTTTAATTTTAAAATAGTTGCAAATTATCGAAGCTTTTTAGGTAAGGAATTGTTATCTAAACTTTGGAAAATCTGAAGGACTCAATTCATGCATTACATCATAAATAGCTTCAAATATATCTTCAGTCGAAGGTTTTGAGAAATAATCACCATCGTTACCATAAGCAGGCCTATGGGCCATAGCTGATAATGTTTTAGGTGTGCTATCTAAATATTGAAAAGCATCTTGCTTATTTAAAATATTATCTAAAATATAAGCTGAGGCTCCACCTGGTACATCTTCGTCTATAACCATTAAGCGATTAGTTTTGGCTATACTCTTTACAATATCTTTATGAATATCGAAAGGTACTAAGGATTGCACATCAATTATTTCAACATCAATGCCAACAGCAAGTAATTCTTTTGAAGCTTGTTCTACTAATCGTAATGTTGAGCCGTAGGATACTATGGTAATATCACTGCCTTCTCTGATAGTTTCAACAACTCCAATTGGTGTTTTTAAATTACCTATGTTATTTGGACGTCTTTCCTTTAAGCGATAACCATTAAGGCATTCAACAACTAGTGCAGGATCATCTCCTTCTAATAGTGTATTATAAAAGCCAGCAGCTTTGGTCATATTTCTAGGTACTAAAACCAAAACACCTCGCATCAAATTTAATAGACCACCCATTTGAGAACCAGAGTGCCATATACCTTCAAGCCTGTGACCACGAGTTCTAATAATCAATGGTGCTTTTTGTCTCCCTTTTGTTCTATAATGTAGGGAAGCTAAATCGTCACTTATTACATTTAACGCATACAACATATAGTCTAAGTACTGAATTTCGGCAATAGGTCTTAAACCCCTTAATGCCATACCAATGCCTTGACCGATAATTGTAGCTTCTCTTATACCAGTATCAGCAACACGTAACTCGCCATATTTTTCTTGTAAACCTTCCAAACCTTGATTTACATCTCCTATGTTGCCAGTATCTTCTCCAAAAACTAAAGTTTGAGGATATTTACTAAAAATGGCATCAAAATTATCACGAATAATTATTCTACCATCAACCAATTCAGAAGTGTCATCAAATACTGGTTTCACTTCTGTAACGTGCATTGCAGATTTGTCTGTTTCAGAATATAAATGAGAACTAAATTTAGGTTGAATTTTATTGAAGCTGTTATTTACAAAATTTTTAAGTTTTGTAACCTCTTCTGTATCTTCAGTTATAGAATATCTTAAAGCTTTTCTTCCGTTTGACAATATATCTTTGCGTGTTGGCTCGCTTATAGAAGAAAGCGTATCTTTTAATTTAGAAATAAAAACACCGTTTGCGCTAGATTTGGATAATTTATCCAATAGGGAAACCATTTCGTTTTGTTCCTTTTTAATAGGACTCATAAATGTGTTCCACGCTTTGGTTTTACTTTGTTTTACTTCGCGTTTTATAATACGTTCAATATCTGTCAAAGTCTCATTGGTTGCAATACCACTTTCTATAATCCATTCGCGTAGTACTTTGTTGCAATCGCGTTCTGCTTCCCAATTTAAACGTTCCCCGCTTTTATAACGTTCATGAGATCCTGAAGTAGAGTGACCTTGAGGTTGTGTTAATTCTGTAACATGTATTAAAACGGGAACATGTTCTTCTCTAGCTATGGCGCTAGCTTCTTGGTAGGTTTCAATTAAATTAGCGTAATCCCAACCTTTAACACGTAAAATTTCAAAACCTTTATGGTCTTTATCTCTTTGAAACCCTTTTAAAATTTCTGAAATATTTTCCTTCGTAGTTTGATGTTTAGCATGTACAGAAATACCATATTCATCATCCCAAATACTAATAACCATTGGTACTTGTAATACCCCAGCAGCATTAATAGTTTCAAAAAACAAGCCTTCGCTAGTACTTGCGTTTCCAATAGTACCCCAAGCGACTTCGTTTCCGTCTTCTGAAAATTTAGTAGAATTTATATCTTTTAGTTGTTTGTAAACTTTAGAAGCTTGCGCTAATCCTAATAAACGCGGCATTTGTCCTGCTGTTGGCGAAATATCTGCGCTAGAATTATATTGGTTTACAAGATTTTTCCAATTTCCGTTTTCATCAAGACTATGGGTTACAAAATGGCCACCCATTTGGCGACCAGCAGACATAGGCTCTAGTTCTAGATTGGTATTTGCATACAAACCTGCAAAAAATTGTTCTACGGTTAAAGCACCTATAGCCATCATAAAAGTTTGATCGCGATAATACCCCGAACGCCAATCTCCAACACGAAATGCTTTTGCCATAGCTAGTTGTGGCACTTCTTTACCATCACCAAAAATACCGAATTTAGCTTTGCCTGTAAGTACTTCACGACGCCCCAAAACACTACATTCACGACTTTTAACAGCCATTTTATAGTCGTTTAAAACTTCTGCTTTAAAATCGTCAAATGATATGTCGTTTTTCAATTCTGTGAGTGGTTGCATGCTAATAGGGTTATAAGCGCATGCAAAACTACTAAAAAGAGATGGTTTATGCAATGATAACTCATCATAAAACCACGTTAAAAATATAATTAATTTTGAAAAACAGTATGAATTTTATAATATTATCACCGAATTAGTGTAAATAATAAGAATAATTTAATACCAGCGTCTTCTAAATAATCCTAAAAGTGATTCTGGATCTACCGTAAATTTAAATCTTATTTTTTGATCATAATTCGGTTGTGCTATTTCCCAACCCAGGTTAGAATATATTGGAAAGTATAATTCAAAATAATCGGTAACTAAATTAACACGCACACCAGAGTCATAAACAAACTTTGGCGCATTAAACTTGTTTTTTACAAAACCAAAATCTCCGTACCCCAAAATATATTTCCATAATGTTGTGCTTACGTTGGTTGTAGCAATCCATTGGTTGGCGAAAGGAACCTCTAATTGAGATTTAAAACCACCTTCGGCTTCTATGAATTGTTGTCTAAATATTCCTGAATCTTCAGAACGTCCAAGGTAATTGTATTCAAATAAATAATCTGTAGGTCTGTCTAACGCAAAACTGAAAAAAATAGAATTGATATCATTACTATTATCTAAGAAAAGTCCCGAAAAGAACCTCACATTTAATTGTCTGTTACTCGGAAATAGTTTTCTAAACTCATAGTTAAACGACACTTTACTAAAGGTTTTAGATACCTGAAAATCTGCGTACCACTTACTAAAGTTTATTAAATTATCGTTAGAATGTAAATAACGTGCATTAAATATGCTATAGTTTGGCTCATCACTACTATTTGGATTTGTAGGGTCTCTATCTTGATTAAAATCTAAAAACCTAAGGCGTAACAGTCTTCTTTTATTTGATCTAAAATCGTCATCTTCTCTAAATGAAAAAGAGATAGAAGGTATTATGCGTCTTACAAATAAGTCCTCGGCATAACTTCTATAGGTATAACTTGCACCGTAGGTTAATGCAAATAAGTTTCTGTTTTCAAAAAAATGTGTTTTAGCAACCGAAGCACCGCCTGTTAATGATTTTGAACCTAATGAATATTGTGGTTGTATTTTGTATTTCAAATTTCTACGCAATAAAGTGCCATTATATACTTTTGCGCCTAAATTAAGACCATCATATATATTATTAAATTCTACAATAGGCATAAAAAATACTTGATTGTAATAAGGGTCTTCAACATCTTGAAATAGCCTAAATTGTAGCGGCTTGTTATTAAAGAAAAATCCTTTTAATGATTTCCAGTTATCTCTTAAATTAATTTCTGGCGCTACTTTATTGTAGTTTAAAACAAGTTTATTAGCATCATTTTTTGGAACTGTAATAGTTTTTTGTTCTCCAATATTTTCTACCCAGTATTTTGAAACAATACTGTCGTTGTTTAAAGTATACAATGCTATAGGCATGTTATTTTGCCTCTTGTTTTTGATTGTTACAGTGATGGAGTCCTCCGTTTTTACAACTTTTTTTATTTTAAAATCTATTTTTGTTCTAGTTTTTAAATAATCTTCAAAAAACCAATCGATATTTTTATCTGTCTTTGATTTTAAGTAGTTTTCAAATGCGTTAGAGGATGTTTGTTGTAATCTATTTTCCTTTAAAAAGGGCTTTATAGCATGTTCTAAAACGTCATTATTAATAAAGTCATCTAAATATTTTAAACCTAGTCCCGCCTTATACTTATTTGCAACATTACTGTTGAATTTTAACAGCGAATCTTTTTGCATTGTAAGTGGCTGATCTCTGTTGGTTCTGGCCATATTCATAAATCCTAGCGTATACTTTTCATTGTAAAGTAGATCTGCAGCATGAAATGATCTTACACCCCAAAAGTTTGCTAATTTCCCTAAAAACTTCATGTCTGGATAATAGGTTTCAATATATTTCATTAAGTAATATATTTGAACACCATCTAATAACCAATGGTCTTTTCTAGGGTTTACAAGTAATGTGTTTTCTAAATAATTATGTAATGCTACTTTTAATAACCGCAGCTCATACTCAAAAGTATTTGAAAAAGGTTGTAAAAATTTTGGTAATGAAGATAAGCCATAAACGGGATCGTTTGCATTATCAATTTCAGTAAGTAACAATTTATCGTGTGGATACGAACCTAATTGTTGGGTTATATAAGTCATAACCTTATCGTTAACCATTACTTTATCTACTACTTCTAAATCATTGTCATATAGATCTGAAACGAGCTCAATCTCATCATTTTTAATGGATTTAAATTTTGAGTTTTTACTTAAATATAATTTAGTGCTTACCCTATTTTTACCGCTTAAAACTGTAGTAGTTTTGGCAGTATGTTGTGTTGTGGTTTTAGTATTTAATTCTGAAACTAGTTCATAATTTTCAGGATAACTTAGTTCTATATTTATATCTGATTTGGGTATAAATAAATCGTTTAAGTTTTTGTTGCTAAAATACTGCCATTCAGAATTATATATTGCTGGGGTAATGTACCAATACCTTAAATTTAAATCATTGTCTTTAGTATATCCGTAGCCTGTAAATTGGTCACTAGGAATTTTAACAACGTATTTAAGTTGAATAGTGTAGGAGACATTTGGAGCTAAAGGTTTAGGTAATCTAACCTTAATAACATCTACTTTATTTTCTAAACGATTAAATGTTAAACTGTCGGCATCTTGAAGTATAGCATTTATTTTTGAATAGCCACGAACTTCGTCTTTTGCTAAGTGAAATCTATTTATATATTCATCGGCTAGTCGTATTGCTAAATCACTTTTCTTTGAAGAAAAACTATTACTCCAATCGTTAAGATATATAGAATTTAGGGTGTCTTTTGAAGTATTTGTATAACTGATAACCTGGTCTATAGCTATTAGTTTCTTGTCAACATTAACATCTGCTTTGATGCTAATACTATTTTGACCAAAACTACTAAAACAGTAGGCTACTATAAATAAGTAAGTTAAAAATTGGAGCTTCAAATTAAACAATAATTTTTTTAAGATTTATTAAAAGCGTGATAATATAGTAAAACATATTAATCATGCCTTAATTATTAGATGTACGTAGTTTATTTAGAAGTTAGGTGTAAATCTTGATTTTTGGTGAAAATTATCTAGAATTGATATAACCTCATCTTCAGTATCAACAATATGAATTAAATCCATGTCTTTAGGACTGATGTTTCCATTTTTTTCTAAAAGGGTAGATTTTATCCAATCTATTAGTCCTTGCCAAAATGATTTCCCTACAAGAATAATCGGAAATTTTTCAATTTTATTAGTTTGTATTAACGTCATTGCTTCAAACAACTCATCAAGCGTACCAAAACCACCTGGCATAACTACAAAACCTTGAGAATATTTAACGAACATCACTTTACGGACAAAGAAATAGTCAAAATCTAAGCTTTTATCAGAATCTATATATGGATTATCGTGTTGTTCAAAAGGCAAATCAATATTTAATCCTACGGACGTACCACCACCTAAATGCGCTCCTTTATTACCAGCTTCCATAATACCTGGGCCGCCACCTGTAATAACACCATACCCAGATTCTACTATTTTTTCAGCCACCTTAACAGTCAATTCATAATAATCATCACCTGGTTTTGTTCTTGCAGACCCGAAAATGGATATACATGGCCCTATTTTACTCATTTTCTCAAAACCGGTAACAAACTCACCCATAATTTTAAATATGGCCCAAGAGTCGTTAGTTTTAATTTCATTCCAGCTTTTATGTCTTTGTTCTTTTCTCATTATATGTGTATTATCTTTTTATAGTGCTAAATAAGCGCGTTAAAGTAATTCTTTTTTTAGAAACTTAGCAGTATAACTTTTTTTGTCTTTAATAATGTCTTCTGGGGTGCCTTTTGCAACTACATTTCCACCGCCTTTACCGCCTTCGTAGCCTATATCTATAATATAGTCAACGGTTTTTATAACATCTAAATTGTGTTCAATAATCAGTACTGTATTACCTTTGTCTGCTAATTTATTGAGTACCAGCATTAATACTCTAATATCTTCAAAATGTAAACCAGTAGTAGGCTCGTCTAAAATATAAAACGTATTACCTGTATCCCGCTTGCTTAACTCTGTAGCTAATTTGATACGTTGGGCTTCACCGCCCGAAAGCGTTGTACTTTGTTGCCCTAAAGTAATATAGCCTAAACCAACATCTTGAATTGTTTTTAATTTTTTAAATATTTTAGGAATATGTTCAAAAAAGCCAACAGCTTCATTTATTGTCATATTTAACACATCACTAATATTTTTCCCTTTGTAGCGAATTTCTAATGTTTCTCTATTAAAGCGTTTGCCTTGACAAGTTTCGCATTCAACATAAACATCAGGTAAAAAGTTCATTTCTATAACTCTTAAGCCTCCGCCTTTACAGGTTTCGCAACGTCCATTAGCTACATTAAAACTAAAACGGCCTGCTTTATAACCCCGAATCATTGCTTCTGGCACTTTAGCAAATAAACTTCTAATCTCGTCGAACGTTTTAGTGTATGTTGCAGGGTTACTTCTAGGTGTTCTTCCTATAGGTGATTGGTTGATATCGATAACTTTATCAACATGCTCTAAGCCTTTAATGCTTTTGTAGGGCATTGGTTTTTTAACACCATTAAAGTAGTATGCGTTTAAAATAGGGTATAGGGTTTCATTAATTAAAGTAGATTTTCCGCTGCCAGAAACACCTGTTACACCTATCATTTTTCCTAATGGTAGTTTTATGGAAACATTTTTTAAATTATTACCAGTACAGCCTTTTAACTCTAAAAACTTACCATTGCCTTTTCTACGCGTTTTAGGTACTTCAATTTCTTTTTTACCGTTTAAATAATCTGCAGTAAGTGTGTTATGGGTTTTTAATTCTTTAGGATTACCTATACTTATAATTTCTCCACCATGTTTCCCTGCTTTCGGGCCAATATCTATAACGTAATCGGCGCGTTCTATCATATCTTTATCATGTTCTACAACAATTACAGAGTTGCCAATGTCTCTTAAGGAGACTAACGAATTGATGAGTTTTTCGTTATCGCGTTGGTGTAAGCCAATACTAGGTTCGTCTAATATATAAAGCACACCTACTAATTGAGAGCCTATTTGAGTTGCTAATCGTATGCGTTGTGCTTCGCCCCCAGACAGTGTTTTAGAACTTCTGTTAAGTGCTAAATAATCTAAGCCAACATCTAATAGAAATTGTATACGGGTTTTTATTTCTTTTAGAATTTCCTCTGCAATTTTTAATTGTGTTTTAGAAAGGTGTTGGTGTAACGTACTAAACCATTCAGACAATTCTACAATATCAGTATTTGCAAGTTCTGCGATATTTTTACCGTTTACTTTAAAGTACAATGATTCTTTTTTTAAGCGTGCGCCTTCGCATACAGGGCATTTAATTTTGTCCATGTATTCCTTAGCCCAACGTTTTAAAGATCTAGAGTCGGCTGTTTTATATTGGTTTTCTATAAAATTGGCTACACCTTCAAAATCTATTTTATAATCGCGTGTAACACCCAGTGTTTTACTTTCTACAGAAAATTTTTCGCTACCGCCATATAAAATAACTTGTTTTGCGTCTTTAGGAATATCTTTATAAGCATCAGTAAGCTTAAAGTTAAAGCGTTGTGCTATGGTTTCAAATTGTTTGAAAATCCAGCTTTTCTTTTCTGGCCCGTGTGGTGCTAAAGCGCCATTTTTAATGGACAACGTATCATCTGGAATTATTTTATTTTCATTTACCTGGTAAAGCTCTCCAATACCATTACAATTAGCACATGCACCTTTGGGTGAATTAAATGAAAAATTATTTGGTTCTGGATTAGGGTAAGATATCCCAGAAGAGGGACACATTAAATTTCTACTAAAAAAGCGCGCCTTTTGTGTATCTTGGTCTATTATCATCAACACATCATCACCGTGATACATGGCTGTGTTTATGCTTTCTGAAAGTCTCTTATCGTTATCAATATCGTCATTTACAACTAAACGGTCTATTACAATTTCAATGTCGTGGGTTTTATAACGATCTAGCTTCATGCCTTTAACTAAATCCTTAATTTCTCCATCTGCTCTTACTTTTACAAATCCTTGTTTTGCTATTTGCTCAAATAGTTCGCGATAATGTCCTTTTCTAGAGCGCACTACTGGTGCTAGAATGTTGATACGTTTGCCTTTAAAATCTTTTAAAATTAGCGTTTTAATTTGGTCATCACTATAACTCACCATTTTGTCACCCGTGTTGTAACTGTAAGCATCACTAGCGCGCGCATACAATAAGCGCAAAAAATCATAAATCTCAGTAATTGTACCTACTGTAGAGCGAGGAGATTTACTTGTTGTTTTTTGTTCTATGGCGATAACGGGCGATAAACCATCGATTTTGTCAACATCAGGGCGTTCTAAACCACCTAGGAACTGACGTGCATAAGCAGAAAATGTTTCTATGTAACGACGTTGTCCTTCAGCATAAATAGTATCAAATGCTAAAGAGGATTTTCCACTACCAGATAATCCAGTAATAACAACTAGTTTTTCTCTAGGTATAGAAACATCAATATTTTTTAAATTGTGCACACGGGCACCTTTTACTTCAATTTTTTCTTCAAATTCAGTCATAGCAACGCAAAGTTGCGAAGTTACGTTTTTTGAGGTTAAAAATGAAGTAGGGTTGATGTTATAAAAGCGTTAAAAACCAGGAGTAGTTAATCTGTTTTTACATCAGATATTTCTGAGCTAAAAAAGAGTATTTTGTGAAAGGTAGGTAGTTTTACACCAGTTTCAGTTATTTGCCAATCGTTCCAAGAGGCTTCTAAACCGTCTATTGGTGTGTTAGAATCCCACATGTTAAAGCTTTTTGGCATGCCCGTATCACTAAAATGCCATAAATACGAAGCGTTATTATTATATGTTACCAGTAATCCTTTTTTAGTATTAGGTAGCGTAACTAGTTTTCTGGTTACACCAACATCAAATACTTGAAACGGTGCTATTAGCCAAAATATATCATTATTAAAATAATCTTTAGCTTCTTCAACCAATTCCTTACCCATATCACCTTCAATAGTAAACCCGTGTACAAAAGCTTTACTTTGAGAATGCTCTTTTAAGTCTAATCTAATTTTATATTCCTTCCAAAATACCTCACAAATATTTTTAGTTTTATCCCACTCGTAATGCCGCCTATTTTTAAACGTCCATTCTATGTAATCTGTACTAGTATATGCCTCATAGTTTAAAGCTAAAAGCATTTTTGTGGCTAAATCGTCGGCAGGTTTACCTTCTGTTCCAAGCGGTAAGTCTTGATGATGTTTAAAATATAGGAAACCAAAAAAGAGAAGGCTTGGAAGTGTTATAAAGGTAATAACACCAAGACTAATTTTTAATGGTTTTTTTAGTTTCATTTTAGGGCTAAGTTTAAGCCTCTAAATTACCAAATGTCATTGATTTACAGAAATATAAATATCAAAAACCGATGGCTGTATCATCTCCTCGATAATCTGCACCACCCTCTAACGTGTTATCCTCTAAAACGAGTATTGCATCGACCTTGCCTATTATTTTAGATTCTCGTATAGCAACTGTGTATCCTAATTTCTTCAGCTTATTTATTAAGGGGTCATCAAATGCATTTGGTTCCATAAATATAGGTTCTGGAAGCCATTGGTGATGAAATCTTGGTGCATTTACGGCGTCTTGCATAGTCATTTTAAACTCATGAACATTTAAAATAGTTTGTAAAACCGATGTTATAATTGTTGAGCCTCCTGGTGTACCAATAACCATAAATAATGCTCCGTTTTTTTCTATAATTGTTGGTGTCATAGAACTTAACATGCGTTTTTCTGGAGCAATACTATTTGCAGCGCCACCAGTTAAACCAAACATGTTAGGTATTCCTGGTTTACTACTAAAATCATCCATTTGGTTATTAAAAAAGAACCCTAATTCTTGAGCATATAATTTTGAGCCATAAGCACCATTTAAAGTAGTTGTTACGGCAACAGCATTTCCAAATTGATCAATAATGGAATAATGAGTGGTTTCCATACTTTCATTAATTTCTATATTACCATGCGATAACGTTTTAGAATCTGTTGCTTTTTCAAAAGAAAAATTTCGCATTCTTCCATTTAAATACGATATGTTTAAAAGAATACTAGTGGGTATTTTTACAAAATCAGGATCACCCAAATAAAAACTCCTATCTGCATAGGCGCGTTTTTCAGCTTCAGTTATTATCTGTATGGTTTTTAAAGTATTATGCCCGTAAGTATCTAGATGAAAAGGTGCAATCATGGTCATAATTTGCCCTAAGCATATACCTCCGCTAGATGGTGGCCCCATAGATATAATTTTTAAATCATCATAATTAAAAGTGATGGGTTTTCTCCATTTTGGTTTGTACATTCTTAAATCTTCTTCAGTAATAATACCTCCATTTTTTTGAATGAAACTTGCTATTTTTTTTGCTGTGTCTCCTTTGTAAAATTCATCTTTTCCGTTTTTTTAAATTTTTATTAAAGTTTCGGCTAGGGCATTTTGTATGATATAATCACCAGCCTTCCAGTTTTTATCAAAAACTATCTGTTCTGTGTTTACACTATCAATAAGTGGTTGGTGCCGTTTTATGCGGTGTTCTTGCTTAGTAGTAACAATAACACCCTTTTTTGCTAAGTCTATAGCAGGTTGTAGCAGCGTTTCTATTGGTAGTGTTCCAAATTTTTTATGCACTTCAAAAATACCTGCTATAGTTCCCGGTACAGCTACAGACATAGCTCCTAAAGTACTTTTGTTTTTTATTACAGTACCATTTTTGTTTAAAAACATGTTTTTAGTTGCTGCCAGTGGTGCTTTTTCTCTGTAGTCTAAAGACCCAATATCTCCGTTTGCTTTTCGAAACACCATAAAACCGCCACCACCTAAATTGCCAGCCATAGGGTAGGATACGGCTAGTGCTAATTCAGTAGCTATCATAGCATCAAAGGCATTACCGCCAAGTTTTAAAATATCTACACCTATTTTAGAAGCCTCAGCTCTAGCTGAAACTATCATACCGTTTTTTGCTGTAACACCTCTATTATCATCTATAGTATTTTTTTTGTTTTTACAAGAGCAAATACAAATTAATACCATTAAAAATGTGTAATATAGTTTCATTGTACAGTATGGTTTAATTCAATGATTTTTTCTTTTGAAAATAAAGTAAGTTCTTCAAAAAAACTAGTAAACTCTTTTTCAAATTCACTATAAAATTCTTCTAGCTCTTTTACAGCTTTGTCCATGCCAGATATGTTTTTAGTTCTTTTGTTCATACCATACAATACCTTTGCTATACCTTCAATAGAAGCGTAGTTTAAAAGCCAATTGTCTGTAATCATATATGGCATCATTTTTTGTATGCGAGTTGGTAATACTTCATAGTTGTCTTTTAAAGACTTGTAAAAATCATCAACATAATTCTCTAATGGTATATTACTGTAAGTATTCCAATTTTTTGCTAAAAAATGATCGTATAAAATATCTACAATAATACCAGAAAAGTGCCCATATTTTTTATGCAATCGTTTCGTACTTAATCTTACGGTTTTATGTGCATCGGTATAAGTATCAATATGGCGATGTAGGAGTATCCCAATTTGGATGTCTCTATCGTAAATTTTATACTGTTTGCCTTTAACACCATCAGCTATAAAGTTTCCTATAGTTACTAAATGATTGTTACCCGATAGATAAATATGCGCTAAATAGTTCATTGTGGTAATTTACAAATAAGAGGATAACAAATACAATTTTGAAACTGTATATTTGCGTTTTAAATTTAATATGTTATAGTATGACACTTATAAAATCTATTTCAGGAATTAGAGGTACCATTGGTGGTACTGTAGGCGAAAACCTTACACCAATTGATGCTGTTAAATTTGCGGCTGCTTATGGTGCTTGGTTAAAGCAACACCGCAAAAAAGAAAATTACAAAGTTGTAGTTGGTAGAGATGCTAGAATTTCTGGAAAGATGATTCAGAGTTTAGTTATGCAAACCTTAGTAGGGCAAGGTATTCATGTTATTGATTTAGGATTATCTACAACACCTACCGTAGAGGTTGCAGTACCTATGGAACATGCCGATGGGGGTATTATTTTAACAGCTAGCCATAACCCGAAACAATGGAATGCGCTTAAACTTTTAAACGAAAAAGGTGAGTTTTTAGATGCTGATGAAGGTGCTAAGATTTTAGAATTAGCTGAAGGAAATACTATAGAGTTTGCCGATGTAGATAGCTTAGGAAAGATTACCAAAAATAAAGCCTACTTCGATTTACATATTATTGAGGTTTTAGATTTGCCGCTGGTAAATGTTAAAGCTATAGAGGCAGAACGTTTTAAAGTAGTAGTTGATGGTGTGAATTCTACAGGAGGTATAGTTATTCCTTTATTATTAGAGCGTTTAGGTGTTGATGTTGTTGAGCTGTATTGTGAGCCAAACGGACATTTTCCTCATAACCCAGAACCTTTAAAAGAACACTTAACTGATTTGTCTGACGCTGTTAAAAAGCACAATGCAGATTTTGGTATTGTGGTAGATCCTGATGTAGATCGTTTAGCGTTTATGGATGAAAACGGTGATATGTTTGGCGAAGAATATACATTAGTAGCATGTGCAGATTATGTATTGGGGCATAATCCAGGAAACACAGTAAGCAATATGAGTTCTACACGCGCATTACGTGATGTAACTGAGAAACATGGTGGCACTTATGAAGCCTCAGCAGTAGGCGAAGTAAATGTGGTAAAACTGATGAAGAAAAACAATGTAGTTATTGGTGGTGAGGGTAATGGTGGTATTATTTATCCTGAAATACACTATGGGCGTGATGCCTTAGTAGGGATTGCATTATTTTTGAGTTTATTAGCTGAAAAAGGCATGAAAGTAAGTGAATTACGAAAAACCTATCCTAATTATTTTATGAGTAAGAAGAAAATACAATTAACACCAGATTTGGATGTTGATGGTATTTTAAAAACCATGGAAGAGCTTTACCAAAATGAAAAATTAACTACCATTGATGGTGTTAAAATAGATTTCTCTGAAAGTTGGGCGCATCTACGTAAAAGTAATACAGAGCCAATAATTAGAATTTATACCGAAGCAAAATCTCAGGAAGAAGCCGATGGTTTAGCAGATAAGTTTATTGAAGAAATAGGTGCTATTGCAGCTAGCTAGTTTTTTAATTACTAATAATTTAATCGAAAAGAATTCCTCGACACTCTGCGTCGTGGTTTCCGTTGAAATTGTCATCCCGAACTTGTTTCGGGATCTAAATAACATAATTTCGGTTTTTTGACCAAAAAGTCAAAAATGAAACGATCGAAATACCTCTATGACTCTGCCTCGAGGATAGTTCGTTTCAAGAAATTATTTTATTAAACAAAACCTCCTAAATTTATTTAGGAGCTTTGTCTTTATGTTTCCAGCGTTTATGGGTCCATAAATAATACTCTGGCGCTTCATGTATTTGGTTTTCAACTAGTTTTAAAAACGTATCTGTAATTTGATAATCTTCAAATGCTTTTGGTGTTAGTGTTATAGTTTCAAACGTAGTTTCATAAAATCCACGTTTTACTTTTTTAACCTTAAAAAATACAACGGCCATATCTAGTTTTTTGGCTAACATTTCTGCGCCAGTATGTACAGGTACTTTTACACCCATAAAATTTTGCCAATGGTAGGCTTTATCTAGTTTTGGTGATTGGTCGGACACAAAACCATTAATAGAAATAATACCATCTCTTTTTAGTTTAATTAAGGTTGGAATAATCTCTCTGGTTGAAATCAAATAACTGTTGTATTTAGCTCTAATACGTTTTACTAGTCTGTCAAAATACTTATTAGCTAAAGGTTTATATACCGCAGTTCCAGTAGATTTCACGTAGGTTTGAAGTATAAAAATCCATTCCCAACTGCCATAATGTGCACACATTAAAATAGTACTTTTATGCTGTGCCTCTATATTTTGTACTACTTCTACATTAGTAAATTTATAGCGTTTTTGCATTTCACTTTTAGAAATAGAAAGCGATTTTATGGCTTCTACAATCATATCACACAAATGGTGGTAAAACACCTTAGTAATACGTTTAATTTCTTTATCTGATTTATCAGGGAACACTAGGTTTAAATTGCTATATACTACTTTTTTGCGATAGCCAAAAATGCGATATATTAAAACATATAAAACATCCGAAACAAAGTATAATATCCTAAACGGTAATATAGAAATTAGATATAATAAAGGATAAAGTAGTATATAAGCTAAAAAATGCATTTATTAGTTTTAGATTTGTAGGAGCAAATATATGTTAATTAGATTTTAAATGTTTACTACACAATGGGCAAATTAGATATTATTACAGTTGTTATTATAGCAGCAAATGTATTGATTTCTTATAAAGGGTTTAATGATTTTAGCTTTTTTGAGAAGTACAAATTTAATGTTGGAGGTTTAAAACGGGGCGAAAGAATAAGACTATTTAGCGCTGGTTTTTTGCATGTAGACATGCAACACCTACTTTTTAATATGGTTACACTTTATTTCTTTTCTGGTTTAGTAATCTTAAAACTTGGTAGTATTGGCTTTTTAACTGTTTATATTGGGAGTTTACTAGTTGGTAATTTTTTATCCTATTATTTTCATAAAGATGAATATCATTATAGTGCTGTTGGTGCTAGTGGCGCTGTAATGGGAATCATATATTCTGCTATTCTATTCGAACCCATGATGAAAATTAATTTTTTTATACCAGGTTTTGCTTTTGGTATTGGCTATTTGTTGTATTCTATTTATGGTATGAAAAAACGTATTGGCAATATTGGTCATGATGCGCATTTTGGTGGTGCAGTAGGTGGTTATTTATTTACACTTTTGCTATCGCCTTCTTTATTTCAAACAAGTCTTCTTTTTGTGTTGCTTCTAGCTATTCCTATTGTAATACTTTTTGTGTTGCAGAAAATGGGAAAGATTTAAATAAATAATTTTCTAGTTGGCACAACTATTGAATTTAAGAGTATAGAAGAACATCTGCATATTTAGTAATAAATTGATTTACAGGTGTTTGTTTTGTATTTAAATAAATTTGAAATAAGGCATATTTTGTTTTAATGACAGAATGACCTAAACTACTATATGAAGAAATCTAATTTTATAACATTTGACAGTTTGTCATTGCAGGAGTTTGATGAAAATTCAGAGTTAATCCCATTAATGACACCAGAAGATGAAGAGGCCATAAATAAAGAAGAACTCCCAGCATCTTTACCAATTTTAGCATTACGTAACACGGTATTATTCCCAGGCGTAGTAATACCAATAACTGCAGGAAGAGATCAATCTATAAAACTGATTAACGATGCTAATAAAGGTGGTAAAGTTATAGGTGTTGTAGCACAAAAAGATGAAACGATTGAAACACCTTCTGGAAAAGATATTTTTAATACAGGAACTGTAGCTCGTATTTTAAGGGTTTTAAAAATGCCAGATGGTAACGTTACTGTTATTATACAAGGGAAAAAGCGTTTTAAGGTGAAGGAGGTAGTTTCTGAAACGCCATACATTACAGCTACAATAGAAGATTTGCCAGAAGCTAAACCTGCAAAAAAGAATAAAGAGTTTACAGCAATAATAGATTCTATAAAGGACTTAGCACTAGAAATTATTAAGGAAAGCCCTAATATTCCTAGTGAAGCGTCTTTCGCTATTAAAAACATAGAAAGTAACTCGTTTTTAGTAAATTTTGTGTCTTCAAACATGAATCTTTCGGTATCTGAAAAGCAGGAACTTTTAGAAAATAACGACCTAAAAAGTCGTGCGTTAGCTACCTTGAAATTTATGAATGTAGAATTTCAAAAATTAGCACTTAAAAATGATATTCAGTCTAAGGTTCAAATGGATATGAGCCAACAACAACGTGAATATTTTTTACATCAACAAATGAAAACCATTCAAGAGGAATTGGGTGGCGTAAGTCATGATGAGGAGATTGATGAAATGATTGCAAAATCTAAAGAAAAAATTTGGGACGAAAAAGTAGCCAAACATTTTGAAAAAGAAGTAGGTAAATTACAACGCATGAATCCGCAAGTATCAGAATATTCGATACAACGTAACTATTTAGAATTGTTTTTAGATTTACCTTGGAATGAATTTAGTAAAGATAAATTCGATTTAAAGCGTGCTAAAAAAATATTAGATAGAGATCATTATGGTTTAGATGATGTAAAACGAAGAATTATAGAATACTTAGCTGTTTTAAAGTTACGTAATGACATGAAATCGCCAATTCTTTGTTTGTACGGGCCTCCAGGGGTTGGTAAAACATCTTTAGGTAAATCTATAGCCGAGGCTTTAGGTAGAGAATATGTGCGTATGTCTCTTGGTGGTTTACGTGATGAGGCAGAGATTAGAGGACACAGGAAGACATATATTGGAGCAATGCCAGGGCGTATTATACAAAGCTTAAAAAAGGCTGGAACCTCAAATCCTGTTTTTGTTTTAGATGAAATTGATAAACTATCAAACTCGCATCAAGGCGATCCATCTTCTGCAATGTTAGAGGTTTTAGACCCTGAGCAGAATAATGAGTTTTATGATAACTTTTTAGAAATGGGCTACGACCTTTCTAAAGTGATGTTTATTGCTACCTCTAATAGTTTAGCAACCATACAACCTGCGTTAAGAGACCGTATGGAAATTATAAATGTAACAGGGTATACTATTGAAGAAAAGGTAGAAATAGCAAAACGTCATTTATTACCAAAACAGCTAACAGAACATGGTTTAGATAATTCTCACTTAAAAATTGGAAAGCCGCAGCTAGAAAAAATTGTGGAAGGTTATACTAGAGAATCTGGTGTTCGTGGTTTAGAAAAACAAATAGCAAAAATGGTACGTTATGGTGCTAAAAATATTGCTATGGAAGAAGATTATAACGTAAAAGTATCTAATGATGATATTGTTGAGGTATTGGGCGGTCCTAAGCTAGAGCGCGATAAATACGAGAATAATAACGTTGCTGGTGTTGTTACAGGTTTAGCGTGGACTAGTGTAGGTGGCGATATTTTGTTTATTGAATCTATATTATCTAAAGGAAAAGGCACCATGACAATTACTGGAAACTTGGGTAAAGTAATGAAAGAATCTGCTACTATTGCGATGGAATATATAAAATCTAATGCTGAAACATTTGGTATAGATGCATCGGTATTTAGCAGTTATAACGTGCATATTCATGTGCCTGAAGGTGCAACTCCAAAAGATGGTCCAAGCGCAGGTGTAACCATGTTAACATCTTTAGTATCTTTGTTTACGCAAAAGAAGGTGAAGAAAAGTTTAGCAATGACTGGAGAGATTACCCTTAGAGGCAAAGTGCTGCCTGTAGGCGGTATTAAAGAAAAGATTTTAGCTGCTAAACGCGCTAGAATAAAAGAAATATTACTTTGTGAAGACAATAGAAGAGATATTGCTGAAATTAAACCAGATTATTTAAAAGGTTTAACGTTTCATTACGTTACAGATATGAGCGATGTGATAGATTTGGCAATCACTAATCAAAAAGTAAAAAATGCGAAAAAACTTTAAAAATGTATGGTTTATAGTTGTGGTTTTACTTTGTTCCAATCTAGTGTTAGGGCAAAGTAAACCCATTTATAAAGATGTATTACTTAATGGTAAACCAGCTAAATTAAATATTGCAACTGGCGAATTTATTCTTGTTAATGGCAAACAAATAGACACTGTTAAATCTTTAGAGTTTGATGATAAAGAGACTATTAACAAACGCAATGCAAGTATTGCTAAGGCAAAACAAACTACTACTAAAGCTAGTTTTGATGCAGTTGATAATTCATCAGCGTTTCATACTGTAAAAGCAGGAGAAACACTATTTGCTCTAGCAAAAAAGTATGGTGTTACTTTAAAAGAATTAAAAAAGGCTAATAATTTAGAAACAACATTGGTAAGTGTTGGGCAAAAACTTAGAATAAAAGACTTTGATAAAGTAAATGAAATTCCAGATACTATAAAAGTCGCTAAGGGTAACACATTATACAGTATTTCTAAAACCTATGGCATTACTGTTAAAGCATTAAAGCAGATAAATGGGTTAAAAACCAACACTATTTTTATTGGTCAAGAATTGCGTTTAAAGTAGAAATATTTACTTAAAAAAAATAAATGCTAGATGCTATCGTTCTAAGATAGATTCATTTACTTTGTCCAGTAAATATGCTAAGAAAAATTATTACTATTCTGTGTCTCTCACTAACTACCCTTGTAATGGCTCAAGTGGGTGGTGAAACTACGTATCAGTTTTTAAACTTAGTATCTTCTCCAAGGCAAGCTGCTCTAGGCGGTAAGGTATTTACAAATGTAGATTATGATGTAACACAAGCACTGTTTAATCCTGCAACTATAAATGTTGAAATGGATAACCAACTGGCGTTAAATTATTCTAGCTACTTAGGCGGTATTAGTTTTGGTACAGCATCTTATGCCTACACTATCGATAGGCGTACACAAACTATCCATGGTGGTATCACATATATTAATTATGGATCTTTTGATGGTTATGATGAAAACGGTGTATCTACAGGAGAATTTACAGGTAGCGAAACTGCGCTGTCTGTTGGTTACGCACTGCAAATTGGGTATTCTGATTTTTATTTTGGTACAAATTTAAAACTAATCACTTCCAAATTAGAGCAGTACGACTCTTTTGGTGCAGCATTAGATCTAGGATTGCTTTACATCAATGAAGATATAGATTTTCATGCTGCTTTAGTGGTTAGAAATTTAGGGTCTCAAATAACAACATACGCCGGATTAAATGAGCGGTTACCTTTTGAAGTTGGTATAGGGCTGTCTCAAACCCTAGAGCATGTACCTATTAGATGGCATGTTACTTTAGAAAATTTACAACAATGGCCAATTGCAAGACCAAATCCTGCAAGAGCTACAAGCGATTTATCGGGTAATCAAACGTCTGAGGATATTGGCTTTGTAGGGCAACTTATTCGTCACACTATACTAGGTGCAGAATTATTTCCTGAAGGCGGATTCAATATTCGTTTTGGTTATAATTTTAGAAGAGGCGAGGAGTTACGAATTGTAGATCAGCGTAATTTTTCTGGACTTTCAGCTGGCTTTTCTATTAAAATGAATAGTATGAGGTTTAGCTATACACATGCCAAATATACCAGTGCAGCTAATTCTAACTTCTTTGGTTTACAGATAGATTTACAGTAAATACGTATCTTAAACGAACTAAAGTTTTTTAGTGCATAAAATGGAACCTATATTTTTACACTTTAGGCATTTTAAGTACTTTAGACACCTAGAAACTTTAATAATACATGGATAAAATTACCATTGCCATAGACGGGTACTCATCTACAGGGAAAAGTACTGTAGCTAAACAAATTGCTAAAACTTTGGGCTATGTATATGTAGATTCTGGTGCGATGTATAGGGCGGTTACATTATATGCTATCCAAAATGGATTAATATCTAAAGATGATTTTAACAAAGAAGCACTTATATATCAACTTGATACTATAGTACTTAGTTTTAAGTTTAATGAAAGTTTAGGATATGCTGAAGTATACCTTAATGGTGAAAATATTGAACATAAGATTAGAACTCTAGAGGTATCCAGTTACGTAAGTAAAGTTGCTGCCATTGCAGAGGTACGTCAAAAATTAGTTGCCATTCAAAAAAGAATAGGAGAGGACAAAGGCGTGGTAATGGATGGGCGCGACATTGGTACAGTGGTGTTTCCAAATGCAGAACTAAAGTTATTTATGACAGCATCTGCCGCAACACGGGCAGAACGCCGTTATCAAGAGCTAAAAGCACGCGGGGATAACGTTTCGTATGCTGATGTATTAAAAAATGTTACAGAGCGCGATTATATTGATACGCATCGAAAAGAATCTCCTTTGGTTAAGGCTAAGGATGCTATAGAGGTTGATAATTCTAATTTAACATTAGAAGCGCAATTTGAGAAAATACTTCGATTAGCTAAAATGACCATTGAAGATGGTGAATAAAAAAAGGTTGTCACTATAAATAGGACAACCTTTGTGTATACTGTATTCTGAAATTCCTATAGATTAGGGATAATTAATTCTTGATCTGGATGTATAACATCTGGATTCTTTAGTATGTCAGAATTAGCTTTAAAAATTGCTTGATATTTTGATGGACTACCATAATATTGTTTAGCAATTTTACCTAAAGTTTCTCCGCTTTTTACAATGTGGCGATGGTAAACACTAGCATCTGCTACTTTAATATCGGCCATAAGATCAGATGGGTTTTCGCCACCAAGTTCTTTTATCTTATTCCATAATAAGTCTTTTTCATACGGTGTATTTGCTGTACCGTGTATTTGCAATTGTCCGTTTTCTTCTTTAACATCTCCGTTTTGAATGTTTAGCGCTTCTCCTAGTTCAAGTACCGCTTGATATTTTGCTTTTACCATAATTTTTTAGTTTTAATAGTTAATTTTTGGTTGAACAATATACTGATTTTTTTTACTATAATTTAATTATGCAATCAAACTAACAGACAAATTATTATTTTGCTACTCTTTTTTGTGTAAAAAATAGCACGTAAAAAGTAGCTTTCGTTTTTGTAATATATTGGCGGGTAAACCCGCGTTAAGGATTGCAGCGGTAGCTTTTGGCGAGCTACGCTTTGAGCCAAAACTATTAGCGGAAAGCCTGACCCGAAGGGGAACGCCCAAAAAAAGAATAATATTAGGCTAATTCCTTGAAAATTTATATTTTTGCACTCCTTTTTAACGCAGTATCAAAAAGATGAAAAGGATTTAGAAAACTATTTTTATAACACTTCTGTGTGTTAAGCGTTTAACTTTTTGAAACATACAGGATACAAACGCGATAAAATGGCGTTTTCACACTGGTGAAAATCTATTTAATAATTCGCATATTTAATTAAATGGCTGAAAAAGCAAAACAAGCAGAAGTTGAAGCAACAGAAGCAACAACTGCAGAAGCTCCAGTAGTAACTGAAGCACAAGCAAATCCTGAAAAATTCTTAAAAGAGTTTAACTGGCACAATTACCAAGAAGGTATTGATGAGGTTGATGATAAGCAACTTGAAGAATTTGAAAAATTAGTAGCAGAAAATTTTGTTGATACATTAGACGACGAAGTGGTTGAAGGTACTGTAATACACATCACTGATAGAGATGCTATTATAGACATCAACGCAAAATCTGAAGGTGTAATTTCTTTAAACGAATTTCGTTACAATCCAGACTTAAAAGAAGGAGACAAGGTAGAAGTATTAATTGACGTGCGTGAAGATGCTACAGGACAATTAATATTATCTCACCGTAAAGCTCGTGTAATTAAGGCTTGGGACAGAGTAAATAAAGCACACGAAACTGGTGAAATTGTTAATGGTTTTGTAAAATGCAGAACTAAAGGTGGTATGATTGTAGATGTTTTTGGCATTGAAGCATTCTTACCAGGATCTCAAATTGACGTTAAGCCAATTAGAGATTACGATCAGTACGTTAATAAAACTATGGAATTTAAAGTTGTGAAAATTAATCACGAGTTTAAAAACGTAGTAGTATCTCATAAAGCACTTATTGAGGCTGATATTGAGGAACAGAAGAAAGAAATTATTGGTCAATTAGAAAAAGGTCAAGTACTAGAAGGTATTGTTAAAAATATTACATCTTACGGTGTGTTTATTGATCTTGGTGGTGTTGACGGATTAGTTCATATCACAGATTTATCGTGGTCTAGAATTAATCATCCAAACGAAATTGTAGAATTAGATCAGAAATTAAACGTTGTAATTCTTGATTTTGATGAAGATAAGTCTAGAATCCAATTAGGTCTTAAGCAATTAAGCAAACACCCATGGGAAGCTCTTGGAGAAGAGGTTAAAGTTGGTGATAAAGTAAAAGGTAAAGTAGTTGTTATTGCAGATTACGGTGCGTTTATTGAAGTTGCTGATGGTGTTGAAGGATTAATACACGTTTCTGAAATGTCTTGGTCTACACACTTACGTTCGGCTCAAGATTTCGTTACCGTTGGTGATGAGGTAGATGCGGTTATTTTAACTTTAGATAGAGAAGATCGTAAAATGTCTCTTGGTATTAAGCAATTAACGCCAGATCCATGGACAGATATTACTACAAAATACCCATTAGGTTCTAAGCATAGTGGTATTGTACGTAACTTTACAAACTTTGGTGTTTTTGTTGAATTAGAAGAAGGTATCGACGGATTAATTTATATTTCTGATTTATCTTGGACTAAGAAAGTGAAGCATCCATCTGAGTTTTGTGCCGTTGGTGACAAGCTAGAGGTTATTGTACTTGAGTTAGATGTAGAAGGTCGTAAATTAAGTTTAGGACACAAACAAACTACAGATAATCCTTGGGATAAGTATGAAACTGAATTTGCTTTAAATACCACTCACAACGCTGAAATCTTCGAAATAGTTGATAAAGGTGCTACAATTGTATTTAATGATGATATTACTGCATTTGTACCACAACGTCACCTAGAAAAAGAAGATGGTAGCAAATTGAAGAAAGGTGAAGCTGCTGAATTCAAAATTATTGAATTTAACAAAGAGTTTAAACGTGTTGTAGCCTCTCATGCTGCAATTCATAAAGCTGAAGAAGTAGCAAATGTAAAAGCTGCTGCTAAAAAGCAAGCTGCACAAGCTGCTGAAGCAAAACCAACATTAGGTGATGCTAATGATGCTTTACAAGCGCTTAAAGATAAAATGGACGGGAAGAAATAATTTCTTGAACATGTAACTATTAAAAAAGGCAACCAATTTGGTTGCCTTTTTTTATGCGTAAAAGTGAGAATTATGGACGCGATAATCCTAATCAGCTTAATAAAATATGTTTTTTAGTAATAGTAATACTAATTTTTTTTGGGCGTTACCTCCGCTTAGGCTCCGGTCGGGCTTTCCGTTATATCTTTTTTTTACTTCACCTAGTGTTATTGCTATTAAGTAAAGCAATCTACTAACACAAAGAGATTACTTTGTCGTTCGTGCCTCACTTCTCGTAATAGCGGCCTATTTATAAGCAACAAAAAAAGGATGCCACTTCAATCCCTAACGCGGGTGTGCTTACTAACTGAAGTCTATTAGAAGAAGATGTGTATTTTTGGAGAGGTTCGTTTAACGTTGCTGTATAAGATTAGTTGCGTTGTTTAAGCACCTAATTTAGCAAATACAAACCGAATAGAAAATCCAAGAGGATTTTCGTAAGTAGGCTTGAACTAGCAATTAATTTTATACGTTGTTCTCTACAGGTTTTTATTCATTTATTATTTCAATCGCTTTTTCTAATAATTCATCTCTACCTTCTTTTACCCCTTTAACAGTAGGTTTAATTTCAATATCTGGAACTATACCTACTCTTTGAGTTTCAGTTCCATCAGGGTAATAAACTCCCATTCCAGAGAAACGAGTTCTTAATCCTCCGGGTAATAATATTGTCGTAACATTACCATCTGCTCCAGCTGTTGTGCTACCAATGATAGTTGTATTGTTTCCTGCTCTAAATGCCATGGCAGTAAATTCAGATTGACTTTGCGAAAATTCATTAACTAAAACAACTAATTTCCCTTTATATGTTTTTGTTGGTTTAGGAATCTCATCGCCATTTTTAAAAATGAATTCTCCAGGGTTATTAATATTTCCAGTTGAGAATTTCACAAAAGGCGTGTTATCTGACACAAAATAAGAGCCTAACAAAAATGGAACAAATGTTGAAGGATAGTTTCTTATGTCAATAATAATTCCTTTTGTGTTTTTGAAAGTTTCTTTAATAATGGGAATATCTTCTTTTTTAATAAACTTTAAAGTCACATACCCAACATCATTTTTTAAAAATTTATAAGATTTTCCCTCCCAATTATGCCAATACATATTTAAACTATCTTTTTTATATAGAGGTATTGAGTGTTCTTCTTTTTTACCTGCTGAAATAAATTCTATCGTAATTTCTTTTTTTGGTGAGCGCAGAATATCTCGAGAAATATCCCTTAATCTCGTTGTTTCGTTAGAAGCTGGGTAATATGGTTTTATGCTATCTAATATTGATTCGACAGATTTTTTATTAATATATGTGATTATATCTCCAGATTCAACTTTAGATGCATTCTTTAATTCAGGGTTGTAATGGTCTATAACTACTAATTTATCCTCAATAAACTTAACTCGAAAAGATGGAAAAAAAACTCCTCTTTTATCATTAACTTTATTAAAGCCGATTGAATAAGACACATGGGTGTCGTTTATATCTCCCATTAATTGAATAAAAGTTAATTCATACTCTAATTCATTTTTAGCATTTATAATCTTGGGTATATACTCTCTTAAAATATCATTCCAGTTTTTGTCTATTAAATATTTATATGGAAAAAAATAATGAATCATATTCCAATACCTGTAAAGAGCTAACAACCTAAAGCCTTTATCTGGATAAGACATCATTATGTACCTGTTTTCATTTAAAAAAGCTAAACGATTGGAATTATTATAGCCAATATAGAAGGATTCACCTTGTCTTCTATTTTGATAAATATTTTTTAACTCATTTTTTAATTTCAAACTTATGTTGAAACTATCAAACCAAGACATATCAGGTTTTATGAAAGCTTCTTCAGCTGTACTTTCGCATTGTAAACATTTCTCAATAACTCCTATTTTTTTTATCCATTCTAAAAGTAAATTATCCCTCTCTAGGGTAGTTTTACCCTCTAAATATATCGGAAGAAAACGAAACAATTCGTAATCCCAATTATAATTTCCCTTTGCAATTTCTGGATGGTGATATTTTAAAAAACCCCATACTTTCCCCAATAAATCTAAGTTTACAATTATGTTGTTGTTAAGTTCTGGAAATTCAATCTTAGATCCCAAATCAAATTCTTTATCTAAGTTTGCATTAAAAATGGGTTTCTCTTTTTCTTTAAGTGTTTGAATATCCTTTCCATCTATTGTTAAAACAAAGTTATCAAACCATGCTTCTCCAGAACCTGTAATTAGTCCTGCAACAAAAATTGTTTCAGCACTCTTAGGGTATGGTAATGAAATGGAGTATTTCTGCCAGTCTTTAGTACCATGAATTTTTTGGCTTTGCATATTTTCAAATGCCAATACTTGATTATTTTTATCATCTATTCTAAGCAATAATCCACTAAAACCATTTCGGATATTTTCAATTTTCATAAAACCCTCTAAACGAATAGACTTTCCTTCATAATTAGCGGGAATTGAATATGCTATACCTCCAAAGGAGTTATGCGTTTTTTTAGAAATAATTTTCCCTGAGGCCTTTCCTAGTTTCGCATGAACTGTATCGACTTCTACTTCGTAATCCCCCCACTTAAACCAACCTTTGGGAAGTTCATTGTTCTCATTGTATTCTTCAAAATCTAAATTGAATTTCTTTTTTGTTTGAGAATAACAGCTTATCCAAAAAAGTGATAGTATAATTAAAATCGTTTGTTTCATTGTTGTTTTAACTTGTAGAGAACGTTTTTGGATATACGTCCGTTTTAATGACTTATATCCAACGTTAAACGAAGTTCGACATTTTTTCTGACAAAGTCAAGTAGATAAATCTCAAATTATGTGTTTCTTCTTTTAGCAAGTGTAGTAAAGTTAAATACCTTAAGAAGCTTATAATAGATGTGATGAGACCTCACAGGTTTTAAAAACCTGTGAGGTTTTGTGATTTTTTAAAACACCTTTGCGCTAACGTCATTGCGAACGGAGTGAAGCAATCTCCATAATCGAAGCAGATTACATCGTCGTACCTCCTCGTAATGACGGCGAATTTGTAAAAAAGCTTTAAAAAGGATGCCACTTCAATCCCTAACGCGGGTGTACTTACTAACTGACATCTAGTAGAAGCGGATGTGTGTTATTGCAGAGGTTCGTTTAACTTTTCTGGATATACGTCCGTTTTAATGACTTATATCCAATGTTAAACGAAGTTCGATATTTTTTCTGACAAAGTCAAGTAGATAAATCTTAAATTATGTGTTTCTTCTTTTAGCAAGTGTAGTAAAGTTAAATACCTTAAGAAGCTTATAATAGATGTGAGGTCTTGTGATTTTTTAAAACTTCTTTTACACAACTAAGTTTGAAATCGTAATCGTACTTAACTTTTCTTTCCATAAAAATACCCGTAAACAGTGTCTAACTTTTTGGGAGTAGTTCAAAATCCGATAGGACTTTCGTAAGTAGGCTAGGAACTAGCAACTAATTATACATGGTGCTGTGCCCAGTTATTTTAATTGATACATTGTTTTGTTTTTTTCTCCTATTTTTTCAAATAAACCTAGTTCAGCTCCTTTTTTCAAATCTCTGCTTGCAGTTGCAGAAGATATATCTTTAAAAATACCCATATAATCTTTCCTTGTGAATTCTTTTTTATTTAAGGAAATATAATATTCTAATCTGTCTTTTTCATTCAATGTTCTATTATTATAATCTAATAATTCACCAATTGAAATGTCAATTACATTTAGCATATATTCAATAAACTTAGTCGATTTCCCTAATTTATCAGACTCCGCCAAAGCTTTATAATATTTCTCTTGGTCTTTACTAATTAAAGTTTCAAAAGGCAAAAACTCAAAGATTGGATATTTTTCCATTAGTATTAAAGTTTGCCATAATCTTCCCATTCTGCCATTTCCATCTAAAAATGGATGAATAAATTCCATTTCGTAATGAAATACACAACTTTTAATTAATCCAATTTCGTCAGACTTTTTTAAATAATCAAAAAGGTCTTTCATTAAATATGGCACATTTTCAAAAGGTGGTGCTAAATGCTCAATTTTAGAGCCTTTTACAATTCCGACACCTTGCTTTCTGTATTTTCCAGAATTTTCAATTAATCCTTCCATTAAGTTTTTATGTGCTTTTAAAAAGGATTTTTCATTAGATGGTTTGTATTCTTCTAAATTCTCATAGATTTTAATTGCGTTTAAAACTTCAAGAACATCTTTTTTAGGACCAATAACTCTTTTGTTTTCTAAAAGCGCTGTTATTTGTTCTTCTGTAAGTGTGTTTCCTTCAATTTTTAAAGATGAATGAATAGTTTTGATTCTATTCTGCTTTCTTAATTTAGGAGAAGGTTTATTTAGTAAATTAGCATTTACTTCTCCTATTTTTTCCGAAATAGAAGTTATTAACTTTAAAACAGAAGTTGTTATTTCGTATAGTGGTTTCATTCGTGATACTATCATTTGATACTATCAAAGGTACAATCATTAATCTGAATTATCTTATGTATTTGAATTTTTTAATTGTGGCTAACTTTTCTGGATATACGTCCGTCTCAATGACTTATATCCAACGTTAAACGAAGTTCGATATTTTTTCTGACAAAGTCAAGTAAGTAAATCCTAAATTAGATGCTTCATCTTTTAGCAATTATAGTAAAAAGTTAAATGCCTTAAGAAGCTTACAATAGATGTGATAGACCTCACAGGTTTTTAAAACCTGTGAGGTCTCAACTATTACTAATTTAACTAATATATTTCCAAATATTTTAATGTTCTGTAAATAAAACATATCAATTTTGTTTACTCTTTCTCATTACGCATGTTAAGCCACTAAAAAAAATAAAATATTTTGTGCTTTTTTCAAGTAAGCGTATACTAATAGAGTATAAAGAACCCTTGTGCATTTTGAGTTGAAATAAACAGTGTAATATCAGTTCGAGTGATTTTTTTGATAAAAAATCGTATCTAGAACCAATTCATATAAAAATTCTTATTCTCAATACAAATTTCACTCATTTCAATCGTGAAATTCACTTGAATTGACAGAATTTTTTCAAAATACACAACGGCTTATAAAGAATAATTTATGAAGCAAGAAAAACAGTTTGTAGAGGTAATTCAGGAGAATGAAGGTATTCTTTATAAAATGACAAGATTATATGCCGATAATAAAGAAGATCAAAAGGACTTATATCAAGATGTTGTATATCAATTATGGAAATCTTTTCACACATTTAGAGGTAATGCAAAGTTAAGTACTTGGGTATATCGCATTGCACTAAATACTGCTCTTTTGTATCTAAAGAAAAAGAAACGTAAAGGTTATAAAACACCACTCGATGGAATTGTTCTAGCAGATGAATTTTATGACCCAGTTCTTGAAGAGCGTCTTAAAATATTATATGCTCATATTAGAGAACTTGGTGAGATTGATAAAGGCATTGTGTTTCTTTTTTTAGAAGGGAAGAAGTATCAGGAAATATCAGACATAACAGGTATGTCCACTAGTAATATTGGAACACGTATGGCAAGGATTAAAGAAAAATTAAACAAACAAATAATAAAAAAATAAAATTATGGAACTCGAAGAAATGCAAACGACTTGGTCTCAAATGAGTGACCAACTAGAAAATCAAAAAAAATTAACTAACAAATTAATTATGGAAATGACTAAAGAGCGTTACAAAAACAAAATAGATGTATTGTCAAAATATGAAGGAATAGGTGCTATTATCTGTTTTATAATGGCTATTCTACTCATATCACGATTTTCTGAGCTGAATACATGGTATTTAACGGTTTCTGGTATTTTTACTGTGTGCTATTTGATTGTACTTCCACTAATCGTGTTGCGTTCTATTAGAAGTATGAAAAGTATAGATTTAACCAATAACAATTATAAAGAAACCTTAATAGCTTATACTCAAAAGAAAAAACAATTTCTACTGACACAAAAAGTTGGTATCTACCTTAATTTTATTCTTTTGGTGGTTAGTTTACCCGTTATTATTAAAGTATTTAAAGGAAAGGACATATTTATTACAAACATAAATTTAATATACTGGTACATTCCTGTAATGGCAGTTTTTTTAATTCTATTTTCTATCTGGGGATATTGTAAATACAAAAATGTAACGTCTTCTGCTTCTCATATTTTAGAAGAGCTTGAAAACACATCTTCTTAAACATCAGTTAATAAGAATTTTCTTAAAAAAATCAACTATAAATTTACGCTATAAAATTTCAGCAAGACATTCCTATATTGATTTTTAAAATTTAAAACTTTGAAAATAAGACACATAGAAACTTTCCTGTTTTTTGGGAACCAATAGTTCGAAACGTTAAATATCTTAAGAAGCTTATAGTAGATGTGATGCGACCTCACCAGGTTTTAAGAAACCTGCGAGGTCTCAAATACATTAAAATTTAACTAATATAATTCCAAATATTCTTGTATTATACAACCTACATGATGATTTAAATGATTTGATTAATACAGGTTATCAACTAAGGATTTACTGTAAATTTATAGGCGCCATCATCTTCAGAATTAATTATTTTGGATGCTAAGTTTACGTCACTTATATAAAACCAAACTATGCCATCATTATCAAAATCATAATTTGTACCAGTAATATAATAGGTGCCAGACTCTAAAAGTGTTATCCCGAATACGCTAGAAAATTTATTATCTTTAAATGTATTTTCTGCATTAATCCAGTGTCTATCGGTGTATGTATTACCATTAATAACTTCTATATTGTTATCGGTAACTGATATTTTTACGAGTGTCCCAAAATTGGTTTCTTTATAAAGTGCAAAAGTGCACCTAATGTTATCATTATTGTTATTATAGTCACTTAAAAGAATAGTTTCCCCATCTAGAGTGGTCTGCTCGTTGGAGAAAGTGGTATTAATAAAAATTTGTTCGCCTAAATCAAAAACCTTTTTGTTATCATTAATGCTAATAATTGTATTGTTTGCTATTTCTTTAAGAGGGAAAAAGTCATCTTCTTCAGGACAACAGAAGCTTGCACATAATGATATTGAAACTGTAAAGGCAATCAAATATATTTTCATATAAAAATTTTATAGTTAGATGTGAATTTAAAGAATTGGTTGCGTTAGAAATTATAATTAACTTATATAATTCCAAATATTCTTGTATTTCCCCATGGCTTTGTAGGTGTTTAAAATTACCTCATGTGCTGCTTTGGATAACGACGGGTCTTCGTGTAACACCTTTTTAGCATAATATCTGGCCTGCTGTAAGATAGCTTTATCCTTTACAATATCTGCAATTCTTAAATTTAAAATACCACTTTGTTGCGTGCCCATAATATCTCCAGGACCTCGGAGTTTTAAATCTACTTCAGCAATTTCAAAACCATCATTGGTGCGTACCATGGTTTCTAATCGGGTTTTGCTATCGTTACTTAATTTATGGCTTGTCATTAATATACAATAACTCTGTTCTGCGCCACGCCCTACACGCCCGCGTAATTGGTGTAGTTGCGATAATCCAAAACGTTCTGCACTTTCAATAATCATTACAGAGGCATTAGGCACATTTACACCAACCTCTATTACAGTAGTAGCTACCATAATTTGCGTTTCTCCTTTAATGAAACGTTGCATTTCAAACTCTTTATCTGCAGGTTTCATTTTACCATGAACAATAGAAATTTGGTAGTCGGGTAGTGGGAAATCTCTAGAAATACTTTCATAACCTTCCATTAAATCTTTATAATCCATAGCTTGACTTTCTTGAATTAACGGATATACAATGTATACTTGTCGTCCTTTTGCAATTTCATCTCGCATAAACTTAAAAACATTTAAGCGGTTGGCGTCATACCGATGTACGGTTTTAATAGATTTACGTCCTGGTGGTAATTCATCAATCACAGAGATATCTAAATCGCCATAAACGGACATGGCTAGTGTTCGCGGAATGGGTGTGGCGGTCATAACAAGCACATTCGGCGGAAACGTGTTTTTATGCCACAATTTACTTCTTTGTTTTACACCAAATCGGTGTTGTTCATCAATAACTGCTAGCCCTAAATTTTTAAATTTTACTTTATCTTCTAGTAAAGCATGCGTACCAACAAGTATGTGTAAATCGCCATTTTCTAATGCTTCATGAATTATTTTTCTTTCTGAAGTTTTACTTGAACCAGTAAGCAATGAAATATTGATATTCAATCTATTACACCATTCTTTTAAGCCGTTATAGTGTTGGACTGACAAAATTTCAGTCGGTGCCATTAAACAGGCTTGAAAACCATTATCAAGTGCCATGAGCATTGACATGAAGGCTACTATGGTTTTTCCAGAACCTACATCGCCTTGTAATAAACGATTCATTTGTGCATTACTTCCCAAATCTGCTCTTATTTCTTTTAAAACGCGTTTTTGCGCATTGGTTAGTTGGAAAGGTAAATGCTGTTTGAAAAACGTATTAAAATAGTTGCCCACAGTATCGAACTGAAAGCCTTTTATTTTTGATTTATGGATGAGATTTTTTAAAATGAGTTGTAGTTGTATGTAAAACAACTCCTCGAATTTTAATCGATATTGCGCTTTTGCTAGGAGCTCTTGCGATTTTGGAAAGTGAATATTTAATAAGGCTTCGGCCTTTGGTATTAATTTTAATTCTGAAAGTACAGGTTTAGAAAGTGTTTCAACAAACTTACCTTTTGTTTCTAAAAATAGTTGTTGTACAATTTTACTAACCACGCGATTACTAATCCCTTTATTACTCAATTTTTCGGTAGAAGGATAAATAGGATGAATACCTGAGCTTAAGCTTTTTTTATGGTCGTTTATAGTTTCAATATCAGGATGCGGCATACTAAATTTATTGCCAAACCTATTTGCTTTACCAAATATTACATAGGGTATATTTAGTTTAAGGCTATCACGTATCCATTTTTGCCCTCTAAACCATACCAACTCCATAGTACCTGTATCGTCTTGAAATGAAGCAACTAAGCGCTTACCACGTTTTTGAGCAACCTCTTTAAAGCTGGTTATTTTGCCAATAATTTGAATTTCGGCGCTGTTATCAATAAGTTGATTGACTTTGTAAAACCGCGTTTTGTCTATATACCGATTTGGGAATAGATTTAAAATATCTTGATAGGTATGTATATCGAGCTCCTTTCGCAGTAAATCGGCACGATTAGGTCCTACGCCTTTTAGATAATCTATGGGAGTTTGCAGATTTACAGACATAGAGCGAATTTACATAAATACGCGATAAATTGGAAGTTTTAACATGGTTTTGCGTTAAGGATAGTAGTGGCATCCTTTTTTGTGGTAGCCAAAGATTTTATACACTTGCATTTTGTTATCCTATTTGTAAAAATCTAACAGCACATTAAATGTAATGCCGCACAAAAAAGATATAACGGATAGCCTGACCCAAGGTTGTGTACGTAATGAAACAGCACTATATAACATCTTGGGTAACGCCCTAAAAGCTATTTTAATTTATCAAATAGTTTAACTTTTATGTATGTATTTCTTAATTATGGTTAAATTTGGATTCTTTTAAACAAACGCACTTAGTTGATGAAAAAGCTTAACGATTTTATTTGGGAAACCCATGGGATACATGCAGGTACTGAGCAAGACCACGTAAAACATGGTATTGATAAACTAGAGGATATTATTGACAAGGCTATTGAGGCTGGTAACCCGAGTATTACGTTTATTATTCATTCGCCCAGACTAACTAGTTTTAGGTATATCGCAGAGCGTGAAACGAATGTAAAGTTTATTCGTGGTAATCGCTCATATTTAAATTACCCAAAGCGTATTGCAAATTTAAGGCAAAAATACGAAGGGCGTATTAATATAAAATATGGTGTTGAGTTAGAATGGATGGGTCCTGGTTTAGGATTGCAGTGGAGTAGATCTAAGATTTTTCAAGCAGAAGATGCGGATTATGTAATAGGTTCTGTACATTTTGCGCCAGAAGGTTTGCCGTATGATGGCTCTAAAGAAGAGGCAGAACAGTTACTGAAGCTTAGAGGAAGTTTAGAGGCGTATTGGGATGGGTATTTTAATGAAATGATACAGATGATTGAGTGTTTTGGGGACATGATACAGATTATCGGTCATATTGATTTGCCAAAATTAAACGTAGATATGCCAGAAGCTTTGGTGGATTTTGAAACGAGTTCTCACCCTTTGGCTAATAAATTTAGAACGCTTTTAGAGCTAATAGCAGATAGAAATTTATCGTTAGATGTAAATATGGCGGGTAAATTTAAAGGTGTTGGTGTATATCCTGTAAAAAGCATACTAAGGCGAGCCAACGAGTTGCAAATACCTGTTTGTGTTGGCACAGACACGCACCACGTAAAATATTATGGGCTAAATTATAAAGAGAGTTTAGAGTACATACAAGAAGCTGGATATGAGAGTTATGTGAGTTATTCTAAATTAATTCCTGAGAATCGTACAATTTATGACGATCATGATTTAAAAGTAAAATATACCGTTTTAAATAAAGGTATAGAGTTGTTAAATCAGCGTTTAGATGACACACAACGCCGTATTATTCCCGATTTTTCGTTTGGAGGTTCGTTTTCAGAATTTGTAGACTTGTATAGAAGCGCTACTGGAATGGGCGATTATAACGCTATTAGAATCCGTAAATGGGGTAAATCTATCACTGTTACTGATGAAATACCTAAAAACACCAAACGTATTGTAAATGGCTTGTTTTCTGAGCATTTGGATAAGCCAGGAGTTATCTCTTCGCTCTTTAATACGTTAGCGTCCGAAGGTATTAATGTTGAGTCTGCTCGCCTAAAATCTAATAATGACGGTACTGCTGTTGCTTTTTTGTCTATTGATAACGAAAACAGACGTGTAGAAAGTGCTATTGAATTTATTAAAGGTACCGATGGTGGACTTTTTAAGGATTTAACGTATAAGGAAAATGAAGTGCTGCCTAATTACTACAATAAAGGCGTGTATTTATTAGAAATGGATGGTGTGCAGTTAAATTTGGCTTTAAGTAAAAAAATTATATTGACTAAGCATCAAAATGCACCCGGTATTTTGTTGATTTTATTATCGGCATTGGCTTCGAGAAATATTAATATTAAAGATTTGCGTTTAGGCAAGCTTAATAATGTAGGGTATTCTGCTATTGCTGTAAATGGTGATAGTAATATTATTAGAACACTACTTACTAAACTAGGCGACCAATATTATGAGGCTAATTTAATTGAGTTTCATAGTTTTTAAACAGCAAAATATTTTTACGAAACGTATAAAATTAGATGCTCGATACATTGAGTGTCTAATTTTTGTTTTTTGGAGTAATCTTTGATAGTTTTATCCGTATGAAGCAAATTCTTCTTTTATTATGTTGTTGCGTAAATGTTTTATTCGCACAACAAACTGAATATGTTGATTTTAAGAAAGCCAAGGCAAGTATTAGTCTATCTTCTGAAGTAAAACAAGTTGAAGGTTTTATTACTTATACTTTTGATATTTTAAAAGATGTAGATTCTATTTATTTAGATGCTCAAAATTTTAAACATATTGAAGGTTTGCTTGATGAAAAGATATACCATAACTATAATGGCAAGCAACTTGTTATAAAAAAAACATTTAAAAAAGGAGAACAGCATCAGGTTGTTATTAGTTTTGTTACGCAACCTAAAAAAGCACTTTATTTTATTGATTGGGAACACCAAAACGGAAATAAACAAATTTGGACTCAAGGTCAAGGGAAATACACCAGTAATTGGCTGCCATCTATTGATGATATGAATGAGAAGGTTGAGTTTGATTTGTCTGTTACTTTTGATAACAATTATGAAGTTATTGCCAATGGCGATTTAACAAATAAACATATCAACGATTCCACAATAACATGGCATTACGACATGAAACACCCAATGCCCAGTTATTTAGTCGCTTTAGCCATTGGTAAATACAATAAAAACGTAGAATATTCAAAAAGTGGTGTGCCTTTAGAAATGTATTATTATCCAGAGGATACTCTAAAATTTGAACCTACCTACCGCTACACCAAACAGCTATTTGATGTTTTAGAAAAAGAAATAGGGGTGCCATATCCTTGGCAAAATTATAAAATGGTGCCGGTTAAAGATTTTTTGTATGCTGGAATGGAAAACACAAGTCTAAATATTTATTCCGACAGTTTTGTGGTGGATTCTATTGCGTTTATAGATAAAAATTTTGTAAACATTAATGCGCATGAGCTTGCACATCAATGGTTTGGTGATATGGTAACTGCCACTTCTGGAACACACCATTGGTTGCAAGAAGGATTTGCAACGTATTACGCCTTATTAGCTGAAAAAGAAATTTTTGGAGACGATTATTACTATTGGCAACTCTATGAATACGCACAAGAGTTAAAAGCGCAAGATAAAGCAGGACAAAGCACATCCTTATTAGATTCAAAATCGAGCAGTACTACGTTTTACAAAAAAGGAGCGTGGGTATTACATTTGTTGCGAGAGCAAGTAGGTGATAATGCTTTTAGGAAAGCTGTGAAAAATTATCTAAAAAAGCATCGGTTTAAAAATGTTGAGACTGATGATTTTATTAGTGAAGTGGAGCAGGCTAGTGGGGAGAGTTTGGATGAGTTTGTTGCAAAATGGTTAACATCTTCAGAACTTGAATATCACGACATGGAAGGTTTTTTCTTTTTAACATCAATTCCCTATAAAGGATATATACAATTGGAATGTGATACAAATGAAGCTGCTTGTTTTAAGTATTTAAAATCTTTTGATAATTCTTTTTTAAAATCTGAAGTCATAAAAAACCTTAAAGGGAATATTCCCAAAAGTATATTTAATTCTAAAGATTTAAAAGTCCGTCAAGCTATTGCAAGTAGTCTTGTGGATATTCCTTCAGAATTAAAAGAAGATTACGAATCACTCTTAAATGACAAATCGTATATCACTATAGAAACGGCTTTATTCAATTTATGGGTTAATTTTCCAGAAGATAGATTTAAATATTTGAATCAAACTAAAGATATTATAGGCTTTAATGATAAAAATGTGAGAACACTTTGGTTAACTTTGGCTTTGGTCACAGAAGGTTTTCAGCCAGAGAATAAATCGCGATATTTTCAAGAACTTACAGAGTATACAAGTCCGAAATACGGTTTTGAAGTCCGCCAAAAAGCATTTCAATATTTACATCAAATTAAAGCGTGTAATGATGAGTGTACAAGTAATTTAAAGCAAGCTACAACACATCACAATTGGCGATTTAAACAGTTTTCTAAATCGCTTTTAGCACAGAAATAACTTATGTTCTTCAGTAATGTATTGATACATAATCCTCAAAAAAGTATATGTTTTGAGCTTATAAATTAATATTTATGTAATGACGACTTCAATATGAAGACTTATTGATTATATTTATCCATTAATAATTTTTATGAAAGCTCTAGTAATATCAGGAGGAGGAAGTAAAGGCGCATACGCTGGTGGTGTTGCGCAATACTTAATGGAGGTTGAAAAACGAGAATACGACATGTTTTTAGGCACTTCTACAGGGAGTCTGTTAGTGCCACACTTGGCCGCTGGAGAAATTGATAAACTATATCATATTTACACTAATGTAAACCAAAAAGATATTTTTAGTGTAAACCCTTTTACGATACGAAGAAAAGGAAATAGAGAATTTGTATCTATTGATTTTATAAATACGCTTTGGCAATTTATTAAAATGAAACGTACGTTTGGTGAAAGCAAATCGTTAAAACGGCACATTAAAAAAAACTTTTCTAAAACAGATTTTGATAAAATTATAAGCACTAAGGAAGATGTAGTTGTTACAGTGTCTAATTTGTCTAAAAATAGAGTAGAGTATAAGTCTATAAAAGATTATAGTTATGAAGAGTTTTGCGAATGGATTTGGATTTCCTGTAACTATATTCCTTTTATGTCACTAGTTAAAAAAAATGATTTTGAATATGCCGATGGTGGTTTGGGTTGTGTAATACCCATACGTGAAGCTATTTTACGAGGTGCTACTGAAGTTGATGCTATAGTGTTAGAATCTGAAACTATGGAGTATAATAAGGTGTTAGGTAAAAATCCATTTTCGTTAATGATTAATTTATTTGGACACCTAACCGATCAGTTAGAGCGAAACGATATTACTATTGGTAAGTTAGCAGCAAAACATCGAAATGTACAGCTTAATTTATTTTATACGCCTTCTAAACTTACCGAAAACTCATTGATTTTTAATAAAAAACTAATGACATCATGGTGGGAGCAAGGTTGGGAATATGCTAAACTTAAAAGTGAGAATGCCAAATCAAACGAATTACGTCTTGAGGATAAATAGTCTTACCACATATCTCTAACTTCTTCTTTTAATATAGAAATAGCTGCATCGCTAGGGGAGTGACGCTCCATCATTTCTGTTAAAAGCACTTCCCTTAATTTATTAGCTGAATCCGTTTTTTCAGATAAATTGGCTTTTCTTATTAGTTGAACTGTAGCGCTTTTGGCAGTGCTTATTACACTCCAACATTTCTCGCTTACGTAAATTTGTTGGGTTAGATTATGTTCCATTTCTTGTTGAATGCTTTCTATTAATAAAGATTCGTAAGCATCTTTATCTGAAGATGTTGGAGTAACTCTAAGCAGTAATTTATTTGGAGAAATGCGTTCTAAAAAAAGTGTTAGTCTTTCATAGGCTTGAAGACGTAGTGGTACAGATGTAGCTTGTAAATCTTTCTTTAATAAAAATCTACGTCGCCCATCTTCATTTTCTGTATGTGTTTTAAAAAAATAGTAAGCAATACCTCCAGTAATTAAGGTGGGAAGTGTAAATAAAAATAAATCTATAATTCTGCTAGAATCCATAGTGTAGAACTGTTTTAATGTTATTTTATGGTTGTTTTTTTATGCCACCTAAATGCTCACAATCTTTAAGATGTTGCATACCATCAAACGGTACTGTTTGTTTTGTATACATGTAAGCTTTATCTAATGTTTTAGACAAATTTTGATCATCTACATTCATTGAAATATCATTCATTTTAAACTCACAAGGGTGTTCGTATCCAGCAGCATGGGTTATTTCTATCAATTCTTTTTTAAATGTCTTAAAATACTGCGCTAAACGTATAGATTTTAAAGTTGGGTCAATTCCATTTTGCAACCATTTGTTTTGTGTTGCAACACCAGCAGGACACCGATTAGTATGGCAAATTTGGGCCTGTATACAACCAATACTCATCATGGCTTCGCGTGCTACGTTAATACAGTCAATACCCATCGCAAATGCCATAGCGGCTTTAGCAGGAAACCCTAATTTCCCACTACCAATAAATACAACACGATGTATTAATCCTTTAGATTTAAATAGTTTGTAAATTTTGGCAAACCCATATACCCATGGTAGGGATACATGGTCTGCAAAACTCGGTGGTGCTGCACCTGTACCGCCTTCGCCACCATCTATTGTAATAAAATCTGGGCCTTTACCCGTTTTTAGCATAAAATCTGCTAATTCTTCCCACTGGTCTAATTTTCCAATAGCGGCTTTAATCCCTACGGGTAAACCTGTATTTTCAGCTATAGCTTCAATAAAATCAAGCATTTCTGGAACATTAGAAAATGCTTTGTGAGTAGGCGGTGAGAGTACTGTTTTTCCAATATCAACACCGCGTATTTCTGCTATTTCTTTTGATATTTTTTTTCCAGGAAGTACACCACCTTTTCCTGGTTTTGCACCTTGAGATAATTTTACTTCTATAGCTCTTATAAATCTATTTTCCTCAACTAGTTTTATCATTTTTTCCATAGAAAAACCACCTTCTTTAGTACGCACACCAAAATAGCCTGTTCCAAAATGGAACATTACATCACCACCATTACTGTGATAAGGTGATAAACCTCCTTCTCCTGTATTATGATACGCATCGGCTAAGGCGGCACCTTTGTTTAAAGAATCTATAGCTTTTGCAGATAACGATCCATAACTCATTGCTGATATGTTGATTACTGATGCTGGCCTGTACGGTCTTTTTCGTTTGTTATAAGCTCCAATTACTTTAGCACATGGTAGAAATGTGTTATCTGTTTTGTGCGGGTGCTCATCTTTAACTTTAAAAGGCATCATAGCATTATTTATAAAAATGTGTTGGTGCGCATGTATGTCTCTGTCTGTTCCAAATCCTTCATAATTATTTTCTTTTTTAGCAGAGGCGTATACCCAACCACGTTCAATTCTATTAAAAGGGAGTTCTTCTCTATTATTAGCCACAAAATATTGACGCATCTCTGGGCCAATACTTTCTAGCATATAGCGAATATGGCCTACTAAAGGAAAATTATGAATAATAGTATGTCTTCGTTGTAAGATATCTCTAAGTGTGATTATGGCTAAAACAACTATAATCCATAACCACCACGGTAAATCCTTAATAACGTCAAAAACTGTTTCCATATATTTTTTTAAAGCCTTAAAGATATTCAAAAAATATATTAAAAAGAATTGTTTATAATTATTGACAATTCAAATTAAATATGCCATAAACATTGGTTATTTTCACGTGTTGAAAAAGAAGATATCTTGAAAGAATATTTAGAGCAATTAAATAGCGCACAATTAGAGCCAACCATACAGATTGAAGGCCCAATGATAGTCATTGCGGGTGCAGGATCTGGAAAAACGCGTGTACTTACATTTCGTATTGCTTACATGATGAGTAAAGGTATAGATCCTTTTAATATTTTATCCTTAACCTTTACCAATAAAGCAGCACGCGAAATGAAAGAGCGTATTGCATCTATTGTAGGTGCTAGTGAAGCAAAAAACCTATGGATGGGAACGTTTCACTCTGTATTTGCAAAAATTTTACGTATTGAAGCAGATAGGTTAGGGTATCCTAGCAATTTCACCATTTATGACACGCAAGATTCTAATAAATTAATTTCTGCCATTATCAAGGAAATGAATTTGGATAAGGATATTTACAAATACAAACAAATTCGCTCCCGAATTTCTTCTTATAAAAACAGTTTAATCACTGTTAGGGCTTATTTTCAGAACCCAGAATTAATTGAAGCCGATGCTATGGCGCGTCGCCCAAGAATGGGCGATATTTACAAAGCCTATGTAGAGCGTTGTTTTAAAGCGGGTGCTATGGATTTTGACGATCTGTTATTAAAAACTAATGAGCTTTTAACACGTTTTCCAGAGGTTTTAGCAAAATATCAAAACCGGTTTAAGTATATTTTGGTGGACGAGTATCAAGATACCAACCATTCTCAATACTTAATTGTGAGAGCATTATCTGATAAATTCCAAAATATATGTGTTGTAGGTGATGATGCGCAAAGTATTTATGCTTTCCGTGGCGCGAATATTAATAATATTTTAAACTTTCAGAAGGATTATGATGATGTAAAAGTGTTTCGTTTAGAACAAAATTACCGCTCTACAAAAAACATAGTAAATGCAGCAAATTCTATTATAGATAAAAACCAAACTAAGCTTGATAAAATAGTTTGGACAGCTAATGATGAAGGCGAAAAAATAAAAGTAAACCGGTCTTTAACTGATGGAGACGAAGGGCGTTATGTGGCAAGTACTATTTTTGAGACTAAAATGGAGGCTCACGTGCCCAATAGCGATTTTGCAGTGTTGTACCGCACCAATGCGCAATCGCGTGCTATTGAGGATGCGCTTAGAAAACGAGATATAAAATACCGTATTTATGGTGGCTTATCTTTTTACCAACGTAAAGAAATTAAAGATGTATTATCTTATTTGCGTTTGGTGATAAACCCAGCAGACGAAGAGGCCCTTAAGCGTATTATAAACTTTCCGCCTCGTGGTATAGGGCAAACTACTATTGATAAGTTAATAGTGGCTGCAAATGGGTATGGGCGCACTATTTTTGATGTGATTAAAAACATCGATAAAGTAGATATTAAAATAAATTCTGGCACTAAAACAAAACTTGAGAATTTTGCAACACTTATAGAGAGTTACCAAGTTATGAACCAAACTGCTGATGTTTTTGAATTGGCAGACCATGTGACTAAAAGTAGCGGTTTAATTCGCGAATTTAATAAAGATGGTACACCAGAAGGTGTTATTAAAATGGAAAACATTGAGGAACTCCTTAATGGTATGAAGGATTTTGTAGAAGGGCAAATAGAAATAGCTGATGCTACAGGATCCTTAGCAGAATTTTTAGAAGATGTGGCACTCGCTACAGATATGGATAAAGATAAAGGCGATAGTGACCATGTGGCGTTAATGACAATTCACTTAGCTAAAGGTCTAGAGTTTCCCTATGTATTTGTAGTTGGTTTAGAAGAAGATTTATTTCCAAGTGCTATGAGTATGAATACGCGTAGTGAACTAGAGGAGGAGCGTCGCTTATTTTATGTGGCATTAACTAGAGCTGAAAAACAGGCCTATTTAACGTATGCCTTATCTAGATACCGTTGGGGAAAATTAATTGATGCAGAACCAAGTCGGTTTATTGAAGAAATAGACGAACAGTATTTAGATATTGTAACCCCAATAGAGGAGCGCCGTTATAATCCCATGTTAGATGCTAGTATTTTTGGTGATGTAGAACCTAATAAAGTGGCATCTCCAAATAGAATCCGATTTAAACCAGCAAAACACTACCAGCCTAAAAAAGGGGCTACTAAAAAAGAAGCCGAAAAATTTCAAGTATCAACACCTAAAAATTTAAAACCTGTTTCTAAAACAACTAGTGGAAATTCTAATCTGTTTGATAGTAAACTCGCTGCTGGTAATATTGTAAAGCATATCCGTTTTGGTAAAGGCGAAGTGCTTAAGATAGAAGGTAAAGGTGCAGATACAAAAGCAGAAATTAAGTTTGAAACTGGTGGAAACAAAAAATTGTTATTGCGCTTTGCGAAGTTAGAGGTTATTGGGTAGGTGCTACAAAATTAGAGATAAAGCTTTATAAAAGCATCTAATTTTGTCCATGTATCTAATAATGCTAAACCATCCCAACCATGGCCTTCATTTTCATATAAGGTAAACTCATGCGTTACGCCTAAATTTTGTAATTTATCTCTTAGGTCTATCCCTTGTGAGGTAGGAATTAATGGATCTTGTCCGCCATAAAATAAAATAGTAGGAGGCGCAGAAGCTGTTACTTGATGAAACGGACTTACCTCTTCTAAAAAACCTGTATCTGTGCCAATTTCAAACAAATCCAATAACCCTTGGACTGTAGGGTCTGTATTGTTTAAATACGACGGATCTGTAAAATTAGTAGGCCCAACAATACTACAAACCATATCTACTTTACGGTTACTGTCAAAAGCATAACTCCATAATAGTGCTAAGTGTGCGCCAGCACTAGTGCCAATAAAACCTATGTCTTCAGAAATAGAATATTTGGTTTGGTTATCCTTTAAAAAATCCACTACACGCGTTATATCATTAATTTGCATGGGGTATGGCGGGTTGTCGTCATCTGCAAGCTTATAATTCATGTTTACTATAGCAACATCAGGTATCTCGTTAGAAATAAGAAGTTTAATAGGCTCCATATCGCTTTTATCGCCAGCTCTCCATCCGCCACCATGCACTAGTATTATAGTTTTTGTAGCTACAGTTCTATTAGCTGGAAGGTACAAATCAAACTCTTGTTTGTCATCATCACCATAAGACACACCAAACGCTTCATACGCTTTGCTGGTATCAATAATAGCGCTAGGAATTACAGGATCAATTGTAGTGTCGTTTGTGCAAGAGGTGTGTATAATACCACATAAAATACCAATAAAAAATAATTTTAATTTACTCATAAATCTATTGTTTTGTAAACACTTACAAGTCTTTAAGTGTATCTTTAGTTCAATTTTTAAAAAGTATTAAACAAATACTTTTTTTAAAGATTTTATAATTTTAACGCTATTGCATACTGTTTGTTGCGTTATACTGTTTTATAATTTGTTGCAAACTTTTTTTTAATTACTTTGTAATTATAAGTGCAAGGTAAATATTATGGCTCAATTTATTAAAATATACGAAGAAAATCCTAACCCTAAAGCAATTGATACTGTAGTAAAGGTTTTAAAAAAGGGCGGACTCATTATTTATCCTACCGATACCGTATACGGTTTAGGCTGCGATATTACTAATATTAAAGCTTTAGAAAAAGTAGCACGAATTAAAGGCCTAAAGCTCGAAAAATCAAACTTTTCATTCGTATGCCATGATCTTAGTAATTTAAGCGATTACGTTAAACAAATAGATACCACAACTTTTAAAATACTTAAACGCGCCCTTCCTGGGCCATATACGTTTATACTTCCTGGGTCTAAAACACTACCAAACCCTTTCAAAAAACGTAAAACGGTAGGTATTAGGGTGCCAAATAATACTATTGCTTTAGATATTGTAAAACAATTGGGTAACCCTATTATTTCAACCTCTATCCATGATGAAGATGAAATTTTGGAATACACTACCGATCCAGAATTAATTCTTGAAAAATGGAATAACCTCGTAGACTTAGTCATAGATGGCGGTTACGGCGATAACGAGCCTTCAACAGTTATCGATTTATCAGAAGGCAAACCAGAAATCATCAGGCAAGGTAAGGGCGATTCAGATATTTTTTAATTTTTTTGGGCGCTACCCACAAGGGGTCAGGCTTTCCGTTATATCTTTCTGCGAAGCTATTCTATAATCTGTAAAACCTAGCTATTTAAGGCTATTAACTTTAAAAGGGACTATATTGTTAATGGTAAAGCTTCGCATAAAGGATGCCACTTCAATCCTTAGCGCAGAAGAAACCTTAGTCTTTTTTTTAGGAAAAATGAGGTGTTTATATTTTATTTTCCTACTTTAAAGTCCTCCTCAAACCATGTTAATTTCTTAATTTTTTTAGAACTAGGATATGTTTAAAATGTATCACAAAAAAAGGCGACAAAAATAAATTTGCCACCATCCACAAATACAGATAGAACTTTAAAAATTAGTATAAAATTTTATGATATTCTTAAAATCATAACGTTTTATTTAACTATTTATCAAAAACGTTAAACAAAAATTAACAAATTTTTAACAAAAAAGTATTTTGTTAATATATTAGGTGTTTTTGTCTATATTTTTAATTCAAACGGCAATTATATTTGGAACTATTATTTTAACTAAACAAAATTAAATTATGAAATCTTTAAAATTTTTGCCCACAGTAGGGCGCTTATTATTAATTGCTTTTTTTGTGAGTATAACAGCTTGTGAAAATGAAATTGCAGACAATACAGATCCTAATGTAGGTATTGAAACTGCTGAAGACGATATTCCTTTTGAGAAAATTGCAGAGAACAGTTTTAATATATTAGAAAACAAATATGAGCCTAGACCACCTGTTGAAGCACCAGGAGAGAAGCCAACTAAAGATGCTACTAGTATCACATCAAAATCAAATGCTGCGCCTCAATGGACTGTATTTAGGGTAAATACTAACGATAGGAGGAATATAAATTATGGTCTTTTTGGGGCAAATAACGATTGGCGTTTTATTCCAGATAGCGATTTTAATCGTAATTTTATTCCTTCAATGCGAAATATTAGTGGTAACGGATTGCGTTACCCAGGCGGATGGGAGTCTGAATACTACGATGCTAATACTAATACTACTCCAGGTTGGAATAACACACCAGCCCAAGCAGGAGCTTCTGTAAATTCTCTTATTAATAATGATATTGGTGTATTATCGATAGTGATACCTACTGTTGATGCTATGAACCGTCCATTGTGGGACCCAACTTGGTGGGCAGCAATACAAACCTTAAAAACTAAAGCGAATACAATTATAGATAGAGTAGGAGCCTATAGAATAGATTATGTAGAAATAGGAAACGAATGGTGGCTACAGTGGGGTGGCGGTGTTTCTCGCTTTGATAAGGTTAGAAAATACGGACAAATAGCTAAACTTTTAGCAAGACACTTAAAACAACGCTACGGTAACGATTTTAAAATTCTTGTGAATGGTGACTATACTGTGCCTTCAGAATTTGGTACTATAAAAACTATTTTTGGAAATGAATTAAATAATATAGATGGTAGTGCCTTACACCCTTATGCTGGATATAATAGTTTTACTCACAACTTAAATAATTTAGAAAATTTAATTAATGATTGTAAATATTATCTAGGTAGAAATTATGTAACACAATCAGAATGGGCACCTTCAAAAGCTTATAACAATAATAGAGTATATGCTCAGGCTGCAAATATTATGGTAGATATGTTTCATAAATTTGCTAGAACAAACTCTAATGCTGCAGCTTATTGGGCTCCAGAAAATAGCACTTTACCTGGTTTAGGGCTTTTTAATTCTACAGCTTCTAATGTCAATTATCCGCAGGCTCAAATATTCAAAAGTATGTCTGATTCTTTTTCAGGTCAAGCTATTTATAATAGTGAAGATTTTGGCTCTCAACGACAGGGGATTATTAAAATGGCTTCTAGAATTAGTGGAAAACAAGTAGCCTTATGGATTTCTGGTTTTGATGTAGGTGATACCGATGTTTGGATTGATTTCCCAGGACGTAGTGTAAGAAGCGTATGGTCTACAATTTACTATCCGTCTACTTATAATGGAGACCAACCACAACCAATGGGACATTATTATAACGATTGGTGGAGAAGTACTACAGGAATAGGTGTTAAACTAAACTCATGGCGTAAATATGGTATTGCTTTTGTAATATTAGATTTATATTAATTTTTAGTTGTTTTATTTAATTAAAAAGTGAATTTACAACTAAAAATTAAGCCATAGAAGCTTTTGCTTCTATGGCTTTTTTTTGTAAAAAATGCTATTGATTTTATAGATTACATATGGACTAAACCACGAGCTAATAATTTTTTTATGCTTGTAACAAGCAGCCGTTAAAATACGTTATGCCAGATAACCGAGGTGACATATGCGTTTTATTACATCATCTATTTTACAAATAATTTACGTGGAGAGCGACTGCTTAAATAGTTATAGGTTTAAATTTATCAAATTTAAATAACTAAAAAAACACATTTAGGGTTACCCTAAAATAGTATAAAAAAGAAAAAGCTCAACTTTTAAAGTTGAGCTTTAACACGTAAATATGTTTTTTAAATGCTATTGTCCTCCAGCTTCAAGATTTTTCATCTCTTTCTCAACCAATTCGTAAAATTGATCTAGTTTAGGCAGTACTACTATTCTTGTACGTCTGTTAGTTGCTCTATTTTCAGCAGTTTCGTTATCAACTAATGGCACATAAGAGCTACGACCTGCAGCAATTAATCGTCCTGGATTTACTTCTAAATCTTCTAAAACACGAATAATAGATGTAGCACGCTTTACACTTAAATCCCAATTATCTATTAAAACACCGCTAGAGAAAGATCTGCTATCTGTATGGCCTTCAACCATACACTCAAAATCTGGTTTAGCATTAACAACTTTAGCAACTTTAGCTAATACTTCTTTAGCTTTAGAAGTTACATTGTAGCTACCACTTTTAAATAATAATTTGTCTGATATTGATATAAATACAACACCCTTTTCAACATTCACCTCAATATCTGGATCATTAATACCAACTTCGCGCTTAAAGCTAGTAACTAATGCTAACGTAACACTATCTTTTTGTGTTAACGCATCTTGTAAACGTGTAATTTTTAAATCTTTTTCTTTTAAACTCTCTAAGGTTTTTTCGACATTACTTGCACCTTTAGCAGAAATTATTCCTAGGTTATCATTGGCATCTTTTAAATCATTAACTCTATCTTGTAAAACAGAAACCTTAGCTGTTGCAGAAGCTCTTTCTTCTAAACAAGAGTTTAATTTTACCGTAGCAGAGTTTAATAAATCTTGAGTTTCTTTTTGCTTTTCTTCAAGTGCTAAAAATTCTTTTTTAGACACACAAGAACTTAATGCAAATAGTGCAGATAAGCTAAGTAACAATACTTTTTTCATAATAAATAGTTAGATTTTTGAATTAAATAATTACCAAATGATATTGACAAAAATATATAAAAAACGGTTGAATTAAGAACTGTTAACAAAACTTTTACTAACCAAGTTATAAACTTTTATATTTTCTTTTTTTATTTATAAAATAGTCCCAAACTATCGATGTTGTTTGATAGTATTTAAATTGAGGTTTATTAATTTTTCGCTTTCTTAATAGGTAATTAATTGATGCATAAAAACTAAAATGTGCTTTTATAATAGCTATAAAATGCGCAAATTTAAACTCTACTAAAAATTTAATACCAGCTATACCATCTAATACTAACCTTAAAAATACTATAATAAGAATATTTCCTTCAGCGTTTTTTACTAAAGTAAATAAGCTATTTCTAAAATTTAAATAGGTTTTTTTAGGGTTAGAGTTACTTAATGTGGCGCCACCAACATGGTATACCACAGCTTTACCATTATAAAAAACGTTATAGTTGTTGTGTTGCGCACGCCAGCACAAATCAATTTCTTCCATGTGTGCAAAAAAGGTTTCATCAAAACCATGTAATTCTTTAAATATTTTAGAGCGGATAAATAAGCAAGCACCAGAGGCCCAAAATATTGGAGTCTCATCGTTATATTGCCCTATATCTTTTTCAATAGTATTAAAAATTCTACCTCTACAATACGGATACCCAAATTTATCAATAAAACCACCAGCAGCTCCAGCGTACTCAAAGTAATCTTTTTGGTTATAATCTAAAATTTTAGGCTGTATAATGGCTGTTTCAGGATTTTCATTAAAGCTTTTTTTAATAGGTAATAACCAATTTTCGGTAACTTCAACATCACTATTTAAAAGACAAAACACATCAGCTTTTACATGCTTTAGTGCTTCATTATAGCCTTTTGCAAAACCACCATTAGATTCGTTTTTAATTATATGTACTGTTGGGAAGTTGGTTTTTAAATATTTAATAGAATCATCTGTAGAGGCATTATCAGCAACATAAATATCAGCATTTTCTGAGTGCTTTATAACAGCGGGTAAAAACTGTTTTAATAGGTGTATTCCGTTCCAATTTAATATTACAACCGCTATTTTCATTGTTTATATTCAGGTATATCTTTTAGGAATTGGTATTGTGAATGCTCAAAATCCATCTGACAATAATAATGATTTAATCCGTTAGTTACCATAAGATAATCGGCATTCAAAGTTAAATTATATCTCGCAATTTGATCAAAAGTAGTTTGATTTATCGGTACGTTGGGCGCTTTACATTCAACAATAAGTTTAATGTCTCCGTTAGATTTAAAAACTACAATATCGTAGCGTTTTTTAAGATCATTAACTTTAAGTGCTTTCTCAACATTTATTAACGATTTTGGGTATTTTTTATCTTCAATTAAATAATGAATACAATTTTGACGCACCCATTCTTCTGGCTGTAACACCATAAACTTTTTACGAATGATGTCAAAAATTAAAACTTTATTTTCGCTATTTTTGAATCGAAAGGGGTATGTTGGAAAGTTTAGCTTATGCATGTCACAAATTTATCACTATAATAGTATTTTGAATGTTTTTAAATAAAAAATTTTATTAAGTTTTGGACGAGGTTAAGCAATTAGTTACAGATATTAAAAATAAAAACTTAAAGCCAATTTATTTTTTAATGGGTGAGGAGCCATACTACATTGATAAAATTTCTGATTTTATTGAAAATAGTATTTTATCGCAAGAAGAGCGAGGTTTTAACCAAATGACATTGTACGGTAGAGATGTATCAATTGAAGATATTATAAGTAATGCAAAACGCTATCCTATGATGGCAGAGTACCAAGTGGTAATTATTAAAGAGGCGCAAGACTTGTCTCGTACCATTGAGAAATTAGCATCTTATGCTAAAAACCCACAGCCTACTACAATTTTGGTTGTTAATTATAAGTATAAAAAAATTGATAAACGTAAAGCCTTATACAAATCAATAAAAAAAACTGGAGTTATTTACGAAAGTAAAACGCTATATGAAAACCAAGTTGCAGATTGGATTAGACGCACATTATCCCCAAAAAGCTATACTATAACGCCCAAGGCGGCGCAAATGCTTGTAGAGTTTTTAGGTACAGATTTAAGTAAAATAAACAACGAATTAGAGAAGTTACAAATTATTTTACCAAAAGATAGCCAGATTACACCTGAAGTGATTGAAGAAAATATTGGTATAAGTAAGGATTATAATAATTTTGAATTGCGTAAAGCTGTTGGAGAACGAAATGCTAAAAAAGCTCATAAAATAGCGAATTATTTTGCCGATAATCCTAAAGACAACCCTATTGTAGTTACTGTTGCGTTGCTATTTAACTTTTTTTCTCATCTATTACATTTCCATGGTTTAAAAGATAAATCTCCACGAAATGTGGCATCAGCTTTAAGAATCAATCCTTATTTTGTAAATGAATATGTTTTAGCGGCAAGAAACTATCCTATGCGAAACGTGAGTGCTGTAATCTCAGTTTTAAGAGATTTTGATGTAAAGAGTAAAGGGGTTGGTGCTAATGCAGTTTCACAAGGTGATTTATTAAAAGAGCTATTATTTAGAATTTTAAATTGATGGAAGTAACTATTCATGAAAGTTGGAAATCCTACTTAAACGCTGAATTTGAAAAATCGTATTTTAAAAATTTAGCTGAGTTTGTTAGAAAAGAGTATAAAAGTTACCAGTGTTTTCCTGCTAGTATAGATATATTTAATGCTTTTAATTATTGCCATTTCAATGAGGTTAAAGTCGTTATTATCGGTCAGGACCCATATCATGGTAATGGACAAGCAAATGGCTTGTGTTTTTCAGTAAGTGAAAATATGAAACATCCGCCTTCTCTAGTTAATATTTTTAAAGAAATAGAAACAGATTTAGGGAATCCTTATCCCAAAAGTGGCGATTTATCAAGATGGGCTAAGCAAGGTGTATTACTATTAAATGCAACCTTAACAGTTCGTGCGCATCAAGCAGGGAGCCATCAAAAAAAGGGTTGGGAAGTTTTTACCGATGCTGTTATTAAAACTGTTAGCACTCAAAAAGAGCGTGTTGTTTTTTTACTTTGGGGCGGTTATGCGAAAAAAAAATCAAAATTAATAGATACGAGTAAACATCTAATATTAACAACAGGGCATCCATCACCATTAAGTGCCAATAGAGGTTATTGGTTTGGTAATAAACATTTTAGTTTAACCAACGCTTATCTTAGGAAAATAAATAAAAACCAGATAAATTGGTAGTAGGTATTAACTTCCTGTAGGTGCTAGTTCTTGTGTTTTAGATGTATCACTTTTATTACTGTTTAAGGTAATTAAAGTACTATCTGTACTTAAATCTTTTTGTAAAGTTTGCTTCTTTTTAGTTGCTAAATAAGTTACCGCAAAGGCTAATCCATTTAAGATTAGTAAACTTATTATTGTTAAAGTAATGTTATATATCATAAATAGTTGGGGATTGATATTTCGGTAAAAGTATTAAATTTTTCGATAAAATGCTAATAAATAAGATGAAACGTTAATTTATTTGTTAATATGATCCAAATTTAGCAAATAAAGTACTACAAAAAAATAAGTAGAGCTACTTATTTTGATTTTTACCAATCTTTAATTTATTTTCTTACATTAATGAGAATTCATTATAAATTGATATTCTTAATTATTATTTTAATAAGAATATAACACTTTGTAAAATATAATATATTTTTGACTAAAATTTAAGCATATGAGTGGTATTAAATGGGAGTGTGTCAAAGAATATGAGGATATAACATATAATAAATGCAATGGTGTTGCCCGTATTGCTTTTAATAGACCAGATATTAGGAATGCATTTAGACCAAAAACGACTAGTGAATTGTATGATGCATTTTATGACGCTAATGAAGATACGTCTATAGGTGTAGTTTTATTATCTGCAGAAGGACCATCAAGTAAAGACGGTGTTTATTCGTTTTGTAGTGGTGGCGATCAAAAAGCTAGAGGTCATCAAGGTTATGTTGGAGAAGATGGGTATCATAGGTTAAACATACTTGAAGTACAACGATTAATTCGGTTTATGCCTAAAGCTGTAATAGCTGTAGTTCCTGGTTGGGCTGTAGGTGGTGGCCATAGTTTACATGTGGTTTGCGATTTAACTTTGGCCAGTAAAGAACACGCTATTTTTAAACAAACGGATGCAGATGTTACTAGTTTTGATGGCGGTTACGGATCAGCTTATTTAGCGAAAATGGTAGGACAAAAAAAAGCCAGAGAAATATTTTTCTTAGGTAGAAACTATTCAGCTCAAGAGGCATACGAAATGGGTATGGTAAACGCAGTAATACCACACGCCGAATTGGAAAGTACAGCTTATGAGTGGGCTCAAGAAATATTAGCAAAATCGCCTACATCCATCAAAATGCTTAAATTTGCTATGAATTTAACCGATGACGGTATGGTAGGGCAACAAGTATTTGCAGGAGAAGCTACACGATTAGCTTATATGACAGATGAGGCAAAAGAGGGACGTGATGCATTTTTAGAAAAACGTAAACCTAACTTTGTCAAAAAATGGATTCCATAATGAAAAACATTTCAATATGGATTTCTGCAATGCGACTGCGCACACTACCATTATCATTATCGGGTATTATTATAGCCTCTAGTTTAGCGGCTTACAACGGTTTTTTTGATATTAAAATTTTTATTCTCGCTATTTTCACCACGATTAGTTTACAGATACTATCTAATTTAGCTAATGATTATGGTGATGGTATAAAAGGCACCGACAACCAAAACAGGATAGGACCAGAGCGTGCCTTACAAAGTGGTGCAATTACACCTGAAACAATGTTTGAAGCCATAAAGCTAAACATCTTAATATGTATTGTATTATCCTTTTTCTTGATTTTTACAGCGTTCGGTTCTCAACATTTTTTACTTACGCTACTTTTTTTAGGTTTAGGTATAGCCTCAGTTGTTGCAGCTATTAAATATACTGTTGGTGGTAAAGCTTATGGATACAGAGGTTTGGGAGATGTTTTTGTGTTTGTTTTTTTTGGACTAGTTAGTGTTATTGGTTGTTATGTTTTATATGCTAAAACTATAGATCATGTAGTTTTTCTGCCAGCAATTACCATAGGTTTGTTATCTGTGGCAGTTCTAAATCTAAATAACATGAGGGACATTAAGTCAGATTTAGCATCCGATAAAATGACGTTAGCTGCTAAATTAGGCATAGAAAAAGCAAAAAAATACCACTTCTTTCTAATTATTTCTGCCATAATTGTTTCTGCATTATTTGGTATATTATATTATGTGTCACCTTTTAATTTGATATATTTTATCGCTTACATTCCTTTAATTAAACATGTGATATTAGTTAAAAACAACAGTAATGTAGCAGAATTGGATTTTGAATTAAAAAAAGTAGCACTATCGGCTTTCTTCTTGTCGCTATTAATGGCAATCGGGCATTTACTGTAATTTTACTTGTAATTTCAGTATTTTAGTAAAAACTTTTTTTATGAAAATTACATTTTACGGTCACGCTTCCCTTGGTATACAAATTAAAGACATACATATTGTTGTAGATCCTTTTATAACCGGTAATCCTAAAGCTGAACATATAGATATTCATGAAATAAAAGCTGATTATATTTTAGTTACACATGCACATCAAGATCATATACTAGATGTAGAGGCTATTGCAAAACGTACAAGAGCTACTGTAGTTACGAATTATGAAATTGCAAATTATTTTAGCAACTTTGGTATAGAATGTCATCCTATGAATCATGGTGGCAAATGGTCTTTCGAGTTTGGTATGGTAAAATATGTTAATGCAATACATACGTCTTCATTTCCAGATGGTAGCTATGGTGGTCAACCTGGGGGTTTTGTAATAGAAGGTGAAGATGAAAATATTTATATAGCTGGTGATACAGCGTTAACTTTTGATATGAAGTTAATACCAATGCATACAAAACTAGACTTAGCTATTTTACCAATTGGTGATAATTTTACTATGGGTATTGATGATGCCGTTTTAGCTAGTAATTTTCTAGCTTGTGATACAATTTTAGGATACCACTACGACACTTTTGGATATATTGAAATTGATCATCAAATGGCTAAAAAGAAGTTCTTAGAGCATAATAAGAACTTAATACTTCTAGAAATTGGCGATGCTATAGATTTATAAAAACAACTCAATATTTACATTTCCTATTGTATTATAAGAAATACTAATAATTTATTGACTTAAATCAAATTAATAGTATTGCTTTTACAATTGAAATTAAAACTATTTATTATGAAATCAAAACTTTCTTTATTAGTTATTTTGCTTTCAACTTTCTTTGCTTATTCACAACCAGAGCAATCACAAACGGGCGCTTGGTATATGTATTTTTTTAATAAACAATTTGATACTAGTAATTTTGGTATTCAAGGAGATTTGCAATATAGAAATTGGAATACTATAGGAGATTTAGAACAATTATTGGTTAGAACTGGAGTTACTTATACACCAAAAGATTCTGGAGTATTATTTACATTAGGTTTTGCAAATATTACAACAGGGACTTTTGGTGATCGTAACGATACTACTGGCGAAAACAGGATATATCAAGAAGCACTTTTTTCTCAAAAATTAGGGAGTCGCTTTTACTTAGCTCATAGATTTAGGTACGAACAACGCTTTGTGGAAAATCAAGATTTTAGAACAAGATACCGCTACAACTTATTTTTAAACATCCCTTTAAATAAAAAAGCATTGGTTAAAAATGCTATATATACAGCATTTTACAATGAAATATTTATTAATGGACAAACTAATATTGGCAATAATAACACAGTACAACTTTTTGATAGAAATAGAACATATCTAGGTTTAGGTTATGTTTTAAAACCAGAGCAACGCATCCAATTTGGATGGATGAATCAAAAAACTGTAAACTGGGGTAAAGGGCAATTACAATTTAGTTTTCACCACAATTTTTAATAATATTAAATTAAAATTAACATTATGAAAAAGTCATTAAAATTTTTAGGTATTTCAGTTTTTGCGAGTTTAATCATGTCTTGTGATAATTCTGAAAAAAAGACAGTAGTTTCTGAAGTAAAAACAGCTACGGTAGATATGGCAACACCAATAAAAAGTGTGCTTACTGCAGAAGAGCAAGCAAGTATGACACCAGATGAAATTATTGGTAGATTAAAAAAAGGGAATGAAAATTTCGTAAACAATAATTTAACGCAACGCGACCACTCAGAACAACGTCGTAAAGCTGCAATAGGACAATATCCTAAAGCTATAGTATTATCTTGTGTAGATAGTAGAGTGCCAGTTGAAGATGTTTTTGATTTAGGAATTGGTGATATTTTTGTAGCAAGAGTAGCTGGGAATATTGAAAATAGAGATATTGTAGGTTCTATGGAATTTGCATCAGCAGTGGCTGGGTCTAAACTAGTTATCGTATTAGGGCATACCTCATGCGGTGCAGTAAAACATGCTATAGATAACACCGATGCTGCCTCTATGAATATGACTGCTTTAAATGATTTGCTAAATGAAATAAAACCTTCTGTAGCGATGACAGAAAAAAATGGAGAAGTATCTTCTAAAAACACAGCATTTACTACTAGTGTTATAAAAAATAATGCGATAAAAACTGTTGAAGATATCCGTAAAGCATCGCCTAAAATGGCTGAACTTGAAAACAAGGGAAAAATTAAAATAGTTGCAGCACTTTATAATATGGAAACAGGTAAAGTAGATTTTATATAAACTCTTAAGTAAAATTACTTAAAAAAAGGCACAACTTTAAATGCTAAAGTTGTGCCTTTTGTATTTTGATGTGTATTTTTGTAGTACAAGTATGAATGCAGCTTTTAAAAAACATATTTTAAATTTTAAAACACCAAGCGGTACTTCTCGGGGTATATTAAACACCAAAGAAACGTGGGTTATAATTATTAATTCTGAAGGTAAACAAGGTATTGGTGAATGTGGTATGTTTAAAGGCTTATCTATTGATGATGTTCCAAATTTTGAATCTAAATTACAATGGACTTGTGATAATATTACTCTTGGTTTAGATACGCTTCTTGATAAACTAGCCGCATACCCAAGTATTCAATTTGGTTTAGAAATAGCATTTAAATCTCTAAAAAGTAATACTCAATTCATACTATTTCCTTCTGATTTTACAACAGGTAAGGCCTCTATTGCAATTAATGGTTTAATATGGATGGGTAGCGAAACCTTTATGAAACAGCAGATAAAAGATAAAATTGCTGCTGGTTTTGATTGTATTAAAATGAAAATAGGAGCTATTGATTTTAAAAAAGAAATAGGGGTGTTGAAAGCCCTACGAAAAGAATTCACTTCTAAAGACATACAATTACGTGTGGATGCTAATGGTGCATTTGCTGTTAATGATGCTTTGGAAAAACTTAAAATACTATCAGATCACGATTTGCATTCTATAGAACAACCTATAAAACAAGGCCAAATTGATGATATGGCTTTACTTTGCGAAAAAACACCATTACCTATTGCTTTAGATGAAGAATTGATTGGGGTCTTTAATGTTGCAAAAAAAACAGAATTACTACAAGCTATTCGTCCACAATACATTATATTGAAACCCACTTTGGTTGGCGGATTTGCAGGGAGTAATACTTGGATAGATGCAGCAGAAAAAGAAGGTATTGGATGGTGGATAACTAGTGCCTTAGAAAGTAATGTTGGTTTAAACGCTATTGCCCAATATACTTACACCACCAAAAATAAAATGCCACAAGGTTTAGGTACTGGCGGATTGTTTACTAATAATTTTGAGTCGCCACTATATGTGGATAAAGGACAACTGAATTATGGAGAGGCTGCAAAATGGAAAATTAAGTTATAGATATGTATATAGAACAAGCTTATAAAGGATTAACAGATGCATGGCGTTATATTATAGGTTGTGTTATCATATTTATTATGTGGCAAATTATAGGTTCTATGCCATTGTTAATTGGGTTAGCGCTAAAAGTAGAGAGTTTTAAAGATTTTCCTACTGATATTGCTGGAATGGCCACGTTATTAGGTGAAAATTTATTTTTATTTTTAATGCTCTTATCTTTTGCCATTGGGCTTTTAGGTGTTTTGATAAGTTCTAAATACTTGCATAACTTGTCCATTACTCAATTTACTACAACAAGGTCTAAAATTGATTGGAAACGGTTTTGGTTCATATTTATAGTTTGGGGTGTTACATCAAGTAGTTTTGTATTGTTAGAGTATTTTTATTTTGCTCCAGAAAATTATGTTTGGAATTTTAAGTTGCAACCTTTTTTAGTTCTATTAGCAATAGGTGTTATTCTTTTACCATTACAAACTAGTTTTGAAGAATATGCATTTAGGGGTTATGGTATGCAGTTTTTAGGTACCCTTTTTAAAAATAGATGGTTGCCATTAATTATTACTTCTGTCACTTTTGGCTTAATGCACATACTAAATCCAGAAGTAGAACAACTGGGATATATCATTATGGTGTATTATATAGGTACAGGCTTATTTTTAGGTATTATAACCCTTATGGATGATGGCTTAGAACTAGCTTTAGGATTTCATTTTGCAAACAACTTATTTACTGCGTTATTAGTTACTGCAGATTGGACTGCTTTACAAACCAACAGTATTCTAAAGGATATCAGTGATCCTGAGAAAATGGGAATCATGGAAATTTTTGTGCCTGTGTTTGTCATATTTCCTATTCTATTGTTCATTTTATCTAAAAAATACAAATGGACTAATTGGAAAGATAAGTTACTAGGTCCTGTGATTGAACCACCAAAAGAAGATTATAAAATTTTAGAAGAATAGATATATAAAAATATGACTCCAGATTACACCAAAGTTCACAATAGATTTAAGTTAGAAGGCTATCATTATGATTATGAAAGTTTAATGGAAGTGGCCTATAGTTTTGTAAAAGAAGGTTACCCTTATCAACAACAATTAGGCTTGTTTTTATTGGACTGGTTAGATAACAAACAATATATAGAGGTTAAAACTTCAGGGTCTACAGGAAAGCCTAAGATGTTGAAAATAAGCAAGCAAGCCATGGTTAATTCAGCCATTACTACAGGTGATTTTTTTAATTTAACACCTGGTAAAAAAGTGTTAAATTGTTTGCCTTCTAACTTTATAGCAGGAAAAATGATGATGGTAAGGGCTATAGTTTTAGGGCTAGAAGTAGATATGGTTGTGCCATCATCTTTACCTAGAATTGACTATGATAAAGATTACGATTTTTGTGCATTTACGCCAATGCAGTTAAAAAACTTTGCTAAATATTTAAAGTCTATAAAAACTGTGATTGTTGGTGGTGGTCGAGTATCTAATACGATTAAAGCACTAATTAAAGACAAAAAACCACAAGTTTATGAAACGTATGGGATGACGGAAACCGTATCTCATATAGCCGTTAAAAAACTTAATAACTTCTCTGGATCTGAAACTGATAACTATTTTACAACATTACCCAATATTAACATATCTAAAGACGATAGAGGATGTTTAGTTATTGAAGCACCAAACCTTTCGGATGAAATTATTGTTACAAACGATTTAGTAGAAATTTATTCTGAAAACCAATTTGAATGGATTGGACGCTATGATAATGTTATTAATACGGGCGGTATTAAAGTATTTCCGGAGCAAATAGAGGAGAAGCTTCAAGATAAAATGAAAGGACGTCAATTTTTTATCTATGGTATTGAGGATGATACTTTAGGTGAAAAAGTAATTATGGTAGTAGAAGGGACTGAAAATGATGTAGATGACACTTTATTAGATGGTTTAGATAAATATGAAAAGCCAAAACACATCTATTTTACAAGAAAGTTTAAAGAAACAGCGTCTGGTAAAATACATAGAGCAAATACTATTGCATCTGTTCTAAACGCTTAAAAAAAACCGAATCAATATTATTTGGTTCAGGTTTTATATTTTTTTGGTAAATGGCTAATCTGTTTCCTGCATCGTATGATATACGTTTTGCACATCATCATCTTCTTCTAGTTTTTCAAGTAGCTTTACAACATCAGCAGCTTGTTCAGCAGATATAGATTTGGTGACTTGTGGTATACGCTCAAAACCAGAGGATAAAATTTCAATATTGTTTTCTTCCAAATACGATTGAATTTTTCCAAAACTTTCAAAAGGCGCATAAATCATCACACTATTAATTTGGTTCCCATCTGCATCTTGATCGGTATCTTCAAAAATTTCTTCAACCCCAAAATCAATTAATTCCAATTCCAGCTCTTCTAAATCTAAAGTTTCACCTTTAATTTTAAAATTACAAGTATGGTCAAACATAAATACCACAGAACCTGATGTACCCAAACTACCATCACATTTATTAAAATAACTACGCACATTAGCTACGGTTCTTGTATTATTATCAGTCGCTGTTTCTACTAAAATAGCAATACCGTGTTGTGCATAACCTTCAAAAACTACTTCTTTATAATCGCCTTGGCTTTTGTCAGATGCACGTTTAATAGCACGTTCTACATTATCCTTTGGCATATTTACAGACTTCGCATTCTGTATCACCGCACGTAATCGGGAATTACTATCAGGATCTGGACCACCTTCTTTTACAGCCATTACAATATCTTTACCTATACGCGTAAAGGCTTTACTCATGGCAGACCAACGTTTCATTTTTCTTGCTTTTCTAAATTCAAAAGCTCTTCCCATAGTTTTAAGTTAAAAAGTTATAAGTCATTATAGTGCCTAAAGTTTATTATTATTTAGACGTTTCGCAAATTTAAAAAAATAATAGTTTCTGGCAGTACTATAAACTAAGCGCAAAAATTGTGTTATTCATCTTCTGGCTCCACAATAGTTTCAATAGCTTCTGCCAATTTAAAATCTTTAGAAGTTACACCATCAGCATCATGCGTAGATAAAGAAATGGTTAACACATTATACACGTTAGACCAGTTAGGATGATGACTTAAGGCTTCACACTCAAAAGCAATACGGCTCATAGCACTAAAGCAATCTTTAAAGTTTTCAAACTCAAATTCTGCATGTATGGCATTATCATAATACTCCCAATCTGGAAATCTTAGTAATTTAGCTTCTATTTCTTGTTCAGAGAGTTTTTTCATAATTTATTTTTATAAGTTACATATACCTAATATAAGTTTTTAATACAAAACATTCAACTTAAAGGCTTAATTCTTCTAATATGTTTTGACTATACAATTGAAGGTGCTTTGGTAGTTTATTCACTTTAGGTAATACTGCTAAATATCTATCATCGTTGGTAGTATATACCCTTTTATAATGTTCTTTTTTATTTATATTTAATGTGGATATTATTTCTTTAATAAAATCATCATGATGCACCAAATCGTTACTGCCTAAGTGAAACACTCCATATTTATTTCTGTTAATGATGTAATGAATTTGTTGCGTAAGTTTAGAATCTGTTGTAACATTCATTATTAAATTAGGAAAAATCTCTATAGGTGTTTCATCTTTTATATGTTGCAGTATTTCGTTTATTCTAGGTGATTGATTTCCAAAAACCATAGGCAGTCTTAAAATTGCTATTTGCCGTTTTGGTAAGCGCAATAACATGTTTTCAATTTTTATCTTAAAATGGCCGTAAATACTATTACTCAAGGTTTTATCTTCTTCGTAACTCGGGTATTTGCTATACGCATCAAACACATTGGCAGAGGATAGAAATAGTAATTTTACATTTTGACTCACCACATATTCTGCTAAATGCTGATGTAACAACACTTGTTTTGAAAAATCGCCGCGTAATGCAGAAATTATTATAGTTGGTTTTACTATATCAAGAATCTCAAAAATATCATCTTCTTCAAAATTATATTGAAAAAAATGATGGTTTTTCTCAAACTGACTGTTGTTTGTATTGTAAGTCGCAAAAGTTCTAAAATAGGAGCAGAGTTCCTTATAAATTGCACCACCTAAAAAACCGCTACCACCAAGCACTAATATTTTATGTTTTTCGCTAATACCCTTCATCTCTAATCAAACGTCAATACCAAAAATTAAAATATAGATAACTGTGTTTTTGAAGTAAATTGTTCTAAAGCTAGCATGCCTAATTTAGAATTACCGCGTTTATTAAGCCCTGGTGACCATACCGAAATTACAAATTGCTCGGGAAGGAGTGCTGCAATACCACCACCAACGCCGCTTTTTCCTGGTAAACCCACTTCAAAGGCAAACTCTCCAGCTTCATCATAAAATCCGCAGGTTAACATTATGGCATTAATACGTTTTACACGTTGCTCGGTAAGTCTTGTTTTGTTTAAAACACATTTACCGCGGTTTGCAAACATATAGAATGCTTTTGTTATTTGGGTGCAAGACATGTGTAACGAACATTGGTGAAAATAAAAATCTAAAACCTCATTAACATCATTTTTTAAATTCCCAAAGGATTCAAGTAAATGTGCAGCAGCATAATTTTTATGCCCTGTATCTTTTTCAGATTGTGCTACTTTATAGTCGTAATCTATAGTATCATCACCTGTGATGTCTCTAACATAGTCTAAAAAATCTTGTTTGGGGTTTTTTAATTTTGAAACTAAAATATCAGCAATTACAATAGCACCAGAATTAATAAACGGATTTCTTGGTATACCATGTTCAATTTCTAATAATGCCAATTGATTAAAAGGATGGCCAGAAGGCTCAACATCTAAACGTTTTAAAATCTCATTATTTTTAAAAGAGGAAGCTAAAGCTAAGGATAGTGCTTTTGATATACTTTGAATTGAGAATTTAGTGTGATATGCGCCTACGCCATAGGTTTCACCAGTATTGAATCTTAAATGCAATCCGAAATTTTCTGGATTTACATGTGCTAATTCTGGAATGTACGAAGCAGGAATGCCTCTGTCTTTAAAAGACATGACTTTCTCGTAAATTTCATTTAAAATATCTTGATAATCCATCTATTGTTTATAAAATGGTAATTTAACCACTGTTGCAGGAATTGTTTTTTTTCTAATTTGAATATTGATTTTACTACCAGCAGCTGCAAAAACAGGAGGGACGTAGCCCAAGCCAATACCTTTGCCTAATGAAGGCGCCATAGTACCTGATGTTACGTTTCCAATGACATTTCCGTTGCCATCTACAATATCGTAACCATGTCTTGGAATACCGCGATCGTCCAATTCAAAACCAATTAATTTTCGGTCTGCACCACGTTCTTTTTCAGCTTTTAGCGCTTCGGAATTTGTAAAGGTTTTAGTGAATTTCGTAACCCAACCTAAACCAGCCTCAATAGGCGAGGTAGTATCATCAATATCGTTACCATATAAGCAATAGCCCATTTCTAAACGTAAAGTATCACGTGCTGCAAGTCCTATAGGTTTTATACCAAAATCGGCTCCAGCTTCTAAAACTTTAGTCCAAATTTGTTCCACCTCAGTGTTTTTACAATAAATTTCGAAACCACCGCTTCCCGTGTATCCTGTAGCCGAAATAATCACATGGTCTATTCCTGCAAAATCGCCAACAATAAAATTGTAAAATGTAATGGCCGATAAATCGTGACTTGTTAAAGACTGCATTGCTTCCACAGCTTTTGGACCTTGTATAGCGAGTAGGGAATAGGCCTCACTTAAATCGCGCATGGTAGCGTTCATAGTGTTTTTAGACATTATCCAGTTCCAATCTTTTTCAATATTACTGGCATTTACCACTAACAGATAAGTCTCTTCCTTAATGCGATAAATAATTAAATCGTCTACAATACCACCAGTATCGTTAGGCAAGCAGCTATATTGTGCTTTTCCAACAGTTAATTTTGAAGCATCATTACTAGATACACTCTGAATGAGTGCTAAGGCTTGCGGCCCTTCAATCAAAAATTCGCCCATGTGGGATACATCAAACACGCCAACCTCATTTCTAACAGTTTCATGTTCAATGGTTACGCCTTCGTATTGTACAGGCATATTGTATCCAGCAAAAGGCACCATTTTAGCACCAAGGGCTTCGTGTATGTTTGATAAAGCAGTCTGTTTCATTCTCAGTAGTTTTAAAGCTAAATAAAAATTTTATCTGCACAGTTTATAGCAATTTTTATAAGCTATAATTTGAATTTAAGCTTAGCAAAAGTACCGAATTATGCATAAAATAAAGATGATGTTTCATAAAATATATTACAACTTGAATACGCTTGAATATACTACAACATAAGGATTTTAAACTCTAAGTTTAGAATCCAATAAAACGGATAGCACCTTAATTTTATGATGGTGTACGGATTGTTACTTTAAAAATGACAGGTAGCTTTTGATTAGATAGCATACGCCTCAAAACGTTCTAAAGGTGCAAAATCTAAGGCTTTAATATGTGTTGCTTTTAAGTCAATTTTAGGAGCAACACCAGCTTTTTCGGCTTCTAGCCAGCGCGATACGCATAAACACCATTTATCACCAGCTTTTAACCCAGGAAATTGCCATTGTGGTTTTGGTGTGCTTAAATCGTTGCCTTTAGATTTTGTGTACTTTAAAAAATCGTCAGTAATTAAGGCGCAAACTACATGCGTGCCAGTATCTTCGGGCATGGTACGACATAAACTGTCTCTAAAATAACCCGTCATAGGGTTTGTACAACATGGTATTAAGGGGTCACCGTATATATTTTTAGGCATCGTTTTTATAAGATTTAAAAGGTATTTTAGTATTGACCTTAAAATTACTGAATTTTATAAGGTTTCTATTTCTATTATTTAAATTTCTTAGTTTCTTGATGTATTATTTAGTATTTGTAGAAATACAAGATTTATTATTTAAATAGTGAAGTAGGTATATCGGTATTAAATATTCTATTTTACATAATATAAATTATAGTACATTTTACAACAATTAGCGTAATAGCCCATTTTTGGGCTATTTGACATAATTACAGATATAACGCCTTTAGGCTTATATCGATAGTAATTATGTACAAGCTAATTGTGACATAGTTGTTCGTTATGTAAAATAGCCGCTACCAAGCGCTCGATTGTTTTATAAAATCAAATTGCATTGGCAATTTATTTTACACACAAATGCGCAGCATTCATGAGCTCCTCTAAAAAAATATAAACCTTGCGAATAACTCTCCATCGCTTGCTAACGCCAAAATAAAAGCTAACCTTTTTGCTATTATCAAAAATCGCGTATTTGACAAAATGTACTTAATAAAAAATTTTAGACGATTCTCGTAAGTTTGCCACAAGAGCATAAATTTTAAGAAAAATAAAATTCTATGCACTTGTTATATGTAGAGCTTCAATTAATCCTTTTTTTTCGTATTTCATTATTAGGTATTTTAAAAATTGCTACTCAATCAATTCTTTAAAATAGTGTCTTGAAACACTATTTAGCGAAAGTTAAATACCTAAAACAAAAATTCAAGGCTGCATATAATTTTGGAAACAATTAACGGCTCGTTACGCTATATTTTAGACTATTTAACGTTAATAAAATGTCTAGTAGACATTTTTAGTTAATTACACATAAATGCTATTTAGCTCTAGATATGATGTATCCAAATGCAATCATCCACTGGATTATTGCATTTGTATAGTCTAAAATATGGACGCTCCACTCTACTATTGTTTTAGCCAAAACTTTATGAGGTCGAATTAAAAGCTATTCATTTTGATATTTTTGATTCTTTTTAGAGAGATTTCTCTGTACATCTCCGATATCAACTTTATTATTAAATTTTAGATACTGACTTTGAATTCTATTATTTAGAAATTTTTTATCTTCTTTGGATAATGTGTTTTTAAAACCTAAATAATAATTTAGTTTTAAAATAAAAGAGTACTTTATAATGGGTATTCTAATAAGTGGCATGACATCATCTACAATTCTTTTATGTGAATTATAATTTATATCTAAAAGAAGAAAGGTATAAATAAAGATTTTGAACTGATTTTTTTTAAAATTTTCTTTTGCTGTTTTTAATCTATCTAAAATAATAGCTTCCAAATTTACATGCCCAATCATATCATATAACCTTACTTGAACTAATGTTGGGATAACACTAGATATTAGTTTAAGAAGTCCTTGAGCTTCTCCTTTTACATCTTCCTTTATTATTTTAGATAAATCCATTTCTCCAAATTCATCTAACAATTTATAACTCCATAAACAGGCATTGTCAATTATATAATCAAATATTTCATATACCAAATTTGAATCATCTATATCATCAATATTTCTAAATACTTTACCTAAAATTTTTAAACTATCTTCTAAAGTTTCAGCAGTATCATTAAATGACTTAATAATTTTCTGTTTTACTTCACTATGAGATTCATCTATTTTCATCTCATTAATCATTTGTTCTTCTATTTCATCCTGCTGTATTTCCGTTAAACCTTCTTGAAATTTTTTAGAATACTTTTCCAGAACTTTACCTAAATGATCAGCCTCCTTAACTTTACTTATTAACAAACTATCTAAGTTGCTTTCATTTAAATCATATAATAAATTTAGCTGTGAAAAATTCTCTTTAGTTTTACCATATATTCTATTTAAAAAATTAATGTTATCTCTTTTGAATCCTGCATATAATTCAAATTCATTAGCAAATGATAGATAATAACTTTTATCCTCTAGAGCACTACTTAAGAAGTCCTCATCCAAAGTCATATAATAGGCTATAAAATATTCAAATACACCATTTAGTCTAAATGAATAAATGTCGGGTTCTTTTTTACGCAATAGACCTTTTGAATCTAAGTATTCAAATATTTCCTTTGGATTAGTGCTTTTTCTTGGGTTTTTGTCGAGTTGTTTCTGGATAAATTCGATAATTTCAGAATACTTGGCGTAGTGTGAATTTAAATGGTGTTTTTTAAGTAAAAAATAAGCAAGGTTTGCCAATAACTTTTTATAATTATTATAAGTAAATGTTGAAGCCGATACAGTTAATTGTTCTTTTTCTAAAAGTTTTTCAATATACAGGTTGATTAAATCTACATCATTATGCAAGTTATTATTTGAATCTTTATTAAATACCCATAAAAATATTGATACTGTCCAATAGTTAAAAGGAATAGAAAGCTTTTTGAAAATAGTATTAATTTTTTCTACAATTTGTTCTTCTTTTTCTTGAGATAGATTATAATTTTTTTTAGTTAAAGCTTTAATATGTATTTTCCTTAATCTGTGAAAATATAGCTTAGTAAGCACTCTCCCATCAAATCTTGAACTATCAAATGAACTTAAGGAGCCACTAACTGAACATAGTACTAATTTAAAGTTATCATAATTAGTAACATATTCTTCTATCTTATCTTTTATATGATCAATAACCTTACTGTTTATATGAAAATTATCAATTAGCAATACAATTTTCTTGTCATGAAGAAGGTGTCTTGCAACATTCGTATTTATATAGTAATATTTAGCAAACTCTCTTTCGAAATTAAAAATTTGATTTGAACTACTCCATGATTTAATATCAATAAAAAACGGGATATAATCATGCAAAGAAAAATCTTTTAATAACTCTAATTCGATTTTCTTTAGTAAAATAGTTTTTCCACATTTATCCTTTCCAAAAATTATAAAGTCTTTTTTAAATTCAAAAAAACTTGACCAAGCAAAATCAGGATGGGATTGTTCTTCATTATTTAAAATTTCTGATAAAGATTTGTTTTTAAGAACAGGATTAGTGCTTAACTCTAATAAATTTTTCCCTTCACTACTATTACCACTTTCAACTAATAAGCTTTTTGAATTTTCAAGTTCTTCTAAATATCTTTTTCTTATATTTTTCCTTAGTTTATTTTGCTCTTTTTTTATTTCTGTAGTTGGAATTTTATCCGTTTTAATAGGCAAAGCATAAAATATCTCATTCTTTTGATCATACATTCTGAAACTCACATGAAATTTTAGATCATCATAATCAATGTCAATTAATGAATAACCAATTTGTGAATTTTCATCAAAACATAGACTTGCTGATGAACCAAATTTTACAACACCATCATTTGGCGTTATATCCATTGTCACATTATTTTTATGTAAATGACCACTAAACATAAAATCGAACCTTTTATGAAGTAAATCTTCTAAATCATATAAGTTGTAAGGCTTAATGTCATTTAATGGATGATGATGGATTGCAATTTTTATTTCACAGTTAAATATTCTATCTAGAGCTTCATCAATTTTAGATAGTGGAAATAGTAGATTATTATCATCATTCTGACCTATTGACCTCCATGCTGTATTAAAACAAACAAACCCAATTTTTCCATTTTCAGAATTTCTAATATGGGTTGAGTACATTTCTTCACTGTAATCGTCATTGTCTTTATTAAAATATTTATTAATAAATTCTCTATAATTTCTTAAAGGTTTATGACTAGTTTCTAAGTCAGGATTGTTTTTTCTAAAAAAATTGTTTAGTTTATAATTATCATTTATTTCTTCATCAAGATATTTAATAACTGAGTTAGAAACAACATCTCTTTCCACATCGTGATTCCCTGGGCAGATGAATAAATTTGACTTATCAACATTTAAAACACTTAATGTTTTTACAAGAAACTCATTACAAGCAATATCAAAATCTTTTTTATTGGAACCATCATTTACTAAATCGCCAGAAAATATTACATAATCAATGTTTAATGCTTTTTCTTTTATGTCAACTAAAAACTTTTCAATTAATTTTTGTTGCTTAGTCCTTCCTCCTATTCTGTTTGTGTAATGTAAATCGGTTATATGTAAAATTTTCATTCATTAGATTTTAAGAAACTAAAATAAGGAAGTTTTGACTTAATATTCATTCAATTACATCAATACTTATGAACATTTTCTGACATTTATTGCTATTCCACACATATTACGCTTCCCTCCTACGTCGTCGCATAAAAAGTGTTTCATTAACATTGTAGAAGAAACTGTAGTAGCAACTTTCGCTTTTAACCGAAGCTCAAGTTACATAAAAATGTAAGTTTTATTGTAATCATGAAAAGAAAAATATATGGTTATAAATTCTTTTCATAATCCATACTTTGGTTCAATACACGAACAATTAGAATATCTATATCCGTGACTAAATAAAAAATAGTATGAGATTTATACGAAAATCTTTTTAGAGATAGCATAAATTCAGATGCATCACGACCAAGTGTAGCATTATCAACTAGTACTTGAAAAAGTGTATGCATTCCTGATAAATATGCCTTGGCTTGTTTTAATCCAAAAGTTTCAATGCCATATTCATACATTTTGGCAAGATCAATTTCGGCTTTTCTTGATAATTTATAAACGCCCATCTGCTCGCATGCGTTCTTCGACTTCCTTCATAATATCTGGAACGGATTTATCACTAACACCACTTTCCATACCTTCAGTTATAGCTGCTTTAAGTGCTGAGAACTTTGCTTTTTTAGCTTGGTCACGTCTTACTAAATCACGAAGATATTCACTATCATTTGTGAATTCTCCTGCCTTAATTTGAGATTTTATCCACTGATCTTGTTTTGCTGTAAATGTAATCGTTTTTCGAATTGTCGACATAACTGAATGTTTAAATAATCATACTATTGGTGCAATATAATGTATTTAATTGTATATTACAAAATTATAGAAGTCAATTTCATACATTTAACGACTATTCCCATTCCATACACATTGCCACTTCGCTCCGATCGTCGCTTCGGGCAAAGCGTATTCCATTACAGTTGCCAAAGAAACTTTTAGAAAGAAAAAAATAAAGAAGATTAGTAATGGTAAAGCTTTTTACCAAAGCAAAGTTAGATAACGCAGAACATTATAATTCATTTTGAAATTATAATCAGACATTATATAAATTGTCTTTGTAACATTAAAAACATGAGTTTTATTGTAATTGTGCAGAGAAAAATTTATAGCTATAAATTGTTTTCATAATCCATACTTTGATTCAATATGCGAACAATAAAAATATCAATAGCTGTAGCTAAATAAAAAAACAGTATGAGATTTATAAGAAAACCGTTTTAATGAAAATACAAATTCTGAGGCATCGCGTCCAAGGTTACTATTATCGGATTAAACTTGAAAGATATCGTATATTCCTAATACATATGCTTGCGCCTGTTTTAATCCAAATGTTTCAATGCCATATTCGTACATTTTGGAAATTACAGTACACTTCAATATTTAACTATCATTTTAAGAAAGAAAAACACTTTAAAAAGATGCAGAACTGAAACTTATATCAAACTCAAAACACCAAATACTGATACCATTGAATTCGTTAAAGCTGGAGCCTTCGGGTAAGAATAGATTTAAAGTTTCTCCTTGAAACCTTGTTCCGTTAATTGGCTCGCTCATATTGACACCGCCCCTAAAATCACCATCTATACCTGCATATACACTAACATTTGGACCTGATCCATCGTAAAAGAAATTTGTAATTTCAATTTCACAATCCGATACAATTGTGACTGAACCACTAATCCCATAGGTATTACTCACACTAAGCTCACGAGATTGACCTACTAAAAGACTTGTTGATTCACAATTTCTTGGCTGGGGTACTGAATTTGCCTGTTGTTGATTTTCAGATTCATCACTACAACTAACCAATGCAAAGATTAAAACAAAACAATATTTAAGAACATTTTTCATGACATTTATTTTATGAGTAATACAAAAAAACAGTAGTCGCTATACAATGCTATTCATTACACAGGTAATTGGATTATTGATTAAAAATCTACGCTTTGAGTTTAAAATAAATAATTTATCAAATGGGTAAAAACATAAATAGTAAACCCGTTGTGCATTTTGAGTTGAAATAAACAGTGTAATGTCAGTTCGAGTAATTTTTTTGATAAAAATCGTATGGAGCACCAATTCATATTAAAAATTCTTATTCTATATACACATTTCACTCGTGAAATTTACTCGAATTGACATGATTTTTTCAAAATGCACAACGGTTATATTAAAGTTTCTTACTAACGCTCTACCTCGCTCCTACTTTAAAAGGTTTACCTAGACCTTTATCGTTAGAATGTAACCAAAGCTCAGGTTATCCTTAATAACCTTCGAAGACAAGTTGTAATACAGAATAGTTAAATAAAAATTATACTTAAATCATAAAATTAATAAAATCACACCACAGCTAAAACGCTTCAGCAATGCCAAAATAAAAACCACTGTTACCAGATTCTCCAAAACCAATATCGAAACGGAGATTTAGGTTTTCAGTTTTATCTATTGAGAATCGCGCACCAGCTCCAAAATTTGGTTTCAGATTTTTAATTTGGAAATCACTCACATTACGATATACATCGCCTGTACCAGCAAACCCAACCAAACCCCATCTGGAGTTCTTAAAATTCTTTCGGTATTCAATTTGAGTTGCAAGCAAATCGCGATCTACAAAGCGTCCTTCTTGATAGCCACGCATAATTTCGCTACCACCAAAAAATGAAAATTCTGAAAATGGTAAATCACCACGTGAAAATTGACCAAGAAATTGAAAGGCTAAAACATCTTTGTTTTGTTTAGAAATATCAAAAAATCCTCTTAAATCAAAACGTGTTAAATTAAATATATCTGTACCGCCCAAAACCTTATCGTACTTACCGTGTGTAAATTCAAAATACCAGCCGTCCTGCGCGTTTAAAATATTACTTCTACTATCATAAAGCATGGCAACCTCTGCTCCTACTGATATAGAACCATTAAATCCATTGGGTTGGTTTTGAGCGATAAGACCGTTAGCTTCGAATTCGGTATTATAAATTTTATTGTATCTAAATCCTGCTCCAACAAACAGGTATTTTAAGAACATTCGCTTTAGAAATATAGGTTCTACAAGAAACTGATAGTAATCGTACTGCTCTTCTGCCCTACTTGGTGTTTGGCTACCTATACCATAATACAATCGTGGGTAATTTTGAAATAACAAATTACCTTCAATAACCCATTTTTCCTGATTTGTAAAAACTTCAAATCCTGAGAAAAGAAAAAACTGGCTATTAAGTGTGTACTGCAAAGTCATGGGCATGTTAGAGACTCTTGTTTCGTCACCACTACCATTAAATTTAAAAAGATATTTTGCACCAGTGCCAAAGGCAAAATTAGTTTCTGGGGAATAGGTAAACACAGGTGCTGCAATAAACTTTTGTTTGTAAATTGTAGAATCGCGTTCTGCCGCTTTTTTATTTGGGTAAAAGGTGAAAAACTTCTTGACTTTATCAATAGTTTGTGCCTCTGTTATTATGGATGACAAGCTAATGACTAAAACCATACACCACTTTATGGCTATGTTAGCATGAATATATTTTGACATTTAAAACTGTAGATTTAGGTAAATAAAGCTTTGAAAATTATGGAGCGAAATTAGTCAATTTCAAATACATTGTTATTTTTTGTGTTCTTTTTATGATTAAAAAATGAACTTAAAAACAAGCGAGAGTAATTGTTGTTGTGATGTAAAACAATATGAGATGTGTAAAACTGCTTGAGATATTAGTCGTTTTTACGTTTCAATTTTAAAATCGATGTTTTGAGTGCATCAAATTCCGTATAACCTCTAGCTATTACATATAATTTATCTTTTTGCCTAAATACTACTGAGGGAAACCCTTGAATCCCCAAATCTCTGCTTTTAATGAAATCTGCTTTGGTAGCAGCTTTTATGGATTTAGAATTAAAGTTATCACTAAATACCTTAAAATCAATATCTAGCGTTTCGCAAATAGGTTTGTAAAACTCTAATTGTTTAGGGTCTTTAGATGTTGCATAAAAATAGTATTGTATAAGTTCATAAAATGTTAAAGTTTTTTCTGGCGCTAATGTTCTAGCGGTTACTACGGCTCTACAGGCAGGCTCAGTATCATAGTTAAAAGCGTCTTTTTCAAATAAGGAAAAACTAAAAGGCTGACCACTTCTTTTACTGACTTGTTGCCAATGATGTTTAAGATACTGCTTAAAAGATTCATCCCATTCTTGACCACCACCAGGTCTTAATCCGCCCATAATTAAATTAAATTTTATATGCTCTTTAGTTGCGTAACGTTGTAAAGCATTTATTTGTGGAGATATTCCCCAACACCAACTGCACATGGGATCACCTATATAAAATAGTTCCTCATCGTTATTCCATACTATTGCTGTATCATTAATTTCAAAATCAGGAATTTTACAAAGGCCAGTTATTGGATCGCACTGCACTTCTATTTGTTTATTCTGGCTCATAGTATTTAAATTATAACAAAGGGTTAGTAATATGATAAGTTCGTATCGCATTATTATAAATTAATTTTTTTTAAAATTATAATATTTTTTGAACCCAACTCTCCGTTTTTGGTTTTAAGTGTAACGTTTTTAGGCTTTAAATACTAAAGTTTTCTAAAAAAAGAATGAACATTCATTTTTATTTATACTTTTGTACCATAAAGATTATAATATGGCTAAACTTCAAAAAAGTATAGATAAGCGTAACGCACTTGTAAAAGCAACCATAACATTAGTAAACAATAATGGATTTCATGCTACGCCTATGAGTAAAATTGCTAAAATGGCAAATGTTTCGCCTGCCACAATTTATTTGTATTTTGAAAATAAACAAGACTTGGTAAACCAAACCTATTTGGAAGTAAAATCTAAATACACAGATTTTGTTTTTGAAACCTATACCACAAATACATCTGTTATAAAGGGTTTTGAATTAATTTGGAAACGTATTGCTGTTTTTAATAGTAATGAAAGCGAATATGCCTTTTTTTTAAACCAGTGTAATAACACACCAATAATTGATGAACCTAGCAGGAAAGAGGGTATTAAACACCTACAGCCCCTACTCGACCTTTGGGAGCGTGGTAAACAGGAAGGTGTGATTAAGCCAATCTCTGATTATATTTTATATGCCTATTCCATTAATCCTTTATCATTTTTAATGATGGCACAAAAGCAAAACGAATTTGAATTGACAGGTGTACATATTGACGCGGCATTTGTAACTGCTTGGGACAGTATTAAAATATAATTATGAAAAAAACAGCACTTATTTTAGGCGCAACAGGATTAACAGGCTCTCTTGTTTTAAAGCAATTGTTAAAAGACGAGCGTTACGCTACAATTAAACTTTTTTCCAGAACAAAAATTGATGGACTTCCTAACAGAGTTAAGCAGTTTATAGGTGATCTTTTAGAATTGGAGCACTTTAAGAAAGATTTTACTGCAGATGAAGTTTATTGCTGTATTGGTACAACTGCAAAAAAAACACCAGACAAAACACAATATAAAAAAATAGATTTTGGTATTCCCGTAACTGCTGCAAAACTTGCTAAAGCAAACGGTATATCAACATTTTTGGTAGTATCGGCATTAGGTGCGAATGCAAATAGCAGTATATTTTACACTAAAATTAAAGGTGAAATGGAAGCTGCTGTACTTTCTGAAAAAATAGAAAAGACACATATATTACAGCCTTCTATAATTGGCGGTGATAGACAGGAAAATCGTATTGGAGAAAACATTGGGCTGGCTGTAATTAAATGTATTCAACCTTTATTCTTTGGAAAATTGAAAAAATATAGTATTACAGAAGCTGATGCTATTGCACAAACTATGATTGTATTAGCGAATTCAAATTCAACAAAAACAATTATAACATCAAATGAAATAACAAACATTAAAAATAATTAGAAAAATATGGAATTACTAGATAAATTAAACTGGCGCTATGCAGCAAAAGCAATGAATGGTGAAGAGGTAGCAGAAGAAAAAATTGATCGTATTATAGAAGCTGCTCGTTTAGCACCCACATCAAGTGGTTTACAACCTTTTGAGATATTTGTGATTAAAAATAAAGAAGTTAAAGAAAAAATTAGACCAATAGCTTGGAATCAGTCAGTGATTACAGATTGCTCTCACTTACTCGTTTTTGCAGCTTGGGATACGTATACCGCAGATAGGATTAACTATATGTTTGACTTAACAAACGAGATTAGAAGTTTTAAAAATGAAGGTTGGGAAAATTACCGCCAACAGTTATTGAGTACATACCCGCAAAAAGATGCAGAAGTCAACTTTAATCATGCTGCAAAACAAGCTTATATTGCGTTTGCGCAAGCTATTACAGCTGCAGCTTTTGAGGGTATAGATGCTACACCTTTAGAAGGTTTTGATCCAAATAAGTTAGACGACATATTAGGTTTAAGAGCCAAAGGTTTACGCAGTGCAGTAATGCTGCCAATTGGGTATAGAGATGCTGGTAATGATTGGTTAGTAGACCTTGTTAAGGTTAGAAAAAGCACTACAGATTTGGTTACAGTTATTGCATAAATTTTATAAAAATTAAATTAAAAACGAAGAAGAAGATGAACAATTTTGAATTTAAAAATCCGACTAAAATTATTTTTGGAAAGGATACCATAGCACAACTAAAAAACGAAATTCCTGCTGATGCTAAAGTATTATTACTTTATGGAGGCGGCAGTATTAAAAAAAACGGTATTTACAATCAAGTAAAAACAGCTTTAACCAATGTTGATGTAACAGAGTTTGGAGGTATACCTGCCAATCCTGACTACGATACATTAATGAAAGCTTTAAAAATAATTAAAACTGAAAATGTTAGCTATTTGTTAGCTGTTGGTGGTGGTTCTGTAATAGATGGTACCAAATTTTTAGCTGCAGCAGCATTGTATGAAGGTCATGAACCTTGGACTATTTTAAAGGATAATATTAGAACAGAAAAAGGAATGCCTTTTGGCACAGTACTAACATTACCAGCAACAGGCTCTGAAATGAACTCTGGAGCTGTAATAACAAGAGCAGAGCGAAAAGAAAAGTTTGCTATGGGCGGGCCTGGTTTGTTTCCGCAGTTTTCTATTCTAGACCCTACAGTGATAAAATCTATTCCGCAACGGCAATTGGCAAATGGTTTAGCCGATGCTTTTACACATGTTCTAGAACAATACATGACGTATCCTATTGACGCTAAATTACAAGATCGTTTTGCTGAAAGTATCTTACAAACTTTAATTGAAATTGCACCAACCATATTAAAAGAGAAATTTGATTATAAAGCAGCTTCGAATTTTATGTGGAGTTGCACCATGGCATTAAACGGATTAATTCAAAAAGGAGTGCCAACAGATTGGGCTATTCATGCCATGGGACACGAATTAACGGCGCTGTATGGTATAGATCATGCTAGAACATTGGCCATTATCACCGAAAGTCATTACAACTATAATTTTGAGGACAAAAAAGAAAAACTAGCGCAATATGGCGAGCGTGTTTGGGGTATTACAGAAGGCAATATAGATGATAAAGCTTATGCAGCTATTAAAAAAACAACTGTTTTTTTTAAATCTTTAGATATAGATACAAAATTATCTGATTATACTGACGATTATGAAGGGACAGCAGAAGAAATTGCTAAACGTTTTACAAACCGTGGTTGGTTAGGTTTAGGAGAACACCAATCGTTAGCACCAGAAAAGGTTGAGAAAATTGTTAAAATGGCCTATTAAAAGTAATTATAAAAACAATACTACTATCATTACTGTAGCTACAAGCTTTATAAATACAAAATAGGAAACATCTTTTTGAAAAGGTTTCAGAAGTAAAAAAATGAATTTAAAAAAGAATAAAAAATGAAGATATTATTTGTATTAACATCTCACGACAAATTGGGAGATACAGGAAAAAAAACAGGGTTTTGGGTAGAAGAGTTTGCTAACCCATATTACACATTAATAGATAAAGGTGCAGATATTACAATTGCAACCCCAAAAGGAGGAGCTGCACCAATTGACCCGAGTAGTGATACACCAGACGCAGCAACTGAAGCTACAAAACGTTTTGATAAAGACGAAGAAGCTAAAAGTAGAATTGCAAACACACAGGTACTATCAGCTATGAATCCAGATGATTTTGATGCTGTATTTTATCCTGGAGGCCACGGACCATTATGGGATTTAGCAACCGATGCTATTTCTATAACTTTGATTGAAACATTTAATGCTCAAGATAAGCCAATAGGATTTGTATGTCACGCACCAGCAGCATTAAAAAATGTAAAAAATACAGATGGTACTCCTTTAGTAAAAGGTAAAAAAGTAACAGGATTTACAAATAGTGAAGAAGCAGCTGTTGGGCTAACAGATGTAGTGCCATTTTTAGTTGAAGATATGCTGAAAAATAATGAAGGCCTCTATTCTAAAAAAGAAGATTGGGCTGCTTACGCTATAAAAGATGGAAATTTAATTACAGGACAAAACCCTGCATCATCAGAGTTAGTAGCTGAGAAATTGTTAGAAAGTTTGAAATAATTTAATGAGCTACTTATAAAAAAGGTTATCCGTTCAGATAACCTTTTTTATGCTTAAAATTAGCACACAACTTTTAAGGATGTATTATTTAGTATTTTGATACAAATAGTGTAATTTCAATTATTATAAATTTTATCGTAAATTCATGTCATGGAAAAAGAAAAATATACTTCGGGTGTTTTACAATATATCCCGTTTTTTTATGTGATGTGGTCTGATGATTTATTATCATATTCTGAAATTTCGGTAGTTAAAAAGGCTATAAAACAGGACGATACACTTACAAAGCAAGATTACAATTATCTTATAAAATTCTTAGATAGAAATACACCTCCAGCTTATGAGGAACTTAAGCATTGGAAAAATGTTATTTCTAATTCAAAAATAAAGTTAATAGAAAGTGATACCTATCCCCTAGCAACATTTAGTCAAAAAATGATTTGTCATCATTTTGAAGACTGTCCGTTTAACCCATACTTAAAGGATATTGAAATTAATTTAGGGATTCAACCCAACCATTACAACCATTTATTTGACATTGAGATTGTTAAGGAAACTACCTCTGATTTTTATAATGCTACGGAATTAGACACTCTTTTAAAAGGTGAGCATGCTGTGGTGGTTGATACGTTTAGAGAGGTGTTGCGTCACCCTATTTTTAAATGGGATATTAAAAGAGATAAAGAAGAGTTTAGGGCACATGTTTTAAAACAAGTTGAATTTTTAGGTGAAAAAGGTTATGGTGCAATGGCGTTTTCAGAAGCTTATGGTGGTATTGATGATATGCCTGCATATGCAGCTGTTTTTGAAAATATGATGTATGTGGATGGTAGTATGGCGATAAAATTTGGCGTGCAGTTTGGACTTTTTGGCGGTAGTATTCAAAAATTAGGCACTAAAATTCATCATGATGCCTATTTATCTGACACTGGTAAGGCTAAACTTTTAGGCTGTTTTGCGATGACAGAAACAGGACATGGCTCTAATGTGAGAGGTATAAAAACCACTGCAACTTATGATGCTGAAACCGACAGTATTATTATTCATACGCCAGGGAAAAATGACAATAAAGAGTATATTGGGAATGCCTTACATTCCACCAAGGCTTCGGTGTTTGCGCAACTTATTGTAGATGGCAAAAACCATGGTGTTCATGCCATATTAGTCACTATTCGTGATGCAAATCATAAGCTTACGCCTGGAGTTACTATTGAAGATAATGGTTATAAATTGGGACTTAACGGCGTAGATAATGGTAAAATTTGGTTTAACCAAGTGCGTGTACCAAGAGCCAATTTATTGAATAAATATGGTGATATTACACCTGAAGGCACCTATCATTCTGATATAGAAAACCCGAGTAAACGTTTTTTTACCATGTTAGGGACTTTAGTTGGCGGTAGAATATGTGTGGCACGTGCTGGACTTGGTGGCGCTAAAAAAGCTCTAGCCATTGCTGTAAAACATGCATTAAAACGACGACAATTTAATGATAGCATTAAGATACAGGAAGATTTGTTAATGGATTATCCATCTCACCAATTGCGCCTAACACCTGCAATTGCGAGTTGCTATGTGTATGACGTGACACTTACGCACATGATGAAGGTGTACAGTGATAAAACTATAACAGACAAACGAAAAATAGAAACACAGGCAGCAGGACTTAAATCTATCGTCACATGGTTTGCCAATGACACTATACAGGAATGTAGAGAGGCTTGCGGCGGTAAAGGCTATTTATTAGAAAATCAAATTGCAGATCTTAAAAGTGATGTGGATATTTTTACAACTTTTGAAGGTGATAATCACGTGTTATTACAATTAGCAGCCAAGGGTGTTTTATCCGATTTTAAATCGGAATTTAATAGCGCAGGATTTTCGGCTGTTCTTAAATTATTAAGCTCTAGACTTGGCGATACATTAAGCACGTTTAATCCTGTGTATACTAATAATGTAGATAAAGACCATTTATACAGTTCTAAATTTCATAAAGATGCTTTTGATTATCGTACAAGGCGCCTTACCTACACTATCGCCATGCGTATTCGTGATTATGTAAAAAAAGGCATACCATCTTATCAAGCCTTTTTAAAGGTGCAAACTCACTTATTGGCTTTAGGAAAAGCCTATAGTATAGAGTTAGCCTACACAACTTTTGTAGACTTTACAGCTAACATTAAAGACGAAAAAAATAAGGCATTATTTGAAAAATTAGGAACTCTATTTGCGCTAAACGAACTACGAAAAGATGCGTCTTGGTTTTTAGAGCAAGGGTATATCAGCGGTTCAAAATCTAAAGCGATTCGTAATCGTGTAGAACGATTATCTACTGAATTAAGACCGCATATTGGAGCTTTAATTGATGGCTTTGGAATACCAGACCATTGTATGGCTGCGCCTATTGCGAAATGATATTACACGTGAAATACAGTCATTAATTTTCAAATTTCAGGAGGTTTTATGTGTCATTGTCTGTATCATCTACATCCTCGTGGTGGTGTTGATTATGTCTCGTTAAATATCGGCTTACAAATACAAAAACTACGAATGCGACATTTAAAAAAACAAGTGCATAAAAGATATAATCTTTAGTTGTCATATTACCATAAATGAAGTTATTATATGCCAAAACAAAGATATTACTAAAATACTTATTAATTCGCTTGGTACCCGTTATTAAATCTAAAACTAAGTATTATACCATGTGTATTACCTAGTGGAGAATTATTTGTTTCCATATTATAATGATAAATAATTCTAAAAGTATCTGCTAAATAAACACCTGCTAATAGGTTTACAGATGATGTTGATCTATAACCAGCACCTAACTCAAACTTATTTCTATAACTAATAGAAACATTTAAATCTGCTAGAAGTGGCGCACCTTTTTCATGTCTCAATAATATACTTGGTTTTACCATAATATCTTCAAAGCGATTGCTAAAAAAGCGATACCCTAAATATCCATATATTGGAAATTCTATATTAACGTTATCTTCTGACGCTAATTTTAAGCCAATAAGATTTGGTGCAGATATACCCGCATAAAATCTAGCATGATTAAATAATATACCTGCGCCTATATTAGGAATAGAGGCGTTAACATTTTCGCTAAATCTAACATCATCAGTAATGCCAAGGTTTAATAGATTATCTTGAAACTGCTGAACTCCTGCTGTTATAGCAAAAGATAAAGACCCTGCTTGATAATCTTGCCAATACGGACGATCACTTTTAAAATCAAAAAATATTTTATAAGAATACGCTAAAAAAGCGTTTGTAGAATTTGTTACGCCTATTTGATCTCTAATAATGGCAGCTCCAAGCCCCATTTTGCCATCTTGTAATGGGGTATGAAAACTTAGATTAAGGTTTCTTGGTGCACCTTCAAAATTACTAAACCCCGTGTTGGATAATGTAACCTCTGTTGTTGATAAAAGTCCCGCATATGCCGGATTTATAATTAAAGGGTTATAATTATATTCTGGAAATAATGCAGATTGTTGACTATACACCACGTTGCAAGTTAAAAAGCAAATAAATAGTATGAGTAATGCACTAGTTTTGTGTAGGTATTTTAATGTCATAGGATTAGCGCTTTAATACAACGAAGCCTTTCGTTTTCTTTAAATTATGATTTCCGTTTATCTGAATATCAAAAAAGTAAGTTCCAGACGGTAAGGTGCCAGCTCCCATTTTTGTTTTTTTATTTGCTTCACCTCTAAAAACATTAGTAGAATTATTATAACCTTTAATTGTAAACACTATATCTCCCCAGCGGTTATAGATAGTTACAGTGTTATCTGGATAATTTTCTATTGTATCAATTTCCCAATATTCATTAACACCGTCTCCGTCTGGTGAAAAGCCGTACTTAGTATTATCAGGCGCTAAGGCTATCGCTAAGGTTTCTGTAGTAAAACTTTCTTCTGCACATCCTGTGGCATTACCTACGCCATTATATGGAATTATTGTAACGAATATTTCTGTGTTTTCAGGTAAGTCCGTTGGTAAATCAAATGTTGTTCCTGTGACATTTTCATTATCTAAAATATCACTGCCTCCTGATGTTGTGCCTACGGTTACAAAATAACCATCTGCATTGGTTAGGGCCGTCCAAGTTAAATCCGATGCAATGGAAACATCTGTACTTCCGTTCAGTGGTGATGTTAATGCTGTAC